>PBTY01000040.1 GCA_002729235.1 Rickettsiales bacterium | reverse complement strand
ACACATCAGATTCTTACCAAACTATTGCCAAAATGGGGAATCACGTCCACTTACGTAGACATCAAAGACGATGAAGGTTGGGAGAAGGCCATCACTCCAAAAACCAAAATGATCTTTTTGGAAACGCCTAGCAATCCGGCACTGGACCTTATTGACCTGGAAAAAATCTGTAAACTGGCTAAATCAAAAGGAATCATTGTCAATGTAGACAACTGTTTTGCGACTCCTTACATCCAGAATCCAATCAAATGGGGAGCGGATATTGTCACACACTCTGCCACTAAATTCATTGATGGACAAGGAAGAGTCATTGGTGGGGCAATTATCACTTCCAAAGAGCTTTTCCCTGAAATCAAGTTCATGGCGAGACATACTGGTCCTTCTATGTCTCCATTCCACGGGTGGATCCTATCCAAAAGCTTAGAGACTCTTGCCGTGCGGATGGATAAGCATTGCGACAATGCCCTCAAACTGGCTTCACATCTTGAAGGAAATGATGCTTTGAGTCAGGTTCGATACCCATTTCTACCTAGTTTTCCTCAATATGAGCTCGCAAAAAAGCAAATGCGCTTAGGTGGAGGAATCGTCACCTTCGAGTTGAAAGGTGGAATAGAACAGGGACGAAAATTCCTGGATGCTTTGAAGATGATTTCACTATCTGCCAACCTCGGCGACACCAGAACCATAGCTACTCATCCAGCGTCGACTACCCACAGTAAACTTTCGGAGGAAGAAAGATTAGCTGTTGGTATCACTCCGGGATTAGTTCGTGTATCAGTAGGCTTGGAACATATAGATGATATCATTGAGGATATTGAGCAGGCGTTAGCCAACTCAAAATAGCGAGGCTCTGATTCCCACAGTAAATGATCGATAGGGAAACATTCTGTTCGCCCGATCCATTCCTGTAACGTCAATGTTTAAATCACCCATTCGTCCTGCGTCTATACCATAGGGATGACTCGCCAAACTATAATCTGGACTATTGCCCGGATATGAGCTTAAGGTTACCAGGTCATTAGCTACCAAGTACAATGTTGCCTGCTTGATCTTTCCATTTGGTTTCAATCCGAGTTGATAAGAAAACTCAATATTGGACAACCTCACATAGGAGGCTTTTTGCACAAAGTAATCTACGAGGTACCGATCGGCTACAGGATCTATTTCTGAATAAGACTCCAGGAAATTCATCTGACTAAACCAGGATAAATTTGGCTGTTGAAAAATGGCCGTTTCATTGAATAGACTATGCCCAAACGCTCCAGTGATAAGCAATCTTAATCCCAGACGATTCATCTTGAAGTTGTTCATCCACCCAAATGTTAATCGAGGCACACCTTGACCAACTATTTGCAAATCATCATAATCACCTGCAAGACCATCGCCATTGCTGTCAACTATATTCCAGTTTCCCTGAGCATCATACCCGTTCGCTTTTAGTGCCGTAAGGGTCCCAAAGGATTCATTCTCCTGGAAGAAGTTGGTTGTGGGGATAGACGCCAGATAAAAGACCAAACCCTGGTAGGTGCTGTCTAAATTTAATTTATTGTCTCCGGTAAGGCTTTTCCATTCAGATGAAAAGGTGGTAGCCACAAGAGCTGAGCTCCACTGAACGCGCTCAGTAATGTTGCCTTCATAATTAATTGAAAGCTCAATACCACGATTATTCAACTTCCCAAAGTTACTGTACATTCTTCCAGACAAGGAATTGTCTAGCTCGTTCACCATGTAGTGTTCTGAGAGCATTTTCGAAGCTGTTTTACAATACCAACTGAGCTCAATACCAAAATTCTTCCCTGATGACTCCCAGTCTAGCCCTATCTCAGTGTTCTTGACCACTTCATTTTGCAACGAAGAATTAGCTAGCCTTTGAACAAATCCATCTTCTTCATATCTGCTAGACAAACCCTCAGTATAAGGTGTAAGGCCAGATTTTCCATGACTGAAAGAAATAAAATTACTACCCCCAAACCCGATTAACCTGGATACATTGACCCGTGAATCAATCCATGGAAAATGTTGCGTTCTATTGGAGGCGTGCACCGCAGAACTTCCCTCCAACCGATCTCCTACGCTTAGATACAACTTTTTACCTACTTGGAGATCTGCACTAATAGTAGCTCCTAGCAATACAACCTTATTGAAATCCGTTTGTGTGCGCAGAAAGACTTCATCTATTGATCCGAAGGGTTCAGTCGTACTAGACTCTGCATCATATATCTGATTATCAAAACTCAATTTCGGTTCCAAAACCCAATTATCAGATTCAGCTTTCATGGATATTGCACCACCTATCTGAGTATGTTTTAAGTAATCGGTCTCCCGGTAGATATTGTAAAAAGGCAGACCTCTATACCCTGCTTCATTCTGATAGCTTTCATTTAGGGTTCTATCTGAGGTAGACCGGCCCACATAAACATTCGCATGTAGTTTCCCGAAATTACCAGATAACTGGACCCTGTTCAGAATATTCAAATTATCTGATTCTTTGGTGCTCAATCCTATGATAGAGCTAGGATTGTAACTATCAAAAGCCAGATACTGAAAGTAATCTCCTGTTTCAAAATAAATCGGCATGGTGGGGTTAGCAAAATGAGCAAAACGGGTTAACTGAACAAAACCGGGATTGGTAGATTGATCATTAACTGACCCAAAATAATCTAACTCTAAAAACCTGGACAATTCCCAATTCAAATTAAGAGAGCCGTTAATTCGTTCATAACCTGTGCTCTTCTGTACCCCTTGTACATTCCTGTAATTAATACTCGCTCGGTAATCTACGGGACCAAAAGCCTGACCAAATGAAACATTGTGAGAATGTGATAAGGCTTCTTGAGTTGTCTCGTCAATCCAATCAGTCTTCGCCCCTAAATTTTGTCCTCCAGCTAATAGAAAGGCATCAGCATCAAGCACTTTCTGCTTATATATTTTAGTATCTACTGTTCCAAACCCATGGTAATTAAGCTGAAATTTCTGGGTGGTTGATTTACTAGTGACCTCAATGACGCCAGATGCTCCCTGCATTCCATACTTAGCTGTTTCAGCACCTCGCAAAACTTTTATTGACCGGATATCATTTGGGTCTATAAAATCAAAACTTGGAACAACCATGCCGTTCCAAACAATTAAAGGATTAGCTCTTCCGGAAACCGTATTGAATCCCCTGATCCGAATTTCATAATCATTGAGATCGGTGCTATTTGTTTTTGAAACCAACATACCTGGGACCAGTCCATTAATTAATTGAATTGGTGTTTGGATATTGCCAGACAAAAATGTTGAGTCTAATAATTCAGTTTGAGTTGATTGGGCAAAGTTGGTACCATTGAACAGCAGTAACAGTCCACAGGCATAAAGCTGAAGTTTCATCATTATTGAGTTTTAGGGTTCTATGAAGATAACAAAAAACCGTCATTACACACACCTGACTTGATTGAAATTATTCGATTACCACCAATAAACATTAAGGTAAACTCATGCCAAATAGTTGATGCATCTAGATCACCATCTCTTTAAATCAGTCTTCTAGTAGTTGTTTATCCCGTAAGAGTACCATTAATCAAAAATCTGGTATATCAAGCCACTTGATCCATGACATGAGAAAACAAAACGCCCTAATTTGTAGATTACTTATTGACAAAAATTGACTTAGCCATGAAAATAAATCTACTTTTCAGTTTCCTGGTAATTGGGCTGACTACTTATGCTCAACCACTAATCCTAACCCCTAGTATCAGCCCCGATGGGAGCACCATTGCATTCTCATATCAGGGTGACATCTGGACAGTTCCCAGTTCAGGCGGTAGAGCTGATCGACTGACCATCCATGAGGCATACGATGTAAGTCCCGTTTGGAGTAAAGACGGATCACAATTAGCATTCAATAGCGACCGATATGGCAACTTTGACGTATTCACCATTAGTGCTAAAGGTGGCATACCTAAAAGATTGACTTTTCACTCCAGCAATGATCATGTAACTGATTTCACCACAAAAGGAGAAGTACTATTCCTAACTCGTAGACTATATGCTCAGGTAGAAAGAGAATATGAAATACAGAAGGTCTCCACTTCTGGAGGCACTCCTTCGCTTGCACTTGACGCACTTGGATTCGACGCCACTTTATCTCCTGATGGGTCAAAAATTGCATTTGTAAGAGGAACATGTAGATTAGAAAGAGAGGCTTACAGAGGTCCTGCTAATAGAGATGTTTGGGTATATGACATCAGTGCAGATGAGTACACACAACTGACAGATTTTGATGGCAATGATTATAGCCCAAAATGGAAGGACAACAATACCTTATATTATGTGACTCCTCAAAGCGGAAGATATAACATTCATGAGCTATCCCTTGATGGAAATTCTTCACCAATCACTTCGGAAACAGAATTTGGAATTAATTCATTTGACCTAAGCGCTGATGGCACCATCGTCTATCAATTAGCTGACCAAGTGAAGATTCTTAAGGCAGGATCAAGTGTTGAGGTAATTACCATTGATGTAGCTAGCGATATTCGTTTTGACCAGACCGTTTCCAAGTCTATCAACAATAGCCTGGAAGACTTTGCTGTTTCACCAAATGGTAAGTATACTGCCTACATTACTAGAGGCGAAGTATTTGTGAGAATGAATGACAAGGAGTTCAATAGAAGTGTCAGAATCACTGATTCACCTTCAAGAGAACGTGATATTCAATGGCTAAATAACGAAACCTTGCTATTTACATCAGATCGCAATGGACAATATGACATTTACACGGCAACTTCCGCTGATGCTAACGAAAAAGATCTTTTCAAATCACTAAAACACAAGCTCACACGAATTACTTCCACTGATGAGGATGAATCCAACCTGGTAATTAGTCCTGACCAGAAAAAAATCGCTTATCAGCAAAATCGTGGTAAACTCCTAGTTGCTGATATTTCCAGCACTGGAACCCTATCCAATCAACTGACCATGCAAGACGGCTGGGATTCTCCAGGAGGGCTGAGTTGGTCACCGGATAGTAAATGGTTAGCTTATTCACTTTCTGATTTGAACTTCAACGACGAGGTATTTATCCAACCGGCAGACAAGTCCAAAGAGCCAGTTAACGTTACCATGCACCCAAAAAGAGATAGCAATCCTACCTGGAGTAAAGATGGGTCTAAACTTGGATTCTTATCTGCTAGAAACAATGGCGATGTTGACATCTGGTTTGTATGGTTGAAGAAAGAAGATTGGGAAAAAACAAAACTTCAACGGGACTGGTATCCTGAAGATGAGGGGAAAGACAAGAAAGATTCGGACAAGTCTAAAGACAAAGACGAAGAGTCCTCTTCTGAGCCAATGATCCAAATAGACTTTGACAAAATCTACGAGCGACTTAGCCAGGTGACATCCTTTGCAGGCAATGAATCTGATTTCACATTTGATAAGAAAGGAGAGTTCATTTATTACACTCTTGGCTCCGCTGGCAGACAGGATTATGAAGTTGAGCGAAATCTTTACAAAATCAAATGGGACGGCTCGGATAACAAAGAACTTGCTGGTGGCAATCTAAGTCCAAACGGTTTTACATTGGATAATGATGGTAAGTATGTCTATATCGTGTCCAGAGGGGGCAAGCTCGAACGAATTAAAACCAGTGACGATAAGAAAGAAACGCTTTCCACATCCTCTTCTGTCAATATCGACTATGTCGCGGAACACGAGCAAATCTTTGAGGAAGGATGGCGTGCTCTGGATCAGGGATTCTATGATCCAAACTTCCATGGCAATGACTGGAAAGCACTAAAAGCAAAGTACAAACCTCTCGCACTAAAAGCTAGCACCAAAGAAGACTTCACCTACATCTACAACCAAATGCTGGGTCAACTCAACTCAAGTCATATGGGCTATCGCGGTGGAGAAAATCAAAAAGAAACCCAGGACCAAACAACAGGACTTCTTGGTATTTCTGGAACCAATACTTCCTCCGGTTTTCAAGTAGAAAAAATACTTCCAGGAAGTCCAGCATCTAGAACCGAAAGTAAATTGATGGTTGGTGATATTATACTTTCTGTAAACCAACAGTCTGTTACACAAACTACCAATTTCTACTCCTTGCTGACAAACGAAAACAAAAATCCGATCCTATTGGAAGTTTCACGAAAAGGTAAGTCAATGGAGACGGTCATTTGGCCAATGAGTTCCCTGAGAGGAGAATTGTATGATGACTGGGTAGAAACCAGAAGAGCATTGGTTGAGAAATACTCTAATGGTAAGCTTGGTTACTTGCATATCCAAGGAATGAATTGGACTAGTTTTGAACGGTTTGAGCGAGAGTTGATGGCAGCTGGATATGGAAAAGACGGTATTGTGATTGATGTACGCTACAACGGAGGCGGTTGGACTACTGACTACTTGATGGCCGTGCTTACCGTAAGACAACATGCCTATACCATTCCAAGAGGAGCAGCTGAAAATCTGGACGCAGAGCATTTGAAGTTCAGAGACACCTATCCATTTGGAGAGCGCTTACCGTTGGCAGCCTGGACCAAACCATCTATTGCTCTTTGTAATGCCAACAGTTACTCCAATGCTGAGATTTTTTCACATGCTTACAAAGGTTTAGACCTGGGCACACTTGTTGGTCAACCAACATTTGGTGCGGTAATCTCAACTGGAGGATATGGACTAATTGATGGCTCCTATGTACGAATGCCATTTAGAGCCTGGTATGTAAAAGACACTGAAAAGAATATGGAACATGGTCCTGCAGTACCAGACATATTAGTTGAAAATCCACCAGCATACAAAGTGAAAGGAATTGATCCTCAGCTAAAAGCTGCTGTAGATCAGCTACTGAGTGAAATAGGCGAGTAAGTCAAAAAATAAATGATCATAAAAAAGGCCTCCAAATTGGAGGCCTTTCTAAATTTTAGGCTAACGCCCTTGTAAAACATTTATCTAATATTGATTCGTAGATTTGACCGAATTGATCGTAACACCAGTCCCGTAAGGTCCTTATTTCATCCGGGACGAGAGACTTAATTGCTTTCTTCAGCTCTTTCTCAAAGAGCCACCGGTCAAAACTCACTTTTGAAAGGATGGTTTTGAAATACTCTAACATAAATCTAAAATTTTGTTAAAGGGTTAACTAATGATGTAAATTTGACGTTTTCCTTTGAAAACGCAGTTAAGGAAAAGTTAAACAATTTTTAGCTTTGAAGCTAATGTTTGATTGACAAATTGCAATCGTTTTCATTTTAACTATATGATAAATACGAGGGATTTCGGGTTAGGTTGTTTTTTCATTCTAGTTTTAATCAGCAACCTATTTGCACAGGATAAGAAAATAGAAATTGGTACTACTGATGTGGCTGTCAACCAGTACTTTAAGATGACTCTTACAGTAGAAAACGAGCGCTTAAAAAACTACAGTCCATTTCCTGACATTGAGGGATTTGTGAAGAGGGGTACATCTTCTTCATCGTCTACCAGCTTCATCAACGGAAAGATGACTTCCTCTCAAAGCATTACTCAAAATTATCAACCAACACGAGAGGGCAACTTCAACGTACCTGGGTTCTCAATGGAAGTGAATGGAGAACAAATTTCGGTAAGTTCATTTACCATCAAAGTGGGAGAAGCCAAGCAGCAACAGCAAAGGCGATCCAATGATCCGTTTGGCGATCCTTTTGATATGTTCAGAAAAAGAGAATCGGAACCAACCGAGTTCATTGATGTGGAAGCCGATGCGTTCTTGGCACTAACCACCGATAAACCTGAAGTCTACGTAGGCGAAGGATTTACTACGACACTTGCATTCTACGTTGCAGAATCGAATCGTGCAGACATGAGATTCTATGATCTGGGCAAGCAAATCACTGATATTGTAAAAGAGATCAAGCCAGCCAGTTGTTGGGAGGAAAATTTCAATATTGACAACATCAATGGACAGCCTGTAACTATTAACAACAGGGCATATACCCAATACAAGATCTATCAAGCTGCATTCTATCCATTAAACCTGGATGAAATCTCTTTCCCTTCGGTTGGACTAAAGCTCATTAAATATAAAGTAGCAAAAAACCCTTCCTTCTTTGGACGAAACAGAATGGAGGATTATGAAACATTCTACTCCAAACCAAAAACAGTAAAAGTAAAAGAGTTACCTCCTCACCCACTGAAGGAGAGAGTAGCAGTTGGTGATTATAGACTAGCTGAAAAAATCAATAGCCTGGAGTTAAAAACCGGTGAGAGCTTTAATTACTCATTCAATATCATTGGTGAGGGAAACATTAGTGCCATGGAAGAACCAAGCTTACCAACCACTGATGCTTTTGATTTTTATGCCCCTAATGTGAAACAGGACATCACAAGATCTTCCGGAAGAGTCACTGGAACCAAGAGTTTTAATTATTATGGAATACCTAACGAGCCTGGCTCCTATAAATTAGGTAATTACTTCCAGTGGATCTTTTTCAATCCGGAGGAAGATAAATACGATACACTAAGATCCAATCAGACACTCGTGGTAAGTGGTGCAAGTCGTAAAAATGAATACATCCTGTCAAATGACATGGGCTCGTTTTATGATGGAGTTGAATTTAAGGACAATACGCTATCTGGTCTTAATGATGGCTCCTGGATGACCATTCTCACTAATATTTTCATCGTGATTATGTTGGGACTAACAGGATATATGGTATTCAAAAAATAAGAAAGCCAAATTTTCTATTCCCGATCCTTTTAAAATCCTCCAAAACATAGCCAATCGCAATGAAATGCGAATATCTTTGCCCGTTTGGTTGATATAGAATCAAAGGAGAGATGGGAAATATATTCGGAAAGATTTTTAGCATTACAACATTCGGAGAATCACATGGCGCAGCTATTGGCGTGACCATTAATGGTTGTCCGGCAGGAATTCCTATAGATATGGAATTCATTCAAAATGAACTGGCACGAAGAAAACCAGGTCAATCCAAAATCGTGACCCAACGAAAGGAAGAAGATCAGGTGGAAATCTTGAGTGGTGTGTTTGATGATATGACAACAGGCACCCCTATTGGAATGGTGATTCGAAACAAGGATCAAAAAAGTAAAGATTACGGTCACATTGCTGAGAAATTCAGACCTTCCCATGCTGACTATACTTACGAGACCAAATATGGCATTCGTGACTACCGAGGTGGTGGAAGAAGTTCCGCGCGAGAAACTGCTGCCAGAGTCGCTGCCGGGGCCATTGCAAAACTAATGCTTAAGAAGTTTGGTATCTCCTTTCATGCATACGTCTCTCAGGTTGGTGATTTATCCCTCAACAAGCACTATACGGAATTAGACTTATCTCAGACTGAACTCAATGATGTTCGATGCCCTGATCAGGAAATTGCTCAAAAGATGTATGACTACATTGATCAGGTTCGTAAAGATCGTGACACAGTAGGTGGAGTGGTCACTGGAGTAATCAAAGGTGTACCTACAGGCCTAGGAGAACCAGCATTCGACAAACTTCACGCAGAATTAGGAAAAGCCATGCTCAGCATCAATGCGGTAAAAGGTTTTGAATACGGTAGCGGATTTGAAGGCGTGAAAATGCGAGGATCTGAGCACAATGATGCCTTCTATGTGGAGGACGGTGTGGTGAAAACAAAAACGAACTACTCAGGTGGTATCCAGGGAGGAATTTCTAATGGTCAGGATATTTATTTCAATGTGGCTTTCAAACCGGTTGCTACTATCATGCAAGACCAGGAGAGCATCGATAAGCATGGAAAGGAAGCCGTAGTTTCAGGAAAAGGAAGACACGATCCATGCGTAGTACCTCGTGCTGTACCGATTGTGGAAGCTATGGCCGCACTTGTCATTGCTGATTTCCTATTGATAGCGAGAACGAATAAATTAGAGGTTTAATCTCAACAAGAATAGACACAGGAAGCATCAACTTATGAAAAACTTACCTCTTCACGTCAAGATCATTATTGGTTTAATTCTGGGAGTCATCTACGCGTTTATCTCTAGCGCTATGGGCTGGAATGAATTTACCATTAGCTGGATCGATCCATTTGGAACCATATTCATCAGACTGCTGAAGTTTATTGCCGTTCCATTGGTTCTCTTCTCCATCATCAGTGGCGTGTCAGGATTGAGTGATGTAACCAAGCTTGGTAGACTTGGAGCTAAAACTTTAGGTACTTACCTCGTTACCACGGTAATCGCAGTAGGAGTAGGGTTACTATTGGTGAATGTGATCAAACCTGGAGATTATATCGACAATGATCAACGTGTCAAAAATCGCATTACATATGAATTGTGGGTTGCTGAGACTTCCGGTGTGAAGCCTAAAGATGATAAGGACTTCCTTTCTGATCCACAATATGCTGACGTGGTAAAAGAGGTAACCAATGATCCAAATTACTCTGCTCCAAAAACAGACATCTCTGATAAAATGGCTGCTGCGGCTGAGACACAAGATGCCCCACCACTACAGTTCGTAGTAGATATGGTACCTGAAAACATCATCGTAAGTATCTCCAATAACAAACTGATGCTGCAGGTAATCTTCTTCGCCATCTTCTTTGGTATTACACTGGTACTAATACCTTCAGAAAAAGCCAAGCCTGTTATCCAGTTTATTGATGGTGCAAACGAGGTATTCTTGAAGATGGTTGATTTGGTCATGAAAGCCGCGCCATTTTTCGTGTTCTGTTTGTTGGCTGGTGTTATTGCTAAAATGGCGGATTCTCCGGCAGAAGTATTTGAAATATTCAAGGGGCTTGGCTCCTACTCCATCACATTAGTCTTAGGCCTTGCTTTCATGGTCTTCGTTTTCTACCCATTGATAGCGGTGTTATTCATCAAGGATCTGAGCTACAAACAATTCTTCAAAAACATCTCTCCAGCACAGTTTCTTGCTTTTTCTACAAGTTCCAGTGCAGCTACACTGCCAGTAACGATGGAATGTGTGGAAGAAAACATGGGAGTATCTAAAAACATTGCCAGTTTCGTGCTACCTGTTGGAGCCACAGTCAACATGGATGGAACCAGTCTATACCAGGCAGTAGCTGTAGTTTTCTTAGCTCAAATGCATTTGGTTGATCTGACTTTGGCTCAACAACTTACCATTGTTTTAACAGCTACGCTTGCTTCCATCGGTGCTGCAGCAGTACCAAGCGCTGGACTCATCATGATGATCATTGTGCTTCAATCGGTTGGGCTCAATCCAGCCTGGATTGCGATAATCTTCCCTGTTGACAGAATTCTCGACATGTGTAGAACAGTTGTGAATGTAACAGGAGATGCAACTGTAGCTACGGTGATCGCTGACAGTGAAGGAGAGCTTTCCAGGAATTAGAATAAATTATTAAACCAATTTGAGTTCATCGCCCGCAACCATTCGAGCTCATGAAATGGAAATTGTCTTTCGGGATTGTCTTCTCAACATGGCTATCCTGTAACAACATGATACAAGCACAATCTCTAAAAGCTACTTTTAAAGCAGCTCATGAGTTTGTGTATCTCAATATTGATTCTGCCCGCTTCTATGTGAACACGCTTGACTCTCTAGCACATCAAGCAAATGACAGTCTTTACATAGCTGAAGCACTTCGTGTTAGAGGAATGATTGCCGATATCTCATCAGATTATATTGAAGCACAAGAGTTTTACTATCAGTCACTAAATATTCATGAACAGATTGATAATAGAATTGGCATAGCAAGAATACAATACAACCTTGGGCTACTGCACATGAAACGCCAAAATGACTCTATGGCCCTGGTCATATTACGTCGTGGACTTAATGAGTTTATTGAATTGAAGGACACCTCCAATATTGCCAACACCTTCATTACTACTGGATATTTACTAAACAAAAACAATCTTCCTGATTCGGGATTACAGCTTTTAGAAAAGGCGTACCAACTGGGAGTCAAGACAGAAGACACCCTCCGGATTGCCTCTGCCAGCAACCTAATTGGCGACTCATATAAAGCACTGAGGGATTATCAAAAAGCAAAGCAGCAATACCAACAGACAATTGATTTAGTCGGACCAAGTGGTTCCGCTTGGAATCTTGGGTATTCCAATCTCCGATTGGCCGAAACTGCTATTGCGGTTAGTAATTATAAAGAAGCCATTCACTACGCCGAGAGAGCTCTGGAAAACTATCAGATCATCAGCGAAAAGACCCGGATCAAGGATGTCTATGGAATATTAGCAGAAGCCTACGAAAAAGGAGGCAATTTTGAACAAGCCTTTAAATTTCACAAAGATTTTAAATCTTTGAATGACAGCTTGTTCAACGAACAAAAGAACAAACAACTTACCACGCTGGAAACACAATATGAAACAGCTAAAAAGGATCAGGAAATAGAAAGCTTATCTCAGCAAGCACAAATTCAAGAGCTTAAATTAAGTCAAAGAAACACTCAATTACTGGTGGCTGGCGTCGCTATTCTTGTGATCATCCTTGGAGGTGTTGTTTTTTATCAACAGCGCAAATACCGCCATCAGCAAGCAGTATCGGACCTGGAGCAACGAATGCTCAGGTTACAGATGAATCCACACTTCATTTTCAATGCATTGGCTTCTATCCAAAATTACATACTGCAAAGTGATACAAAAGAATCTGTAAAATACTTGTCCAAGTTTGGTAAACTCATGCGACAAATCCTTGAACACAGTCGAGAGGATTTTATTACCATCACTGAGGAAGTAGATATGCTGTCTAATTATCTACAGATTCAACAACTCCGCTTTAACCATTCTTTTGATTTTAAGATAGAAGTGGATGAAGCAATTGAACCTGACGAATTCAGAATACCTCCCCTGTTTGCTCAACCCCTTGTAGAGAATGCTATAGAACATGGGTTAAATGGAATCCCAAATGGAGAGGTGATAGTTTCATTTACAAATACTGGAAAAAATATTTCTTTATCGGTAGCAGATAATGGCAAAGGCCTACAACCTCAAACAATAGTATCCAGGGAACATCGATCTCTCGCCACTAAAATTACCAAAGAGCGACTTTCCATTCTTAGTCAACAGTTTAAATCTAAATACAAATTCTCCTATTCTGACACTCAAGCTAAGGGAACAAAGGCCATTCTTACATTACCCTACTTATCTTAATTAATTAGCTCCTATCTGTTAAGATTGCTCATTTACGCCTACTTTTGATCCCATGCGGGCAGTTATAGTGGATGATGAAATATCGTTGAGAGAGTCTACCAACACGCTATTATCAATCTATTGTCCTGATATTGAGGTGGTAGGCCTTGCGAGTGGTGTCAAAGAAGGTATTCAGTTAATTAAGGAAACAGCTCCTGACATTGCCTTTTTGGATATTGAGATGCCTGATGGTTTGGGGTTTGATATCGTGCATGCATTTCCTCAACGTAATTTCTCGGTCATTTTCGTCACCGGACACAACGAATATGCGGTCAAAGCCTTCAAATTCTCGGCTATTGACTACATCCTAAAGCCAATCGATCCAGATGATTTGGAGCGTGCAGTCAATAAAGCCAAAGAATCACATGAAAAGACTATTTCAGGAATCCAACTGAAAGCATTGGAGCAGAATTTAGAGCAAAAGAAATTGTCGAAAATTGTTCTTAAGGACTCCGAGAAGGTCTATCTGGTAGATACTGGAGAAATTATCCGATGTGAGTCTAGTGACAATTACACTAAGTTTTTTCTCACCGAAGATAGAACCATACTGGTTTCTACGACTTTAAAAGAATATGAAAACCTGTTTTCGGGACAATATTTCTTCCGATGCCATCAATCTCACCTAATCAACTTGATTTACTTTGATCATTATGACAAACGAGAAGGTGGCAGTGTGGTGATGAAAAATGGAGACATCCTTCCAGTTTCCGTGCGAAAAAAAGACCAATTGATGAAGGCTCTTCAGGAGTTATGAATCACTAATCACTCCCTCCGAAATACAGATTTACAAATTCTAATTAAATCTTGACACATTCTCATGAAATCGGGTGACTCTCTCATATCACTCCGTTCATTCCATTATTGAGTAGAATTTTTGGGCTGTTTTAACTGTCATATAATATGAAAAAAGCCCTACTCCTTAGTATTTCTATTTTAACAAGCCTTCTAGGCTCAGCGCAGCGTGAATGTGAGCTCAGCGCAGCTGGAGGCTCCAACTACGCACTTTATAATGGTTTCTCTTCCTATGCACAGGGACAGACGTTTACGGCTTGTCGAACGGGGAAATTGGAATCTCTTTCTTTTGATCTAGTCGGCTCGATACCTGCTACGATTTATATCCACATCATAGATGGGGGATTTTCTGGTCCCAACCTGGCAAGTGTCTATCCCTCGCCTTTATATGGTACCAACACCATAGACCTTAGCAGTCAGAATATTATCTTGACAGAAGGTCAAACCTACGGTATTCGGTTCAATGGACCTGATGAATATCGTATAACCAGAAGTGATAATGACGTGTATGCAGGTGGAAGTGCATGGGCAAGTTCTCCTACAGGTAGTACCGCACTGGCATATGATTTACAATTTACTGTAAACATCAAGAAGGAAGCAACAGCTACACTTACTGAAGATTTTAACAGTTTTGTAGTCTCTGGTACTGAAGTGCCTGATGGATGGGAAACGAATGCAGCATCTTCCATTTATGTGGAAGAAAGCATCGGAACTTCTGCTTCCAATGCACTCGTTTATTCATCATCAGCCACTACCGAATCTTATATAACCCTGCCTGAGCTAATTGATCTACATACCAGGACATTAACATTCCAACTTGGGAGCAGCAACAACGGAGGTACAGGGCCTTCTGGAGGTACCTTAAAAGTTTATCAGAGCACCTCAGGAGATCCTGCTGACCAGAGTACAAACACTTTACTGGAAGAGATTACAGTCAGTTCAGAGCAGGCACTTGAAGAAGTGGAAGTGAACTTTGCTCAGCTAGGAAATAGCACACAAGGAGAATTCATCAGAATAGGTTTCGTCACTACTCACGGAGTAGCTACTTCACAAATTATCATTGATGATGTTGAAGTGTCCGAGAGTCAAGCACCATCTGACATCAGTCTTTCTGCAACTTCAATTGATGAAAATGAAGCAATAGGATCGGTAGTAGGTACCCTAAGCACCACTGACCCTACGTCTGGAGATACCTTCGCATACACTGTGGGAGGTACTGATGCAGCATCTTTTTCTATAGGGAACAGCAATGAACTCCAGCTTGCTATTTCACCAGACTTTGAAACGAAAAATTCCTACGAAATCGAGATTACTACAGAAGATGCTTTAGGTGAAACCTTCACAAAAGCATTTTCCATCACGATCAACAATGTAGTAGAATTAGGACCAAATGATGAATATGCGTTATACGCTTTCACTGGTGGCACCTTTGAAGATTTTGTAGAAGAAATAGATGGAATTGACTATGGAGCAACACCAGATATCGACCGATTTGGTGATGCAGACAATGCGATTCAAATAGCCAATGCCAACTTCGCTGCTGTAGCAGACCCAATCGTTGATATTACCACAGACTTCTCCATTAATGCCTGGATTAAATTAGAGACATCAACGAACTCTACTAATAAATACATAGTAGATAGTCGTCACCATTATACCTCCGGAGGAGAAGTTGGTGGTATGTCGGTCTTGTTAGACGGTAGCAACGAGTTAAGAGTACAGACTTTCAAGACAGGTAGTTTTGCTAATACTATGGATTTAGTAACTAGTGCTTCTGTCAACGCTGATAGCTGGTATATGGTGACCGTAGTTGGTTCTGGTGGTGATGTTTTCGTCTACCTGGATGGAACTGCCGTTGCATCAGGGACTCCTTCCTCTTTCCAAAATGGTCAAAGTTGGACATTTGGGATCATTGCACAGTCATCAGGAAATACACATTTAAGAAGAGAGTTTCCTGGAGATTTAGATGACATTGCATTTTTCCAAAAAGCACTCACTGAAAATGAAATAGCGACATTATTCTCTTTGGGTGGTTTTGTGAAAAATGATGCTCCTACTGACATTGAACTTACTGCTACTGCAATTGATGAAAATGTCACAATTGGCTCTACTGTGGCCACTTTATCTACTACAGATCCAAACCTTGGAAATACGCATACTTATACCATATCTGGAACAGATGCGAGCTTTTTTGATATTTCAGATTCTGATTTGATAACTATTGATGAAATTGATTTTGAAACTCAAAGCTCTTTTGAGATTACTATAACCACCACAGACAATCATGGAGCTACTTATGACGAGACGTTTACCATCACAGCAAATGATATCAACGACGCACCATCAGCAATCGAGCTGGATGAAAATGAGGTGAGTGAAAACGAACCAACAGGCACTTATATTGGAGATCTGGCAGCTACTGATGATGATGCAAATGAAACATTCACTTTCTCTACTACAAGTACGGAATTCACCATTGATGGAGTGGAATTGTATACTGCAAGTTCCTTTGATTACGAAACGTCCACTACAGTAGATGTGGAAATCACTGTGACTGATAGTGAAGGAGCTTCTTATTCTGAAACCTTGACCATTAACATTTTAGATGTGGACTATCCTCAGGTGGTTGGTGAACTCAAAGACAAAGTGATCCTTCCTGGATTTGACACCTATACGGTAGACTTATCAGATATCTTCTACCATGACAATGGATTGACAATGACTTATTAGGCGTATTCACACGATTCTATCGCCACTGTTGCTATTACAGGTGATCAGTTAGTAATAACAGAAGTAGCCGAAGGAAGTACCCCAATTACAATAATCGCTACCGATGAAAATGAAAATTCAAGCAATGAACAGGACTGTAGCTTCATCTTTTCCATTGCTGATATTTCATCCAATCTTGTAGCTTTCTATCCTACATCTGATGGAACAGATGCTAGTGGTATGGATAACGATGCTACACCATCATCAACAGTTTCTGCAGAAGATCGATTTGGAAATACCGATGCAGCTTACCAGTTTGATGGATCCTCTAGTATCATGTCCTTACCTTCCGATATGTTGGTAAAAGACTCTATATCCATTTCCCTTTGGTTCAAAACTTCTGATTTTGGAGCACTTCTTGGTTACCAGAACACTGCAGTTGGTCAAAGTCCGAGTTCCTATGTGCCTGTAGTTACTATCGATGATGCAGATCAGGAATTGTATGGCGCATTCTGGCAATCATCTACGTCAGCAATGCCAGCTGGCAATCAGAGCGATGATGAATGGCACCATCTTGTATTAACCGCAACTTCAGGAGAACAAAATCTTTACATCGACAATGAATTATTAAACACGAGCTCTGCCTACACCAAAATCAGTTTGGCCGTATCTCAACTTGGAGCAGCCTACACAGGAGGTAACTGGCCTTTTGGTAATGGGGGATGGTTCTACTACAATGGATTGATGGATGACGTGAGAATCTATGAAAGTGTATTATCATCCATAGAGGTGGATGCGCTTTTCAACATGCCTGAGCTTGAGACTCCTGAACTAATTAACCCAATTACTGACATTGTTCTTAACGAAGATGATGAGGCTCAAACTTTGGTCGCAGAGATAAGCGAAGTATTTAGCAATCCAAACGCATCAAACATCTCCTATGAAATATCTCATGATCTTGGAGAAGAAGTCTCACTAGTACTGAATGATGGTGCTATTCAACTTGAAGAGCTGACGGAGAACTTTAATGGTTCTGGAACAGTGTCTTTAGTTGCCTCTATTGCTGATACGACTATCACGGATGAATTTGCATTGACAATTAATGCGGTCAATGATGCCCCAGTATTTTCACTTAGCGACCTTGCGTTGAATGTATCAATCAACTTTACTGAAAATGTTTCTATTTCGGTAAACCCTGATGAAGTTCCTGCTGATGAAACAGATCAGGTAGTGACCTACACTATTTCACCTGCGAGCGTAGCTTTTGCTAATGTATCAATTGATGCTACGACAGGAGAAGTATCCTTCGCATCAATAGCTGATCAGATAGGCTCACAAACCTTTACAGTAACTGCAAACGATGGAGAAACTGAAAACAATCTGGCTTCTGCAGATTTTACCTTTAGTGTTCTGGACAATCAGACGCCTACTATCGTTACCCTAATTAGCGATGCTTCAGTTGACGAAGATGGATCTATTGAGTTAAGTAATAATTTGTCAGGTGTATTTAATGATGCTGATGGCGACGCACTCACATTCACAGTAACGTCCGACACATCTGGAGTGATACCTAATATTGATGGAGATGTCCTATCTGTCACATTAGCAGAAAATTACTATGGCCCTGCCACTCTTACTTTGACAGCTTCTGATGGTCAGCTAGAAGTATCAGATGAAATCATCGTTACAGTCAACTCAATAAACGATGCGCCAGAGTTGGTGAATGCTATTGCTGACCAGATGGCCACAGAGGACGTAGCGTTTAGTTATCAGTTCAATATCGCATCATTCGATGATGTGGATGGTGATGAGTTGAGCATTTCAGAGATCACCTTCACGAATGAGACTGGTGAAAATATAGATTGGATAAGCATTTCAGAAAGTGGATTGATATCGGGTACACCTGCACAAACAAATGTTGGAGTAACTACAGTATCAATAACAGTGACTGATGGATCCTTGACTGCTTCAGATGTGTTCACTATTACCGTAGAGAATGTGAATGATGAGCCGGAGGTGTTGGAACCTTACACGGTGACACTTCAGGAAGATGAAAATGACTTTACAGTTGATTTAAATACGATCTTCTCTGATGATGATGGTGATGCACTTACTTTCCAAATCAATAACGAAGTGGTAGGTGAAAATCCAATTTTGACAGCAAGTATTTCTGAGAGCACACTTACTATCTCCTTGGAAGCTAACGCTCATGGCACACAAAATGTAGAAGTGAGAGCTTCAGATGCCGTTTCTTCACTTGACTATGTGATCGTAGTGACAGTGGAGTCAGTAAATGATGCACCTTCTGCAGTGAGCATGGATCCAATTTCTCTTACTGAAAATGGTGAGGGAATGACTGTGGATGTTTCAACGCTATTTATTGATGCAGACGAGGATAAATTGAGCTTTGGAATGCTTGATTTCAGTGCAAGTGCATTTACAGCAACTCTTGATGGTAGCACATTAACCATAACTCCAATAACCGATCAGTCAGGTACGGCCGAGATTACGGTTACTGCCAATGACTCCTATGTGACTACTCATAACACATTATCTGTCACAGTGACTCCTATTAACAGTTTACCAGAATTAATTAGCTCGCCAGAGTTGGCTTTAGATGAAGATGCTGCTACGGAGACTATCGATTTATCAACCGTATTTTCTGACCCTGATGGAGATGAGATGACCTACTCGATCAACGTAGATGAGGCATCCAGCGCCATCTTCACAATCGCATTGGATGGTAACATCCTTTCGGTAACACCAAATGCAGACGCTTTCGGAAGTGGAGTAATACAGTTGACAGCATTTGATGAGATTGGTGCAGAAACAGGCACTTCTTATGATCTGCCAGTGAACGTGATGAGCATAAATGATGCTCCTGTATTCACCCTTGATGTTACTTCGTTTGAACTTGAGAACAACTTCACGAGTACGGAAATGATCAACATCATCATGGATGTACCAGCTAATGAAGCGGATGAAACAGTGACCTATACCATTTCACCAGAAAACAGTAGCGTGGTAAATGTTGCAATTGATGGAACATCTATAGTTATCACTGCCATTACAGATGCAAGTGGTTCAGAAACTTTCACAGTGACCGCAAATGATGGAAATGAAGTGAATGGAACTTATTCACAAACCTTCGAAGTGACCGTAGAAGAAGCAGATATTGCGATCACGTTAGGTTTGGAAAATAATTCAGTCAATGTGTACCCTAACCCTTCATCAGATTTCATCATAGTGGAAGGAAAGGCGAATGGCCGTTTTACATTAATCAACCTGGAAGGGAATGTTGTTCTTCAAGGAAGGCTCAACGAAAAAACGGACACCTCGCATCTATCGAATGGCATTTACCTGGTAAAGGAAACCATGAGTCGAGTAATCATAAAACACTAAGGCGGCTATCACATTTGTGAAAGCAAAATGGCGGCTCCAGGAGCCGCCATTTTTTATTTGACCCAAAACGAATAATCATAATTAGTCTACAAATAATCGACAAACCTCAACGGATAATCATTCATCTAAAAATTGACTATTCGAACAGCTAAAATTGAACTCATGATCGGTCTGTTGCTATTCGCATCAGCGATAGTCCATCAACAATAAGGCGGGTTTTCACAGACGGTGAAAACGGAACAGGCAGCTTGAGAAGCTGCCTTTTTTCTTTATCCCCGAGAAGAATCGAGACAAAACAGAAATTAATCTGGCATTGTTGAACTTTTGAGCGACTTTTGCATTTATTACAAGAAGCTAACGAAAGTACAATGGAAGCAACGAAACAACCAATCAACATATACACTGAGTCCAATCCTAACCCGAACTCCTTGAAGTTCGTCCTTAACTTCCTTTTGTTACCTGAAGGAGTAAGCAGGGATTTTCCTGACAAGGCAAGTGCTTCTGAAGCGCCTCTTGCCAGTGAATTATTTGATTTTCCGTACGTGAATCGAGTGTTTTACATGAGCAACTTTGTAACGGTCACCAAAGCGGAAGATGTAGAGTGGGCAGAAGTGAAACATGAAATCCAACAATACATTAAGAGTTTCCTGGAAGCTGGAAAGCAGATTTTGACTGAGGCTGATGTGGAAGAAGATCACAAGGTGCAAGACACTGATTCAGATATCGAAGCAAAAATCAAAGGAGTGTTGGATGAGTACATTCGTCCAGCAGTAGAAATGGATGGTGGTGCCATCACCTTTGATTCTTATGCAGAAGGTACTGTAAAGGTATTGCTTCAAGGTGCATGCAGTGGATGTCCCTCATCAACTGTCACACTAAAGGCTGGTATCGAAAATCTTTTGAAGAAAATGATACCCGAAGTACAAACTGTTGAGGCAGAAGGAGTTTAAAATAATTGAGATTCATCTGGAGGTCAATTTCATGTCATGTGGCATTGATTGACTTCCAGTCTCCAAATATCCAATTACCTGCCGCTTCCGGATCTTTGGATAGAAAGAAATCTTCAAATCCATCCACCATTTCAGCCATCGATATTTGACCGTCATGATTGGTATCCAATTGATCAAATGCATATTCTGAATGCTGCAGGTCTATTTGATAAACCGTGAACATATCCTGATACTCCTTTTTTGAAATATGCTTATCTCCATTTTGATCAAAGAGCATGAAAATGTAAGAAGCTGTTCCAAGAATATACCGTTTTGCTGCACTCGTATCGGATTCATCGTTTGAAACAAAAAAAGAATACCACTCATCGTTATCCAGGTGAATTTTGGTCTTACCCATATCTTTGAGTAGATCCATATAAATACGTGTCGCTTTGAATTTCAATTGCAATCGCTGAACATCTTCTTGCCCAATTTGTAGGATATCGCTTATTCGCTCCGCCACCAGGACAAAATCATCTGGCTCCAGAATCCCATTTTTATCAGAATCCAGAATTTGAAAAAGATAAGTAAGCTTCTGCTTTCTAATATCAAACGACATGGTGATAATTCATTAGGCGGCGCTAATAGACTTCCAGTCCCCAAAAATCCAATTACCTGCAGCGTCTGGATCAGAGGACATCAAAAAGTCCCTAAATCCGTTGACCATTTCCATTAACGAGATCTGACCATCTTGATTGGTATCTAATTTTTCGAAACCAACCTCGGAATATTGAAGATCAATATTATAGATCTTGAACATATCCAGGTATTCCTTTTTGGATATAATGCGGTCTTCGTTCTGATCGAATAGATTGAAAATATAAGCAGCGGTTCTAAAAATGTACTTTTTCGCGGATTTTGGTTCTACTTTTCGCGAGTCAAACAACTGATACCATTCATCCAAATTGACAACTACGTCAGACTTACCCATATCAGTTAGCAACTGAACAAAAAGCCTCAGTGCTTTCAGCTTGAGGCGCAATCGCTCCTTATCATTCTCGTCATATTCCAGTATATCACAGATTTTATCTGCTACCATTACGAAATCGTCTGGCTGAAGCAAACCATTCTTATTGGAATCCAAAATCATAAAGAGGTAAGTTAACTTCTGTTTTCTTACTTCCGACAACATAACGATCAAGGTTGGTACTCTTTAAAAATACGTTAAATCTGTACCAATTCCATCACAGTTTGATAAAATCAAATGGCTTTCATCGTCATACTGAGGGTATTAATCTAATTTTACGGATATGCGGGAATTCAACATTGTGGTTTCACCAGAAATCGGATTTGATGGGGATAATTTGAAAACCTTTTTGATTCGAAAAGGACTTCTTTCTCATGAGGAGTATTACCAGATTGCTCGCAGATCTGTAGATGCCCGACAAAAACAGATCAAAGTGAACCTGCGCATCCAGGCTGACAGTCGTCCGATCGAAATTGAGTTTGTAGAATTTCAGCGAGACTACTCCAATGTTTCTGATAAACCTCAAGTTATTATAGTCGGAGCCGGCCCAGCAGGATTATTTGCTGCATTAAGAGCAATAGAACTAGGATTTAAGCCTATTGTCCTGGAAAGGGGTAAAGACGTACAGGCACGAAGACGAGACTTAGCAGCCATCAATAAAGATCATATTGTCAATCCAGACAGCAATTATTGTTTTGGTGAAGGTGGAGCAGGTACCTACTCCGATGGAAAGCTGTATACCCGCTCTAAGAAACGAGGAAGTGTACGTCGGATTTTTGAAATCATGGTAGCCCATGGAGCTACCGAAGAAATCCTGATCGAGGCACACCCGCATATTGGCACCAACAAACTCCCAAAACTTGTTGCTGCACTACGGCAGTCCATAATCGATGCGGGTGGAGAGGTCCTTTTCGACAGCAAGGTGACTGACCTGCTTTTGGAAAGCAATCAACTCAAAGGAGTGCAGCTTGCAGATGGCACCAAAATAAATGGCGTTGCTACCGTTTTAGCTACAGGTCATTCTGCAAGGGACATATTCCATTTGCTCAATCATAAAAACATTCTCATCGAGGCGAAACCGTTTGCGCTAGGTGTCCGGGTGGAACACCCCCAGCAGGTTATCGATCAGATTCAATACCACTGTGCGGACCGAGGGCCATATTTACCAGCCTCCTCCTATAGTCTCGTGAGCCAGACCTTATACCAAGATGTGGAGCGTGGAGTATTCAGTTTTTGCATGTGCCCTGGTGGATTCATTGTACCGGCTGCGACCGCTCCTGGTGAGATCGTAGTGAATGGCATGAGTCCATCACGTAGAAACAGCAAGTTTGCCAATTCAGGCATCGTAGTAGCTGTTGAATTAGATGATATCAAATCCTTTCATCAACACGGAGCACTAGCTGCGCTAGAATTTCAGGCAGCCGTCGAAAAAAATGCGTGGGAATTTGGAGGAAAAACTCAAGTTGCTCCGGCACAACGTCTGGTTGATTTTGTGGACAGTAAAACCTCTTCAGATCTTAACGAAACCTCTTATCAACCGGGTTTGGCAAGTGTCAATATGAATGAAATGCTTCCAAACTTTATTGGAAGTAGATTGAAACAAGGATTCAAGGCATTCGGTAAGAAAATGCACGGCTACTTCACTAATGAAGCACAGATTATCGGCGTAGAAAGCAGGACATCCTCACCGGTGCGAATTCCACGAGATGCTGACTCCCTGGAACACCCACAAATTAAAGGATTGTACCCCTGTGGAGAGGGAGCCGGGTACGCAGGTGGTATTGCCTCCGCCGCCATGGATGGAGAAAAGGTCATTGAAGCGGTCGCGAGGAATATATAAACCAAATCTCTTATAATTCTCAGCATTTCACCTAAAAGTAAAACCCGGTGAAATGCTCATGTAAAAGCTATTTCCCAAAGGTAATTTTGTATTACCATCGACAATAATACTTTTTTTATGACCACTGAAACATTATTTCGAGAAGGGGATGAGGTAGTCGTTAAGAGTGCCAGAAACCCCATTCCTATGATCGTTAGACAAGTCTATCTGAATCAGCCGAACAATTCTGTAAAGTACAAATGCTCATGGCAACTGTTCGATGGTAGAATCAGCAACACCATTTACGATCATGCTGATCTGGAATTTGTCATACCTTCCAATCAAGGGTAGAGCCACATCCCATGTTTATGGTAGTCTAAATAGGTGCTACATAAGCGTTTCCCTTAATCTTTTACAATACGTAATCTCCTCTTACCTAAGACAAGCGTCATGCCCAACTTTGTAATACAGTAATTCACCAAACAAAGTAAACATGACTGCAATGTTAAACTCTAACCAGCTAAATCAAATGTCCAATACTCATTGGCCTTATACCGAACATTCTCCAATGGTTGTTTACAATGACAACTTAAAGAAGTTGAAAATCACCGGAACCTCTTTTATCAATGAGGCGGATGTATTCTATCAACCTTACATTGATTCCATTTACCAAAAACTTTCAGATAAAGAGGTGATCACTATCGAATTTCACCTGACTAGCTTTGGACCAAAGACTGCCAAAGTATTCTTCAAACTATTTGAAAACCTTAAGTTTTTCAAAATGCGAAACCGGTCCTCCAAAATCATCTGGAAGTACAATGAAGGAGATGAGGCAATCATGGAAATGGGACATGCCTTTTCAGAGTTATTCGAATTAGACTTTATTCTAGAGGCCAACTAAAGTAGAAAAAAGAAGATCGCAATAAAATGAGCGATACTACCAAGCAATACCCATAGATGGAAAATGGCATGATTAAACTTGATCTTATCAATCATGTAAAACACTGCTCCTATAGTATAACTAACACCTCCAATCAATAGAAAAAGTAACGCTCCATCATTCAGTTCCTGGTACAAAGGTTTGGCAGCCACAATGGCAATCCAACCCATAGCCACATAGCCAATTGTAGAGAGTAGATTATACCTACCAGTAAAAAACACCTTTAAAACTACACCGGCTACTGCAAGACCCCAGGTAACACCAAAAAGCGTCCATCCGACCCATCCATTTAGTGCTACCAAACAAAACGGCGTATAAGTACCCGCGATGAGTAGGTAGATAGCAGAATGATCAAATATGTTTAGTCTCCTCCTCAACTGCTTACTTCTAGCAGCATGATATAAAGTAGATGCCAGGTATAACAAAACCAGGGTAGCTCCGAAAATGGAGAAACTGACAATATGCCAAACTGTTCCGTACAGTGAGGCGAATGTAACCAACAAAGCCAAGCCTGCGACACTTAGAATCAAACCCACGAGGTGGGTGATTACGTTCATGATCTCCTCGGCTTTTCGGTAATAAGTAATTGAACTTGTCATATGTATTCAATTAACGTCAAACCATTCAGATTGGTGCGAACTCTGACAAAAATCAGCAACAAATTTATTTAGGTCTCACTCCTTTTTGCCAATACCAAATAACCCCTAGCTGAATCGCTATCAATGGCAAGGTCAACAATAGCAAATTTTTCCACCCAAGAGAAAATACAACCAGCCCTGCGTTGAGACTAGCTATTGCTTGTGTTGAGAACACGATCAATTCATTTAATCCTTGCACTTTGTATCGCTCCGCAGCGGTGTAAGTACTCGGCAACAAAGCAGTACCTCCCACAAACAGAAAATTCCAACCAAGCCCAAGTAGTAGTAGAGATCCAAAATAATGATGAAATTCATGACCTGAATAAGCAATAAAAATACAGGCTAGATAAATGACCAATCCAACAATCATCATACGCGCGATACCAAGTTTCTTAATCAGCCACCCAGTGATAATCGATGGTAGGAACATCGCAACGATATGGCTTTGAATCGTCCACTTGGTATCCGACAAACTAAACCCATCCATTACATGCATACTTACAGGTGTGGCAGTCATTATAAACGTCATTACTGCATATCCGATTGTCGCACCAAGGACCGCCACCCAAAACACTGGATTTTGACTTATTTCTCTCAAAGATCTTTGCGACAGATCCACTTGAGTGGAGTCCATCATGGTATTTTGGAAAGTCAACAAGATGAAAAAGCTAATACCAAAAAGAGCTGCCAGTAATATATAAGATCCCACAAACTGCTGATCAAACAGGTCTTTACCCAGAACAGCAATTTCAGGACCCAAAAACGCAGCAGCAATCCCTCCAAGCAATACGAAAGAGACTGCTTTAGGAATGAGCGACTCTTCTACACTTTCCATAGCAGCAAATCGATACTGAAGAAGTGTGGCACTATTAAATCCCAGAAGAAAGGTACAGCCAACAAAAAGATAGAAATTAGCCAGAGATATGGCATAGGCAGCCATCACTGCCACTATCACCGAATAAATCGAAACGGATAAAAAGGTGGCCTTTCTTCCAATTTTCTTCATCAACATCGTCACCGGAACCGTGGAAATCGCCGTACCTACCACAATACTGGCAACTGGTAGTGTAGCCAGCTTCGGATCAGGAGCAATTTCATTTCCTACCAATGAGCCAACAAATACATTGAGCGAATTCATCGACATCATGAGGGCTTGTGCCAGAGTTAGTATCCATACATTCTTATGCATTCTCTTTTACTTCAATTGAATACTAAATTCGAAATGATAAACCCCAGGAAAAATGGTATACTCGTCATGAGGACGTGCACCCCAGCTGTTGTCTCCTCCGATTCCCATCTGCTTGAGATCAATATGGATCTCATTAAAAGGCTGCTCAATAAGGTCAACCGGATGTCTTTGCTCCTTGGCGTCTCCATCATCCAAATCTTCCTGAGCATAAGGCAAGGCACTTCCTCCAAACAATAATTTAGAATTAAAAACCAATGCATGATCGGAAGAACTCAATTTAAACCAACGGAGATCCGTCTTATAACCATTTTCTTGTGGTCGAGCATAAGCAAAGAATTGATCTTTCACAGTCGATGAATAAAGGCCTACAAGCGCTGATGTATTACGATCGATGTAATTCTCATGTGGTCCTCTTCCATAGTAATCAAGCTGATCATATTCCTTTGCAACTTGCAATTGATAACCGATTCGAGGAATTTCAGGTAAGTCTTTTCCAACCAGGTTAAACCTACTTTTTACATTAATCCTCCCATTGGCATCAATCTGATAAACCACCTCAGCTTGACCAACTTTCAGATCATCGATAGAATAGTTCACCTGTACCTCTACTTTATTAGAGAATTCAAATACTTTAAACGAATTGACCTGGAAAGATTCCGGAAGCTCCTTCCAAATAGCACATCGAGTCTGCATATTATTCCCATAATCATTGTCAACTGGTGCTCTCCAAAAGTTTGGCTTTACTGGTGCCAGTAAAACTTCCTTTTCATCTAGTTTGATTGACTGAATCCATCCAGTCTCCCTGTTTACTGAAACACTGAAATTCTGTCCAGCTACCTCAATGAGATTATCGGTTTCCGCTGTTGTAAGTAAACCCTGAATGGTCTGTGGAATTTGTCCTTGACTTTGCCCCAACAAAAACTGTTCGTAGGCTACCACATGTCCGTGAGGTACTAAATCGGTCTCTTGCTTGGACGATAGATAAACATTTAAGAAATACTCCCTATTTGGTTCCCAATTAATTGATGGTAAATCAAGTGACACCTCTCCTGTTTCTCCAGGTACAATAGAAATATTAATCCCTTTTCCCTCATGTATTTTTTCCCCATTGGCGATTATCACCCAAGTCAATTCTAACCCAGACAGATCATCAAATGAATTGTGATTGATCAAGGCAATTTTTCCAGCGCTCAAATCAGTTCCCTTGAAGTAAACCGGTTGATAGACTTTTTTCAGTTCGTAAAGTGCCGGATGTGGCTTTCTGTCTGCATCCACCACACCATTCATACAGAAGTTGTTGTCACTAGGCACATCAGCGGGTCCAAAATCACCTCCGTAGGCCCAGAAGGAGTTGCCGTCAGCATCTTTCTTTAGTATGCCCTGATCTACCCAATCCCAGATGAACCCACCTTGCAGGTTATCATAAGTGTAAATCAAATCCCAGTAATCCTGGAAATTACCCAGACTGTTGCCCATCGCGTGAGCATATTCGCATTGGATCAATGGACGATCAGAATACTCACGAGCATACTTTTCCATCCACTCCATGGAGGCATACATCGGGCAATAAATGTCCGTATTCCATTCAGTCCCTGCTCGCTCATACTGAACCGGACGTGAAGAGTCTCTTTCTTTGATCCATCGGTAGGTGGCGTAAAAATTAGAACCATTACCCGCCTCATTACCTAACGACCAAATGATCACGGATGGATTATTCTTATCCCGCTCCACCATATTTCTTGTGCGATCGATGTGCGCAGCTTCCCAGTTGGGTTTATTTCCGAGCGTCTTATCCAGATTATAACCTATCCCATGAGATTCAATGTTCGATTCATCTACTACATAGAACCCATAGCGATTACAGAGCTCATAGAAGATCGGATCTTGCGGATAATGACTGGTTCGGATGGCATTGATGTTGTTTTGTTTCATCAATTTCAGATCTAATAGTCTCGTTTCAAGATCCACAACGTGACCAGTGGTACCATGATGTTCGTGAAGGTTGGTTCCTCTGATGGTGATGGGCTGTCCATTTACCTTCAATTGACCTTCTTCAATAGCTACCGTCCTAAATCCAACTTGTTGGACAATCGCCTGCTCCACTTTACCATCAATCAGTAACTCAATTTCCAGATCATAGAGATTAGGAAATTCAGCTGACCAGGGTTTTACATTCTCTACTACTTCTGAAAATGCAGCTTGTGAATTCTTGATAGATACGGTCTTGGAAAACACAGAAGTTTCTCCATCCTTCAGGGTGGCTTTTATCTCTCCCTTTGAAACCCCTGCAATATCCAGTTTCAATTCAAAAACGCCATTTTCATAAGCCTCATCCAAACCAGAAAGAACTTCAAAATCACGAATTCGGGTCTTTGGAGTAGACATTAGTATCACATCGCGTTCGATACCAGACAATCTCCAGAAATCCTGATCTTCCAGGTACGATCCATCGCTCCATCTGATGACTTTCAGAGCCACAACATTGTCTCCGCTCTGAATGTACTTAGTGATATTGAATTCAGCTGGTGTTTTACTATCCTGGCTGTAGCCAACATATTGGCCATTGATGTAGAGGTAGAAAGCAGACTTTACCGCTCCAAACTGAATAAAAACATCACGATCAGCCCATCCCTTCGGCACTTCAAAATGTCTTCTGTATAAGCCGGTTGGATTATCAGTCTCAGGAACTTTTGCTTTGTCTCCATCCACACCCCAATCGGTAAAAGGATATTGAATGTTAGTATAAATCGGATAGTCAAATCCATGCATTTGCCAGTTGGAAGGGACTGGAATATTGTCCCATTTTTTGTCATTGAATGACGCACTCTGAAAACCCTCAACAACTCCTGATGGATTCTTATGCCATTTAAATTTCCAGGTTCCATTTAGTGACTGAATGAATTCTGATTTCGTTGGTTCCCCTCCTCTTGCCAGTTCAATAGATTCATAGGGTACGAACCACGCATGGGGCTGTTCCTTGTTCACTCGAAAGATGGATTCATCTTTCCATTCAGTGCCTGTAGGTTGGGCTAAGACCTGAATACTCGTTACCGCAAAAAGAAGAATGGATAAATGCTTAATCATGGTTGTATGGATTTGCATGCTAATATACTGAAGCAATGTTATCCATTCTTCTATTAGAAACGCATTAACAAATTATCCAATCCGACCAATATCAAAGTTTGATGATAAAGGCTAATACATAAAATGGCGGTCTATTTTCATGTGAACCGCCACTTCCACCACTTGACGTAATTGTGTGGGTATGGGCTGAAGCAGTACTTGCAGATGCGGTATGCGTATGACTACCATCATCACCAATGTTCCCTCGAGTGTAACTTGTTACATAATCAATATCATCAACATCAACATCTGGTCCACTCGTAAAGAATAATCCAGGACCATTTACATTGTCAGGAATTTGATTGTATCTACGAGAAATGGTCAGCTCATGATCGTGTGTACCACCACTAGTTACCGTAATGGTATGACCATGGTTTCCGGCAGAATTCATCGTATGCGTATGAGCAGGAATCTGAGCTGTAGTTAGCGTTACACTTGCTAATCCATCCATATCGCCTGTTGATGTTCCTCCCGTACTGTAATTGCCCGGGTTGTCGTATGCATTGTTAGCTCCATCGTATTCCGGATCATAGCCAGCAATGAATCTCCCTCTCAAATCAGGCGTTTTAAAAGTTCTGGTACCTGATGAGGTCGTAGCTCGATCTGTATTATCTTCCGGATTATACCAACGACCATCACATAATGCCCAGCCAAATGGAAGACTGGAAATATCACCAGACCACATCATGATTGCTCCTTTCGGTGGTCCTACCGATGCCCATCCTCCATTAGCATAAAAATAAGAGAATTGATCGTTGTATTATATACCATCAGTCCATCTGCAGGACTGGCAATTGTCAGCATTTCAGTAGTAGATAATCGAGGAATGAGTATTCCTTTTTCTGTCGATTCAATTTCTAAAATGGAGGAAGAATCAGGGGATACGGTACCTATACCAACTCCATCCTGACCTTCACATAAGTGTGGAAGTATCAGGGCAATAAATATCCCTAAAATTAACGTTCTCATAGCTTGGAGGGTTGTGTGAAATATTACCCAAATGAACTATGAGTCAGGCTATTCATGAATGATTTAAGTCATTAGCCAAAAGGACTTTCGTAGCCATTAAATTAATCTCCAGAGGACACTATCTCATAATCCGAATTTGATTGAAACCACTCCAATCTGGTCCATGTTGTAGCTTCGAGTGTGAGGGGAGTGGACGTCCATGAGGTAAAATTAAACCTCTCTTTCGGAAGCAATGTTCCTTGATAATTGTCTTTTAGAAAAGAGGTTAAATATTTGCTTTTGGAAAGACTCCTTTATAAGGTTTGGGCTGCAATAATGCCTCATTCCATTCAAGTAGAGGAGAGGTTTGAAGTAGTCTTTGCTTTATTTCAAGAAACTGGATTAGTGCCTTCTCTACTTTTTGATTTTTAGGTTCGGATTGTCTTAATGCTATCAATTTCTGTTCTCTATGATTAATAAAATCAAGAGATTTGGGGTGACTGCATTGCCACCAAATTATCATTTTTTTAAGAATAGCATCTACTCCAAGAACATTATTCATTGATCGATAGTCTTCAAAATCGACTTCTAGAAATGGTAGAAAATCACTTAAGTTGGACCAGTAATCAAAAAATGGTTTGGCGTCAAAATTCCAGAAATCTATTAAAAGTGATTTTATTTGTATTAGATCATCCTCATTATGAATTACGAAAGGAAATTTGCTTGTTAGCATAGAACCTACCGTATCTTCGCCGAAAAGAACATTATGAAGGTAAGGTCTCATATGAGAAGGGGCTTCTCCATCTCCTACACCATTAAAGGTAGGATTAAGACACTTTTCCAATACAGGGAAACAAACATTTAAATTGACACCACTGATCTCATTCTCTTTATGATCGTTAAATTTGCCATCAAGAGATTGATATTTGACTTCATTCTCTTGTCTAAAGCCAAAGTATCCACTTCTGTTAATAATCAATTTAAGATCAGGACTGAAATTTAATTTCTCGAAATTTGCTAAGATATAGGCTCTATCCATTCTTTTTAAATCCTATTTCATTTGGCCTCTGTTGGTGAAAAACACCAACAGACATGATGCCGTTAGATTCATAATTGTCAAAAATAGTATTGAAATTATAAGATCGATTAGTATTTCGGAAGAACTATAATTCGAATTTCCCTAATATACGCTAGTCAGCTGAAGACACAATTTGATAATCTGAATTGGCTTGAAACCACTCTCTGGCAGTTTGCAATGCCTGACGATAATTCCTTGTATCCAGATCACCGCTGGCACTCACCCCAATGGGAAATCCTTCAATCTTAGGAGCTAGTAATTCAAGGATTCTGAAGGCACAATTAATGGATCTTACCTGGTCAGGGTCAGCAGGCTCACAGTTTCGCTCATCCTTGTTCAGTTCCTGCACCAGATAATCATATAGTTGCTTTTGATTGGTATAGATCAAACCTGGAATCACATTGTATACCACATCACTGTCTACCTCCAGGTTTCTCACCTTACTCTCAATAGTAGCAATAGCACTTTGATCACCCAATCTTGCCAAAGCCAAATAAGCCGCCCAACGCATCTTTGGTGAATTTCCTGGTTGACTCAAGCTTCTCAAGTCCGGTATAGCAGAATTATCACCCAATTTCCCAACCAACTCCACCAACACCTCTTTGCTAGCCACATTTTGTTTCAACATAGCAATCAGACGACTTTTTTGAGGAACTGTAAATAGCTCAGCACTTACCTCACTAATATTGTCCAATGAAATAGTTTGGATTTCCGAAGCAGGATCTTCCAAACCTTTGAACTGCAAGCCCAGAATCTGCTGTTTCTCAATGGTTTCATTAAATACACCTTGTAAGACATCCAGAGATTGATACCCTAGTCTTCTGATGATCACTAATGAATCTGAAAGCACATTGTCAATCACTGGAAGCACTCTGGATACGCTTTTCTGCTCTCTTAACAGATCGTATGGTAATGTTGGAATCCGGCCAGACACAGCCTCAGGACGCACACGGTCTACGTATTGCGCGTAAGACCTCTCAAAAGACTGTCCATTTACTTGAGCAAGTACTAACCAACAGAATGCAATAGCTATTAAGTTTCTCATAGTTACATGTTCATTTCAAAGCTCTTATCGAATCCAAATTTCAGGAATAAAACCTTTACCTGCCCCTTCACATTACCATACAAAATGGTCGGAGTTGGGTTAAATCTCATCATGGCCTGCGCCGCCACGTAGATATCAGCTAAGGTAACAGAACCTTTCTTAAGAGGTGTCTTATAGGTTAATAGTATTTTAGCATACAACTCTAACCACACCCCGGCTTCCATGAGAATGAATGTTGGACTATGTTGGACCAGGGCTTGTATTCCGACCGCAGCACCGGCATCAATAACAAGTCCAACCGCCGCAATACCTACGTCCAAATTAATACTGGCATAGAAGACGAACTCAAGTCCGAGTCCCAGAAATGCCGTGTTTTGATTGATGTCTAACCATCCCGTCGGACCGAAGCCGGCACAACCGATAATAAAGCTAATCCGTTCTTCTGGGCTACCCACTGCCACACGCCATGCTCCAGGCCTCACATCTACGAGTAAGCTTCCGCTAGCACAGAGCACACCTGTCTTTTTAACTTCTGCAGCAGCATAACCAAAGAAGTGTTGCTCAGCTGAGTTATAGCTGAGTGTTAATACAGCTTTAATGACAGCATTGTCATCTATCGCATTAATCTGAGGATTGGTACTTATGAATTGGGCATTCCCATCAAAGTTCCAGGTGTAGTCACCAGTAGCATAGGTACTCATGGCAGCATCTACTTCCAAACGCATTTTGGTCCCATCACTTGGTCCAAACATGATGAGATGTAGATACGCTCCGTAGTTCAGATTGGCATCAGGCGTCAGTTTACCAAGCCCTTCTGCAGACATGTGATGGTAAATGCGACCTCTCAAAGCCATTATTTCTAATGGTCCTATTTTCAGGCCATCAGGTGGAGAAGCATTCGTTTCTGGCATGTCGCCTCCCACCTTTGACATGTCAGAAGAAGGTTCTTCTTCATTAGAAGGAGCCGAAGCAGTAGCTGCTCCGCCTACTTCTGCCATCCAATAACTTAACCCTTCCTTGCGACCATTGATGTAAGCTAGAGTTATGGTAAACTGATTTGGTTTCTTGATTAAGGCTTCCACATCTCCAGCGAATCCATCGCCATAGATTGGGTGATCTTTCATGAAATGAATTAGTCCATTGATCTCCAATACCTGTGATCTTACCTTGACCGGAATTGGATCAAATAACAATTCCTTTGGGTTGCCTGAAGCTAGTGCCTTGAGCCCTGCGGCAGCAAAATCCACCGGTATTTCGATTCCAATTTCATCACCCAAAGCATTATTGGCTAGCTCAGCGAGTTTTTCAGTTGCGGCACTAGCTACTGCCCCTGTAATAGCTTCTAATGCACCAGCAGCTATGCGGTCTGATATTCTCTTTGGATCAATGTTGCCAATAGCATCTTTACCAAGGCTTTTAATGGTCTCCAACATCTTATCAGGATCTACCTGGGCAACGACTTCATCTCCAAGGTTTTTCAGTTCATCCTTGAACCCATCTAAAACCTCTTTCATGATTTCTTTAGGATCTGCATCTCCACTCAAGGCACCCATCACCACAGACTTAGCAGTGTTTTCAACCAGACGATGCGCGCGATCCTGAAGGTTAGATGAGATAAACCCTGTAACAGGGAAAATCACATTGTCATTAACTGAATTAACCACGGAAGCCATGATTTCAGTAACAATTGCTCGTTTGGTAGATTCAGCAATTTCTCCTACAATCTCTGCTACATTTGGTGCCTTGTCGGAAAGAGAACCAATAACCTGATTTGCTGCATTGTCCACCACTTGTCCAACAGCAGTCACTACTAACCGCTCCACTTCATCAGTCAGATTATCCGCAGTATTGATGATTTTATTATTAACTACAGTCGTTATGCTGTCAACTTTGTTGAGGAATGGTTCTGCTAAGGATGCAACCTGTTGTGCCGCAAAATCACTACCGAAATTCTTTAGTTTGTCAATGAGTGTTTGTAACTCTGAAACGTCTTCATCTAGTTTGGCTATACCATCAATAAGCTCCTGAATCTTGTCATATTTCTCTTGGAACTCTTCATCACTTTTGGTCATGAATGGTAGTGCTTGCTGAAGCGTCTGCAGATAGAATATGACTTCTTCTTTTACTGTTGCATAATCAATAGTACCACCTTGCTCTTCCTGATCATTGATCATTTCGCTAGCCTCATACTGCTGACCACCAATACCGTCTGCAGCGGCTGTAAGACCATCAGCTGTTGCACTCTCTAATGCAGCTTTTTCTTCGTTTAGCTTGGCATTCAGATCTTCTTCCATTGCGGCCAGTTCCTCCGCAACCTGATCTAGACTGGCCTGCGCTGACCCCAAATCAATGGCTCCCTGAACTTTTGCTGGCTCATAATTTTCGTCCAGAGCACCATTTTTGGCGAAACTGTAAAGATTGAATGCTGGAGCACCGTCATCACCGCTTACATCCTCTCCCATTACCACCTTACCAGAGATGGCTATACCGTAATGATCTTTGTTTCTACCAGCACTTAAAGCATCAATGGTAACAGGGAAATCCTTGAACTTGGTTTGAATTTGCTCAGCAAGAGCCACAACCCCCTCTGGCGTGAAGAATCCTACGGAATAATCGCCCCAAACCATGAAATTAGGAACGGCCTTAAATGAAACATCTATCGATGGCCACTCCAGATCCAAAGTCATTCGAATACTCTCCTTATCAACGATCTCAGATTTGAGAATGGATACGTTTAAGGTTAAATCTCCTCCGTCAGGATTATGCTTGAAATTTGTTCCTGTAAGATTAGCGATTGTCCCAGGTCGGAAACCTTGATTATAGACTTGAATATTAAAATCAAAAGGATTGCTCTGATCTACAAAAGGGATTAACAAATTCCCTTCCAACTTACTTTTATCATTGACATTACTATTAGTAATATCCAATGTTAGGCTGGTATACTCTGCTGGGAAGGAATTGAAATAGGCTTCAGATCCGGACATATCTACCACAGTCTTATATGTAAGACCTTGAACTCCCACCCAGGTTTGTGTTTCCTGAGACTGATCATGAGTGATTGTTCTTTCTATTGGAGCATCCAACGTGAGCTGTTTTTCCTTGTCAAACCCTCTATTCAGTTGGATTTTTGACTCTACCAAATAGATTCCTTTCCAGGTCGGATTGGACAATTGCTTTCCTGGGGATTCATTATCAGATAGATCTATAACCCCCTCTTGAGGGTGGATCTCGATACCGGCGCCTGCAAAGGCTAGAATTGGTTGGGTCCGAAGAGTCTTAATTATTCCTAGTTGATTTGCTTCAGCAAAAGCCCAGCCTACCTCACCTCCTGATAAAGACTTAATCTTCTCAGGAGCAATCATAGTACCATTCAACACAAAAGAAAACTTGCCTTGATTGATTGATACTTTGCTTGTTTTGGAGAGCTCTAATTTAAAGCCTGATGGATCAAACAATTCATAACTCAAATCCTCCAGGTTTACATTGCCAAACAAATCGAAATCATTGAATGAAACCCATTGTTTCTGACTCTTCATATAAGTCAGATTACCTTGCTCCACAGCGAAAGGAACATCCCATTTGAAGTACCCTTTCACTTGCATCCCGCTCTTGTTTAGCTTAAACTCATCATAAAGAAAATCCCCTGGTCCATTATCCTCGAAACGAGCTTCTAGATCAAAGGTCCGCTCCTTAATTTTGGTATATATTTCACCAGCCTCAAGGAAATACAACCCTGATTTTTCTACAACCTTTAGATGTTCAAACTCTAGATTATGCCAGTCATCGTTGCTATCAGACAATTTTACTCTTCCACCTCCTGACAAGTCATTAAGATCTTTATTAGAAATATAGTCCACCATGACCCGATAATTCCCAGCGAAAAATTGCTCCACCAAACTAGGCCCAAAGAAGGTAGATACCTCACTACTAGCCACCTCCATATCATTGGCATAAGCCTTGACTTGCCAGGCGTACTTTTGCTCTACATCTAGTTTGGCTAGTAGTGTGGCCTGGTCGATCCCAACCATGATTCCCTTTTTGGAATAATTTTTCCAAACTGGCTTATTGACCATCCCTGCTTCAGGATTTTCGTTCTCTGAAATCTTTTTAACGACTACCTCATAATCCAGCGCATAGTTAGGAATCCAGTTACTAGGTCTACTCCAGGTGACACGTTGTACCACACCACGCCTAAAGCCCTGATCGTATTCCGGATAAATGACTTTTATTTTGCCTCCTGTGGGGTAACCATAGTGGAAGTAACAGTATTGACTGTATCCATCATTTTTATAGTAGCTTTTCCCATTTTGTTCAACTGCCTGAACTCGATAAACATAGGTTTTCCCAAGATCTAACAAAGGATGAGATGGCCCATAATTCAAATAGGCATTGGTCAGTACTTCAGACTGATAAACTTGCAATACTTGCCCATTGGCAACGGCACTCAAAGGATCTACTCCTTGCTCAAGGAGTTCCCAAATGGTGATTTGAAACTCTGGAACGGATCCATTTGGACTCTTGGTATTAAATAGCTGCCAGGAAAATGGAATTTGAACCTGTGTTACCGGATTGATAATCGAATTACAAATCGGATTCACAATTAAAGGAGGTGCCAGCAATTTAATGTATACCTGCTGACACATTTCATCAGACAAAGGATCTCCAGTATCGTAATCCAAAACTTGTAAACAGAAAGAGTAATATCCTTCTGGAAGACGTCCACTATTCACTATGGATCTAACATCACCACCAACATCTAAATTGGAGAACTCGAAGTACTCTTGCCAGTCAGAACCAGAGAGTGCATAGGGTTCTCCAGGCATAACCGTAATTGGCGTCGAAGGAGTAAAACCTTGTTTTGTTACAAGGCTTACATCTGTACTCTGAATAGTTAATTTGAGTTTGAAGGTCCATGACGACTCATTGAAATCATTGAAAATGATATTCCCAGTAAATTGGCTACTTCCGGTCTCAATATAGTCGCTGATATACACTGATGCTGGTTCAGAAACTACCGGCATGACGTTAGCCGGATATCGATCGATGATCTGAGCATTCAACACCCGAATACTCAGAAGCAATATCAAAAAGATATTCGCCTTGATTAGGGTTATTCTGTCAATATGTCTTTTCCAATAATCGATCATCATTCAATAGCTCATAATTGATAACATGCCACTCTGGTATCTCCTGATTTCAAAAAGAACTTGTTGTCCACATGGTCTAACACGTATGTTGGTGTGCGATCATCTGTCACAATTACTCCTTGCTCTGCTCCATCATCCAGGCCAACTTTCACAAATCCAATGGCTTTATCTTTTCTTGTCAGAATTAATTGATAGTCACTTGATCCAACAGAGTGTCCAAAACGCAATGTTGCCAGAGCATCAAATCCACCAACCAATTGGGCAGTAAAGCTGGCAACTGCAAGCTGTCTTTGTGCCTTCTTTTTGTATTGATCATTGTCTTGAACAGCTCCGGCTAAGCCGTAGCCTGCGGACGACATGCCGTAAGCCATGGAACCTACAGCGGTTGCCATACTAAGTGTGCCAAGGGCCAATTTCGCTCCGAAACTTTGATCTGGCTGTGGTAAATAGGTACGGTAGATTTCCTTACCATTTTCATTCACCAGCATGACATTCTGATCACCAGAAATCACATAACCCAAATCGGTTTTACGCAAACGAGAAGGAACTTCACCTTGAAAAAGAATATCATTGGTGATCAATGACCAATCTTTTGTATCCAGATCCACAGAAATCAGCTTGTTACCAATATAGACTGTGTACAGAGAAGCATTTTCCTGGATAAAATCTACCGGGAAATTGGAAGACAGGTATTTATTTCCTTCCCATAAAAGCTTACCATCGGCTTTATTGATAAAATTCAGACCCTGTGTAGAGATGTAAAAAAAGGTATCACCTAAATCCTCCAACAACATCAAATCGCCATTGATGATTACTTTTTTCTTCCATAATTGATTCCCAGCCTTATCAACCAGGTAACCATAGGTCCTACCAGCGCCATCCGGGCTAAAGTATATGATACTTTCATCCGACTCGAAAATGCCACCAAGCGCATCACCTCCGGTTCCCAATTTCTCCTTCTTCCAGATAGGATCAGATGAAGAATACTTATACTGATTTGCTCCTAAAGTATGCAGTAAGAAAAAATCATCTTCACCCAATGCCACTCCGCCATATTTCGATTTCGAGTATTCAATGGGGTTTTTCCAGATACTACTTCCATCCGCCAGGGCTATACAATCGATACTGAATTTACCAGTGCCCCCAGTTACTGTGAGTGATGATTTAGTGTTATTATTTCTGTAACTATCTGAGGGACTCCCACTAACCGTATAAAGTTCATTTCCTGTTGGGCCGGTAAAGACGTCAATGATGTTCTTTTTTACTTCATAATTCCATAGAATAGAACCACTAGATGCATCAATATGATAGAGAATCGGTCCATTTGCCATGACTATATTTTGACCATTATCCAGGAAAGGCTCAGGCTGTACTGCATTAGACTTGGCCTTTTCAATCGAAGAATTCCATTTCTGAGTTCCATTAACATAATTGTACAAAGCAATTCCATCTCCGGCATCTGTTTGGTAAACTATCAATAAGCCCTCGATTTCTGGAATAATTTTCCTACTAACAACCTTAGAAAACCCCTCTTTCTCGGAATTGAAAACAACATCTCCCGTCAAACCATTAATAACTACCGTCTTGGCATCAGATCCTTTGTCAGCGATCAAAACCAATGGAGTATTTTCGATATTCGAATAAAAATCTTCATTGATATTGGTGAGAGATGTATTTTCCCAAATCTTCTTACCATCCCTTGGATCCATACCATACATCCCATTCTCACAGGCAGCAATCACCATTCCCCAGTCATTTACCTGGAGCCATTTCACTTTGCTCGGAAGAATCACATCCCACTGAGGAGTTTGCACCTGTCCAAGCCCAATAGTGGAGAGTAATATGATTACGAATATGCTGCTGATGTATTTCATAACTAGTTAGATTCTGAAACTGTAATTAACTGTGACCCTTACTTCCTGAATAGTTTGACCGTTCTCTCCCTTCGATACTTTATAGATGTAAAAAGTATTTAGCGCTAATGAGTGTCGCTTTCCTGGTTGAAAATTGGCAGACCAACGAACATTATTAATATTTCCCTCCAGATCTCCATTCAAATGGCTATTCAACACACTTACTGACAAATTACTTCTGACCTTATTTTTGAAAAATGGTCTGGAGGCACCAATGATTGGTCCATAGGTCATATTCGTAAATCCGCTTGATTCCGACTTGTTGAAAGACATGGAGGTATTGAATTGTACCATTTTACCCACAGAGAATGAATAACCTGCATTGGCACTTTGGAAATTAGACGTATTTCCCTGGTTGTCATTAGCATCCTGAAAGTTCCCTGTCACGAACAAAGCACTCCTGTTTTCTTTGCTCACCTGATAGTTGATCGTGGACATTGCTGATCGGGTCACCTGGAAGAATTCGAGCGTATCTGACAACACATCGGTACGAATCAGTACTTGTCGCGTGTTGGTGCTGAAGTTGGAAAAGTTTAAACCAATATTAAGCCGATCGGTGGCAGAAATATTGGCTGATGTGCTGAAAATGAATCTGCGGAGCTGGGCAGTACTTTGGTTATCCAGATTGTTTTGCTGAATTCCAGCATTGGTAGAAAGGTTTAGCTTGTTTTTGAACAATGGAATGGACAATCCTGCAGTAATATCTTCCAGATCATTATTCAAGAAAGAAGAGCCGTGTGTAGTATATCCTGGGTCAACCCGACGATACCTCAAATTAGCCTGAAACATGTCTCCTGAATAGGTCAAATCTCCTTTGAAGGCATTGGTAAATAGGGAAGAAGCATTCGGAGTGTACAAGCCAGCTAGATTATTCACAAAAGAATAGTCATTGATGAATAACTCGGGGATATTGGTATTTCTGGTGAACATGCTATAAGCATATTCGCCCTGTATCTTAAATCGATCAAAAAACTTGAACCCACCTTCTACACCCACAACCAGGTTTTCTTCAGGTGTGAGGCTCAAATCAATAGCAGTAGAGTCCGCCAATGTGATGGAACTCGCATCATCAGCCGACTTAAAGAACATGACTGCAGCATTATGCTCTCTTGTCTCAAATCCAACTTTGACTCCATATCCAATTCTTCTGTAAGTTGGAATAGCGTATATCTGACCATCTTGGGCAAACTTATCCACTGGCTTAGCAAACCTTCCATACATGGCACTCACACGTAGTGGATGATGGTCTGGTTTGTATTCCAGCCCGACTCCAAAGAATAAGTTACCTGCCAGGGTAAAATCTGAAAATGATAGGGTCCTGTGACCTAGATGCACCGTCAACCCTTTGTAAGTGGGACTAATCCCAAACCGATTGAACGGCTGAGGTTGTGAAAAACTTTTATTTTGTTGAGAAATAGTGAAGGAGAATGGCGCATTGACAATGTTCATGAAGCTCAAATTGAGATTTGCATTCACTTGCCAGAAATAGGGATCACGTTGACTTGGTGTACCAATGGAATGGTAGAAAGTATTGGTTACAGAAATACCACCCCCATATGTAAATAGGTCTTCCTTATTGATATTCTCTAAGTCCTGAGTTTTCCCATGCAAAAGCAACCCTAATAGCATCAAAAGAGATAATAATGAGCGATATGTCAGCGCATTTTTGATCACTCCGTCTCCTTTTTATAAATCCATGGCGTCTCAATAATGAAAGGCATTGCCGGGCCCTTCTTGATAACTTCTAGCTTTTCCAAAGCTTCTTTAACCGAATCGGTATTATCAGAATAAATGAAATACCAGGTTTTATTGGCATTTTGAATCACCCGGGTATCTAGATTCGCTTCACGTTTCAATATGCGCTGAAATGCCTTCGCATTGTCAAACTTCCTGAGTGCACCAACTACCACGAAGAATCCTTGTGTCTGTGAGGTAGTGTCATTCTTGTTGGCACTTAGATTCTCAATGGCCAACTCCAAATCTTGCTGATAAGACTCCACCACTTGTTTGAGTCGCTCTAACTCTTCATTTTGAGATTGAAGCTGACGTTCAGTTCTGTTGAGCTTGCCACTCACCTGTTCATTTTGTTGCTCCAGTGCATCCATCTTCTCCTGATGCACACTGTTTTGCATTATCTCTTTAGCTTGTTCCTGACTGATTTCTGATTTCCCAGGTGTAGAGCGATGAATCTTTATCCCGAGCATAAATTCATGGGTAGAACTCCCGACGATGTTCAAGTCAGTAGTAGGGAACTCATATGCATAGCTAAACACGTACTGGTCATCCAGTTTGAAGCCTAAAGAAGCTCCAGCCCCGATATCATGACGGTACATGAGGTTTGTCCATACAATATCCTTGTATCCAACTTTTACATATCCATCAAACTGTGAGTGCAGACCCTGAACCGTTCTCACCAATACTTGTGGCTTGATCGTGATATTTGGTCCCACTTCAAACAGGTATTCAGCAGTAGTATAAAAATGCCTAACGAGCGTGTAATTCAACGTTCTAAAGGCAGCTTGCTCGTCATGATCAAACGTATTTTGGAACAGCTGATCTCCTGCTACTCCTATTCGCAACTTTCGAACACTGTAGGACAAGCCAACACTCCCTTCAAATACTGTTTTTGCATCTACATTCTCTAACAGGTTAGGATCTGAAATATCTTCTGCTCTTATTCGATCGAAGAATATCCTGTTTCTAATAGCCTGGAAGCTCATCCCAAATCGCAAACGCTGGGTAGTAGGTGTTAATTTCACCTCGTAGGACCCTGTCAGAGCACCTCCCGTTCTTCCAATAATATTGGTGATGTCGTTCATAAAGGTGACGCCCAAGCCAACAGGATGATTTTTTAAATTTCCATCCAGTGTAAAAACCTGTGTTTCTGGTGCACCGTCCACGCCTGCCCACTGCTTTCTGTACAAGAAATAGGCAGATGATTGCTCACCAAATCCTGCCATAGCCGGATTATACAAATAAGGATTGAGATAATAGTGAGCGTACAGTGGTGTCTGTTGAGCTCTCAAACAAATGGTACTAAGAAGTAAGCCAAGGACCATCGCATTCCTTAGATTCATTATTGATTCGATGCTTTTCATAACTCCTACCATTATCGGTTCCTAATAATCGTTAATGCCCCCTGATACTTTCTATCTGAAGCTGAAAAGGTGATGACATAGAAATAAGTGCCATCAGGTAAAATATCTTTGCCGTAAGTTCCAGCCCAGTCATTCTGATAGGCCTCCTCCTGAAAGACGAGCGATCCATATCGATCGTAGACGCGGACATTGACATCTCCAAACGTTTCCACATTTTGGATTACCCAGGTATCATTTTGGCCATTGTCATCAGGTGTAAACACATTATTTGCTACTATCCTGAAATCCTCAATTACTGTTATTCTAACCGTATCTTTATTTCGGCATCCATACTTATCTAATATGGTCACCTCATAGTCTGTGGTAGTCAAAGGAGTGGCTATCGGGTTGGCAATGTTAGAATTATTCAATCCATCCAGCGGGAACCAACTGTATCGCTCTCCACCCTGGCCAAACAACTGAACCGAGTAACCTTGACTAACAGAGGTGTCTTGTCCTGCACTCACTTCTGGAATACCATATACTTCCACTTTTCTTGTAATGATATCGGAACAATTGTTTCCGGAAGTAGCGGTAAGTGTAATATCATAAATGCCTGGCTCTGCATATAAATGCGAGGGGTCCTTGGAAGTGGATGAAGCCCCGTCACCAAAATCCCAATGATAAGACATTGAACCGGAGGCTATTTCCGACTTATTCAATGCAGTAATCTCAAAACCAAAGCATACATTCTCAACAGAGAAATTGGCTATTGGGAAATCATGCACAACTACTTCTTTGGTTATATCTGCTTTACATCCATGTTCGGAGACTAGCATCAATGAAGCATTGTAGGTCCCTGGATTTAGGTACTGCTTTTCTGGGTTAGGAAGAATTGAATTGGATTGGTCTCCAAAATCCCAGAGGTACTCTTCAATAGATCCTGAATTGATAGAACTCTGATCCTGAAAATAGGTTAACGACCCATCACAAACAGATTCAGCAATAAAGTCCGGCTCTGGCAATGGATGAACTGTGACTTCTTTACTATCCTCTACTACACAGCCATAATTGCTTGTAGCAGTTAAACTAACTGTATAGGAACCATCCGCCTGATACTCATGCACTGGTAGTTTTTCGGATGAGGAGTTACCATCACCAAACAGCCAACTATAACTTAGGCTTCCTGAAATAATCGTACTGTAATTATCAAATTTTACTTCTTGCTCCAAACAAACATTCTCCAAATCAAAACTTACCACTGGCATTGGCGCTACTCGAATAACCTTTGTTTTTTCACTACTACAACCACTGGCATTCTCAATAGAAACTTTCACTGAGTATAACCCAGCAGCTTCGTAAGTGTGCGATGGACTGGTTTCGGTAGATGAATTGCCATCTCCAAAATCCCAGGTGTAACTCAAGCCACTGCCAAAAGAAGTATTAACGAAGGATGCCATCTCATCCAAACAAATATTCTCAAAAGTGAAATCTGCTATTGGTTGCTCATAAACTACCACTGTGATGACATCATTGGTTTGGCAACTAAAACCACTGGTAGACTGTAAATTCACACTATAAGTGCCGGATTCATCGTATTCATGAGAAGGATTAACTGCTGTGGAAGTAGATCCATCACCAAAATCCCAACTGTAAGTCACGGTACCAGAAGAAATGGAAGAATTATTAGAGAATGTAGTGGTGTTTCCAAAACAAACATCGATTCCCGTGAATGAGGTAGTTGGCAGCGGGTAAACTTCTACAGTTTTTGATATTTCATCAGTACATCCTTTGTCCGTGATAACCTCCAACGTCACTTCATATTCTCCATCTGCCTCATAGGTGTAACTGAAATCAGCTGTGGATTGGGTTGTTCCATCATCCAAATCCCAATTGTAGGTGTCTATTGTTCCTAATTCAACGGAGGAAAGATTTGAGAAATCCATCTGATTTTCCAGGCATACATCAGTCTGACTGAATTTGGCTACTGGATTCGGATTTACTGTAATGTCTCTGGACAAAGAGTCGATACATCCTTTACTTGATTCGGCAATTAACTTGACGTTGTATGTACCATAGTTTTTATAGGTGTGTCCAGGGTTAGAAATGGTAGAAGATTCTCCATCCGCAAAATACCATTCATATCCCTTCAATGTACCGTCAGCTACCGTCGTTGCATTCGAAAACTGAGACTGTGCTCCATGACAAACTTCTGCTGCTGCGAACCCAACCACTGGTAATGCATCTACCTTAACAAAATGAGCATCACTGAATTCAACTGTACAAACTCCATTGCGAACCTGCGCTCTGTAGTATTTGGAAGATGTGAGATTGCTGAAAGATTGTTCCTCAGTAATATTTGTTATGTCGGTCCATGTGGAAGCGTCCGTAGATTCCTGCCACTTAAGAATGGTTCCATTGTAATCAACAAGTGTTAATGTTCCTGAATTGATATCAGAACAAACCTGCTCAATTCCTGAAATCGATCCAGACTCAGTAGGTGTATCTACCGTAATCTCTACGATGTTGGTAATTTCTTGTTCACAAACGCCACTTTGAACAATCGCTCGATACCAGGTGGTTTGCTCCAAATCGGTATAATCCAATGTGGTGGCAGTAATATTAATTGGGGCCCATGGCTGCTGTCCGGTAAGTGAGAACTCCCAACGCACTACCTCACCTACAATCCCTGTTAAGGTGATCTGCCCTCCATTATCACCCTGGCAGACGGTAGCATTTCCTGCTAGAATTCCTGCATCAGTTTGTGGAATCACCGTTATGGTTGCGATACTCGAATAATCTGATCCACAAACACCATTTTGTACTTCTGCACGATAATAAGTGGTAGCTGTTAAGTCAGTAGCTGTATAAGAATCCGAAGTGTGACTCAAACTTTGCCATGGGCCAGTAACATCGGTAGCATACTCCCAATCAAGAATTTCTCCAAAGTAATCATTGAGCTCCAATGCAGTTGAGTTGGTACCAGAACATACATCGGTACTTTCAGACAAACTCCCCCCTTCACTCAACTCATCAATCTGAATTCTCGCAGAAGAAGAAGGGAGGGCATCACAGCCTCCACTTTGAACAATTGCTCGGAAATAGGTGGTTTCCTGAAGATCACTATAGTCCAGGGAAGTTGTGGTAATATCTATTCGACTCCATTGATTGGTTCCTGTCAATGATCTTTCCCAACGAATTACATCGCCCACATGACCAGAAAGATTCAAAGTATAAGTAGCATCATCATCTGCACATCTGGTTACAGTCCCAGCCACAGTTCCTCCTACAGTACCTGGAATAACTGAAATTGCAGCGGTAGAAGAGTAATCTTCACTACAGACACCATTTTGCACTTTCACCCTGTAGTAAGTAGTGGATGTCAGATCAGCAGGTGTATAGGTAGTAGAGGTAATTCCAAGACTTGACCATGGACCACTCAGGTCACTCGCAAACTCCCAGTCCAGGATTGTTCCGTTGTAACCGGAAAGTGATAATTCCGTATCGTTAACTCCACTACATACATCTGCACTCCCCAACAATTCACCGCCATCGCTTAGCTCATCTATTTGTATTCTAGCACTGGCGGAAGGCTCTTCATCACATACTCCGCTTTTCACAACTGCTCGGAAATAGGTCGTCTCTTGAAGGTCACTGTAGCTTAATGATGTCGCAGTAACATTGATGCTGCTCCATTGATCAACACCAGTGAGAGATCGCTCCCATCTCAATACTTCACCTGTATGCCCTGATAAAGTCATTGTGTAAGTAACATCATCATCTGCACATCTGGTGACTGAACCTGAGACACTTCCTCCTACTGTTTGAGGAATAACTGTAACAGTGGCGATAGACGAATAATCTGAGCTACAAACCCCGTTTTGAACTTCTGCGCGATAATAAGTGGTAGTCGTGAGATCCGTAGCCATATAGCTAGATGCAGAATGAGATAAACTAGTCCAAGGTCCTGACGAACTAGTGGCATATTCCCAGTCCAAAATAGTTCCAAAATAACCTGAGAGCTCCAAATCAGTGGAGTTGGTACCACTGCAAACTTCTGTACTTCCTGATATCTCCCCACCTTCACTCAATTCATCAATTTGAATCGTGGCAGTTGATGAAACTTCTTCCTCACATACTCCATTCTGGACAATTGCACGGAAATAAGTTGTCTCTTGAAGATCACTATAATCGAGAGTAGTTGTTGTATTGTTGATACTAATCCATTGGTCAGAACCTGTTAACGATCGTTCCCAACGAACGACATCTCCAGTTTCACCGGACAGGGATAAAGTATAAGTTGCATCATCGTCGGCACATCTGGTAGTTGACCCAGACAATGTTCCTCCAACAGTTTCAGGGATTACTGTAACTATTCCTAATTCCGAATAATCAGATCCACAAACTCCATTCTTAACCTCAGCTCGATAATAGGTTGTTGCAATTAAGTCAATTGCTGTATAGGTAGTAGCCGCGGTTGCTAAACTCGTCCAGGGGCCACTTGCACTAGAAGAGTATTCCCAATCAATGATAGTACCCGTATATCCAGACAACTCCAATGTGGTTGAATTTGTGCCACTACATACTTCAGCACTCCCGTCTATGATTCCGCCTTCGCTTACTGGATCAATTGTGATGAGTGCATTACTTGAAGGCGCCTCATCACAAACACCACTTTGGACAACAGCCCTGAAATAAGTGTTTTCCTGAAGGTCACTATAATCCAATGTGGTGCTAGTATTGTTGATACTCACCCATTGATCAACTCCCGTTAATGAACGCTCCCATCGAACTACATCACCCGTCTGACCAGATAAACTCAACGTATAAACGGCATCATCATCCTCACAACGTGTTGTAGCACCTGATACACTACCGCCAACACTAGCAGGGTATACTCTTACCTGAGAGGAATAAGTATCCTCACAACCAAAATCCGATTCTACAGAAAGTTGTACTGTATAAAAACCAATAGTAGCGTACGTGTGACTAGGATTCGATGAAGAAGAAATATTTCCATCACCAAAGTCCCAGGAAGGAGTTAAAGCTCCACTAACTACTGTCGATGATGAAGTGAAATCAACAGCATCACCCAGACAGACTTCTGTTACGGCATCAAAACCAGCTGTTGGCATCGGTGAAACATTGATTTCTTTTGTTAGCGTTTCTTCACAGCCATCTGTTGAAGTTGCAGTTAATTGAACCAGATAACTACCTGGATTATCATATTGATGAAATGGATTTGTGGAGGTAGATGTCGCTCCATCCCCAAAACGCCAGGCATAAGATAAAGTACCTGTGGAGACTGTAGTGTTATTCGTAAAAGAGGCTGTTTCGTCAAGACAAATATCACTAAAACTAAAGTCCACCGCTGGTACACCATAGACATTAACCGTTTTGGTAATTACATCCTGACATCCCCCATCAACAGATGTTACAGTTAACTCAACGCTGTAAGTTCCAGTAGAAGTGTAGGTGTATTTAGGACTTACTTCCGTTGAAGTACCAGATAGATCTCCAAAATCCCAAGAATAGGTGACGTTTCCTGAAGTGATGGAAGAATTATTAACAAAGGCAGCTTCCTCACCTAAACAGACAGATAATGACCTTGTAAAGTCCGCAACTGGCTCTGGGTATATGGTGATTTCTTTAGAAGTACTTGATACACAAGAATTATTTGACGTAGTGGTAAGGACTACAATATAGGTGCCTGGTACTGTGTAGGTATGAGTTGGATTCTTAGTAGTGGATGTTCCACCATCTCCAAAATCCCAGCTAGATGTATATGTTCCTGTAGTGATGGAACTGGTATTGCTAAAACTCTGCGTTACTCCAACACATCTATTCGTAGTGGTTATACTGAACTGTGTGGTTGCTTCAGGATAAATGGTTACACTGATCACATCAGTAGTGCGATCACCATTATCATCAATAAGAGTTATGTCTACGTTCTTGGTCCCTGGTGAAGTAAATATGTGCGTGGGACTCCATGCTGTTGACCCCTCACCATCTCCAAAGTCCCATTGTATGCTCGCTATTGGCGATCCAGTACCCGTAGATGCGTTATTAAAAGTGACCTCCTCACCGACACAAGTCGGACTGACATTGACACTGACGACAGGTTGGGCAAACGCTCTATTTGCAGCCAGAAGTATAACTACTACTCCAACGATCCTTATCCAATTTTTCAAGATCTCCATCTACTTTACCAAAATCAATTTCTTTGAATAATATTGACCATGCATCTTATATGAAAGCACATGGTATCCATTGCTATTGCCATCTGGGATTACTTCCCAGTAGTCTTCTTCTTTATTTATTTGAATAGGGACTTCCCTGCCAGTCATTCCCGTTAATTTCAGCTTATCTATTTGTGCTTCTGTCTTCAGAAAAAATCTCTCTGTAGCAGGTATAGGATAAATATCCATATCACTAGAAATCGGAGAAGTCAGAATTGGTGATTCATGTACCATCTTAGACAGTAATCCAGATAATTCACTTCGCATCACCGCGATCTGTCCATGGGTGAAAAATGACATACAGGCATCTGGAGTCAGATTCATGTAGTTTTGAACCATTACCAAATGATCACAATCCATAGATTCTAATTCACATTTGGTAACAGGGCCATTTTGCTCAGGGGTATCCTCTATTCCATCTCCATCAGCACACTCCTCAATACCCCATGGATGTGACAAACCAAAGAAATGACCGATTTCATGTGTCAGAGTCCTGCCGCCATCAAATGGAGAAGAAACTGTGCCAATCGTACCTACATATTCATAATCAACTACGACCCCAGAAACATTAACATCATAAGAAGCCGGAGACTGACTATATCCAAAAACATCTCCACCGAGATCCGCAACCCATACATTTAATAGCTCATTTGGTTGGTATGCTGTAGCACCACCTAATTCATGATTTTGCAAATCTCCATTGACAAAGGGGCCATGTTCTGTTTTAATACGATTAATCCCTGGCTCAGAAAGTTTTAGCTCGGCATCATTGTAGAGATAAAACTGAAGATTAGCGGAGGATGCATCTAATTTGAATGTCTCAACAATATCATTGTAATTAACATTAGTCGCACTGAAGTCCTTATTGAGAACTGTCAGTTGAGAATGAATTTGTTCACTGGATATATTTTGCTTCTCCGAGCTATACACCACATGAAATAGTAATGGAATATAGATTGTTGGATAATCCTGACGATGGCTAATGCCTACATTTTCCAGACCTGGATTAGCTGAAGAACCACAAATTCTCTGCTGAGCTGAAGTGTTAAAACTCAGGGTTAGAAGAACTGGTAATGCTACGATATGGTGTTTAGAGATCATCATTTCATTTTCACAAATCGTAGTTTTTTGATGCTCTTACCAGCTTTGAAAATCGCAACGTATGTTCCAGAAGCGTAATTAGTAATGTCCAATTGAAGTTCTCCAGACTCCTCTTCCATGACATGTCTGTTCATGAGGTATCCACTCAGGTCATAGATCTGCAGATCAGCAATGGCCACGTTGCTCAATTCAAAATCGAACGTTACATAATCAGAAGAAGGGTTTGGGTAAACCTTGAAATTGTTGATCTGGATAAATCCAATTTTATCATCTCCCAGATCAGCAGATCGTCCTTCATTGACAATGAGTGTTTTGGTAACCTTATGCTCACAAATACCATTGGATACGGTCAAGCTAACCTCATACTCGCCGGCTACATAATAGTATTTGGTAGGATTGAATCTGGTTTTGGTGCTAAACCCATCACCAAACTCCCACAAGTACGATTCTGGTAATGGATCTGTCAACTGTACGAAGTTTACTCGCTCACTAACATTGACGACACTCGGCATTAAGAAGCTTGCTTCAATGCTTTCTGTGGTGGTTATAATATTAACCACATCCATCTGAGAGCATCCAAATGAGTCCGTCACCTTCACCCAATACAATCCTGGCTCGGTAGCATCCAACAACTGTTGATCTCCTGTTAAGCCAGATTCTGAACTCCACTCGTACGTATAGTCTTCACCCTCTATTCCTGCATCTAGAGTAAATTCCGATCCCTCACATACCAAACGCTCATCCGGCAATTCCAATCCCAGCTCGGATCGTACAACCACTCGGATCTCATCTGTTTGTTCACAACCATATTCGTTGGTTACAGTCACTTTATATCGACCGGATTGACCAACCGTCAAGTAACGACCTCCAGCAATTCCATCCCATTTATAGGCGCTGTAAACTCCTGCATCTAGAGTGACCTCCTCTCCAAAACATATCTCAATATCAGGACCAAGATCTGGTTGTGGTAGAGGTATCACCTCCACATAAGTGGTATCTGTGATCGAACATCCTGCAGGAGTTACAATCTCTACCCAGTATTCTCCTGTTTGTGTGACATCCATATATGGCAAGGAGCTCCCGTTGGACCAGAAAATACCATTACCTGTGTTATTGGCCAATAATCGAATAGATTCACAAGCGATGTAACTGTCTTCTAAAGGAGGAATAGGGATTTGGTTTACATCCACAAAAATTTCATCGCTGTACTCACAACCTTCATCCGAGAGCAAGGTGGCTGAATAACTTCCAGTTTCACTTACAACGATACTATTATTGGTAGATCCAGTGTTCCATTCATAAGCTACAACGTTGATGTCTGAGCTGGCCGTAAGAGTCACCTCAGCTCCATCACACACCTCCACATCTGCACCTAAATCGAATATCGGTAAAGGATCTATTAACACATTGATTGTATCGCTGCTGCCACATCCATCATCACTGACTGTTCTAACCCAATAGGTCCCCGTCGTGGAAGGGCTTATAGTTTGTGTTCGCTCACCAGTAGACCATTCATAAACAAACGCTTGGGCATTAGGATCCAATAAAGCACTGCCACAAGCTTCAACATCATCACCTAAATCGGCCCGATCGTATTCGTAGATTACCACATTAACCGAATCTCGAGTGATACATCCATTAGAATTGGTTACATCCACATAGTAAACGCCGCTAGTAGATATTGTCAGCGTCTGTTCTTTACTGTTGTCTGACCATCGATAGGTGCTACCGCTATTGCCTGCATTGATGGTAATTGACTCTGCACAGCTAATGATCTCATCGCCTATATCCACAACGGGAGCATCTTTAATCTCTATGATCTTACTCAAAGATTCCAGACATCCTTCACTGTTGGCGACATCCAATGTCACCACATATGATCCGGGGTTGTCATATATGTGTGTCGGGTTGAACAGTGATGACTGGCTTCCCTCACCAAAATACCAGGTGTATGTAAGGGAATCCGATCCTGCATAAGACGTTCCATTGGTGAAAATCACTTCATGTCCTGAACAAACTGAGTTAAAGGCAAATCCAGGCCGAATTCGAGGAGATACATCCACCTCTTTACTTATTGTTGAAGAACATCCAGAAGCAGATGTTACCGTTAATGAAACCAGATAAGCTCCAGAAATACTGAATATTTTAGAAGGTGAATCGGATGTTGATTTTGTTCCATCACCAAAATCCCACAAATAGGTCAAATTAAATTCTCCACCGGTATACTCAAAAGAAGTCGCTGCTCCACTGCAAGAAATTCCGAATTCAAAATCTATTGATGGTGCTCTGATGACATCAATAAGAATCGTATCATAATCAGAACAACCTCCATAGCTCACCTCAACATAATATTCCCCGGCTTCATCAACGTCAATTGTTCTGGTAGTAGCTCCAGTAGACCACAAGTAAGTTGCTCCCGCATTTTCTGCATCCAATGTTATCAAGTCACCTTCACATATTTCCTGATCAAAACCTAGACTTACCACTGGAGTTGTGGTAATAGTCACTTTAGTACTATCTATTAATGAACATCCACTGCTATTGGTAATCTGAACCCAATAAGTTCCTGACTGAGTAACTTCAATACTGGATGAAAAATCTCCATTGGACCATACATAAGAGCTACCTTCATTCGCTGCATCTAATGTTAATCGCTCACAAGCCACATAGCTTTCATCCAAAACCAAATCAGGCATTTCATTGACTACTATCTCCAAACTGTCCACATAATCACATCCCTCCTCAGAAGTTAGCGTTACTTTATACCAACCTGATTCTTTTGCAACCAGAGTTGACGCAGTGGATCCATCATTCCATACATACGATTGAATGGCAACCGAACTGGTTGGTTTAAGAATTGCAGAATCACCAGCACAAAACACCTGATCTGATCCCAATTCAAATTCCGGTAGAGGATTAATAGCTACAGAAATGGTATCTGTTGCAATACATAAGTCAGAACTCACCGTTTTAACCCAATAGGTACCAGTTTCAGTGATGTCTATGGTATTGGAAGTTTCCCCTGTCGACCATTGATAAATGGTTGTTATTACTGCAGGATCTAAGGTTACTTCTCCACATGATTCTAAGTCTTCTCCAAGATTTGGAACATCTGTCTCTAACAGATCCACATCCACCGAGTCTACCGCGTAGCAACCATAAGCATCAGTCAATTTCAGTGTGTATTGACCGCTGGTTTCAACCAACAGTGTTGAACTAGTATTACCATCGGACCAGAGATATGCACTTCCGGTAATCTCAGGTTCTAATAAAACACTCTCATCACAGGTAGCAACATTGTCCATATCAAAGACTGGGCTAGATTTTACTACTATTCCCTGACTATAAGATTCTTCACAAGAGAACTCGTTACTTACTGTCAGAACAATGGTATAGCTACCCTCAGATGCATAAGTGTACGATGGGGAAGCCTCCGTACTGGATCCGCCATCTCCGAATATCCATTGATACGAAAGCGCATCACCTCCAGAGTAACCGGTCAGGTCTGTAAATTCTATTTCATTGCCTTCACAGGCATTGGAGAAGGAGAAATCTGGTGATATACCTGGAGTAATATCTATTTGTTGGGTAATTGATGCCGCACAACCTTTAGAATTGGTAATAGTCAAGGTCACATCATAGTTGCCATCAGAAGCAAACGTTTTTTGTGGCGTTGTTTTACTTGAGCTGGTACCATCTCCAAACTCCCAGTAATAATTGGAGATATCTGTTTCCGCTCCGGTATACGTAAAGCTTGTTGAACTACCGCTGCATGAACCAGTATATGAAAACGCTACTGAAGGTTCTGATCTGTAAGATACTTTGACAGAATCCACTGAAGTGCAGCTTCCATTTGAAACCTCTACAGTATAAGTACCTTCTTCTGTAACGGTTAATGTTTGAGAAGTGGAGCCATTTGACCACACATAGCTCGCTCCGGCATTCCCTGCATCCAGTACAACTTCCTCTCCAAAACACAACAGTTCATCAGGACCTAACTCTAAGGAAGGAGGGGAAACGATAGTAATCACCACTTCATCATTAGCAATACACCCGTTTTGATCGGTTACATCCACTGAGTAAGTTCCTGAAGAAGTTACCTCAATAGTTGGTGTGGTAGCTCCATTAGACCACAGGAAAGTCGCTCCAGGAAATGCGCCTGGACTTAATATTGCTGACTGGCATTCTGTTCGATCATCTCCCAGGTTAGCGACTACCGCAACATTCAAAAGAACATCCACTTCCTCCGAGAAATTACAACCATTCGAGGTGGTATATTCAATTCCTACTGATCGATCAATGGTTTCAGTATAAGTCTGACTGGTACCAAGGGTGGCATCATTGGTTGGGTCATACCATCGGTATGAGGTCATCCCTGCACCAGCATCAAGTATTATAGATGAACCACATGTGAGCACCTCATCTCCATAGAATATGGTAGATGGCCTCAGGACTTCAACCTGATCCGTAAATGAAACTTCACATTGATTGCTCAAAGTCAGCGTAACATCGAAAATTCCTGATTCAGCATAAGTATGGGTTGGTTCCTCCTGTGTTGAATAGTTTCCGTCACCGAAATCCCACAAGTATTCGACCTCTCCACTGTAGGTTGAGGCATCAGAAAAGACAGTGGCTGTACCTACGCATTCAGTACTTGCAGTAAATGAAGGTAAGGGCTCACTTTGGATGGTTAGTTGTTTGGTGAATGTATTACTACAGCCATTCTCACTAGTTACTGTCAATGAGACATCATATACACCCGCTACTGTATAGGTATTATCAGGATTTTGTAGTGTGGAGGAATTTCCATCTCCAAAAGCCCATTCGTAAGAGACAATATCATTATCGATATTATCTGAGAAGGAAATGTCCTCGAATGACACGGTAGTTCCAATACAATACGCAGCATCAGATATAAATCCGGCAACTGGAGTTGGAGCTTCAATTACATTCACTGTACCAATGGAATTACATGCCCCTGAAGTTATTTCCAACTGGTACAATCCAGTCGAGAACACCTCTTGAGTCATTTCTGTACCAAGTACATCCCCAGTTGAGAGATTGGTCCATTGATAGGTTTCAGCCAGAACATTACTGGTCAATGTCAATGATCCTTCGTTACAAATTTCTAAAGGTCCGCCAAGATTAATTGCTGCTGTTGGGTCTTCAAATGAAATATCTATTTCCTGAGAATATGTCATTGAAGGATTACCAGGCTGATTGGTCACTGTAAAGGTCACATCAACTCGATAGGTGCCCGATTCAGATACAGTTAACTTACTTGAAGTAATGTTCTGATAAGTATCATCTTTATACCAGAGATAAGAAATGGAGCTATTTGGAGGAATACTTAATGGCCTTGCTTCCAATTCATAATTACTACAAACTGTTAACTCCTCAGGAAATTCATTAGGATTCAAAATATACAATTGAATTGAACTACTTGTTTCGCATAATTCTGGAGTAGGGCTTTGAACCGTCAATGTATAATTACCATAGGTAAATGCCTCATATGTAGGATCTGTAGATAATTCTCCTCCTTTTGACCATTCATATGTAGAACCGGATGGAATAAAAGTGGATGGATCAGATGTTGGATCTAGCAAATAACTTCCAGTGACGGAAAGTGCATAATTGCCCAAATCAAACTCAGGTTTTCTGTAAACCTCCACCGATTTTGAAATACTCGATTCACATCCTCGATTTGAAACTGCTGTTAAGATGACGGTATACGTTCCGTATGCACTATATGTATGTGTTGGATTTGTTCCAGTGGAAGTTTCGCCATCACCAAAATCCCAGAAGTAGGTGTCTATTCTGGTTGAAGAAATCTCACTATTGTTAATGAACTGCACAGCCTCTCCATCACAAACATTCGCAAAATCAAAATCTACATCTACTTCAGGGTAGATTGTCAAATTTCTCTGGAATAAATAAGTACAGCCTTCATTTGTGGTTACTTCCAAAACAATTGGATAGGAACCTGGAGCACTGAAGGAATGTATTGGATAGGTATCTGTACTGCTGTCACCATCTCCAAAATCCCACGAATACGTAAGAGAAGTTGGATCAGTGAAAGTATGATTGAAATAAATGTCTTGATCAATACAACCCTGAGTTATGGTCTTATTATCAAAATCCTTGTAGACAATGCTACCTACTGGTTTTGAATCGATTTCCACAGAATGAGTAACTGAAGCTGAACATCCACTGATAGTGGTAACAGTTAAGGTGATGTCATAGCTTCCTCCTGTCGCATAACTATGTTGTGGGTTGACTTCATTTGAAGGATTAGCATCACCAAATTCCCATGAGTAAGTCATTGGAACCGAACCTTCAATGGTTGTCAAATTAGTGAGCTCAATATCCTGATTTGCACAAAAAACACCTACTGAAAAATCAGGGACAGGTACTGGATTAACAGTAATTGTTTGCTGACTTGATGTGGTACATCCCGCTTTTGAAGTTACAGAAAGCTGAACAGTATAAACTCCGCTATCCAGATATTGATGGATTTCATTACGATCGGTTGAATTTGCCCCATCTCCAAAACTCCAGTGGTAACTTGCTAACGAATCTCCATCTGCAGCTGCTGTTAAATTGGTAAATTGGATACTTTCACCTTCACATATGAAAGTTTTATCTGCTTCAAAAACTGACTCTGAGGAAGGGACAACTAGCACCTCAACCTCATCTCTATCATAACAATTGGCACTTTCAGCATACAATGTGTAAATACCAGATTCAGTCACATCCAGGTAAGAAGTGGAAGCAGGAATAGTATCTCCTTTAAATATCCAGATATAAGTGGCCCCCAAGACATTTGACTGTAAACGAGTAGAGGTACCACTACAAATCGTCTGATCTTCTCCAAGGTCCACTGTAAATGAATCACTTATCGTTACATCAACACTATCCGTGTAGGTAATGGATGAACCATTGGTATAGGTGATTTCTACCTTGTACCGATCACTTTCTGTGACAGTAATTTCTTCTAAGGTGCTCCATACAGCTGGATTAGATCCTTTGTACCATTTGTAGCTGAAGGTACCATCAGGAGGAATGGTAGTTGGCCTTGCGGAAATTGGTGCAGATTCGCATCCTACATTCTGATCTCTGAAATTAGCACGCGGTTCTATAATGGTTACAAACGTGGTAAGCGTATCACCACAATACCCATCACTTGGCGTCACATAGAAATAATAGTGACCAGATTCACTTGCCTTTAAGGTATCATTATTGGAGACCTCAGATCCCCCATGCCTCCAACTAAACGTTGCCTCTCCCTGACCCGGGAAGACACCAGTTCTAACTGGTGAATAGGTTAATTGATTGAATGCGTAGAGGTCAGCCGATAGATTAATATCAGAGGTGCGATGAACAATAACATTACTGGTTACGCTATCCTGACATCCAGCTCCGTCTATTACTTTGAGTTTTACTGCATTTAATAGTTCCCCATCAGAAAAGGTATGAAATACACTTCGACCACTTATTGTATTAGTTGCATCATCTGGGATTGACCAGTAATACGATAAAACAACATCATCGTTCTCATCTCCTACCAGATTCACCTCTTCGCCTTCACAGACTTCATCGTAAGTGAATCCAGCTTCCGGATCCTCACGAATAATTAATTGCTGTGGATGCCTGATAATCACCTCACAATCTTTATCCGAGGTTGCTGTCAATTCAATGGTGTAATTTCCTGAAGCACTATAACTATGATTAACATCAGCAAGGTTCGAACTACCTCCATCTCCAAAGTCCCACGAATAAGTTATAGGTGTGTTTCCTGGAATACTTAAGTTACTTTCAAATAACAAATCGTCATCGATACATGCGGTATTGAGACTAACACCCACTCGAGTAACATTGAGAGGGTCTGTTGACGGCTGAGGGTGTATGGTAATTTCATGATTGGTAGAATCAATACAACCATGATTCGTCTCTTGAATAAGCCTTACTTTGTATGTTCCTTCCTGAAAACTATGCCTGGTTGCCACACTATCACTAATGCTAACCCCGTCTACCTTCCAGTCGGAAAGAGATATGTAATCATCAGTCCACATCCTAACGAAACTGTCATTCATCAGCCTAATATTCCCTTCGCAAACGCCTACCAGGGTGTCGATAACTGCCCCGTCATTACCTTCTTCAAAATGAAAGTCAACGGTAGGAAGTGGGTTGACTCGCATTTGCAATGTATCGTAGTTCTTACATCTGGTGACTGAGTCTTTAATAACAATGTAAATAGTTTTGACTCCCAGGGTATCAAAATGGTAATTTGCTAATTCAAAATCTGTTCTTTCATCTAAGACAGGGTCAAAATTCCAAATTACACTTAAGTCACTAACAGCCGCAGTATCTGGGCCATTAGTTAAATCAACTTTACGACTATAATTCTTTATGGTGAAAGGTTCTTTTTCACATACCAAGCTATCCTGACCTTCCCCAAAAGAAAAATCAGGAATTGGAAGGTATTGAATGTTTATTCCTACCGATTTAAAATCCACACAGCCATCAGTATTGGTTATTGTCAGTTCTACCTCATTTTCACCGGCAACGTTGTAAGTATACACTGGATTAGCATCTATACTCGTACTACCAGTTCCATCTTTAAAATCCCAATAATACGAAGCAACACTTGATCTAAAGGTTTCTGTATTATCAGTAAATTGTACTGGCTCATTAAAACATGTGTATTGACCTTCAGGAGACCATTCAAAATCAACCTGTGGCAAAGCAATCACTTTTAAATAAAAACTTTTCGAACGTTCGCATCCTTGCTGATTTCTTTCATACAGCGTAATAATTCCCTCATCAGCATCCGTTAAACTTAGTAATTCCAATGTGTTACCATTGTACCCATGGGTATCTTCCCCATTACGGGTAAAAGTTGAGAAAAATGCAGAAGATGTAAGAGTCAAATCTTCATTAATACATACTCGAAGTGTATCACTATTTGTCGTAAAGGTCCCAATAGATTTACTAGGGATAGCAGATGGTTTATTGGCGTTTGAACATTCCTCTTTGGCTAGCACCAACTCATAGGTTTTTCCTGATTTGATTTGAAAATTGCTTGTACTGTATCTGTTAGTAGTGGGATTGGAGGTATTAAGTTTTATCCAGGCTTTTTCAGTTGTTGTATCACTCACATAAATTGATATTGGTGTTGAAATACCAGTTCGTTCATTGGCAAAAGAGTTAAAATGAAGAGTTGGAATTTTAATATCACCTGACGTGGAAGAAGGTACTTCAAAAGTGTAATAACGTTTGGAATGAACACCATCTGTGACCGTAAATTTTGAGGAAGTCGTGTGAATCCGACTGATTTTAACAGAAGCCATAGTTGATAAAGCATCCAACTTTAGACCTAAACCTGTCCCTTTAAAGTTAGTATCATTAGTGGATGAACCTAAAGATTGGTAATCATAAAAATCAATTACTCCAATTCCCTTTACCGCGCGTGTACTGGTTTCGTTAAGAATTGCATCTTCAGTAGTAGGACCAAATTCAATGGTATCGTTATTCAGTGTAAAAGATCCTCCGGTCAAATCAATACTCTTTTGTATGGCCAGATTGTTTGATGCTGTCACGTTAGATGATGAGTTGTTAATTTTCAAACCAGGAATAAATGTCTCTCGCCCGGAAATGGTCTTATTAGCCCCAATCATCTCTAGAGTTCCATACTCATTTTCAGTGGTTTTTGTACTGTCTATCGCATATAAAGAGCCATTATTGGTGAAATTACCTCCTAAACTCAGTGTACCTTGTAGAAAGATATAAACATCGGAGCCTTGTGAAGCATCGGTGTAATTTCCCGAAACATACAATTTGGCGTTTTCCTCTACCTTGACGACCGTATTCTTACTGTAAAAATTAGTCTGACCATAGAGCACGGTGCCCATGGCAACAAAAAGCAGCGATATGATAGCTACCCTTATGCGCATATAAAGAATGAGGTATGTTGGCGACTGATCATTTTATAAGCTCGTTTCTAATATTTCGGAATAGATTACCTGACCAGAAGTAGTATAAGCACGCACCTGGTAGTAGTAGTCCTTGTTCTTCTCCACCTTATCAACAAATGTGAACTTGTCATTAATGACTCCAGTGAGTGGCTTCACTACTCGCTCACTTGGTCCTCTGAAAATTATGTAGCCTTTAATGGAATTGTCATCGATGAAATTCCATTCCAAACGGTTAGTCCTGTTTCGTTTCTTGGTTTTCAACGTTAAAACCAGGTCTTCCTTAACCTCATGTTCTCGATACCATTTGGCTGCAGCAGGTTTTTCTATTTTGGAGATATTACCTGCACGATCTACTGCACGAATTGCATAATGATATTGTTTATTGGGCTCTGCAGATCGATCCGTATAGCGGAAACTGAAAGCTGCTAATAATTCAATATTGATCTTAGAAAACGGACCTTTCACACTATCACTTCTATACACATGATACCCCACTAGATCAGACTCCACATTTTTAGTCCAGTTAATAATGATGCCCTCTTCTGTGTAATCTATGCGCTCGACAAACGGCTCCTCCGGTGGGGTAACATCAGGCAATACTGCGGTAGCAAAATCAGAATCCAGGCTTCTATTAAAAGAGGTATCTACCGCTACTATGTAGTAGTAAAAGTCATTCTTAACCACTTTAGGGAGTACCTGAACGAACACATTGGTGTCAACTGGATCACCATTCATGAGGACGTAATTGCCTTTCAAATCTGCATCCACAGTTCGGTAGATATAGTATCCCAATAGGTCAGGCTCAGTATTCATCTCCCATTTCAAAACAAATCTCCCTGTGTCGGAGACAATGGTTAATCTTTTAGGCTGCGCAGGTGGAAATACATCCTGGGCATCTACAAATGCAGGTGCACTACGAATTGGATTGTTGGAATGATCCAAAGCCTCTACAGCATAATAATAGGGCCCCGGAATCTCCAACTTTTCATTGTACTCTCGAATATCGGCATCAAGAACAGAGGCATTGACCTTCACATAAGGGCCTGTGCTTTTTACGGAACGGTAAATATTGAATCCTTTGAAATCCGGTGCTAATTCCTGATCCCATGTCAGGCGAACTCTTAAGGAATCAGCCTTTCCTTTCAGGTTTCCTGGAACAGGTGGAGGTGTTGTATCATCAAAAATCAAAGTTACTGCTTTAGATAACCGCGTCTCCTCACCAAAATAATCTACACCTTCTACTAGAAAGGAATAAGTCTCTAATTCTTCAAAGCCAGTTGTCATGAACATCGGATCAGGATAGCCATATACACCAGTACTATCTGGGGCCATTGTCAGAATGACAGGTTCATTATTCAATTGTGTGGTATCCCCGGATTTGACCGAATAGACATTTACTCCATAAAAGGATTGTTCATCCTGCTCCCAATTGACCGATATAGATTTACGATCCTGATATACTTCAATTCCAGAAACTGCATTTCCTTCCTGGTAGATATCAGCTTGAATTGGTTTGGAATTCGTTAAATAAATCTCATTCGCTCCTTTTATAACACCTACACGATACTGATAAGTGGAGCCAAAGTTTATCTGGGTATCGTTGTAAAATATACCGAGAAAATTAGCCAACTGATTGCTCTCAAAGGTCTTGAGTAACAAGTTGAGGTAGAGAAAATCTTCCTTGAGGTCTTCTGGTGATTTAGTAACTACATCAACAAGAAAATCGATTTCTTCATCCTGGGCCCGAACTCCAGCTGGCATTACGCCTCGAGTAATTGGTGTAGTATTAAGTTTTACCCAATTACTGACACCTACTTCACGTCTGTACAGGTTAAAACCTTCGGGATTGAGGATATCATTACTAAACCATTTAACCTGGACTACTGGTTGGGTTTGTGATGCTGAAGGTGCATTGCGTACAAATACATAAGAAGGGCCTTGAGATACTGCTTGCAAAGCCATGAACATGCTCAAAACAGTCAAAAACAGCAATTTTTGACCTCTAACGACGTTAGTCATGATTGAGAGCAATATACGTGTGCGCGGTTCTTTAGCTTGGTTAGTCATTTGGCGGCCAGGTTGGGTTGGTAACAACTAAGCTCGTTTACAGCTTATTCCGTCATGTAAAATAGCTGTATTTGCAAGAATAATTCAAATTTTATCTAAAACAAATGCAATTTGTTGGATTTTTGCCGCTCACTGGAAGCATGAGCCTGAAAAACACGTTATTCTCCGCTTATAAGAAATGGAAATCCAAATACAACATTATTAACTCTTGTTTTTGGACCCTTTTAGCTTCACTGGAACTTTGCCACTCTTGATGATTTTCTTCAATAATAACTCTAATGGGAAGATCACCAAAGCAATGCACAAGTTGATCAAGAAGTCAATAAATGGTGATGTGGCAAATTGAATGAATGAGCCTGCTGCGGACTGTAATGTCTCGATGATTATAACAATAGTTAACACAGTTAATCCTTCTGTCAGGAATCTGTTAGTAGCCTTCCCCTGGTTGAGTCTTGTGGAAATCAACACAAGGGTTGCAAAAAACAATACCTCCAAAAAGTAAAACCAGGTAGTTTGCCAATAGGGAGGATCTACCACTAACAAAATTGGGTCTATGGACTGTACACGACCAAAAACATCTCGTGATCTTACTTTTAATGTAAATTTGCCTTCTGGTAGAAAGTTGAGATTGATGCGATTGTTATCCGACCACTCAGACCATTCGTCATCCATTCCTTCCAGCTGGTATTGGTACTCCACCTTCAAAAGACCCAAGTAATCGGGCTGACCTACCTCTGCCCGCAGGTAGTTTTGATCATAGTCCAAATGAACTTGCTGTAGGTATGGAGTATAAGCAGATTTAGCAAACAAGTGCTTGTAGAAAATATTACTATCATAGAAGGAGTCACTATCCGAACCCGGTCTATAGTAATAGAACTTATTGTCATCACTGTTGATAAAGTAAACACCACCATCATCTCCTTGGTGAATGTATCTGAGATCCGGGAATAGACTTAAATAGGGATAGGTAGTTGATTCCCCATTTTTGGCAACATGTTTCCATAGCTTGCCATCATACACCCAGAATCCATTATTCGGATCACCTTTATGCTGAACAGGCTTGCCCAGGTCTTTCATTAATCCTTCATCCAATACCAGTTCGTTCTTTTGATAGTTGTACTGGAAATATCCTTGACTGGTAATAAAATATAGACCTTTATCTAACTCACAAATAGTTGGAATTTCCATGAATCTATTTGGAAAATCAACTTCAAAAAGGGTAGAAGCACCTTGATAAGTTAACCCTACACCACTCAATTTCTCAGTTCCAACTAACCATACAATCGATTTGGTATCGCCAAAAGTCGATACAATCACTTGATCATCTAAACCAAATGGCAATTCGGTGTACCCTCCATTGTTATATTCAAATCGGTGAACTTTAAATTCGTCAACTGTTACAAATTGCCTGGACCTTGGTAATGACTCTATTTTCCGAACAGGTTCACTCGCGATTTTTTCAAGAATTTCACCATCATATTCAAACAAGCCTTCATTAGTTCCAACTAGAAGCATGCCATGATGACTCTGCAATGCATTGACTTTGTTATTAATCCCTGGAATTCGCTCATAGATCCATTTGACCTCCTTCAGTTGAGGTTCATCATCCTCATCATTTGATGATTGATCCAGACGAGTGGCTTTCTCACTCATTTCGAAAATGCTATCTTGGACTGCCCGGAATAATCCAGAGCTTGAGCCTATGATCACCTTCCCTTGATAAACATCTGAAGTTACCAGGTTACCTTGTAATCCTTCTATATTACTCAAACATGCAACTGGTGAATTAGGATCTACACGACTAAACCCAAACTGATGTGCAAACCAAATTCCCTGATTCCAATCCACTTCTATCGCCTCAATCTCATCATCAGGTAATCCAGTTTTATAATTTATTCTTCCTGAGACTTTCTTCAAATCATAATTCACCAAAAGACTCCCATGATTTCTGGTACTAACTACGAACATGCTGTCGTTGACCCACATGAAATCAGATGCCTCTACTCCTAGATCAAGTGTTTCCAAACTCTTGTTAGATTGAATATGGATGGCACCATCATAATCCAACACCAGAGTTTTCTTTCCTTGTGATTTTACTTTTATTGGCAATTCACCATTTTCGAATAGACTAGCTTCTGAAAATGAACCAGCCTTCCACTCGTAGGTAGCTATTCGGGTTGTTACGTAGTAGCTATCTCCTATTTCCATCACCGCCTCTATTGGCCATTTATCTGGTGAGGAAAATTTATTGAGTTGCTTACTTCCAGGATGGTAAACAAAAATGACATCTCCATTCACAAACATGATGCTATCTCCAGCATCAAGAATATCAGTAAATTGATGATTGAGTAAAGAATCCGTCCCTAGCTCTTCATACTTTAATCCAGACTCAGTGAGCTCCAACTGTCCGAATCCACCCATGGCACCCACATAGATATCGTTGTGTTCATCCACTAAAACCGAGAATGTTGCCGAGGGTGTTTCTATGAAATCCCAGTAAACTCCATCATAGCGAAGAATTCCAGCACTGGTAGCAGCATACATCAACCCATACTGATCGAATGTCAAGTCATACGCTGTAAAATCAAGCCCTTTGATATTTGCCTCATGATGAGTAATGGGATAATCTCCATTTTGGCCAATGATATTCAAGGAGCAGAATAACATCAGCGCAGCAATTAAGGACTTAGGCATAGTGAGTTTTAGTTGGTGGTTCAAAAAATACCCAGACCAACGGCCTGAGTTCTTGCAAGATAACTCATTATCAAAAGATGAGAAATGGGTAAAATGTTTTCTAAAGATTAATTTTCCTGAAATATTATTTAATCACAAGCAACCATTTCTCTAAATGGTCAGGTACTGTCTATAAAACGGTAAGTCATCAACCAAAGATTGCATCCGGACAATCATCATATCGCCAGCATACTAAAAGGCTGCTCGCAGCAGAAGCGAGAAGCCCAGAAAAACCTGTATAGGGAATTTCACGGGTACAGTATGAGTATATGCCTCAGGTATGGTGAAACAAGAGATGATGCACTAGAAATTATGAATGATGGCTATTTGAAGGTCTTTAAATACATCAAAACCTTCGACTCAAACCAGCCATTCAAACCCTGGATAAGACGAATAATGATCAATAGTGCTTTGGACCATGTGAAAAAATATCAACAAAAACTCGAGCAATTAGAGATTGAGGCCGGAATTAGAGAAATAGTCAAAGAGTCTCAGCTAGATACTCTGAACTACGAAGATCTTCTGAATCTCATCAGGAAACTTCCAATGGCTTACCGAACAGTTTTTAACTTATATGCTATTGAAGGATATAAGCATGAGGAGATTGCAGAGATGCTGGACATTAACGTTGGCACGTCCAAAAGCAATTATCACAAAGCCAAAAAGAAATTACAGGATTTACTGAAAATATATTTTGAAGTAGAGAAATAAGTGAGCGAGGAGAATAACCATATCGAACAATTCTTTAAAAAGCACCTGGAGGTAGAACAAGCTTCTTTTATGGAAGAGGATTGGGCCAAAATGGAAGCTAAACTTGACGCAGCAGGGTTAGGGGCATCAGGGACAAAAAGTGGTGGAATTGGTATTCGTAAAGGCCTGGTTATTTTACTTCTCGCCACAAGCATTGCCTTTATTTTGGGGTGGTTTTTGAAAGATTATGGTCAGGAACCTGATAACTTAGGGAAGAAAGGAATAGAAGAGAATACACTAATAGAATCTTCTTCAGGCAATGAAATCGAAATCAGAAATGATACGATCTCAGAGTCTTCGGAGCAATTATTGTTTGAAAAGAAAACCGAAGAAACAAATCAATCCGCTATAACTACAGAATCCCAAGTCGCTCACAATTCTATTGTAAGTTCCGATGTAGCCAATGCAACGGAAAAACCTGTATCACCAGCAATTGAAGCAAACCTGATTGGAACCACACAAGCTTCTGAAACAACCAGTAAGCAAGACCGAAAGATGGCTGACTCCAATACCAAACTTATGACCCAATCTGTATCTAAAAAGGAAATAAAAGAGGCAATAGAAACTGAACCATTTGATATTGAAACCTCTAGTGAACAAGAGTCATTATATCAATCAACAAAACGTGATAATCAGACATTCTTACCAACCGGAACTGATTCTGAAATCACCGCAACAGATCAATTGGCTAAGGAATATGAATCAATCACAGTGAGTGATGATAAACAAGTTCTATCAATTGAAAGCTTTGAAGAGGATGCGAGCAAATTAAACAATGCAGAAAAATCCTATGTACCACTACACTCTGTGGTAAAGATTTCTGGAGACTCTGTTAAGGCGTATCAGGAAGCCTATTCTGTAGTTCCAGATAGTTTGTCTGCTGTTCGAAGAATGATAATTTGCCCAACAGCTCCTAAATTATTCCTATGGAAAAACTTTGCTATCGGTCTATCCTATGCTCCTGATTTCAACAGCCTCAATTTCAAAGGTAAGCTTAAGGCGACCAACAAAGTCGGTCTTCGACTATTATGGAAACCACTCAAACGATTTGAATTACATTCTGGAATATTTTTCAATGAGAAAAAGTATTACCTCTCCAGGCGATGAATATCACCCACCTGCAGGGTATTGGGGAAGCAATACAAACGGAATAGTCCCTGAATGGGTAAACGGATCATGTTCAGTGATTGATATACCTGTCACATTGGGAATCGATGTGATCCAAACCACCAGATGGAACTGCAGTGTAAATGGAGGATTGAGTAATTATATCCTCCTTGACGAAAAATACATTTACGAATTTGATCAACCCAATCCGAACACAGTATGGGGCTGGGAAACGGATGAAAACACAACTTTAAAGTGGTCAGTGATGAATGCATCTATCGGTGGAGAATTTTTATGGCGCTCAAAAACATCTCTACGAATAGAGCCATTTATTCAAATGCCTTTGCAAGAAATTGGATGGGCGAAAGTATCACTTTATGGTTATGGAGTTTTGTTCACTATTAAACAAAATCTCTTTACGTATAACCGCCGAAAAATTGTAGCTAAAACCAACTAAATAATGAATTAAAAATGAAAAACTAACTAGAGGTTAGACAGGATTGCTATGCCTTATTTCAATTAAATAATTCACTTATCTATCTATATATCAATGAATTACAATTGTCGGAAAAAGAATAGTCAACTGCTAAAACACCTCAATATTGTCGGAAATATTTAATGATCTGACGGAATCGTAATAGTAAATTGGATTGGTAGCTCTCAATTTTGCATTATCAATTTTAGTAGCGCCAATTCAAGTCAGGATTATTCTCCGACTTACTCTATCAATGACTATTTAAAATCTTAAATCGACAAAGATGAGACCTCTTAAGAATAACATTTCTAGCAGCAATGCTGATATCTCTGATACCTAATACTAATGAAAATATCAGGATTCTGATCAATAATTATAAAAGACACTGAATTAGCAAAAAACCATAACAATGTGTTCGCAATTAGCGAACTACTTAAACTACTTGATAAATGAAATACAGATACCTAATCATTGCTAGTCTCATATGGGGCTGTGACGGAGAACAAGTCGCAATAGAATTCGACTGTTCCGTAACAACACTAACAATTTCATCCGAAATAACCAATGCAGCATGTAATCTAAGTACCGGATCAATAGATGCCACTGTTTCAGGCGGGCAAGAGCCTTATTCTTTTTCAATTGGAACTGAATCTAATGAAACAGGTTCGTTTAACTCACTTGCTGCTGGGAGTTACACTCTTAATGTAATCGATGGCAACGGATGTACAACAAATGAGATAATTACTATTGCAAATGCCGATGGGGTGAACTTTACAGAAGTGACATCCAATGATGCAGGATGCGGTAATTCTAACGGCACCATCACAGCATTAGCATCTGGAGGAACGGAACCCTATAACTTTGAATTGAACGGATCCCAAACTTCAGCCAACGGAAGTTTCAGTGGCTTAGAAATTGGGAGCTATGAAGTCACAGTTACTGACAGCAATGGATGTTCCAGCACACAATCGATAGAAATCCTATCTGGAATTTCTCTTGAAAATGACATCATGCCAATAATCTCCAATAATTGCATAGGATGCCATCAATCAACTAGTCCAATTCTAGAAACAAAAAATCAGGTTATTAGCAATGCTTCTCGAATACTGGACGCCACATCTAATGGAAGAATGCCTCAAGGTCAAGCAAAGCTAGATCAAACATTAATTGATAAAATCTCATGTTGGGTCAATGATGGCGCACCAAATAACTAAATCCACAAACTATACAACTATGATACGCATTACACTCTCAAGCTTATTGCTCACTATCTCATTTTTCTCGTTTTCACAACGAATGATGGACTCTAAAGGCTACGTAAAATTTTTCTCAGAAGCCCCATTAGAAGATATTGAAGCAATTAATGAAAAAGGTCTTGGTGTACTTGACCTTAGTAACGGCAACGTTGCTGTAGCTATGAACATGAAGGACTTTCACTTCGAAAAGTCTTTGATGGAAGAACATTTCAATGAAAACTACATTGAGTCAGACAAATATCCCAAAGGAACTTTCTCAGGCGCTATTAAAAACTTTGATGCTTCTGTTTATGAAAATCTATCGGATTCCCTTACTCAGACAGTTAGTGGCAAAATGACCCTTCATGGGGTAACCAAAAATGTTGAGTTGCCTATTACTTTCATCAAGGATGGAGACGAATTGGTTGTTAAATCTGAATTCCTCATCCGAATTGAAGAATATGATGTAGAGGTACCAACACTTTTGATCAGAAACATCGCAGAGGAAGTCCTTGTCACAACCATTTTCCGACTTAAAAAATCCTAAGAACCTATGTTACGAGTTACCTTAATCATACTGTTTTGCTATGTGGGTCATCTATCAATGGCCCAAGACGACCTTTTGGCAGACTTGATGTCTGAGCAAGAGCCAACAGAAAATCTTGCAACATCTACATTCAAAGGCACGCGAATTATCAACGGTCATAGTATAGAGATTAGAAAGAAAGGAACGCTGGAATTCATCATCTCTCACCGATTTGGCACCCTCAACTCTGGGGGATATAACCTTTGGGGATTGGATCAGTCGAATATTCGATTGGCGTTGGAATATGCCCCTACTGATCGATTCATGTTTGGAGCAGGAAGAAGTTCATTTGAAAAAACCTATGATGGATTTATCAAATACAAATTCATGCGCCAGCAGACCGGAAAAAGAACTGTGCCTTTTAGCATGGTCTACTTCACTTCAGCGACGATCAAAACCCTGAAAAGGTTTGATGAATATGAAGCCAGTTTTTCCGATAAGATGGCCATCACTCATCAGGTATTGATTGCTAGAAAAGTAACTCCAGCATTATCTCTACAGTTGACTCCTTCCTATTCTTTCTATGAATTGATAGAAGCGAATGAAACATCCAATGAAGTAATAGCTCTTGGTTTGGGAGGTCGATTAAAAGTGACCAATCGGGTAACCATCAACATGGAGTACTGGCCACAATTACAAGACAAGGGTCCACAATACTACAATGCATTTGCTGTTGGAGTGGATATTGAGACTGGAGGACACGTGTTTCAGATACAGTTAACTAACGCCACAGCCATGTTGGAGAAAGGATTCATTGGAGAATCTACGAACGACTTTTTTAACGGAGACATACACCTGGGCTTCAATATTTCCAGAGCCTTCCAGGTATCCAATCATTAAAATAACAGATGTTTAGGTAACTATCTGGAAAAAGCTTTGCCCGGCTTGTTGTGGGGCTGGGCTTAGCTTACCTATTAAATGAAAAAGGCTCGCCATCGGCGAGCCTTTTCTTATTCTTTAATCATCTCCGCAACTCTATCCAGCTTGCCACTACGTGAGCCTTTGATCAATACCGTGTGATCTGCAAATGATCTTTTTTCTAAAAATGGGCGAGCGGCTTCTATGGTCTCAAACCAGTAGACATTTTCCAGCAATTGCTCAGCAGCAATCATGTGGCGACCAACCAATATCACCTGGTCAAATCCAGCCTTTTTGATCCATCGTCCCACATCCAGGTGTCGATCCACAGCATCCTGCAATTCCTTCATTTCTCCAAGAATCACTGCTTTTTTTCCTGTCATAGACTCCAGGTTGTCCAAAGCAGCTTTCATGGAAGTAGGGTTAGCATTGTAGCAGTCATTAATGATTGTTACCGAATCCTTTTTGATGATCTGAGAACGTTGGTTTTCTGGAATGTACGAAGCAATAGCTTCCAATATTTGAGCATCAGCTACACCAAACTCTCTACCCACAGCCACCGCTGCTGCGATGTTTCCATAATTGTATCGACCAACTAGATTGGTTTGCACTTCTTGATTACCAAGCTTGATAATCAAATAGGGGTTTGCGTCAATGAGTTTTAGGTCTTCCGCCGGGAACAAAACCGGATCCGTAAATCTCTTGGCCATATTCTCCAATCGGAAGTCATCTACATTGATAAAAGCTTTCCCACTTGTTTGTCTCAAGTGATCAAAAAGTTCACTTTTCCCTCTTAGTACACCTTCAATTCCTCCAAATAACTCCGTATGCGCTTCTCCAATATTCGTGATCAATCCATGCGTCGGATTGGCATAGCCGCACAGCTCTGCAATCTCTCCCACATGATTGGCTCCCATCTCGATAATCGCCACCTCAACTTGTGGGTGAATGTGCAAAAGAGTCAATGGCACCCCCAAATGATTGTTCAGATTACCCTTTGTCGCGTGAGTAATGTTTTTGGTAGCTAAAACTCGGTTAATTAATTCCTTGGTGGTAGTCTTCCCATTGGATCCGGTGAGACCCAAAACTGGTCTCTTGAAGCGACTTCTATGAAAAGTCGCCAAATCTTGTAAAGCCTTCTGTGCATCNTCAGCNAGNATNATTCGCTCNTCNGTNACATATTNTTCTTCATCNACTACNGCATAGGCAGCTCCCAANTCNAGNGCTTNNGNNGCGTACTTATTNGCATTGAAGTTNGGNCCTTTCANTGCAAAGTAGAGATTTCCTTTNGTGATGGTTCGGGTATCGATGGACACACCGTCACTCAATAAAAACCGAGAATATAGAAATTCGATGAAGCTTGTCATAGATTAGCAAATATATCTCTCAACATTCGTAATGAGCCAACATCCATCCAGTTTGATCATCATTCACTTCTTAACCGATGCTCATGCATTCAATTTTAATGATTCATTGGTTAATCAAATGAAGGAAGTGATTGGATCAGAAACGAACATTTTCGAAATGGACAACTTTTCTGATGCAGTAACTCTGAGTTACGCCTCAGATCTAGTCAAATCTGAGAAATTGACAATTTTACTTACCGGAGAAGAGTCAGCANCTCTTGGAAAAGCTTCAACCATTCTGAATCAAACCATAAGACATCAAAATCTGAAATTATTGGCGCTAAATGATCTTCAAGCTGCGAAGCCTTTTATGATAAGAATGAAAGGAAAAATTGTTGATTTGAATGAACTAGCAGAAAGCTTAGAATAACCCAAGTGAACTCGCTAGAAAGCCAAGACCAACGAGTGCCGTTGCAACGAGAACCACCATTGTTGGAATGAAGACAACCTGAATATTCTCCATGATTTTTAATCGTCGTGACCCTTCCTCATTCAAATGAATAAGCTCCGCTAATAATTCTTCGTGTTGTCTCACTTTTTCTTCGATTTTCATCGTTTCTCATTATAGAATACCTTTAAAGGTACCTGAAAAACATGATTTTATGAAAATTAATTCTTTGCTCAAATGAAGCCTCAATATCGGCTTTGACATGAGATCAACAAATAAAGAATCCAAAATTCTAAGGTTTTTTACCTCAACTCAAAGTCATCCGCGTCTGCCTGAAATGGGAATCGCTTTCTGAATGCCAATAGATCCTCTTTTGTCAGATTAGCGTAGAGTATTTCTTCTTTTTCAGAAAAAGCTAACTGCTCCCCTTTGTAGTTATATACGGCAGAGTGCCCCACATAATGAGCTCCTACTCCATCGTCTCCTACTCGATTCACACCTATACAATAAGAAGTGTTTTCAATAGCTCGGGCTGTCAACAATGCATCCCATGCATTCACTCTTGGCTCCGGCCAGTTGGCTACATAGATTAAAGCATCGTATTCGTAAAGATTCTCCTCTGAACTTTTGGATCGAGCCCAAACAGGAAACCGAAGATCATAACATATCAGAGGCATGATTTTCCATCCTTTCACCTCAATAGTCACGCGGTTGTTTCCTGCGGTGTAATCCTGATCTTCACCAGCCAATCCAAACCGATGCTTCTTATCATAGTGTTGGAAACTACCGTCTGGGTAAACTGCATACAGTCTATTGTAGGTGTACTCTCCTTCTTTGATAATGGCACTTCCAATGACTACCGCTTTAGTTTGTGCAGCTTGTTGCTGCATCCACTTGAAAGTCCTGGTTTTATGAACTTCGGCTAACTTTTGAGCATTCATGGAAAAGCCAGTGGTGAACATCTCAGGTAGAACAATGATGTCAACTGGATGCTTANTCGTCCAGATTTTTTCCTCGAACATGGCCAGATTAGCCTCCACATTTTCCCAATGCAGGTCTGACTGAATCAGCGCTATCTTCAGCTCATTAATCACTTTTTAGGCGCCTTCACTCGATAGTCAGCGTCCACTTTCCCTTTGCTAATATTGGTCAGCTTACCCTTGAGCATTCTTTTCTTGAATGGAGTCAAGTAATCTGTGAAAAGAATTCCATCAATATGATCGTATTCGTGCTGAATTACACGTGCGTGAATGTCATCATATTCTTCAATGTGCTCATTCCAGTCCTCATCAAAGTATTTGATTTTCACAATTTCTGGACGCTCCACATCAGCTCTGATACCTGGAATACTCAAACATCCTTCCTCAAAAGCCCAATCGTCACCATCCTCTTCAATAATTTCAGGATTGATGAATGCTTTTTTCATACCTTGTTCGCCCTCTTCCATCATCGGGTTATCATCCACTACAAAAAGTCGAATGGACTTGCCAATCTGCGGAGCGGCCAAACCAACTCCAGAAGCAGCATACATGGTATCAAACATATCCTGAACTAGCTCTTTCACATCTTCGCCATGCGGTATATCACTCGCCTTCTTCTTCAAAACCGGGTCTCCAAAGAGCACTATTGGATAAATCATATTCGTGTTTCTAAATAAGATTGTAAAATGATGGCCGCGCTGATTTTGTCAACATTGCCTTTATTTTGACGGTCCTTTTTTTTCATTCCTCCAGCGATCATTGCATCCATCGCCATTTTGGAGGTAAACCGTTCGTCATGCAAAAATAGTTTCTTGTCGGGAAATAGTTTTCGAAATCTATTAACAGCTGCTTCTACAAGAGGAGTGGCATTTGTGGGAGTACCATCGGTATTTTTAGGCATACCAATCACCACTTCCGAAACATCTTCTTTTGAAAAATAGTCTTTGAGAAAATCAAAAAGATCGTGCGACCGAACGGTGTCCAATGGTGATGCAATCATCCCTAATGGATCTGTCACAGCAAGGCCAGTTCGCTTTGCTCCATAATCAATAGCCAAAATGCGAGCCATTAATTCAGTTTAGAAAGTTTGTTGATTTTTTCCTTGACCACTGCTTCCAAAGCAATTGCTTTCGGGAAAAATATTTTGTTTTCGATCTCAGCGTGATACCACATCTCGCGATCAAAGGCTTTGATTTCCTTAGCAATAACTTGTCTGTGAAGGTCGGTAATCTGTGACTCTTCAATCAATGCTCTGATTCCCGCAAGCTCATCCTCTTCTTTGTGTTCTTTATGGATGGTCTTCAGGGACAGATCACCATATTCCAATTGGAAAAACTGCGGATTCACATATTTACCCTTTTGAAAGTCAATCAATGTACTGATGTAGGAAAAAATAGTATCCTCCTCTTCATAAATATGATTGATAAATTCCTCAATGAACTCAGGGAATATCAATTGAAGATCGTCATGTGTCGGGTATTGATTGACCAATCTGGCAATGTATGGCAAGCGGTGCTTGATAAATGAGTGATGGGTGTGCTTTAAATATTCGATAACAATCTCTAACGGATATTTCTTTAGTTCCTGAAAAGAGAACCGATGTGAGCGATCGAACAAATAAAAGGCATTTAATACCTGACTTCTGGTTAATCCCCTTTCTTCACAGATTTCTTTCAACTTTCGGTCAGGATGCAAGTAAAACTCCACACCGAGATAACTCAGTGCTCGAGCGTAGATGTAGTTCTCATCTACTAGAGATCGTATCGTCAAATCAAATACTCGCATTAACTTCAAAGATACCAATATGATTTAAAAAGGCCAGCTTGATTCGAGTTAGAAACGATTTTAGTTCAACATCCGTTAACAAATGATTACAAAGGGACTAAATTTAAGATTCTAAACGTTGAAAAAGTGAGTGAGACTAACAATTCCAAGAGTGCAATCAGGTTACCATTATTCATCGGAGCAGCAATTGCGCTTGGCATTTTCATTGGTGCCAGCATGGCTGATGGTAGTGCAAACAATACTGAAGGACTCTATCAAAGCATCTACAAATTCCGACAAGTAATCTCTCACATTCAAAACGATTACGTAGATGATGTGAATACGGATGAGCTAGTGGAAACAGCTATTGAAGAAATGCTAACCAAATTGGATCCTCACTCCGTTTACATTCCGGCAGAAGATTTGAAAATCTCACAGTCCCAATTAGATGGCAATTTTGAGGGGATAGGAATTGAATTCAACATCTTTAAGGATACTATTCATGTCGTATCGCCATTAAGCGGAGGCCCTTCCGAAAAACTTGGTATCATGCCTGGTGATCAGATCATCACAGTAGATGGTGAAACCTTAGCAGGAATTGGTATCACTAATCAGGATGTTGTAAAAGCTCTTCGAGGGGAAAAAGGCTCTGAGGTCACCATCGAAATCAAAAGAAAAAACAACAAAGAATTACTTTCCTACACGATCGAGCGTGATGTAATTCCACAGTACTCGGTAGATGTATCTTACATGGTAGATGATGAAATTGGCTATATCAAAGTCAGCCGATTTGCTGCCACTACCTACATGGAATTCAAAGATGCTTTGACAAAACTGAACAAAGCAGGAATGAAAAAACTTATTCTTGACCTATCCGGAAATCCGGGTGGTTACATGGACCCTGCGGTAAAAATGGTAGACGAACTGCTCGCTGGTGAGCAAATGATCGTATATACCAAAGGAAAGGATGTCCGTCACAACTCTCAGTATTATTCTGATCGAAAGGGTGATTTTGAGCAAGGACCAGTAATTGTGCTTTTGGACGAAGGTTCAGCATCCGCTTCTGAAATTGTCTCTGGAGCACTACAAGATCATGACAGAGCATTAATTGTAGGAAGAAGATCTTTTGGAAAAGGCTTGGTTCAGATGCCTATTCAATTGAATGATGGCTCCGCTATGCGCTTAACTATTTCCAGATACTATACACCAAGTGGAAGATGCATTCAAAAGCCATACGACGGGTCCTTGGAAGACTATCACATGGAATATTATGAACGTTTTGCAAGTGGTGAAATGTATTCGGCAGATAGCATCAAATTCAATGATAGCCTGATCTTCAAAACAGACAAAGGACGAGAAGTATATGGAGGTGGAGGTATCATGCCTGACTATTTTGTGGCGCTTGATACCGCAGAAAATTCCAGCTACATGACCCGTTTGTTCAATACCAACTCCGTGGCTGAATACAGTCTGGTATATGCTGACGATCACCGTTCGGAATTAGAAAAAATGTCTTTACAACAGTTTATCAATAACTTCAAAGTATCAGATAAGATGCTGGATGAATTGGCCCAGATTGGTATCCAAAACAAAGTCAAACTGAATGCTAAGGAACTAGCGAAAAGTAAAGATTTAATGAGAATTTATTTAAAGGCATTTATAGCCAGAAACATATGGAGCAATGATGGCTTCTACCCAATATTCAATGAGCAAAACGAGATTTTCCAAAAAGCTTTGACATTGATGGATGAAGCCAATAGATTGGCAGAAAAGAATTAACCCCAAAACAACAACATGACCTATTATCATCGACTTGGAGAAATCCCTCCCAAGCGACATACTCAATTTAGGCAACCAGATGGCCGTCTGTATGCGGAAGAATTGGTGTCGTCTAAGGGTTTCTCAGGCATTTATTCAAACCTGTATCATATCACCCCTCCTACCCGAATCAAAGGAATCAATGATCCGGTTCCATTCGGCTCCAAAATCGCTGAGGGATATGGATTGAAGCAAACGCACTTGAATACCAATGGTGTAGGAGTAACAGGAGAAGACTATCTCAGTGCACGCAAAGTGCTGCTTAAGAACAAGGATGTCAGCATGGCTTTGTGCAATCCATCGAGCAGAAAGATGGATTATTATTACAAAAATGCNGAAGCTGATGAAGTGGTATTCATCCATGATGGTAGCGGTTATTTGATCTCTCAATTCGGAAAACTGAAAGTTCGATCAGGAGACTATGTGGTGATCCCAAGAACGACTATTTACAAGTTTGAATGGGATGAGGATCCGTTGAGGTTACTAATTATTGAGTCTGTGGCTCCTGTAGAAACAGTCAAGAGATACCGAAACGAATTAGGCCAACTACTAGAGCATTCTCCATATTGTGAGCGTGATATCCGACCACCATCTGAATTGATCACCGAATCTGAAAGAGGTCATTACTTGATGCAAATCAAAAAAGGTGATATGCTTCATCAGTATGAATATGATCAGTCACCATTTGATGTAGTGGGTTGGGATGGTTACTTGTATCCTTATGCGCTATCCATTCATGACTTTGAGCCCATAACTGGGCGAATCCATCAGCCACCACCAGTCCATCAGACGTTCCAGGCGTATGGCTATGTGATCTGTTCGTTTGTACCAAGGCTATTCGACTACCATCCTCAAGCAATTCCTGCACCATACAATCACTCGAATATTGACAGTGATGAAGTGCTTTACTATGTAGAAGGCAACTTCATGAGCAGAAAAGGTATAGATCGAGGATCATTTACACTACATCCAGGAGGATTACCTCATGGACCTCACCCAGGTACTGTGGAGAAAAGTATCGGCGCGAAAGAGACTGAAGAAATAGCGGTAATGCTGGATACTTTCGGACCAATCTATGTGACAGAAGAAGGTCTAAACTATGTGGATGAAAAGTATCCAATGAGCTGGACGGAATAACAACAACGTTTTAAGAAACACATGCAAATCCCTACAAGAGCACTCTGGTAGGGATTTTTTTATTCCCATACCTATCGAAATCTCTCCAAATTTCACGAATCAGGACATACTCACTCTTACCTCCAGCAGTTTTCGCCGTATGCTTGCATGAAGATCAAACGACAACTCATGAAGTATTTTTACATTCTCCTATTGTTGATTTCAACCTACTCCGTCCATGCTCAAAAAGAATTTCAAGGAGTATTCATTGGGCTAGATATCAACTATCATTATTTATTTGGGGGAGCCCAGGTAAATGGCCGAGAAACCATTGGCGATGGAAACAGAAGCGCATTTGGACTAATGGGTGGTTACAGATGGCATTTTGCCAATGACCTAGTCTTTGGAATGGAAGTACAGCTCAACAAACCATTCGGAACTTTTAAAAATACTTCGAATCCTGCCCAGGCCATTGTTAACTATTTCATCAAACCACAGTCTGCTTTACAGTTTCAATTTGGCAAAGCCGTGGGAGATGAGAACAACCATCTAATCCTGGGATATTTCGCCTTCAACCAAACCAGATTTGATATTGACATTACCATGCCTGATGGAAGTAAGTTTCAACAAACCGACTTTGAAAACTTTGGCCGAGTTGGCATCGGATATGAAGGACGATTTTGTAGTCATTGGTCCACACGATTCCAAATTGGAACGAGCATGGATGCACTACCAGATACGCATAATGGCATCGATACCAAACTCAATTTGCTTTACGGATTTTAGATCAAAAACATAAACCATAATTAATCATGAATCAAAAACTCAGAAACTACGTGCTTCTGATAGCTATGCTATTGGGAGTTCAAACGATGACTTATGCTCAATTTCACACACTCAAAATACCTCAGGCAAGCAATTTTGTGACGGAAACACAAACTCTTGGAGTCACTGATATTACCATTACCTACCATAGTCCAGCTGCACGTGGCCGTGATGTCTGGAACAACCCTAACATCATTCCTCAAAATGGTGAACCAATAGCCTGGAGAGCTGGTGCCAACATGAACACCACGATTAGCTTCAGCACTGATGTGATGATAGAAGGACAACCACTCTCAGCAGGGACTTATGGGTTTCATATAATCCCAAGAGAGGATAANTATGAGTTGCTATTTGCNCATGCTTCNGAGCAATGGGGCAGCTACTATTTGGATGTAGAAAATGACGTCACTTNAAAAGTAGAAGTATCCTCGGAAGAAGCTCCTTACTCAGAAAAGCTGGATTATGAGTTTATGAACTGGCAAGAAAATGAAGTAACCATAGGATTGGAATGGACAGATAAACGGATCCCTTTCAAAGTATCAGTTGACCTGAATGAAACGGTGATCACTAGTTTTAGAAATGAACTTCGCGGGCTCAACACCTATCGATGGGAAGCATGGAATGATGCTGCCAGATGGTGTTTAAACCATGACACGAATTTGGAAGAAGCTTTGGAATGGGCTAACCGATCAATTAATGGAGGATATAATGGGTTTGCGGCCAATAAAAATGCCAGTAACCTCCAGACTAAAGCAGAAATCTTAGCCAAACTAGATCGCAAAACCGAATTGAAGCAAACNATACAAGAAGCNATCNNNATGGANATGGATCCAGGACAAACCAACTACTTCAGTATCTTCCTATTGAAAACTGGNAATTATGAAGATGCAATTACTCTTCTCAACAGAACACTTAAGAANCATCCNGACACCTGGTTTCTGGAGCTAAATAAAGGAATTGGTTATTACTTTCTANATAAAAAATCAACCGCNCTAAAGCTGNTAAAGCAACTAAANCCNAANGCNCCNGAATACTTTGCTGAGCGNCTTGGTCAAATNGAAAATGANATTCAAAACGGCANTTACAAACTTCCTGGAACTTAAAAGATTANGCNGTTTTTANCTGGGATGATTCCATNTATTCCGTTGGAGTCATTCCGGTTTCCTTCTTAAAAGCNGTGTAAAANGAACTGGTTGTTTTAAAACCAGATTGCTCNGCTAAATANTCAATGGTAAAATTGCTTTGNTCAGGATCNGAGATCAATTCTTTAAAAGCNATCACTCTAAAATNNCTCAANGCTTCCGGGAANGATTTATTGTAAAGTTCACGNANAGCNTTTGTCACCTGATAAGCAGGCACNTNNATTTGCTCCGACAATGAATTNACNGAAATTCCAGNTTGCAGAAACACNCNATCGAGTTCAAAACTNCGCCTNACTTCTGCAAGNACTTNANTAGAAACGGCAACTTTTTTGGTTTTCACTCCAAAAACTGGNGGATTCTGCAGCACTTTCATAAATAGATAAAAGATAAAAGCAGAAGCAACCAATGAACCGTAAGCGTAAAAGACAATAGTTCCTGCCAGATGCTGTAATACAAAAGCAGACCAGGCACCCCATCCTACAACGAGCGTTGTAGATATCCATCTTTTCTCCACTGAAGTATCATACTGAAATCTCAAGTGTCTGTACAATACGACACCTAAATATACCGACAGCAATAAAGTAGCCGATTCATATAAAGTTGTTTCCAAAGGATCAGGAGTGATCACAAAACAAGTAATTGCGCCAACCACAGGTATTAGAAAATGCAAGAGTATTGATGAGCTAATCTTCTTATCTCTGTGATGAGATTTGGAGACATAAGTAAGAAACAATGGACCAATGCTTGCCAAGGCAAAAAAGCCGATTGCCAAACCAATTGGCGATATTTCATAAAAAATGAAGAAAATAATGGATTTAGCTATACGTAGACCAATCGCTAAAACAGCCAACCCCAGCCAAACTACCGCTGAATTTTTCTTACTAACCTGTACTATCAAGAAATAGGCTAAAAAGAATGACATGGCCACAGCTATTCCCGCAAATACTCCTAATACTCCTATTTCTACCATCTTTTAAAATACGGTGGTCAAGCTTTGAAGTTGAAAAAATATTTTCGATTTTAAAATATCGTAAGTTGCTAATCGTCTAAGCTGCAATGAAGCAATCTGAAATCAATTGGTAGGTTTCACAGTTTCAAAAAAGAAAGTATCAATTCTAACCAATGGCAATCCTAAAAAATCGCTTTTTAAAAGTACTGGCAATTATTGCCTCGGTAATCATCGTATTTGTAGTAGCAGTTATGGCATTTATCAAATTCGCTCCACAGTTTGGCGCTAAGCCGAGTGGTGAGCATCTTCAAAAAATAGCTCAGTCATCTCATTATGAGAAAGACCAGTTCGTCAACCTGATTGAGACCAAAATGGACATGAGTTTTTCCAATTCCTGGGGAATGCTCAAAGAATCTCTTAGCTCTAAAAACACTTCGCCAAAAGAAGAACTTGACACCTTCTTTGGCACAGAGAAACCAGCGGCTAATGATTCTAACATTGTGGTCACCTGGTACGGGCACTCCGCTTTACTATTAGAGATAGAAGGTAAAAAGATCTTCCTTGACCCTATGCTTGGGCCCTATGCATCTCCCGTTCCTATTTTTGGAAAACGCTTCAAAAATGCCCCTACTTTCGATTTCGATAATATCCCTCAACTCGATGCAGTGATTTATTCCCATGATCACTATGATCACCTGGATTACTATACCATCAAAAGAATTAAGGACAAGGTTGGTCACTTTTATACTCCTTTGGGACTCGGCTCACATTTAAAAGCATGGGGAGTCCCAGAAGAAAAAATCACTGAACTCGATTGGTGGGACGAAGCAAGATTTGGTCAATTCACATTTACAGCAACTCCGGCAAGACACTTCTCTGGACGTGGAACAGATGATCGAAATAAAACCCTATGGGCTTCGTGGGTAATACAAGGAGAATACAATAAAATCTACTTCAGTGGAGATGGTGGCTACGGTCCACATTTCAAGGAAATCGGTGAGCGAATGGGACCTTTTGACTTTGCGATGATGGAGTGTGGCCAATACAATGAGCGATGGGAACCCATCCACATGATGCCAGAACAAACAGTCCAAGCTTCTCTTGATGTAAAAACCAAATCGATGATGCCAATTCACTGGGGAGGATTCTCCTTAGCACCACATGAATGGTTTGAACCTGCTGAACGAGTTGCTAAAGCTGCATCCGAGGTAAATCTGGAACTGGTTACACCTAAAATCGGCAAAGCCTTCAGCTTATCTGAAGACTTGCCGCATGGACAATGGTGGGAAGGATATATGCCTGACTAATCTTCCATCTGCATGGCTAGCAAGTATGCTTGCTCGTAGTGTTTGACCAGGTTACTCCAGTCAAAAAGTGTCGATGAAGACTCTGTACGGTTTCTTAGATCTATGCGATCGCGTCTGTTGAGACGGACATAGTTGTACATCTTGTTCGCCAATTGGCCGGCAGCTTCATCAAAGGATTTTTGATTTCTTTTGACGAGGTAAATACCTCTTCGATCATGATCAGGCACATTTTCCTGCACATAGTCTCCAAACCCTGCAAGGTCACTGGTGATAGTCGGAACACCTGATGCTATACATTCCAACGGAGTATAGCCCCATGGTTCATAGTAACTAGGGAATACCCCTAAATGGCAACCCCGCACAAACTGACCATATTCCATAGAGAATAATGGGTTGGTATAATTGATAAAATCAGGGTGGTATACCACTTTCACACGATCATGCTTATTGTTGACCAGATTGCTGGTTCTTAAGAAATTAAGGATTTCGTCCCCGGAATCATCATGAAGATTATGGGTGATTATAGCGGGAAGTTTGTCATTCTTCCAGCTTTGTAACGTTCTCCGGAAGCGTAGTTTCCAATAATCATCTACAAACTTGTTCAGTTCTGGAAGTTTGGTATCCTTATGACTTACCGCTTCAAACAGTAATCGTTCTCCTACCTGTTTTTGAATGGCATCAATAGTATGTCTGAATTCCTCAAGTAAGGCTCTACTTTGCAGGATTTCAGGATTTATACTGTAATACGGTCGTTTCGTAATGAAAAACATTACCACAGTAATATCAGAACGTTCGGTTTGCAGTCTGTGATTCAATCTTGCTAAAGCCTCCAGAGTAAGATCGTATCCCTTATTTAAAAACTCGTATCTACCGGATGTAAAGAAGTACATCGTCTTATCCAAATCGAACGTATAGCTCGAAAAGAAGTGAGACATGGTAAATGAGTGAATCTTATTTTTATTTTCTAAATGTAGATTTTGAAATTCGTGTAGAGCCTCAAATCGCTGGTTGTTGATCCCATTTGGAAGGATAATATCAGGGTTTCTTCCAAGAAGCTGACGACATTCGGCAGCTGTCACCTCACTTACTGTACTAAATATATGTGCTCCATGGGCTGCAGCACGCTCAATCATCACATTTGACTCAATATTAAAATGCTGTGCCTCTTTTTGCCAATCCATAAATGGCAAATGATCATAAAACTGTGGATCATTCATTGCCAGATATCTCCCGAGCAATGTGGCATGGGTGGTGAAGATGGTTTTCACTTTGACTTTATCCCTGCGCAATCCTGGCAAACCAGTTGCTGCCATCCACTCATGGAAATGAGCTAAAATTTCGCGTTGACCTTCATTGACAGTTGCCAACTCTGTCAAAAAGATTTTGACCATTTCTCCAAAAGCCAACACATCGTTTAGCAGAAAATCATCACTCGGTGTAGATATTCCATGATGCTCCCACAAGAGGTATTTGATATCTCCCAATCGATGCATCACACTTCCCAGATCAAACAAAACCGCTTTAGGCCTTCCAGAAACTAACCACACACCATAATGAACCACATAACCTGCATCACGCATTTTTTGAACAACTCTTCCATAAGGATCCGAAGAGGAAACATCAATAGGCTCAAACTCTGCAGCCACATTCCCAGGCATATAAGGGCCTAGCAAACAATAGTGACTGCCCCATTTGGGGACCACTGTTGGTACCTTAGATCGGATTACGGTGTAAATCCCACCAACCTGATTAAGTACTTCCCAGGCTACTTCTACTAGAAGGGCGTTTGATGTCTGATTTTTAGTGAGTCTTTTGGATGTTGTTCGTGGCATTGAGATCAAATTTGGCAATACAATAAAGAAAAGCAATAATTCGGTTTTTTCTACCCAGTAAAACAACTATTTAACCTTATCAGGTAACTTTTTGCTATTGGGAGAGTACTTTTTTTGACAGTAAATGCAACGAAGAGACTATCAAGTGCATCTAATAGGTGTAATGAAAAAGAGCAAGATCATATCACTTTTACTTATCATGAGCATGTTTGCCTTCCTTATGGAAACCGAAAAAGAGGTTAGAAATAAGTACAGCTCATTTAAAGAGATGCTAACCGAAAAAATTTCCTCTGATTCTACTCATTCTGAGAAGCCATCACTACTATGGAAAGAGCTCATTGCCGATGCAAGTTCCAACTAATCCCAGGAAATAATCAACCATGCTCATTACTCCTTTGAAAAACTTTGGGGTATCTGATACAATAATCTTAATGAAATAACCTTATTTTAGCACTGACGAGGAATAATTATAATTAAGCTTATTGAAAAAACTTATGGAAGAAAACAGTGCTTATTTAGCTTTTCTGGACATATGGCACCAAGCCATGTGGTACCTATTTCTCGGTGCTGCCGCCCTTACAGTAATATTGGTCGTTTCTTACTGGATTCGATACGCCTCTGCAGGTACTCTTAAAGCCAAGTTTGACTTGGCTAGCGAAAAAGAGACAAAGACCTACATGAATGCGAATTATGTAATCGCTGCTGGCATCGTGTTTATTGTTAATACTAGCTATCCGGATGTGATCTCTCTAAGTCCTATGTGGATTTTTATTAGAGTGTTTATCGGGCTTTGTTTTGGTACATTGCACGGTTACATCGCATACCTAATATTCAAGTATTACTATCCAGGTCCATTAAACAAAAAGTTAAAGAAACTTAGATACACTCCACGTATCAACCCATCCAATGGCAATACCATGAAGCTTCTTAGTGAAGACGAAGAGGATGCTTATCTAGACGAAGGAATGCAGGCTGAAGAAGATGCATTCTCAGTAGACTATGATGTATGGATAGACGAAGCGACTGGAGAAACTAAAATTGAAAAGTACAAAGGTCACTTAGCCGCATTGGAATGTGATCGATGTGGATTCCAAACGCTGAAATTGCAAAAAGAAGAAATTCTGAAGCAACCAACAGATGCGGAAGATGGTGAGATCATGAAAGAATACAAATGTTCTTACTGTGGTCGTATCAAGAGAAAGACTCAGAATTTGGCGACTAATGTGGACAGAGAAAGAGACATGTCTACAGGCAAACTGATGTCGGATCCACTTCACAATGACAACCGTTTGGACATGATCAAAATAGAGATCCATGGAACGGATGGTGAAACCAAAATATTTGAATTCCAGAACTTACATCAGGCGAAACACTTCCTGGAAGAGTTCGATTTTGATAAGCTGCATGAGCAGTCTTAACTAAAACTGGAGTTTATAAAAGTTTGAAAGCCACTCTCTTTTTTGGGAGTGGCTTTATTATTTTCTACGGGCTGTATTGGCTATGTAAACTCCAATCAAAATACCGCAGATCCCAATGATATGAGTAGCCAACAATACCTCTCCGTCAATCAACCCCCAACAAATAGCTACCACAGGTATGATATAAGTCACTGAAGAAGTAAATACAGGATCGGTCAAACTCACAAGCCGGTTAAAAATCAACAAAGCGATAGCCGTTCCTAAAACCCCTAATACCAGAATGAATGAAGTAGCCATCATGGTCCCCTCTACATTCATCAATTTGTAAGAGAAATCCGTGAAGAACAAAAGTTGAATAGCTGCAATAGGTCCTACAAAAGCCAATGAGATACTGGTGATGGTAACTGCCTTTAAGTCCGATAAGTGATATTTAATCAGATTGGTATTCAATGCATACATGACCGTAGCGGCCACTACAAAAAATGCATAGAAGTTAAAATTAGAAATATCTCCACCAGAACCCGCCAAAACTAAAATAGTCGTACCTACAAACCCTATAAAAACCCCAATGAATACCTGCACCTTTTGCTTTTGAGCATAAAAAATCAGCCCGACAAGAATGGTGAATATGGGAGTAAGTGCATTAAGCACCCCAGTGATGGAGCTCTCGAGCTTTGTTTGTGCAATCGCAAACAGGAAAGCAGGAGTAAAACTCCCAACAAAGCCAACTGAGATAAGGTATTTGACATGCTCCTTTCGTACCTTTTTAACACTTCGAATAGCAAAAGGCAACATGAATAAGGATGCCGATAGAATTCTTACAGCACCCAATTCCATTGGGGCCAAACCGATAAGACCTTTCTTAATTAATATGAATGAACTCCCCCAGATCAATGAAAGAGTTAACAAAAGGCCCCAGGCCTTTAACGGTATTTTTTGGGTCATTAAGAATAATGATTAAACAAATTCCACCTCTGCAAATACCGAAGCTACCTCATCCAAAATATCCTGCAGCTCGTCGTATGAATCACTTTCAACAAGCCTTGTTCGGTAAGGCTTAAAGTTAGGAATACCCCTGAAATAATTCGTATAGTGTCTACGCATTTCAAAGATTCCTTTCAATTCGCCTTTCCATTCTACAGAGAACGAAAGATGCTTTTTAGTCACTTTCACACGTTCCTCCAGAGAGGGTTTAGGCAGGTGCTCTCCAGTTGCCATGAAGTGCTTGATCTCATTAAATATCCATGGATAGCCGATAGCAGCTCTCCCGATCATGATACCATCCACATCATATTTTTCTTTGTACTCCACCGCTTTTTCGGGAGTATCAATGTCTCCATTGCCAAAAATTGGAATATGAATGTCGGGATGATTTTTCACCTCAGCAATCTTCGTCCAGTCAGCTACACCTTTATACATCTGCTTCCTAGTTCGTCCGTGTATTGTCAGTGCAGCGATTCCAACATCCTGAAGCCTTTTGGCTACTTCCACAATTCGAATGGTGCTATCATCCCAGCCAAGACGAGTTTTAACAGTGACTGGCTTTTGTACCGCTTTCACAATTTCACCAGTCATTTCCTGCATTTTGGGAATATCCAGAAGAATCCCTGCCCCAGCACCTTTACAAGCCACCTTCTTTACAGGACATCCGTAATTGATATCAATCAACTCTGGATTGGCCTCCTCTGCAATAGCAGCTGCCTGGCGCATGGAGTCTATCTTGTCCCCAAATATTTGTATCCCTATGGGGCGCTCATAATCATAGATGTCGAGCTTTTCTACACTCTTCGCCGCATCGCGAATCAAGCCTTCTGAAGAGATGAATTCGGTATACATTAAGTCGGCACCATTTTCCTTGCACACTGCACGAAATGGTGGGTCACTCACATCCTCCATCGGAGCCAACAGCAGCGGAAATTCCGCAATTTCCAAGTTTCCTATTTTGACCACAGCCTAATCTTTAATTTTGCCGTAAATTTAGGCCAATTATGCAGAATATCCTGAAAAACACCGCGGGAGGTGAAAACAGTGCGGCTCCGTGGATCTTACTATTAATACTTACTGGCTATATCGTAGCTGCATTTTTTGCATTTTCTATTTTATCACAGTTCTTGATTGTAGCTATTTATGGACTGGATTTAGCTGAATTAGCATTTATTTTGACCAACCCGAAAGACACAGAATATGCACGCAGTGCCATAATGATGATGCAAGCCATTACGTCAGTAGGCATGTTTATCATTACTCCATTATTCTTTTTACATAAGAACCTACATCTTAAATTCAATGAATTTCTAAACTCACCAGAGTCTCCTTTGAGACCAGCCTTTATGACCATATTGATCATGTTATGCTTCATGATCGCAAACAGTATTGTGATAGAGTGGAATCAGAGCATCCAGATGCCAGAGTTTCTTTCATGGTTTGAGAATT
>PBTY01000039.1 GCA_002729235.1 Rickettsiales bacterium | reverse complement strand
TCTTTTTTTCTTGAAGACGATTACTTTATCACCTTTCACATGCTCTAATATCTTTCCGGATACTGATGCACCTTTTACTGTAGGAGCTCCTACTTTAATTTTACCGTCATTGTCTACCAACAGCACCTGATCAAAACTTACAGCTGATCCTGCTTCTCCTTCTAATAATGGTGCGTACACAAAGTTGTCTTTCTCAACTTTGAATTGTTTACCGGCTATGTCTACTATTGCGTACATGTTTTCAGTTTGCTTTTTCAAAAAGGAATGCAAAGATAGAGGTTGTTATTTAATTTTCAAACAAACCCTTAGCATAAATCCCTGGTAAAAAAAAATTCGTCTTTTTTTCACTTTTTTTTCACTCTACAAAAACCGTATCTACGCCGTTTTTTAATGAAGTGATCGTTAGGCAAATCTAATGTAATCTCCTTCAATACAGAAGGTTATAACTTTTTTTCAACTTTTTTTTACTCAGTATTTCACCTACGTTTCGAGCTTGATTTTCCCACGGACTTTTTACACATTTGTAAACGCAGCTAGAGAAAAATAAACCACTTTTCGCTTCAGGCTGTATCCCAAATCTTAGCAAAACCTGAAAAAACCACGTTTTTAGCGAAACGGGGGTGTGATGTTTTTGGTTTGTGGATAACTAATTAACAATGTGGATAACATTGTTGGTATCTAATTTGTCTAGTGGATAAAGATTGAATAAATTAAGAGACCTATGAGCCAAGATGAACCGTTATTAAGGGAAAACCCGGATCGATTTGTACTATTTCCGATNGTACATGATGATATCTGGCAGTTTTACAAAAAGGCTGAAGCAAGCTTTTGGACGGCAGAAGAAATTGACCTTAGTCAAGACTTAAAGGACTGGGCNTCATTAAATGATGGCGAAAGACACTTTATTAAGCATGTATTAGCATTCTTCGCGGCTAGTGATGGCATCGTGAATGAAAACCTTGCTGAAAATATGGTGTCAGAGGTTCAATATACNGANGCAAAATTNTTCTATGGCTTCCAGATTGCAATAGAAAATATCCACTCTGAAACTTATTCACTTCTTATCGACACTTATGTAAAAGACAATAAGGAGAAAGACGGACTTTTCCANGCCATCGAAACAATGGACTGTGTGAAAAAGAAAGCTGACTGGGCGCTTAGATGGATCGACGAAGGAAACTTTCAGGAAAGACTCATTGCGTTTGCAGCTGTAGAAGGAATATTCTTCTCTGGTAGCTTCTGCTCTATTTTCTGGTTGAAGAAAAGAGGTTTAATGCCAGGCCTTACGTTCTCAAACGAATTGATATCAAGAGATGAAGGACTTCACTGTGATTTCGCTTGTCTCCTATATAATAACCATATCAACAATAAACTTGATAAAGAGGTGGTTTCTTCTATTATACAAGATGCTGTTGATATCGAAAAAGAATTTGTAACCGATGCACTCCCGGTAAAACTTATCGGGATGAACGCTGACCTGATGTGTCAGTACATTGAGTTTGTTGCCGACAGACTTCTAGTAGAACTTGGCTGTTCCAAAGTATACAACGCGACCAATCCATTTGACTTCATGGAAATGATTTCACTTCAAGGTAAAACCAACTTCTTCGAAAAGAGAGTTGGGGAATACCAAAAAGCTGGAGTTATGGACAGCAGTAAAGGAGGCGAAGACAAACCGAAATTCAGCCTAGACGAAGATTTTTAAAATACATAACACATTTATTTTCCATCCAATAAAATCGCCTTTGTAAGACAATGCTTGTAATCAAAAGAGACGGACGAAGGGAATCCGTAAAATTCGACAAAATCACTGCCCGTATAGAGAAGCTATGCGACGGACTCAACTCAGACTTTGTAAAGCCTGTAGAAATTGCCAAAAAGGTAATTGACGGACTTTATGATGGTGTGACTACTGTTGAGTTAGACAATCTGGCTGCAGAAATCGCTGCAACTATGACCACTCGTCACCCAGACTTTGCAAAGCTGGCAGCAAGAATTTCTATTTCTAACCTACATAAGGTAACAGAAGAGTCTTTCTCTACTACAATGAAGAGACTTTACACTTATGTAAACCCAAAAACTGACGAGAACGCAGCTCTTCTTTCAACAGAAGTTTACGGTATCATCAGAAATCATGCAAAGAAATTAGACGAAGCAATCGATTATACAAGAGATTATAATTACGATTTCTTCGGTTACAAAACTCTGGAGCGCTCTTACCTAATGAAGTTGGATGGAAAGATCGTAGAGCGTCCTCAGCACATGTTGATGAGAGTTTCAGTTGGTATCCATATGAACGATATCGACGCGGCGATTGAAACTTACAACTTAATGTCTGAGAAGTGGTTTACACACGCCACTCCTACACTTTTCAATGCGGGTACTCCTAAGCCTCAGTTATCTTCTTGTTTCCTTCTTAGCATGCAGGATGATAGCATTGATGGTATTTATGATACGTTGAAGCAATGTGCTAAAATCTCTCAGTCTGCTGGAGGTATTGGTCTTAGCATTCACAATGTAAGAGCTACAGGNGCTTATATCAAAGGAACNAACGGTACTTCTAATGGTATCGTCCCTATGTTGAGAAACTTTGATATGACTGCNAGATANGTNGATCAAGGTGGNGGNAAAAGAAAAGGTAGTTTCGCGATCTACCTGGAGCCCTGGCATGCTGATGTATTTGAGTTCTTACAACTTAGAAAAAACCACGGTAAGGAAGAGCTAAGAGCAAGAGACTTGTTCTACGCACTTTGGATTCCGGATCTATTCATGAAACGAGTAGAGGAGAATGGTGACTGGTCACTATTCAGCCCGGATGAAGCCTCAGGTTTATACGAAGCATACGGAGACGATTTCGAGAAGCTTTACGACAAATACGAGAAAGAAGGAAAAGCTCGTAGAACTGTAAAAGCTCAGGAACTTTGGTTTGAGATCTTAGAATCTCAGATCGAGACAGGTACTCCTTATATCCTTTACAAGGATCACGCTAACAAGAAATCCAACCAAAAGAACCTTGGTACTATCAGGTCTAGTAACTTGTGTACTGAGATAATGGAATACACCTCTAAAGACGAAGTAGCGGTGTGTAACCTGGCGTCTATCGCTTTACCGAAGTTTGTTAACGAGGATGGTACTTTCAACCATCAGAAACTTTATGAGATCACTAAGGTAGCTACTCGTAACCTGAACAAGGTAATCGACATCAACTACTACCCAGTGAAAGAAGCTCGTACATCCAACATGAGACACAGACCTATAGGTATTGGTGTTCAGGGGTTGGCTGACGTATTCATGCTCATGAAAATGTCCTTTGATTCAGAAGCTGCTCGTCAGCTGAACAAAGAAATCTTCGAAACAATCTACTTCGGGGCGATGGAAACATCCATGGAAATAGCTCAAGTAGAAGGTGCTTACGAAACCTTCAAAGGCTCTCCAGTATCCAAGGGTATTTTCCAATTTGACATGTGGGGTGTAACTCCAGATAGCAACAGATGGGACTGGTATGACTTGAAGCAGAAAGTCAGAAAGCATGGTGTGAGAAACTCTCTCTTGCTTGCTCCAATGCCTACAGCTTCTACTTCTCAGATCCTTGGAAACAACGAATGTTTTGAGCCATATACTTCTAACATCTATACAAGAAGAACTTTATCAGGAGAATTTATCGTAGTGAACAAACACTTGATGACGGACCTGATCAAGCTTGGCTTGTGGGATGAAAGAATGAAAAACCGTATCATGGCTGCTAATGGATCTGTACAGGATATCCCTGAGATTCCAGAAGACATCAAAGACNGATACAGAACTGTTTGGGAAATTTCTCAAAANTCTATCATNGATATGTCNGCAGACAGAGGTGCTTATATCTGTCAGAGCCAGAGTTTGAACATCCACTTGATGGATCCAAACTTCGGTAAGATGACCTCAATGCACTTCTATGCATGGAAGAAAGGNTTGAAAACNGGNATGTATTACTTGAGAACGAAGGCCGCGACTGACGCGATCAAGTTTACCCTGGAGAAAGAACAACAAGCACAGCCAACTGCTAATCCTCAACAAGCTCAAGCAGCCCAGGAGGATGTGAAAGCACAAAACGCTGCGGCAATGCAATGCTCGCTAGATGATCCGGAAGGATGCGAGATGTGCGGAAGTTAATTAATCGCAAATTTTGATAATAATCGGGAAGCCTCAAGCTGAAAAGTTTGAGGCTTTTTCATTACTACCTCGATCTAACAAAATCGCCCTGTTCTTCCTGCATGAATAGGATGCCTTTATCTAGCACTGCGTCCCACATGAGTCTCAACTCCTCATCAAACTCCGGGTCTGTATCGGCAATAGTTCGCATCAAACAGGTCTTCCATAGCTCATAATGATGCCCCTGGACGTTCATACCTTTAGAACCATGGGTATCTCTTAATCGTCTGAAGGTTACTTTACCAGCAATGTTCCCACTATCTAAAAAAGTTAGCATGGACATCAGTCCTTTGCGTATGAGCTCTTTTTGTTTTCTGAAATTAACAAAGCGAAACATCCTGTCTACTTCGGGATCTGCACTTAGAAAATAATCGTAAAATTGATCGAAGAAATCTTCGCTTTCGACACAACGAAGATAACTGTCAATTACCGTTTGGTATTTTGACATAATGTGTACGGTTTTAGGTGGATGATTGTGTAATGAATTTACTATATATCCGCTAAAAAACCACTCTATTTCGATCAGTTCGATGTTTTGATGGTTAATCATAGGTATATTACCTATCTTTCATATTCAAATAAACAATACTCACCATCAGAATTATTCTGACTTTTCATCACTTTTACAGCATAAACCNAGACCATGCGCGNAGTTATCATTGATGATCATCAAGAGATTAGATCTACTATCCGATCTATTATAGAAGGATCGGAATATCCCATACTTATAGAAGGAGAAGCCGGCAGTGTTGTGGAAGGACTCAAACTCATCAAAAGCGTGGAACCTGATCTAATTTTCCTGGATGTGGAGATGCCAGACGGTACAGGTTTTGACTTGCTATCCCTACTTGATCATGAGAACTTCAAAGTAATCTTCGTCACCAGCCATGATGAGTTTGCGATCAAAGCATTTCGGTTTTCAGCAATAGACTATGTATTGAAACCGATCGATTCAGAAGAACTAGTAGAGGCAATTGATAAAGCCCAGAAATTGCACTCACCAGCTACTCATATCTCTACACTGCTGAACAATCAAAAGCGCCAGGAAAACAAGCTGGTATTGTCAGATCAAAAAACGACATATCTGGTTGAAACATCAGAGGTCATCCGGTGTGAGGCAGATGGAAATTACACCTCTTTTTACTTGACAGAGAATCGTAGAATCATTGTTTCAAAGACAATTAAAAATTATGAGAATTTATTAATTGATCATGGATTCTTCAGAACTCATCAATCACACCTCATAAACCTGGCCTTCTTTGATCGATACGATCGCACCGAAGGAGGAATCATCTACATGAAGAATGGAGATCCCATCCCGCTGGCTATTCGCAAAAAAGAATCATTGATGACTACACTGAATTCTTTTATGAAGTAGTTCAATACGATTCTACAAACAAGATTTACACTTACTCATAATCCATCAACGGATATACAAACCCCAAAATACCAGGATAGAAGTGCCGATATGTTTGCGATGTAAAACCAAAATACATCATGAAAACAATCAAATACTTCCACCTTATCGTGATTTTAATGTTCGCTTTTTCCTGCGAGGAAAAAGACACACCAACTCCTGAAGAACCAGAAATTATCGAAATAGATATAGCTGACTTCACGGCCACAGTAAAAGAAAATTCTGCCCAAGGAGCTCTAATAGGAACTGTTTACGCCAATTATGAACAAGGACGACTTAGCTTCGACCTGGTAAGTCAAAGCCCAGAAGGAGCCATCCAATTAGATGACTTTACTGGTGACATCACCATTTTGGATTCTGCTCTTTTTGATTTTGAAACCAATACGACTGTTACCGCTATATTTAGTGCCACTTACGAAAATGTATCTGAACAAGCCAATATCACTATAAGCATAAGTGATCTTGATGAGATAGTCATTGATGCCGCCGATTTTTCTTCCTCTGTTGACGAGAACTCACCAAATGGCACTGTTCTGGGGACGGTTAGCGCAAGTAGCGAGCAAGGTGCTGTTACATTCAGCATGGTTAGTCAAAGCCAGGAAGGAGCCATTTCCATAAACACTGAAACTGGAGAACTTACCATCGCAGAGGAAACCTATTTTGATTTTGAGACCAATACAAGTATCACAGCGGTATTTAGCGCTACTCTAGGAGATGTAACAGAAGAGGCCAATATTACCATTAGTATTATAGATGTAGATGAAACCACACTAGATCCGATTGATCTTAGTAAGTATGTTTATGTTGGGGTAAATAGCGCTTTTAATCCTCTAGCAAGTATTGATGTAGGCAACGACTCCTATGTAAGTACAGCTGATATTGATGGCGATGGTGACCTGGATGTCATTTCAGGCGCACTCGACGGTACTTTCTACTATTTCAGAAACGACGATGGCACATTCATAGCACAAACAGGCACAGATAATCCATTTGATGGTCTTAATGTAGGATCGGATAGTCGACATGAATTCGCTGATATTGATAACGACGGTGATCTGGATCTGATTTCAGGAAGCGGAGGTGGAGCTATCTACTACTACGAGAATAATGATGGCGTCTATAGCACACCGGAAGGCACACATATCCTTAGCTCCTTCTCACATGCGACTCTAGATAGCAAACCAACTTTTTACGACTATGATGAAGATGGTGATCTGGATATGCTGGTAGGATATTTTAATACAATCGAGCTATGGATCAATCAAGGAGACAGTTTTATGAGAGCGAATAGCAATCCGTTTGGAAGTGCGTTAGACGGAACTCACCAATTTCCAAAGTTTGTTGACATCAATAGCGATGGTGAAATGGACCTTGTTGCAGGAAGACTAGTTGGAGACTTTAGATTACTTCAGAAAATTGCAGGTGGAAACTACAGCATATCAGAGCATGCGATTTTTGAAGGATTAAATGTAGGAAATTACTCAACACCAGCATTCATTGATCTGAATGGAGATGGAAAGCTAGAAATGCTTTCGGGAAGCAGCACAGGAATGATTAAGCTTTTCGAATTGACTGAAAAATAGGAAGTATTGATTTCCTAATCAATGGCCCGCACCAGTTTTGGTGTGGGTTTTTTTATTTAAATACAGGAAGGTCCAGCTCCACACTGGTTCCCTTTTCAGATGATTCGATCTTTAAATCCAGTTTCGTCTTGAATTTTTGACCCAATAATTCTAAACGTTCCTTTGTGATCTGCATAGCTAAGGATTTGTGGCCGGAGTCCTCTTTCTTTTCTTTGATACCATGACCATTGTCGCTTATCACTAGTTTCAACTGCTCCCTGATTTTTGAGAACTCAACTATCAATAAGCTATCGTCCATATCTCCTAATCCTGCATGCATTATGGCGTTCTCGACGAAGGGCTGTGCAATCATAGGTGGAACCAGAGTCTCAAAAGCATCCAGATTTTCAGCTATTACAATCTTAAACTTAAACTGAATACCCGTACTCAGCATTTGTAGGCGAATGTAATTTTCCAGTAGTTCTTGCTCTTCCTCCAGGGAAATGAATTCCTCCCTGCTGTATTCCAAAGTTTGCCGCATCAACCTGGAAAAGCGAGCAAGAAACATGGATGCTTTGTCTGCCTCCCGCTGATCCATCAATCCCTGAATAACCGCTAATGCATTGAAGAAAAAGTGGGGATTCATCTGCAAACGCAATAATTTCTGTTCTACATCTGCCACTTTTTGCTTTTGACTGGCCGATTTTTGTTTGTAAAACATAAAGCCAAATACGGCTAGCATGAAGCCTACCACCCCAAAGCCTAAAAGCTGATAATTGCGTGTTTGAATTTGAAGGGATTGAATGGTTGCCTGCTGAGCCAAATTGGCAATCTCCTGGTCTTTCTTTTCCGATTCATACTTTTCAATCAACTCGTCGCGCTGACTAGCACTAGTTGTATTGAAAATGCTATCTCTCAATATCGACTTACTTTCTAGAGCCGAAAGTGCTTTATCTGTCCTTCCCAATCCTTTATTGCAGTGGTATAAAGCATCATAATATTCGTATAGCAACTCATTGTCCTGTTCTGCAGCAAACAGCCACTGCTCGATACGTTTCATTTGTTTGTCCATTGCCACAAAATCGCCACGCTCTTGTTCTATTTGTCCTTGAGCCATTTCTAACTGAAACATTTCAAAAGGAATTTGGAGTTCTTCATAAATGATTCTTGCCTGATCAAGCGCATCTGTGGATTCAACAAATCTTGACAACTCAATGAGCACATAGGCTTTCATGACCAGCCCCTTGGCACGTCCATAGTCAAAATCAAGTGCTATGGTCTGTTGATCCATAGTGTCCAGATAAGCCAATTCCTCTTCATATCGGCTCATTCTTTTCAGTAGGTTAGCCAAATTAAAAGTTGCTTTGACCAAATCTGGAGTTAGTTCATCTCTCCTCCCCTGGTAAGCTAAAAGTGCATAGTTGTAGGCTTCATCAAATCGCTCTTCCAGAGTGTATAGAAATCCTATTCTTGACAAGACCATTAATCGTTCTTCTGACAAATGATTTGACTCGGCTAATTTTAAAGCCTCCTGATAATATTCCTGAGATTTTACAAATCGATTTTTATGATAAGCATATAAGCCTAAGTCTGCAAGTGAGATGACTAGTCCACGTGAATTATTCAATTGGACAAATAGTTGATAGGCCTTGTTGGTGAAATAAATAGCAGAATCTATCTCTCTTTCTGAATAGAAATGATCAGACAAATTCATGTAATAGTTAGCTAGGACAGAATCTTGTTGATCCGCTAGCAACCCTCTTCCTAAAAGTATGACGGCTCCAGCACTATCAGGATTCTCATTTTTCAACTGCCCATACGTGCTATTGATCTCATCAAGAGAGACTAGCTTCTGACTATATGTATGGTGTAGACTAAAGCAATAAGTTATTGCTACAACTATAATTGATCTCATGAATTAGGAAAGGACGAAAATAATCTAAGCTGATCAACCTTTACTATCCTGATCAAGCAAAGATTGAATTTCAGTCTGAATTAAGTCGCTTTCTTCCTGGCCATCATTGATGTAAGCAGCTTCTGCTCGCTCCTTACAGTCCTTGATAGAACATCGCTCACAAGTCGTATGTACCAATCGAGTGGGTATAGAAGGATCTTGTAAGAACTTAATTCGTTTATTCAAGGATTCATCAATCAAGAACCCAATCGTAACACTTACCAGCTCATCGGGATTACTCACATTCGGAAACGCTATAGACAAACAGAGATACTCATTTGGAGAATCTAAGTAACGAGATCTTTGAATACCCGCCAGATATTTTAGGCTCGGATCCTTTTTTCTCTGATCTATAAGATCTTGCACAATTGTCAAGGAAATCCATCGGCGACAGTAGTGCTCATTCAACTCGTTACCATGTGGGTTGTGCAGCTTGGTTAGATGCAATTCCTTGGTCAGTGTAAAATAATCTCGTCCTTTCCCTACAAACCGAAGGAAGAACAGGTTCTCATACCCAAAAATGGAAGGCAGGATGTTGGTAAGACGCTGCATGATCATCTCAGGAGTCACATCATACTTATCCATAAAACCTAGAAAAGCTTTGCTGTCCCACTTTTCTTTCTTCCCAAATTCTCGAATATCAGCGATTACATCTTTACGCGGCATCATCAGAGCCGCAGAGAAATAAGAAGCCTTGTAATTGCTAAGGATCTGATCGAAGGAATGATCTCCCTGTGGTGGTGTTGCCAACGGCCGCTCTTTTTCTTTAGCCCATTGAAAAGCAATTTCTCTTCCCAGCAAGAAATTGATCTGCCCAGAATTCAATCCTTTGTTGATATGCAACAATCTTTGTTTCGGGTTGTAAAGCGACCTCAAATTCTTGAGCGCTTCCACCTGCCCCAATTCATCATCAGAGGTTCGAACACCAATCTTCAATAAAATCTCGGTCAATACCTTTTCACTAAAAGGTACTTCCTTGAGTTCGGGGAATTCCATGTGCAATTCCTCTACTGCCTCCTCAATTTCTTCAAAGTAATTGTTGTGAATCTCCTGGTAGGATCGAAGAGCCGTGTAATAGAAGCTCTCTTGCTTGAGCTCAAAAGTACGTGCGACTTGGAGTACCGTATTGATGAAGGCATTGATCTTAACCGGATCAAAGGAAATGATCTCTACCAGTTTCTGAGGGTTGAGTCCAAACTGCTCTAGGGGAAAAGCTTTGAAAAAATCAGATTGGATTAGCCTAACAACAGGCTCCAGCTTTTTCGGAACTTTTAAAGAAACCAGTTCATCATAGGTAACACCCAGCGCACTGGCTATGGCCATGATCTTATCTCCTTTGGGGTATTTCTTTCCATTCTCAATCTCACTTAAATAGGAAAGTGAGAGTCCAGTCTTTTCTCGAAGTTCCTGGTAGGAAACACCCTTTTCATTGCGTATTTCCTTGAGTTTAAGGCCGAAAATGAGCTTCAGCACGAATATCTCTTTGGGCATTCCCAAAAATAATTCAAAAAAGCGAAAAAAATATATTAGCGAAATTTCGCTGTTTAATATATTTCGCTATATTTGATCAAGTTTAAGAATTTAACCATACAATAAGATGATTACAGCAGAGGCAAAAACCACTGAAATTCAAACCCCATTAGGCATGCGCCTAAGTGGTAAGAGTCCGGCTAAGTATGCAGAAATACTCACGCCGGGAGCGCTGGACTTCCTTATGGCGCTACATGAGCGCTTCAACCAAAGACGCAAGAAATTACTTCAAGATCGATTGGTCGCTCAGGATGTCTATGATGCTGGTGTCATGCCTGACTTCTTAGCTGAAACTGAGGAAATCAGAAATAGCGACTGGCAAATCGCTCCTATTCCTGATGACATTCAAGACAGAAGAGTTGAAATCACAGGTCCAGTAGACCGAAAGATGGTGATCAATGCCCTGAACTCTGGAGCTAAGGTATTCATGGCAGACTTTGAAGATAGTAACACTCCTAGCTGGAGCAACAACATAGAAGGTCACATCAACCTTAGAGATGCCATCAAAAAAGAAATTGAGTTTCAAAATCCGGAAAATGGAAAATTGTACATGCTCAATAAAGAAACGGCTACACTTTTCGTGAGACCAAGAGGCTGGCATCTGGATGAAAAACACTTAATCATTCATGATGAACCAACAAGTGGAGCACTCATGGACTTTGGATTGTACTTCTTCCATAATGCCCATGAGTTGTTATCTCGAGGTACTGGGCCATACTTTTATTTACCAAAGCTTGAAAGCTACCTGGAAGCAAGATTATGGAATGAAGTTTTCGTATTTGCTCAAAATTATCTGGGCATTCAACAGGGAACGATTAAAGCAACTGTATTGATCGAAACGCTTCCAGCATCTTTTCAGCTCAACGAAATTCTCTATGAATTGAGAAATCACTCTTGTGGTCTAAACTGTGGCCGTTGGGATTATATCTTCTCATACATTAAGAAGTTTAGAGCCAACAAGCACAAGACAGTACCAAATAGAGATCAGGTTACAATGACTTCTCACTTTATGAAAAGTTATTCGGATTTGGTAATCCAAACCTGCCATAAGCGCGGAGCCCATGCGATGGGTGGAATGGCGGCTCAGATTCCAATCAAGAACGATGAAACTGCAAATAAGGCTGCCCTGGAAAAGGTACGTCAGGACAAATTGCGTGAGGTACAAAATGGTCACGACGGTACCTGGGTAGCTCACCCAGCACTAGTTGAAGTAGCCATGGAGATCTTTGATCAACACATGCCAGCACCAAATCAAATTGAGAACAAGCGATTGGATGTTCATGTAAGTGCAAAAGATCTCATTCAGACTCCAACTGGCACGATCACTTTGGATGGAATCCGCACCAACATCAATGTAGGACTCCTATATACCGAAAGTTGGTTAAGAGGAAATGGAGCGGCCGCAATTTATAACCTAATGGAGGATGCAGCTACCGCTGAAATCTCCAGATCACAACTGTGGCAGTGGATTCACCACAACTGCTACACCGTAAATGGAACGAATATTAATATAGAACTATACGAACATCTGAAATTGGAAGAACTCGAGAAGATCCAGGATCTGGTCGGCAAAGAACGGTTTGAAAACGGGCGTTTCAAAGAAGCTGTACAAATTTTTGACCGACTGGTGAAGAGCGAACAGCTCGAGGACTTCCTTACAATTAATGCTTATGAGTACTTAAACTAACAAACAAATGAAAACCGAACGAATCGCAAAAATCGAGAAAGACTGGAAAGAGAATCCACGGTGGAAGAATGTAACAAGACCTTACACCGCAGAAGAAGTTGTTAACCTACAAGGTTCGGTCACTATTGAGCACACCATTGCCAANTTGACCTCTCAAAAACTGTGGGANAAANTNAACAACAAGTCTTTCGTCGCAGGACTAGGCGCACTTACTGGCAACCAGGCNGTACANGAAGTNGCTGCCGGACTTGAAGCCATCTATNTAAGTGGCTGGCAAGTGGCTGCGGATGCAAACCTNGCAGGAGCAATGTACCCNGANCAATCNTTGTACCCTGCAGATTCGGTCCCAAATGTTGTTAAAAGGATCAATAATGCATTGCTAAGAAGAGATCAAATCGAATCTCTTGGTGGTGAAACGTCCGCCGACTGGTTAGCACCAATTGTTGCTGACGCAGAAGCCGGTTTCGGTGGAAACTTGAATGCTTTCGAGTTAATGAAAGCCATGATTGAGGCAGGAGCTGCCGGAGTTCACTTTGAAGATCAGTTGAGCTCAGCAAAAAAATGTGGCCATCTTGGTGGCAAGGTATTGGTACCTACTCAGGAAGCAATCAACAAACTAGTTGCAGCCAGGCTTGCAGCAGATGTGATGGACACACCAACACTATTGATTGCGAGAACTGACGCTGATGCGGCTACCTTGATCACTTCAGACATTGATGAGAGAGATCATAAGTTCATTACTGGAAAGAGAACTTCAGAAGGATTCTATGAAGTGACCAATGGTATTGAAGCAGGCATTGCAAGAGGCCTATCTTATGCTCCATATTCTGATCTATTATGGATGGAAACATCTAACCCAGATTTAGGATTGGCTCGAGAATTTGCTCAAGGCATCAAAGCCGAATTCCCAGATCAGATGTTGGCATATAATTGCTCTCCATCCTTTAACTGGGCAGCACATTTGACCAGATCAGAAATGTTGACCTTCAGAGAGAATTTGGCAGATATGGGCTATAAGTTCCAGTTCATTACGCTTGCCGGATTCCATGCACTGAACACCTCCATGTTTGAGCTATCTAATGCTTACAAAGAACGAGGAATGGCTGGTTACTCTGAACTACAAGAACGTGAGTTCGCATTGCTGGATCAAGGATTCAAAGCAGTGAAGCATCAGGCATTTGTTGGTACGGGTTATTTTGATGCTATTCAAAATACGGTTCAACAAGGCAAAGCTTCAACTGTAGCCATGGAAGGTAGCACAGAGACTGCACAATTTTAATAAACCAATGTTACTGATAGAACATTAAAAAAACTTGACTGAAAGACGTCATGTTCTGAGTTTCTATATTCGTTAACCCTGACATCCAATATGATGGATCGTCAGGGTTTCTTTTGCATCCGAATTAGAATAACACAGTATTTTCTTCATTATTTACTATTTTTGATGTACTCAAAAAACGTAACTATGAAAACTCTATTCACCGCAATTATTCTATCGGCTTGTTCTATCATGGTTCAGGCCCAATGTGAAAACGCCTATTTTCCTATGAAAGATGGTGTGACATTTGAACAAACTTCCTACAACGCTAAGGATAAAAAAGAAGGCAAGGTTATCAGCACTATTTCAGCCACAACCAATACCCAAATAGTTGTTCAAAACAAGATCTACGATAAAAAAGACGAACTGATCACTGAAGGTGACTATGAAGTCATTTGTGAAGATGGTAAGGTTAAAATGGACTTTGAACAATTCATTCCTGATGAACTTCTTAGCAGCTATCAAAACATGGAGGTAAACATAGAAGGGGACTTTCTTGAGTTTCCCAACAATCTGAGTGTTGGCCAAAATCTACCAGATGCAAATGGAACGATAACCATCGTAATGGCCGAAGGTGCCATGAACATGAAAACGACTATTACGCTTACTTTTACCAATCGAAAGGTAGAGCTGCAAGAGTCTATCACCACACCTGCAGGTACATTTGAAACCTTCAAAGTAAGCCAGACGACCATCTCTGCCATGGAAATTATGGGAATGAGTCGTGAAACAACCTTCTCTTCAGCAAGCTGGATTGCTGAAGGTGTAGGTGCAGTTAGATCTGAAAACTATGATAAGAAAGGAAAACTGGCAGGCTATCAGGTTCTGACAAGTTTCGAATAAAACCAAGTATAAATGCTATCTGGGGAAACCCAGATAGTTTCTTTTTAAAGTAGTTTAGATAACTTATCGATTCCTCGCCGTTGAGCTACTGTCAACTGGGTCATTAATAATTGAGCGGTCATGTAGGCGTCTCCTAGTGCGGTATGTCTATTTTCAATAGGAATGCCGTTCTCCTGACAGGCAATATCCAACTGCAAATTATTCATGCCTCCGACTTCATTGTCATAACGCTCGCGATTGAATCGATAAAGTAATTGCGCCGTATCTAGCACCTTATTTTTTAGCTTAAAACCACTATGACTGACAGAAATCAATTGGTTGATCTTGGATACATCAAAGGAAATGTGATGTCCTACTATGATTCGGTTGCCAATAAACAAGAGTAGTTCCTTTTGAAGTTCACTTAACTCCCTGCTCGTCATTTCTGGAAGTTCCCCATGAACCTCAGCGGCGGCGGTACCCTTTTCATGACCGTAGTTCTGATCTAGTACATCATTCAGATTGATTTGAAAATCCTTTAGATGCACTGCTCCCATGGTAATAATCATATCTGATTTTTCAAGACCTGTGGTTTCTGCATCTAAGACAACAAATTCACATTCTTCTATTGCACAAGAATCATAAACTTTGAAATCAAGTTCGTTGTAGTCCTTGATAAAGGAAGGAAAGATTGTTTTTCTAAACCAACTCAATTGAAATATGCCAGTTTAAATCGTACCTCTAATAGCTCCTGAAGTTCTTTGATTGGCTGAAAAGCATTCTTCAAAATCTGCTTCTCCAATTTATTGAGCTCACCTATCTCAATGTATCTACCAGAATTTCCTTTAGCCAGCCCCTCACGAGTTCTGTATTTCATCAGCAAACCATAAGCTTGATGAGCCTCCTCCATCAACTCGCGATGATTGGTTTCCAGAGCAATCAGAGCCTTGTAGCGCTCGATGGTGTTTTTCACTTTTAAACCGTGTTCTAATGCCAACACTCTCGCTGAATCCACCAGTGGCATCATGGCTCTTCTTTTCACATCAAAATTATCTTCATGTTTCCCAGAACGCTCCACAATAAGATTTTTGAAGAAACTAAGTGGTGGTGGATTTTGAGTGGCGTTCTTGGCTAGATGCCCCAGGAAATTCCCATTGGATTTGATTAAATCAAAAAGATATTCTTGTAATTCATTCACTAACCTGGAAGATCCAGAAACCAATCTAAAATCAAAGAATATGGTACAGTTCATAACAGACTTAGGATCTGGATTGATAATCCATTGATCAAAATAACTCTTCCATTTATCCAGAGGTTGACACCATTGCGGATTGCGAGCCATGATCTCTGCTGGGCACTTCTCAAATCCACATAGCTCCAAAGTTGAATTAACCCGCTCAGCTAATTCCAATAATTTGGGTTGATAAGCATCACATTCCTTAGAGTCACAAAAGATGATGGCATTGTCCTGATCTGTACGCAACAATTGTTCTTCTCGACCTTCACTGCCCAGACTTATCCATGCAAACTCAATTGGCTCCAATTCCAGCTCAGCCACATGTCGATCTATCGCCTTTTGAATGATAACATCATTGATTTTCGAAATCAACCTTGCCAATAACTCCATAGAGACATCTTGCTGTATAAAAAGCTCTAGCATTTCTTCCGCTTTTTGCCTCAACTCTCGCCATTCTTCTGGATCGTCAGAATATTTCAAAGCCTTCAGAATAGCAGATGGGTGATTTAGTTGTGAAATAAGAATGTCATGATCGGATACTATTCCAGCAATCCCAGCGGAGTTTGTCAAAAGCAGATGATGAACACCAGCATCAATCATGGTCATTTGAACTTCAGTAACAGTTGATGTCTCCGGCAATGAAATAACCGGAGCGGACATGATTTTTGTGACTTTACTATTGACATCCAGCCCTTCCGATATCACCTTTACTCTAAGGTCTTTGTCGGTGATTATTCCGTGGGGGTTATTATTTCCATCCACTACAATAATGGACCCAACATTACGGGCAGACATCTTTCTGGCAGCATCCTGAATGCTATCATTGTGATCGCAGGTTAGTACCTCTTTGGAATAGTTGAGCTTGTTCTCCTCTGGTACAACCAGAGACATATTCACTTGAATATCTCTGGTTCTAGCCAGTGCTTGTCCAGCCGCATAACCTGAGGCAAAAAACAGAGCAAATCTTTGATATTTGTTTAGCAGGTCATCAAAAACAGTTTTTGGAATCAGATACACCAAACTCTCCTCAGCAGCCTCTGCGGTCATCACATAGTTGTTACCTGACAAAATGGATCGTACTCCAAACACATCCCCTGGCTCACACTGATCAATCAACTGCGAGTCATTACCTTGTTGTTGCATCAAAAGGACATTTCCCTTCCTCAAGACATATGCATAACCGGTATTTTCGTGACCCTCGTTAAACAGATACTGCCCTTTTTGAAAATACTTCACTGAAAAGGAGCTAACCACCTTTTGCAATTCATCATGACTGATGAAACTAAAAGGAGCATAATCCTTCAGGAAATAAGCAACTCGATCAGTAATTAGATTGGACATATGGATTAAAAAGTTCGTCTCAAAAGTCAAAGTCTGGTCATCCTGAACTTGATTCAGGATCTATTTAGTACAGACTTTGCACTATAGATTCTGAAATAAACCTATCTGCCGACAGGCTGGTTCAGAATGACTGCAGGTATAAACTTTTGAGACAACCTCTATATGAATTCTTAAACTTCAGCTCCTTGGATAATCGCCTCAACCACTTCTGGATTGAGTAATGTAGAAGTATCTCCAAGTTGATCAGCTTCGCCAGATGCAACCTTTCTTAAGATACGACGCATGATCTTACCAGAGCGCGTTTTAGGTAATCCTGGTACAATCTGCACTTTATCTGGTTTCGCAATCGGCCCAATGATTTTACTTACCGTCTCTCTGATCTCATTTTTAAGGTTTTCTTCTGTTCTACCTTCCATATCACAGATGACATACGCGTAAATACCCTGACCTTTTACTTCGTGCGGATATCCAACCACTGCAGATTCGACCACTTTAGGGTGCTCATTGATCGCATTTTCAACTTCTGCAGTTCCCATTCTGTGACCCGAAACGTTGATCACATCATCTACTCGACCGAGTATTCTTAAATAGCCATCATGATCACGTTTGGCTCCATCTCCAGTAAAGTACATTCCATTATAAGTAGAGAAGTAGGTTTGCTTGCAGCGCTCATGATCTCCGTAAGTTGTTCTCAACATAGATGGCCATGGGAATTTGATGCACAGATTTCCCTGTACATTGTTCCCTTTCAGCTCATTACCATCGGCATCTACAATCACTGGATGTATACCAGGTAATGGTAATCCTGCATGTGCTGGTTTATTTGGCACTACACCAGCAAGAGACGAAATCATGATTCCACCAGTTTCTGTTTGCCACCAGGTATCCACTAGTGGACAATTTCCCTTACCAATATGATCATGGTACCAGTGCCATGCCTCCTCATTTATTGGTTCGCCTACAGATCCAATCACTTTTAAAGACGTCAAATCATATGGTTCTATTGGCTCGAGTCCATAAGCCTGCAATGCTCTAATAGCTGTCGGTGCTGTATAGAATTGATTCACTTTGTATTTATCTACAATTTCCCAGAATCTACCTGCATGAGGGTAAGTAGGAACACCCTCAAACATTAATGTAGTAGCTCCTGCCAACAACGGCCCATACACAATATAGGAGTGACCAGTAATCCATCCCACATCCGCAGTACACCAGTACACATCACCTGGATGGTATTGGAATACGTTGATGAATGAATAATAGGTATAGATCATATATCCACCACAAGTGTGAACAACACCTTTTGGCTTACCAGTGGAACCGGATGTGTAAAGAATGAACAGCATGTCCTCAGCATCCATGATTTCTGCTGGGCACTCTTTCGGTTGTCCCTGAATAGCATCATGCCACCAGATATCTCTACCTTCTTTCATGGTGACATCTGTCTTGGTGCGCTGTACCACGATCACCTTCTCCACAGTGGTACAACTCTCCAAAGCTTCGTCAACCACACCTTTTACATCAATGCTTTTGGCTCCACGGAAATTTCCATCAGAAGTCAATACCATCTTAGCATCACAATCATTGATACGATCAGCTAAAGAACTAGATGAGAACCCAGCAAATACGATGGAGTGCACCGCTCCAATTCTAGCGCATGCCAACATCGCGATCGCCGCTTCAGGAACCATTGGCATGTAGATAATCACACGATCTCCCTTTTTGACTCCTTGAGATTTCATTGCATTGGAAAACTCACATACTTTTTCGTAAAGTTCTCGATAGGTCAATGTGATGGTATCATCTCCTGGCTCATTTGGCTCCCAGATGATGGCAGGCCTGTCACCCATAATGAACAAGTGACGATCGAGAATATTTTCGGTAATATTCATCTTACCATTCACAAACCATTTCACATCCGGACCATCAAAATCCCACTCTAGAACCTTGTCCCAACGTTTCTTCCAGTGAAAGGAATCCGCTATCTGGCCCCAGAATACCTCCGGCTGCAAAACACTCTTCTGATACTCATGAATATAACCACTTAAGGTTTGTATTTTATGACTCATAATTATGGGTTATTAACAATAAAAATCTATTTAATCTAAAATGCTTTTAATCTCATCAAGAACGGTGATATCATCTATGGTAGATGGTACCTGTACATCTTTGTGATTGGCGATTTGCCGGATCGTTTTTCGCAAAATTTTACCGGATCTCGTCTTAGGCAACCTGTTCACCACATGAACTGTTTTGAAACAAGCTACGGCTCCAATCTTCTCTCTCACCAATTGAACCAACTCTTGCTCAATTGCTCCTTCACTCATTTGGTTATCTGGATTTAAGACAATCAAACCTACTGGCAATTGACCTCTAAGTTCGTCCTCTACTCCTACCACTGCGCACTCCACAACTGCTGCATGAGACGCGACAACTTCTTCCATCTCTCCAGTTGACAAGCGATGACCAGAGACATTGATCACATCATCAACACGGCCCATGATAAATACATAGCCATCCTGATCGATAAATCCTCCATCTCCAGTGGTATAGTAGCCTTCAAACATGGACAGATAAGAATTCGTGTAGCCCTCGAAATCATTCCAAAGTGTAGACACACATCCTGGAGGCATTGGTAATTTGATTGCCACAAACCCTTCTTCATTGGAAGTGACTGGATCTCCACTTTCATTCAGAATCCGCACATCATACCCAGGAACTGGCTTGGTAGCCGAACCGGGCTTCACATCAAACATCTCCAACCCTCGCATGTTTGCCACAATGGGCCAACCAGTCTCTGTCTGCCACCAGTGATCTATTACTGGAATCTGCAAATGATCCGACGCCCATTGTAAAGTAGCAGGATCACATCTTTCTCCAGCAAGGAATAATGCCTCCAGTGATGACAGATCATATTTCTTAATAAAATCTCCTTTGAAATCCTCTTTGCGAATAGCTCGGAAAGCAGTAGGAGCTGTGAAAAGCACTTTTACTCCATACTCAGCAATGATTCTCCAGAAAACTCCTGCATCTGGAGTTTTGATTGGCTTTCCTTCAAACAGAATGGTAGAACATCCTTGAATCAATGGAGCATAGACGATGTACGAGTGACCTACTACCCAACCAACATCGGATGCAGCCCAGTAGGTATCGCCACCTTTTACGTGATAGACTGAGTCCATCGAATATTTCATCGCTACAGCATGACCACCATTATCACGTACAATTCCTTTCGGTTTTCCCGTTGTTCCTGAAGTGTACAATACATATAATGGATGATCGGCTGGCAAGTGCTCAGGTTCCATCGCATGACCTTTACTCATCACATGATAGAACCCAAGTTCAGTCTCCCCATCCAGTGAGACAGGTTGCTCCGGACGCTCATGGACGATTTTATATTCTGGTTGATGTTGCGACTCTTCCAGAGCCTTATCTACGAATGGCTTATAAGGAATGATCTTTTCTATTTCAATACCACAAGAAGCAGTAATGATAGCCTTCGGTTTAGCATCATCAATGCGTATGGCTAACTCATGCGGTGCAAATCCACCAAATACAACCGAATGAATTGCTCCTATCCGAGCACAAGCAAGCATTGAAATAACTGCTTCTGGAACCATCGGCATATAGATCACCACAGTATCTCCTTTACTTATTCCCAATTGAGATAAACCACCAGCGAATCTGGAGACCTGATCGAGCAATTTTTTATAAGTGTAAGTCTTTTTGGTACTAGTCACTGGGGAATCATAAATCAGTGCAATTTGATCTCCACGACCATTTTCCACATGATAATCCAGTGCTAAATAACTCGTGTTTAATACACCATCTGCAAACCAACTTGTTTGCCCCTTTTCATCTTTACTTATCGCAGATTGTGGCTGCTTGAACCAACTAATCTTTTTTGATTGCTCCATCCAGAACTCTTCAGGATGCTCAATGCTGTGTTGATAAATCTCATCGTACATCATTCATGGGGTTTTCAATGAATCTACCTTTGTTATTAAATTTCGGGTACTAAAAGGCTTGGTAATATATAAGTCCGCACCTAGCTCGTACCCTTTATCAATATCTTCTTGCTTGGTCTTCGCACTCAAGAATACAATCTTGATATGAGCCGTCTCTTTATCATTTTTAATTTTTTGACACACCTCATATCCATCTACCTCTGGCATCATCACATCCAGAAGTATAATATCGGGAAGCTCTTTCTCTACAATATCAAGTGCTTCACGACCATCTCGAGCGATGAATACCTTATATCCACTTTTCTTGAGTAAAAACTCAAGTGACATTAAAATATTAGGCTCATCATCTACAATTAATACTTTACTCGACATCTATATTTATCAGTTTATCATTTCCATTTCTTCCTTGAACCTTGCCAGTGTGAAGTAGAATGTTGATCCTTTGTTAACCTCACTTGTCACCCAAATTTCACCCTCATGCATATTGACAATACGTTTGGTTATGGACAATCCCAACCCAGTACCTTTAGGTTTTTTGCGAGTCTGATCACGTGCTTGAAAAAACTTGTCAAAAATGCGATCTATGTTCTCCGACTCTATCCCTTTTCCCTGATCCGACACGGCAACAGTCAGTGAATCATTTCCATCTACGGCAATACTTACTTGAGATCCATCAGCCGAATACTTGATCGCATTTGAAATCAAATTATTCATTACCTGTGTCAAGCGATCATAATCACCGCTAACCAGTTGATTTGATGGACAGCTTAAATCGAGGGTTAAATTTCTTTCTTTTAAAATGCCTTTGAAGGAATCAATTACTTCCTGAATCAATTCACAGATGTCAATCTGCTCAAAATGCATATCCAATTGCCCAGATTCAAGCTTTTCAAGATCTAGAACTTGATTAATCAGACGAGTCATTCGCTCTGTTTCATCCACGACAATACCTAAAAAGCGATTACGTTCCTCTTCACTCAACTCAGGATTATCATGGATAATCTCAGTCATCGCTCGAATGGAAGTCAAAGGCGTTCTCATCTCATGTGTAACAGTAGATATGAAATCATCTTTTTCCACATCCAAATTTTGCAATCTCGCGTTGGCAGTAGCTAATTCATCAGTCTGTTGTTTGAGTTCAAGTGACTTTGCACTGAGTAACTCATTAAGCTTGCTAATTTCCTTTTTCTCACGAAGCAATGCCACCACATCAGATAGTTCTATGTCTTCCTCTTTTGATATTGATGCAATCAACATTCGAGCTGATGAGGCTCCTATCGCCCCAGTAAGAAGTTTCTCTGCATGAGTAACGAATAAAGGATTTACCTCCTCGTCTTCATCAAGGGAAATGCCTGTCTTTTTTTTGAAGGAATTGATTTCAAGAGTAGCAATTCCTTTACCTAAAATGTTCTCCATGACACGACGAAGATCTCTTTGGATCATCGTACCCTTCCAAACAAGCTTATTACCCTGATCTTGATATTTGTAATACTCGGTGTAGAAATCTGCATAATTTCTTTCATTGCCTGACTGACTATAGAATAAGGTGCCAACAATCAAAAAACTAATATTGAAGAATATGGACCAAAAAGTACCATGAACAATCAAGTCATCGAATGCCATTCCAAAAAGTGAGGTTGGATTTAACCAGTCTATTCCGAACGGACCTGAAACTAACAGATCCGCAGGCAGCAAACCCACTTTGACAATACCCGGAACAACCAACGTATAGAACCAAACACTGAACCCAGCAATCAACGAAAAAATGGCTCCTTGCCTTGTTGCATCTTTCCAAAACAAAGAAGCTAGAACAACCGGTGTAAACTGCGCTACTGCCGCAAATGATATAAGACCAATAGCAACCAGTGGAAACTCATTGGACACAAATTTGAAATAGAAGAATGAACTAAATAATACGACTATAACCGAGACTCGTCTGATCATTAGTGCTTTTCGCTCATTGATTTTGCTCGGGTTATACCCCTTAATGATCAACGGAATGACAAGGTTGTTACTGGCCATCATACTGATCGCTATTGTGGAGACAATGATCATACCCGTTGCAGCCGAAAATCCACCAATATAAGTAAGTAGTGCCCAAAACTGATCACCAGCAAGCAATGGAAGCTCAATGAGATACATATCTGGATCCACGTTGCCAGACAACATGTATTCACCTCCCAATGCCACCGGAATCACAAAAAGGTTGATAGCCAATAAGTATGCTGGAAATAACCAGATCGCAGTTTTAATATTGGACGGAGTGGTGTTCTCAGCTATGGTCACGTGAAATTGTCTTGGAAGAAAGAATACTGCTGAAAAAGACAAGAATAGTAGAACAGGCCAACTAGAACCTTCTATTGTGGTGTATTTGACTAAATCATCCTCATGAACTCTGCTAAAAATATCCTCAAACCCATCAAACATCCCAAAGGTGATAAATCCACCTACTAATAGAAAAGCTGCCAGTTTCACTACAGACTCCAAAGCAATGGCTGATACCAATCCATGATGCTTCTTGGTGCTATCAACTGTCCGGAATGTAAACACCAGGATAAAGGCAGTTAATAGAATAACCACCAATAACGCAGAATCAAATAACAGAATTTGATCGGCATTAGGTGCCAACACTTTTATAGAACTGTCTATTGCTTTTAGCTGAATCGATACATATGGCACCACACCTATAATACAAAGCAGCGTCACCAGCACACTTAACATGGTACTCTTGCCAAAACGAGTGGCTATAAAATCTGCAAGAGTATTGATTCTAAGAGCGTTCGAAATTTTTACTATTCGGATAACCAGAAACAGCCATAGTGGCATTCCGATGATTGGTCCCAAGTAGATTGCTAGAAAAGATAAGCCATCTGAAGCAGCCTTACCTACACTTCCGTAATACGTCCAGGCCGTGCAATAGACAGCAAGAGATAGGGCATATATATACGGATTTCCCTGAATAGACTTTCCGTTTCTAGAACGTCTATCGGCAAAATAGGCTACCAAAGAAAGTAGCCCCAAATAGATTGCAGATATCAATATGATCAACCAATAATTCATTGATCACCAGCTCGTTTAGATAGCCAAACCATAGTTCCTATAACCATTATCCAAATGGTCAGGAGATAAATAAGAATAGAAGGAATTCCTGAAATCTGCCCTTTAGGAATGCTTAGGAATGGTTGATTAAACAACATTACCAACAAACCGAAGACGGCCAATAACCCCATCCCTAACTTAGATTTCATCCTCATAAGTTAGCCTTTTAGGTTAGCAGATTCAAGGAATCCCTTCATGGATTTTTAACTAGTGCGCATGTGCATCACCGGCACCTCTTGGATAGCGAATGCTTTCCACCATTTCCTGAACATCTTCAGGAGTCTCAGGAGTCATTCTTGACACCACGACACTCACGACTACATTCACCAACATAGCGATGGTACCGAAACCTTCTGGCGATATTCCAAACCACCAGTCATCTGGAGTACCTCCTCCAAAACCGCCTAGTTTGTACTTAATCATGTAGAAAAGCATCAATGTAATTCCAACGATCATTCCACTGATAGCGCCTTGCTTGTTCATTCTCTTATCGAAGATTCCCAAAATAATCGCAGGGAAGAATGAAGCAGCAGCTAAACCAAATGCCAATGCAACTACGGCAGCCACAAAACCTGGAGGATTGATACCAAAATAACCTGCTACAACCACAGCAACAGCTGCACCAATACGAGCCCACATAAGCTCTTGTTTTTCCGAAATGTCTGGCTTGATTTGTTTCTTGATTAAGTCATGAGCCACACTGGTAGAGATAACTAGTAATAGACCTGCAGCCGTAGAAAGAGCAGCGGCCAAACCACCGGCAGCAACCAACGCTACGACCCAGTTAGGAAGACTTGCGATCTCCGGATTCGCTAATACCATAATGTCTCTATCGATAGTCAGCTCGTTCGCCTCCTTATCGCCAACATACTGGATGATCCCATCTTTATTCTTATCCTCAAAAGAGATCAACCCAGTCTTTTCCCAATTGCTAAACCACTCTGGCATAGCTGTGTACTCTTTATTAGATACTGTGGTGATCAAGTTCGTTCTGGCAAAAGCACCAATTGCTGGAGCAGTTGTATAAAGGATAGCAATCAAGATTAGAGCATATCCTGCCGAAATACGTGCATCTTTCACTTTAGGTACTGTAAAGAATCTTACAATTACGTGAGGAAGACCCGCAGTACCAACCATTAGCGCTAGAGTGATTGCGAATACGTCCAGCTTAGACTTAGATCCGCTAGTATATTCTGCAAAACCAAGTTCTTTGTGCAATTGATCCAACTTATCCAGTAGATAAGTGCCATCGCTCATTTCGCTACCAAAACCTAGTTGAGGAACGAAGTTTCCTGTCAATTGGAATGAGATAAAAAATGCTGGCACCATGAAAGCAAAGATCAACACGCAGTATTGTGCTACCTGTGTATAGGTAATTCCTTTCATACCACCGAGTACTGCATAGAAGAAAACAAGGGCCATACCAATGTAAACTCCTACGTTGATATCCACTTCAAGGAATCTACTGAATACCACACCAACACCTCTCATCTGTCCGGCTACATATGTGAATGACACAATGATCGCGCATATTACCGCAACAGTTCTGGCAGTATTGGAATAGTATCTATCTCCAATAAAATCAGGTACAGTGAACTTCCCAAATTTTCTTAGGTACGGAGCAAGCAACAGCGCCAAGAGCACATATCCTCCCGTCCATCCCATGAGATAGACGGCCCCATCATAACCCATAAACGAAATGAGACCTGCCATAGAAATGAACGATGCGGCTGACATCCAGTCGGCTGCTGTTGCCATTCCATTAGCTAGTGGTGGTACACCACCACCTGCTACATAAAATTCCTTTGTAGATCCAGCCCTCGACCAGATCGCGATACCTATGTAGAGAGCAAACGTTGCCCCTACGAGTATAAATGTCCAAGTTTGTACATCCATGATTAATTTCTTTTTGAGTTGCTATTTTTCGTCTACATCAAATTCTTTATCGAGCTTATTCATCAATCGTACATACACGAAGATGAGTATCACGAATGCATAGATGGAACCTTGTTGGGCAAACCAGAAGCCTAGTTTGAAGCCTCCAAGCTTGATGCTATTTAGCGCATCTGCAAACATGATTCCTGCTCCATAGGACACAGCAAACCAGATCGCCAGAAGTATCATGAGATACTTAAGGTTTCGTTGCCAATACAGTTTTCGTTGACTTTTATCCATAGTTTAGATTGTTTATTGCTATAAGAAAATATGAAGTTGCATTCTAACTTGCTGAATACCAACTGGATCCCCATTAACATCCACTCCCCCCTCTAATGGGTTGTTCATTACAGAATGATATTCCAATGTGACCTTGGCATTGTGCCCAAGAACATAGTAATTAACTCCCACATCAAATGCATTTAGGTTATCATCGAATGCATCATAAGAGCCAGTTTGGAAAGCCAGGTAAGGCATAATTTTAGCACCACCTAAGTAGTAACCAAAATGGGTATACATGTTGGTACCAGTTCCAGCCCATCTAGACATGTAATTCTCTCCATAGTTGAAGTTAATTATGGATGCGTAGGCATTCACCGCATTACCATCTCCTACAGGCATATCTAAAAAGACGTCTGCAGCAGCATGGAAAATACCTGAGTGTTCAGCAGTAGTCGCATTATACATCCCGTTCGGATGGGCAAAGAAGCCAAGTCCAACTCCGAGCACTTTTTTGGCACCCATGTACGTACCAACCTGGTAAGGAAGCTTGGTAGATTCTGTATCAAATATTTGATATCTGAAGTACCCTTCAATAACCGCATTACCTACCGCATTGCCATCGGCATCAGCGGTAGCTGACCCTGTGTAAGTCAGGTCACTCTGTCCACCAAAATCTGCTCCTCCGCCTAGCGCATTTCCAGGATTCAATGGATTATTAAAGGCAATGCGATAATCAAATTGTCCCATTTGCCCTTTAACATAAAATCCAAGATGCCTTGCAAACTGATCGGTAATACCTAAAGAATGCCAGTGAACAAATGGTCTTGGATTATCTAAAGTCATAAAGTTCAAGGTACTCTGATTAGACAGTCTTGTTAGACCTTTCCAATAATGAAGTCCTCCACCAAAGAAAAGGGCGTTATTATTAGATATTTTAAACTCTGCCCAGGCATCATGTAAAAACAACTGACTACCATCACCATTATTCCCAAGAGAGGATAGATTGTTAGCTGTGAGGTTGTTTAAACCAAAATGTGTTAATACCAAAAAGCGTGGAGATACTTGAGCAAATGCCAGAAATCTGGATCTTCTAACCATTGAATTCAGTTGAAGATTTGGGTTTTCAGCGGCCAGATTATTCGTCTGTAGCCATTGTTGGTGCCATAATATGAACCGGATATATTTTGATCCATCCTCCGAAATTTTGAGGGTAAGCGGTTCATACTGAGAAACTGGGTAAGTCGAGTTAGGGTCTTTTTGTGCCTTTACTGTAATTACTAACAGCACAAAGGCAGCCCAAAGAACGATTTTTTTCATCATCTTAAGATTTGGGGTTTCGCATTGTGTTTTTATCAATATTTGGCACTTCGAAGTACCCTAATTTGAAAATTTTACAATGCAAATGGTAAAATGATGTATCTTATTGGTAAGTATATACTAATCCCTAAACCGCTCCCACTTAATCATCATGTATTTATCGCCGAGTTCAGTCAGCATCATACCTGACTCTTTCATTCGTTTAGGATCAGCTAAAAAATCAAGCAATTCACTGTGTGTAACTACTTTATAAGTAGGTCTGTACTCATAATTTATTGGAGCTTTTATGCCATATTTCTTCACCCAATTCATTACCGATACGTGACTAACCCCAAGTATTCTTTCTATCTCTCGATAGCTCACTCCTTCAATGTGTAGTTGCAGGGCTTTAATGACATAATAGCTATCGATCTCTTTTCCCAGCTTTGAAACCGTAAAAAAATAACCACAACTTTTGCACTTAAAACGTTGCCTATTCTTAATTACTCCAGCTTTTGAGTAATTCTCGGATTCACATTTGGGGCATTTTGGGTGTTGCATGAGAAGTAGATATACTTATTTAGCATAAATATATCAAATTAGCAAAATAATGGCAAAAGATTCAATTACCATTCAAAAGTCCATCCCTAATTCGTTTGGGGACTAACGTAATGAGCCAAATTTTCTTATACCAAAAACTCTGTGGCTATGGCTATGGCAGCACCTAATAAGCTCACCGCAAATTTTCTAATCCCGAAATGGTGGTTAGGGCTGGATTCCACGAAAATGGTGGTAGAGATATGAAGGAATCCTCCGGAAACAAATGCAAACAATGTCAACAAGTGATCCGATGATAGTTCCAATACATGTTGGCTTAGCAACAAGCCAATAGGAGATGCTACTGAAAACAAGAGCAATATGCCCCAAACCTGGTTGGAAAACTTACCACCACCTTTTATAGTAGTCGTCAAAGCAAAGGCTGCCGGAACTTTGTGCAAAATAATACCAATCAATAACGAATAGGATTCATTCTGCTCATGAAAAGGAGAATCATGAGTTAATAGAGCTCCTTCTAAAAATGAATGCAGCATCAATGCTACTACCAGACCGAGTTTAGAAAAGCCTGACATGTGTTCGTGAACATGCGCGTGACCATGCTCAATACCTGAAGTAAAATATTCAAGCAGTTGCTGAAAGAAGAAGCCCAATAGAATGAAAAGACCTAACCTCATAGGATTGGATCCCAGGCTGAAAATTTCAGGCAAAATGTGAATTATCGTAATAGAGAAAAGAAAAGATCCTGCAAAAATCAGGGAATATCGAATTCCATCTGATTTATAAGTCACAAACTTCTCCGCCATTCCACCTATAATGGCAGATCCAAATAATACCAAAACGATTAAAAGCATGAATTACTTAAGAAAAATAGGTTTAGGTTGTCGTCATTTCTATTTCATGACTTAATGGAAATGCAATTTGGTGATAAAAGATTCAATTTGAGTCTAATTTATTGAATTCCAAAAGCGGTTCAATACCTTCAGAAACAAAACTTTTCAAAGATCCATTTTCAGCATGATAGATTAAGAACCCTTCAAGGTTAGAATTATTTAAGATCTCCTTGGAGCCTTCAACACCTAACACCATGAACGCCGTAGCATAAGCATCAGCAGTCATACAATCTTCGGCAAAAACGGAAGCACTCAGCAGTGTATGATGGGTATTGTAACCAGTTCTTGGATCTATGGTATGTGCAATCGTACGATCTCCAAGTTGATAATAGCTGCGATAATTCCCTGAAGTTGCCATGCTCATGTCTTTTAAATGTACGATAGCAAGAAGCTTGCGTTCATCCATAGCCACAATGGGATCCTCTATACCAATTTTCCAAATCTCTCCTTTCTCGTTGACACCTTTGGAGCGAACTTCCCCACCTATTTCTACCATGTAATTGTAAAACTCTTTAGACTCAAGGTATTCACCAATCAGATCAACTGCATAACCTTTAGCAATGGCACTAAAATCCAGATACATTGCTGAATCTAATCTTACGGTGGAGCCAATATCGATTTTAGAAAAGCCTACATTCATCATGAGTGAATCCACCTGTGTACTATCTGGAATAGTCGGTTTTTTATCCGCTCCAAAACCCCACGCCGACACTAATGGACCAACAGTTGGATCAAAGGCACCATCAGTTGTTTCATAAATGACTTTACTTCTATTTAATACGTCCATGAACATATCAGAAGGATTATCCAATATATCCGTTTGATTCAGTACGGATATCTCTGAAGTAGGTATATAGGTGGACATGGACTGATTAAAGGCTACCAAAATCGAATCAAACTCTTTTTTGAAACTAGGTGCTTTATCCCCAAGATATTTGACGTTGTATTGGATAGTCCCCATGGTGGTCCCGGTAACATGAGTTAGGGTGTACTCAGGCTGACTGATAAACATCCGATATGCAGCACCAATCACTACGATGAGGATGATTCCTCGAAAAATGATTTTCTTATTCATAACCAGATAATTTATTGCAATATTAAGACATAGCTTACTTCTAAGCCTTCATTACTGTTATCTTTGTCGTTATTCAACAATTATCTATGCGAGAAGATTATCTTAGAGGTGATTCAGAAGACATGAATTCGTCGGAAAAAGAGTTCGAAAAAGCTCTTAGGCCTCTTTCCTTTGATGATTTCGCAGGACAGGATAAAGTTGTTGAGAACCTAAAGGTGTTCGTTGAGGCTGCCAAGCTTCGTGAAGAACCTCTAGACCATGTTTTACTTCATGGACCTCCAGGACTTGGGAAAACTACTCTTTCACACATTATTGCCAACGAACTAGGAACTGGTATCAAAGTAACATCCGGTCCTGTTTTGGATAAGGCGAGTGAGCTTGCTGGTTTATTAACCAATCTAGAGCCTCATGATGTGCTTTTCATTGATGAAATTCATCGACTCAACCCGGTAGTTGAAGAATACCTGTATTCAGCAATGGAGGATTATCGAATAGACATCATGCTGGATAGTGGTCCCAATGCACGTTCTGTTCAAATAGGATTGGAACCATTCACTTTGATTGGAGCAACGACTCGTTCCGGCCTGTTGACCTCTCCACTTAGAGCACGATTTGGGATCAATTCCAGATTAGAATACTATGATGCCAAACTCCTTACTTCCATAGTAGGAAGATCTTCCGATATACTCGGAACTCCTATTGATCAGGAAGCAGCTTATGAAATCGCCAGAAGAAGCAGAGGAACCCCTCGTATCTGTAATAACCTGTTAAGAAGAACCCGTGACTTTGCGCAAATCAAAGGTGATGGAGCCATCACATTAGATATTGCTCGAATGGCTCTCCAAGCGCTGGATGTGGACGATCATGGATTAGATGAAATGGATAACCGTATCCTGGCGACTATTATTGAAAAATTCAAAGGTGGCCCGGTAGGACTATCCACCATAGCAACAGCCTGTGGTGAGGAAGCTGAAACCATCGAGGAAGTATATGAGCCATTCCTGATTATGGAGGGCTACATTAAAAGAACCACCCGGGGAAGACAAGCTACCGAAAGAGCGTATCAACACCTCGGAAAAATCCCACCTGAGCAGATGGGTCGATTGTTCTGAAAACTCTCTGTTAATTACTTTACAGCCGTTATAGAGTATAATTAAATACTTCTAGGTAAATCTCTAGGCACTTAAGAATCTCGCCTAATTTCCATTTTAGGTTTTCTGCTAATGTCTGTGGTGGTGGTGGTGAATAGTTTTACTATGCTCATTTTTTTGAAACTATATTATCGCCAACATGAATGCTTTAAGGCTAATCTGTGTCTTGACGCTAGTGCTTTCTTATGAATCATTGGCTCAAACATGCCCAACCGCTGCCAACCTTCGCACTTCGAGTTTTACAATTGACGGAAAGTGTACCATCACCTCTACTACGGTTAATCAGGGAGATTTAAGTGCAGGAGTCTCTTTATTGACCATTCCTGAAGGGGACACGCTTATTATTAACGGCAACTTCAACATCTACGATGATGTAGATATCCTTGGAGTCCTCATAGTCAATGGTAATGTAACTACCGCTTCCGGGTTAATCTCTCCAAGCAATGTTTATGTGGGTGAGAATGGGCATTTTATTGTGAGTGGCAACTACACCAATGGAGATGGTGTTTTCCCAATCGCCCTTACAGGAAGAGGAAATACTACTATTGATGGAGATATGGAGGTGGGAGGAACATATACGAATAACTCCGGAAGTACAACAACTGTCTCCGATACAGGAACACTACAATCCGGAACTTTCAATGATAATGGTGGAACAATCAACATAGCTGGAGGTTCTGCGTCGGACTGTGAAACAGGTTGTTGTGGTAGCACCTGCAGTACACTTCCAGTAATACTTGTTGATTATTGTGTAAAAGAAAATAATGGAAATGCGCGGCTCTCCTGGAGTACGGCCACTGAGTGGGATAATGATTATTTTGAAGTATTGAAGATGAACTCGGATGAGTCCGCATTCAAAGTCATTGGAAGAGTCGCTGGCCAGGGATCAACTAAAGAGCTAACCTCTTATGAATTTACAGACCATTCATTCAACCAGGATTGCTACTATCAAGTAAAACAGGTTGATTATGACGGGCAGTTCGAGCTTTTCAAGCCACTTGTATTAATAAAAACAAACCAAGTTTCGGACATTGAAATATATCCCAACCCGACCTATGGTAACATTTATTTAGTGGGATCAGGATTTTCGACTGTAAAAATTCATGATATCAGTGGAAGAATAATTAGCCAATCCAATTTAGCAATTGGTGAGACTGCAGAAACTTTTATTAATCGGTCATTGGAAGGTAAAACAGGTCAATTCTTCATAGTGTTGATTAATGAAGACCAGCAGGTTACTAAGCGAATCGAGAAAAAATAACACCAATCTTTTTGTAATTGAGCCTTTCATTCTATAATATTGAATATCAATTATTGATATATCAATGAATATTGAAAAAGACATTCACCAGGTAGTATTCTTTCTGATTGAAAAAACCAACAAGATGGCCAAGCAACATTCAGCCATTCGCTTTGCCGAACGAGGAATGGATATTACGGTGGATCAATGGGTACTGATGAAATTCATCCATGAACACCCTGGGTGTTCCCAAGCAACCATTGCCGAAAATGCTTTTAAAGATGCAGCCTCTATTACCAGAATGCTAGATCTATTAGCTAAGAAGGGATTTATAGATCGTCACCCGATAGAAAACAACAGACGTCAATTCAGCATTCGCTTAACCGAAGCTGGTGAGGATTATGTCAATGAACATATCGAATTTGTCCAACAACTGAGAGATGAAAGTACGACTGGATTAAGCAATAATGAAATCGATTCCTTAAAATCCATGCTAATTAGAATACAGAACAACCTAAAATAAAAAATTTACCTATTTAATTGATATATCAATTCTTGTTGTAACAATGTTTATTCTCACTATCATTCAAATTATTCTACCACTAACCATGAATACGGTAAAAAGTGAAATCAAGGAGGTTAAGAAAAATGGAATGAACGTCCAATGGTCTTTTTCTGATGATCTCATACATTTCCAAGTTCAAGCACCCAGCGCCGGTTGGCTAGCTATTGGTTTTAACGAAACAGCAGATTTAAATAACACCTATTTGATTATGGGAGCTGTGTCGGGTAACAAGCTTGTTGTTAAAGAGCATCATGTTTTTAAACCAGGCTCCTATCAATCGTTTGAACAGTTACGAGAACCTGAAAGTATCGAGAATATTGAAGGGTATGAATCAGAGAAAGAAACCACTATTCATTTCTCACTCCCTCAAACCTCTTTTTATCAATATGTAAAGCATTTAAAACCCGGAATGGAATACTATCTACTTCTGGCTTACAGTCAAGAGGATGATTTTGAACACCATTCAGTAATGAGAACGTCCATTAAAATCAAACTATAACACCATGAAACACACATTATGCTATCTATTCATTATGCTCTCGATTGGGAGTATAGCACAAACTTCAAAATCAGAAAAAATGATCAACGAAACGATTACCAAATTCATGCTGGCAGGAGACTCAAATGATACCGAGTCACTAAAATCACTCTTAAATGACAATTTCAGAATTACTATGAATCAACTCTTCGGATCCAGTGAGGTAAGTTCCGTTGACAAAAGCTTCTACCTATCAAAAATTCAGTCAAAAGAGTGGGGTGGTGACCAACGTCAAATAACAATCGAAGATGTGGTCATTGTTGGGAAAAATGCCTCTGCGAAGGTGACTTCTGTTGGACAAAAGTCCACCATGGTTTCGCTGCTGCAGTTAGTACAGACGGCCAGTGGTAGCTGGCAAATTGTGAGTGATTTGCCAGCAATGAAATAATCATCTATTGGTGGGTAATCTCCTTACCCACCACCTTATTACTCTTCCCTTTGTCACCAGATTAGGTACATTATGTACACAACGGATAGTTCAATAGAACTTCTATCCATCATTCATCATAGATTTAATTACCCTAAATCCAGAAATGATGAAAAACCTCCTTCTTCTTATTTCTTTACTATTAGTAATTACTCTTAAAGCACAGGAAAACATCCGTATGAACCAACTCGGTTTTTTCCCAAATGGAGAGAAACTAGCTGCCATCATCAACTCAAATGCCACCTCTTTCGAAATCATTAGAAATGAATCAGTCGTTTTCGAGGGCCAACTTACTTCATCAAATTATTGGGACCAATCTCAAGAGGAAGTTAGGATTGCTGACTTTTCTGAGTTAAATGAGCGAGGCACATACCAACTACGATTGCCTGATGATCAGATTTCCTATTCTTTCAGAATTTCAGATGAATCCATTCGCGATCTTGCCATCGGCTCTATTAAAGCATACTATTTCAATAGAGCATCAACTTCACTAGAGTCAACTTATGCCGGAGAATTTCAACGACAAGCTGGACATATGGACAATCAAGTGGTTGTGCTTCCCTCTGCTGCAACAGAATCCAGACCAGCCGGCACCATCATTTCCACACCAAAAGGATGGTACGATGCGGGTGACTACAATAAATACATTGTAAACTCAGGCATCAGCACCTATACTCTGCTTGCCGCTTTTGAAGATTTTCCTGAGTTTTATGAAAATCTAGAACTTAATATCCCCGAGTCAGATAACTCAATTCCAGACATTCTAGATGAAGCACTCTGGAATATTGAGTGGATGGCTACTATGCAGGATGAAGATGGTGGAGTTTACAACAAAACCACTCATGCAAACTTTCAAGGAGCAGTCATGCCACATCAAGCTACAGCCACTCGATATGTAGTTGCGAAAGGAACAGCTGCAACGTTGGATTTTGCTGGAGTCCTGGCCATGGCATCAAGAATTTATAAGGATTATTTACCAACACAATCTAACGAGTGGCTTCAGCAAGCCATAAAAGCATGGGAATGGGCCAAAGTCAATCCCAATGTAGCCTACAACAATCCATCGTCTGAAGGAGGTTATCCTGCGGTTTATACAGGAGGATATGGAGATACTAACTTCTCCGATGAGTTCTTTTGGGCGGCTAGTGAGTTAGCCATAACCACTGGAGAATCTTCCTATTTCTCTGAATTGGATCTTTCTCGCAATTTTGGAAATCCAGGTTGGCCGAACGTAGAAACGCTAGGTTTACTTTCACTGATCAATCACCGGAAGGAGATAGCGGCACAGGTGGACACTACATCGCTGAAAAACAAATTAATCAGCCTTGCTTCTGGATTTCTCAATACGCAAAAAAGTTCACCCTATCAGACCCCAAATAACAGCTTCTATTGGGGTAGTAATTCAGTCCCTGGTAACCAGGGAATGTTGCTTCTAAAGGCTTTTCTGCTCAACAACGACCGAGAATACTTTGATGCCGCACAGTCTGCCCTGGATTATTTGGTTGGGAGAAATGCTACTGGGTACAGTTTTGTCACAGGCTTTGGAGATTATACCCCAATGAATATCCACCACCGACAATCAGAAGCCGATAACATTTCTGACCCTGTTCCGGGGTTTCTAGCTGGCGGACCAAACCCCTACAACACGGATGATTGTGGCAACAGCGCCTATCCAACCTCTAATCCTGCACAATGCTACGTAGATGATTGGTGCAGCTACTCTACTAATGAAATTACTATTAATTGGAATGCCCCATTGGTATATCTCTCTGGTGGATTGGATTACTTGTATCACAGAAACTATTGGACTGAAGGCGAAGAAGTTGTCCTTGGCTTAGATCAAGATAAATTCACCGTTTACCCCAACCCTGCAAATAAAATTTTCCGAATTAAGGGCATCTCTAGTTCATTTGAAGGAAAAGTAATCAATATGGCGGGACAAACAGTTCTAGAATTTCATACCGATTATATCAATATAGAAAACCTTGAACCTGGAATGTATGTGGTCAAAATCATAGATGGTCAAACAACATTTATTGAAAAGCTTCGGATTCTTTGATTTGATTCCGAACCAATTTTTCCGCTTCCAGAGCTTGTTCACTGTCGGTATAAAAGAAAACTGCCGGCTCCAGGTTTTGCTGATCAATCAACTCTTTTTGAATTCTAAAGGCTCTATTTCCGAGATGCTCCAAGCTTTGTTGTAGCAATACAACTCCTGTGATAAAGACGCTTATTTTCAGTAGTTTTTTCATAGCGATTCAGTGATCTCAGGAAAGACTTTATAAAACATGATCCAAGCCATCAGAAGAGTCAATCCTAGATTCAATAACTGTCCACAGACATACAGAATCAATGGTTTGCCTCCGTGAAAATGCGATTTCAATTCTTTGAAGTTGGTAGAGAGTCCAATGCTCGCAAAGGACAGTGCAAACAGCCAGCTTCTCATGGATTTGGAGAAACTAAATACTCCTTTTTCGATCATAGTAACTGAATCCTCTGGAGATAATACTTGTTGTAGAATGGAAAAAAGAATTGACGCTCCAATGAATCCAAGAATGAATTTGGGGAAGCGTGTCCAAATTTCCATTGCTGAGACTTTTTCACCTTCCTTCTTCTCAACTTTCGTAGCCCAATAAACAGCCACAGCAAATGCAATCACACCTATTAGAATGTTCTGAATCATTTTGATGGTTGCAGCCACATTGAGCGCAGTATCTCCTAAAAAAGCCCCAGCAGCAACTACAGCTCCAGTTGCATCAACTGTTCCGCCAATCCATGCACCACCAAGTACTTCTGGCATATTCAGCGCTTTGATCAACGCAGGTAAAGCCACCATCATGATTGATGTAAATACCATGGATAGTCCAATCGCCGTTGTGAGCTCCTCTTTTTTGGCTTTAGATGCAGCCGCTGTGGCAATAGCAGCCGACACACCACACACGGACATGTCCGCGCTGATGGTGATATTCAGACTTTTGGAGCCAATCTTTAATATTCTCTGACCAAACCAAAATGTAGTGACCAATACAATAGGTGTGACCACCCAGGCAACGAATAGACCAGGTAAGCCTATTGCCAGTAATTTACCAAAAAGCACTTCTGCTCCTAGAAGAACTAAGCCCGTTTTAATGAAAAGCTCATGTTTAAGACCTGGTTTTAGCCATTCAGGAATACCCCAAACATTACTGATCAACATCCCAAGAGCAATGGCCCAAAGAGCATATCCTAAACCAGCAGCCTTAAAATCACCTTGACTTCCCAATAGGTTGGCTAACACAGCGATTAGAAATACCAATGCAAAACCTTTTAAAAATTTTCCACCCTTCTCTCCTAATCGACTGACACCAAAAACAAGCAGAGCTCCAAGAAAAGCAAATAATAATATGATACCAAACAACTTTAAATGAAAGGCCTCCAATGGATTATATTGCCATTTGGAAAGCTTCACAGACATGGACTTGAGCGGGTCAATCAATTCCAGAATATAGACATCCAATAAAGGAAGAATCAAAAATGGAATGGCTCCTAGGAGCAAAATGATGAATCCTGATAAGATGGCAAGTTTGTCTTCTGTCCAGCGCATTTTGAGTCAATTGTATCAGCAACCAATTTAGTGTTTCAATTTATCTTATTGTAATATTCATCGCTATCTTTAGTTGATGGCAAATGTGACTATAGAATATTGCAAACTCTGCCGCTGGATGATGCGGGCTACCTGGATGGCTCAGGAGTTACTAACTACTTTCTCAGAAGAACTGGAAGAGGTAACCCTAAAACAAGGAACTGGAGGCATTTACAACATTTATACTAATGGAGAATTGATCTTTTCCAGAAAACAAGAGAATCGTTTTCCTGAAATCACCGAATTAAAACAATTAGTTCGAGACAAAATCGCTCCACAAAAGAGCCTGGGTCATTCGGATAAGAAATAACTTCGCCCTGTGAATATCCACGGCAATACTCATCTGGTCAAATCACTAGCAACAGAACTCGGCTTTTCTTTCTGTGGTATTTCGAAGGCTGAATTTTTGGAAGAGGAAGCACCAAAACTCGAAGAGTGGCTCAAAAGAGGATATCAGGGAGAAATGGGATATCTGGAAAATCATTTTGATAAAAGACTTGATCCTACCAAGCTGGTACTTGGTGCCAGGTCCGTTGTTTCATTAGTTTACAACTATTACCCAAAGGAACAACATCAATCCGATCAAGGTCCCAAAATAGCAAAATATGCCTATGGACAGGATTATCACCATGTGGTTAAGGATAAATTAAAAGAACTTGTTGATAGAATAAGAGAAAAAGTTGGTCAAATCGAGGGGCGTGTGTTCGTGGATAGTGCACCGGTGATGGAACGTAAATGGGCAGCAAAAAGTGGGATTGGCTGGATAGGAAAAAACTCACTTTTACTCAACCGCAACATGGGTAGTTTCTTTTTCCTTGCGGAATTGATCATCGATTTGGAACTGGAACCAGATGGTCCAATTAAAGATTATTGTGGTAACTGCACGGCCTGTCAGGATGCATGCCCTACCGACGCCATTCCCCAACCGTATGTCATAGATGGCAGCAAATGTATTTCATACCTAACCATAGAACTGAAGGACGAGATTCCTAATGAGTTCAAGGGTAGAATGGAGAACTGGGCGTTTGGATGTGATATCTGCCAGGATGTGTGTCCATGGAATCGCTTTTCACAACCGCATCAAGAACCAAAATTCAATCCTCAGGGCTGGGAGGGTTTCAAGTCAAAAGATTGGGAAGAAATGACGGAAGAGGTATTCCAAAAGGTATTCAAGAAATCTGCTGTCAAGCGGACAAAGTTTGGGGGATTGAAGCGTAACCTTGATTTTCTGAAAAAGAGCAGCTGAACCACTAACTTCGCCAAGTGAACACACTCTACTTCATTGATATCATCGGAACTATGGTTTTCGCCATCAGCGGTGCGCTGGCGGGTCGAGACAAGAAGCTTGATATGTTTGGCATAGCTGCAGTAGGGTTCATCACGGCAATAGGCGGTGGTACAGTCAGAGACTTACTTCTAGGTAGTACTCCTGTTGGCTGGATGAAGGACACCATATACCTCATCATGATTGGTTCAGGATTGATTATCTCCTTTTTCTTCGGCAAAACAGTGATGAAACTTCGAAGAACCTTTTTCATTTTCGACACAGTAGGAATTGCCGTTTTCACTGTGCTTGGCCTACAGAAATCTTTGACTTTTGGTGTACATCCAGTTATCGCCATCATGATGGGAATGGTTTCTGCCGTATTCGGTGGAGTGATAAGGGATATTGTTTGCAATGACATCCCTCTGATTTTTAGACAGGAAATTTATGCGCTTACCTGTATCGCAGGAGGGATTATATATGCCATCATGGAGCATTTTGGAGTTGAGCAAATCTTCAATGTATTGATTACAGTTTCGTTCATTGTTAGTTTCCGAGTCCTCGCAGTAAAATACCATTGGAAACTACCCGATTTATCACAGAGCTAATATAGATTTACTGTCCCAAGAATAAACAGACCCCGTTTTTTGTTGCTAATTGATTGGATATGGGCCTGAAGAATCATGCTATTTTATTAATTCACTGTAATGACCGTAAAGGTCTGATCAGTACGATCACGCATTTCTTGTTTGAACACAATGGGAATATCATTGATCTGGATGAACATGTTGACAAAACGGATGGCATCTTTTTCATGCGTGTAGAGTGGGAACTTGATGCTTTTGACATTCCTAAAGAAGAAATCCGAGATGCATTCGCCAATCAAATAGCTAATGAATACGAAATGCAATGGCAATTGCATTTTACAGATCGTAAGCCAAGAATGGCCGTGTTCGTTTCCAAAGCCTCACATTGTTTGTACGACATTTTATCCAGACATTACTCTGGTGAGTGGCAAGTGGAGATTCCAGCCATTATCTCCAATCATAAAATGCATGAAGAACTAGCTCAACGCTATGGGATTCCATTCTATTTCTTCGAAATGAATAAGGAGAACAAAGCGGAGATAGAACGTGCACAAATGACGTTGTTGACAGAGCTAGGTATTGATTTCATGATTCTTGCCAGATACATGCAAATCTTAAGCGATGAGTTCATTCAAAGTTATCCAAACAAAATCATCAACATCCACCACAGTTTCTTACCTGCCTTTGCCGGAGCAAAACCCTATCACAGAGCTTATGAGCGTGGGGTCAAAATCATTGGTGCAACGAGCCATTACGTAACTGCAGATCTGGATGCTGGTCCTATTTTAGAACAAGACGTGGCTAAAATCACGCACAAAGACACGGTAGAAGACTTGATCCGTAAAGGCAAAGACCTGGAAAAAATCGTATTATCCAGAGCTATATGGACACATTTGGAACGTAAAGCCCTGGTTCACAACAATAAGACCGTGATATTTGATTGATTAGTTTATCGTGAAAACTAATACTTCGACATCTGGATAATTGGACAATACAAACAATCGGGTTGAGTTAAAAGCAAATCCACTCTTAAACAACTGATTTCCAATCTCCAGACTGGTGACAAGCTCTAGACTAGATCTATCGTAAACATCTATCTCATCACCTGCATTATTCAAATTACCCACAAAAATGTAAGACTCGGTCACCTCAATTAAATTGGGACCATTGTAGACAGTTCGTTCTTCAGCATCGGTATAAAAATCATCAACAAAACTGCCACTTGTACTTATAATCTGTACGCGATTGTTGCCATTATCAGTGACGTAATAGTTACCCTCAAAAAGGTCGATTGCAACTGTTCCATTCCATTTAAACTCTAATGGATCTTCACCGATATCACTTATTTGTGTAATGGAAGTATCACCTTCATTAAAATGTAACATTTCTACCGGACCATCATCTACTCTTGAATAAGCAATTAATGCCTGAGTATCATTGCCGTCAATACTTGAACAAGAATAAAGATCTAGGTCTTCACCAAAATCAATAGAATCTACTGGCACAAGGTTCATATCCATTTTCACAATACCAGAATTATAATCTGAGGTAGCCATGTAGACATAATCTTCATAAATATAGAATTTTGGATAGGTGGCTTCAATATGAGCTACATAGTCTCCTGATGTAGTAAACTTTTTGACTCCTGCCCTTCCAGCTATAAACACATGAGATTCTGTCACTTTGATTATGCCTCCATTTGAATCCATATCAATTTCATCGTCATCATTGCCATAAGACCCCCAACTGGAATCGAATATGACCAATGAAGCTTCACCACCAGCACCCCCATTATCATTTACATCACCAATACGCTGCCCAATTACGGTCACTGTATCAGCAACACCAGATTCTTCAAATACCGCCTGGAACACCAGACTATCAGTGTCCAGTGTAAACACACCATTAAAATCTCCAGAATTGGCTAACCCTTCAATTGAAATCCCATTTTGAGTCTGAAAAGGTATGGTGAATCCAATATTGCCCGTAGATGTTTTGGCAAGATCCCCATGAAAATTAGGATAACCTAAACTAGGTGGAAGTTGGAATAGAACAGAATTACTACTTGACTCAATTACATTAATATCCTTTGTTCCCAATAAGGTCCCTTTACCCACCATCAAACTCCGATAAACACCAGTAACTTCGATTGTAAGGTTTTCTTCATCTTCGAGTGGCTCATCCAAAAGCCCACATTGCTGAAAAGAAAGTGATGAAATTAGAAATAGAACTCGATATAGTTGTTTCATGTTTATCAATTATGGCATAGAAAAATTGAGTACTCGCGAAATAAAACAATTATATGCTATATTCTAAAGGGTTTCGCATAAATTATCTAAACCGACTCACAGTATTCAATCACGCCTTCTTTTATACGGTTAAAGGTTTTTGCGATTAATTCTTCATCTTCTTCCAAAAGAGTTAATCGGAAACCAAGAAGGTCCGAAGCAAAAGAAGATATCGGAACGATACACACTTGCTTAGCAGCAAGCAGGTAATACACGAATCTCTTATCCTTAGTCATCGTTGGGCTGTCCAACCAACTATCCAGCAACGATTGAACATTTGGGTCATCTATTTTTAACTTTTGTCCATCTTTTAAAACCCCTGGCTCAAAAATCATGGTATTGTAAAACGCTCCATTGGTTTGATTGAATTTCACGTAAGGAACATCCTTAAAAACTTCATTCAAGTAAGCACTTCTACGCCCAATTTTTTCCTTAGTCCCTGCGATAAACTGCGGATATCGATCATCCTGCATGATCCTTGGAATAGATAACTGAGGAAGTTTCGTGGAGCTCACCTCAATCATTTTAGCATTATCAATGGTATCACACAATCTGGAAAACTCAGGATCACTGGTACGATTGTAATATTCAGCCCATCCACATCGAGCTCCGGGCCACGGAAATTCTTTGGAAATACCTTTCAGTGATATTGCTGGCACATCACCAACCACTTCTGCTAGCGTACATGTTTCGGCACCATTATAGATGATATTCATGTAAATCTCATCACATATCAGGAACAGGTTAAACTCCTTCGCAATATCCACCATTCGCTGTAGGATATGCTTTGGATACACCATTCCTGTCGGGTTATCCGGATTGATGATGAGGATCCCGACAATACTTGGGTTGTACTTTACCTTATTGTATAGATCATCCATATCCGGATACCAGGAATTATCTGGATCTAACTTGTAGGTCATCGGATGATGGTTTGCATGGGCTGCCTCCGCCGAAGAGTGAGTTGAGTATGCTGGAGATGGACCAATTACACGAGAAGTTGGCAACAGGTATTGATAGATCTTTTGAATCGCATCACCTAAACCATTGAAAAATGTGATGTCCTGCGCCTCAATTTGAACACCTCCACGATTATTATTTAGATCGGCTAGAAACTGACGAGTGGACAGCACACCTTTGGAATGGCTATAACCATAAGTATTGTCTTCATACAGCAGACCAGCGATGATCTCTTTCATCCATTCTGGCAGCTTGTGGTTCTTTTGAATAGGATCTCCAATGTTCTCCCAAAGGATCTCATAACCCAGCTGCTCCAATTGCTCAGCCTTCTTTACAATGCCGCGAATCTCATAAGACAACTCACTAGCCCCGTCTCTTAATAACTTCTGTCTCATACCCTAAAAATGAAGATACGAAGGTAGGAGAAAGCATATGCATTTTAAAGATTGGCAAAAGAATATTTCACATTTATCAGATAAACTTCTGTCATGTTTCGAAATAACACATTCACCAAAGCACTATTGAAAAGAGAATTTTGATTTAAGTATTTAGAAAAGTAAAAATTGCATAATTTAGATTGCAACAAACCGATAATGATGGACTTTAACTTTTCTGAATGGTGGGATACTCTCTCTACAATAGAGCAAATCTATTGGGGTATTGCGATTCCGTTTACACTCATTTTCTTGATTCAAATGGTTTTGACCTTTATCGGTGGAGAACTGGATCATGACGGCTCAGTTGACCATGATATTGAAATGGATGATGGAGCGGGATTTCAATTTTTTACCATCAAGAATTTCGTTGGCTTCTTCACACTTTTCTCCTGGACTGGGATTGCCTGCCTGGATTCTGGAATGTCCATTGGACAAACCATGATCTGGTCATTTGTAGCAGGAGTTGGAATGATGTTTATCATGGCCATCATCTTCTATTACTTTAGCAAACTAGCCGATTCAGGAAATCTATCAGTAAAGAACGCAATAGGTGGAATTGGGGAAGTTTACTTACCCGTGAGAGCTTCACGAGCCAATATTGGAAAGGTGAGCATTAAAGTACAGGGATCATTGAGAGAACTGGACGCCATCACTGATGATACTGATGACTTGGCCACTGGGTCTGTCATCACCGTAATAGATATTACCAATAATGATACGCTAATAGTTACTAAATCTAAATAAATGTCAAGTACGTTTCTACTCATCATTGTAGCCACAGTCATATTCGTCTTTGTGCTACTTATAGGACTATTCAGAAGATATAAGAGATGTCCTTCTGATAGAATTCTAGTGGTCTACGGTAAGGTTGGAAAAGGGTCGGATGACCTGGGAAGATCAGCCAAATGTATCCACGGTGGTGCCGCTTTCATTTGGCCAGTCATTCAAGACTATGAATTCCTTGACCTCACGCCAATATCAATTGAGGTGATGCTTACCAATGCACTTTCTAGACAAAATATTCGTGTGGATGTGCCATCACGATTTACTGTGGGTATCTCTACGGAAGAAGGCATCATGACCAACGCAGCAGAACGTCTTCTTGGTCTATCGCAAGAAAACATCCATGATCTGGCAAAAGATATCATTTTCGGTCAGCTACGTTTGGTAGTAGCAACTATGGACATTGAAGAAATCAACAGCAATCGGGATAAGTTCCTGGCCAATGTTGCTTCGAATGTTGAGGCTGAATTGAAGAAAATCGGTTTGAAGCTGATCAATGTAAACGTTACCGATATCAAAGATGAGTCTGGATACATTGAGGCTCTAGGTAAAGAGGCTGCCGCCAAAGCGATCAACGATGCGCGTAAGAGTGTTGCAGAAAAAGACAGAGATGGTTCCGTTGGTGAGGCCAATGCTCATCAAGATCAACGGGTGCAGGTAGCATCAGCTGATGCCATGGCAGTAGAGGGAGAAAACACAGCGAAAATCAAGATAGCCCAATCTGATGCACTTAGAAGAGAGAAAGAAGCAGAAGCACAAAAAATAGCAATAGCCGCAGAAAAAGTTCAGGCTGCCAAAGCCTTGGAAGAAGCCTATGCCGCAGAACAAGAAGCGGAAAATGCAAGAGCTCAAAGAGACAAAGCAAGTCAAACTGCTGATATCGTAATTCCAGCCCAAATTGATAAAGAAAAGGTGGAGATAGCTGCGGAAGCAGATGCTGAACGTATTAGAAGAAAAGCTCGAGGTGAAGCTGATGCTATTCTAGCAATGAAAGAAGCAGAAGCGAAAGGTATCTACGAGGTACTAACCAAGCAGGCCGAAGGTTTCAAACAAATCGTAGAGGCTGCTGGCAATAACTCAAGAGATGCGGTGCTATTGATCGTAGCTGACAAACTCAATGAGTTGGTGAAACTACAAACAGAAGCAATCAAAAATATCAAGATAGATAAGGTGACTGTTTGGGATAGTGGCAATGGTCAGGGAGACAAATCCTCCACGGCTAACTTCATTTCAGGTTTATATAAATCTGTACCTCCTCTTCAGGAAATGTTTGGTATGGCAGGTATGGAACTTCCAGATTATCTAAAAGGAAAATCAAACGAGGAGATCAAACAAATGGCTGAAGAAGTGAAAGAAAAATCACAGAAAACCAAGCCGACAAAAAAGATCGATCCTCCGGCAGAGGATGATAAAAAATAACAAGGAGGCTGTCTCAAAAGTAATTATTAATACATCCTGAACTGGTTCCGCATGGAATGTCAGGATCTTTAATGTTCCGTTTACCCACTATTGGATTCTGAAATGAACCTGTCTGCCGACAGGCAGGTTCAGAATGACAATAGGTTAAGACTTTTGAGACAACCTATTTTAGTAAGTGATAACACTATAGCCAATTACAGCAATAGCAACACCAAATACCAACCAGGCTAAAATGGCTACAACCTTTCGATAAGGGTTATTCTCTCTATTAACCCAGCGAAAGCATACTACATCTAAAAAAATTCCAATTAATACATCCATAGCAGAGAAGTTTAGAATGTAAGTCGTAATTAACCTTAGGAAATTACATGATCAATCTATTTTCTTAAATAAAAACGTCATTCCTTTATCGCCCGCCGAAATGATAGCTTTCAATTGCTCACCAGTCCGTTCATAAACTATCATCTTTGGAAAATCATGTTCAGGATTTTCACACTGCATAAAGTTAGGCCGTAACTTAGTTACCCTGAACAGGGTTGGTCTTGCGTTATTTGGAACTTCGGCCACATAATAAATTTCATTTTCTATAACTTCTACCCTCAGCTTTTCCACAAAGGTGGTGTCAATGCCCTTCATTGAAATTCCGCTTCCAATTAGCATAGTTCCATCATATTGCCATTGCTCATATCCTTTGCTTCCTGGATGAACATCAGTTCTTTCCCATGTTCCTGTGAGCCAGTCTAGTTGCTCCAGAGAATTATCATCCTGAGCACTGAAACCTAAACAAATACCAAGTCCTAAATAAAGCAAAATTGATCTCATAAGTTTTTTACTCAAAACAACTACGGAACAACCTGATGATATAGTAAAAACACGACATTACTTCTTCATAAAGAAATTGGCCATATCTGGATGATCGAAATTGTATTTTGTGGGATCCTCTCCCGTGAACTCCTTGAAATTTTTAATGAAATGACTCTGGTCTGTAAAACCGGACTTGTAAGCCAACTGTGCCCAACTGAAATCCCGTTGTTCAACCTGATGAAAAATATAATTAAGTCGAATTATTCTGGCGTATAACTTAGGACTAATTCCAACTTCTGTTTTGAACCACCTTTCCAATTGTCGATTGCTGACTCCAACTTCATCTGACAAGTCTGAGAGGTTGAGCATTCCATGCCTGTCAATAATTAACTCGACAGCCAATTTGACCCTGGTCTTAGATGTCCTTCGCTCTAGAAACAAGGACTCCACTGAATTACAAAAGGCATCAAAACTTTGCAAGTCCGGTTTTGGAAGTACAAAAGAAGGCAATGTCTTTTTTAAATCAAGTACCTGATCCAACATCTTAGACATCTCCAATTGAAACAATGAATGGATAGCCCATGGCTTCATTTTCACACCAATCATCCCAGAAACACCTGTATTTTCCAGATAAAAGAATTTGGTCAATTGGCCCGCGATCAGATTCCTACACTGTACTTCCCAATTACCAGATATATTGATTCTGTATGTATCACCATAATGAAATATGAGCTCGGGGAATCCATCAGGAATTATTTTCTGGGGGAATAATGAAGAGTCTCCCTCACTATCCACAATCCAAAAGCAATCAATTAGATCTTTGAGTTCTTTGGAGGGCTCTTTTCTTTGATAAATCATTTAACAGGCTATTGACTAAAAATAAGCACAAAATCATAAGTAGCTATATTTATCTGATCAAATTGACATTCACCATGAAAATCCTCTGTTTATCTATTATGCTTTCACTAGCTGGCCTTGCAACTGCGCAAAACTTCACTCTACCCCTCTGGCCTAATGGCGTACCAAATGCTAAATCAACGGAAACTAAAGAACAGAGTGATTCCAGCAATATTGTCAGAATATCACATGTGCAAATACCCTCGATAGATGTGTTTCTACCCTCCAAAAGAAATGCTACTGGCCAGGCTGTGGTTATTTGTCCCGGTGGAGGTTATGCTATTCTAGCGTATGACTGGGAAGGAACCGATGTTGCCAGGCACCTAGCTGGCCATGGAATTGCCGCAATTGTCCTCAAATATCGACTACCAGATGATGATAGCAACGTGGAACCACATAAATCACCATTGATGGATGCTCAGGAAGCCATAAAAATCGTTCGAGACAATGCCGAAAAATGGTCCTTAGATATGAATAAAATCGGAGTGATGGGATTCTCTGCTGGTGGTCATCTGGCATCTACTTTAGGAACTCACTTTGATGAAGCATCTAAACCCAATTTCATGGCATTGATATACCCTGTAATTTCTATGAATGAAGAAATAACTCATATGGGATCTCGAAAAAATCTCCTTGGTGAGAATTCTGCTCAAAGTCTAGTTGATTACTATTCTAATGAGCTACAGGTAACAAAACAGACCCCTCCGACTTTTCTACTGCATGCCTCAGATGATGGTGCTGTACCTGTAGCAAATAGTCTTGTTTTTTATGAAGCTCTTATTAGGAACAATGTCCCCGCTGAGATGCATATCTACCCCACGGGTGGTCATGGATTTGGTCTGGGATTGGAACAAAAACATCTCTCTACCTGGTCAGTTAGACTGATTGAATGGCTTCAAGATTTGAATAAATAATCATACAGCCAAAGGCAATTCTAGTAGCACTTCAGTGCCATTTTCATTTGAGCGAATGGTTATCTCGCCATGATGTTCTTTTATGATCTGGTAGACAATGAATAATCCAAGCCCTACTCCTTCGCCCGGAGGTTTGGTTGTAAAAAATGGATCAAATACATGAGGAAGGTCTTCTGCAGTAATTCCACTTCCAGTGTCTTTGACTGAAATCACCCCTCTTTTACCATCATCAGAAAGCCTGGTTGACAAGGTTATTTCTCCAGACTGATCGGTAGACTGGTCTGCATTATGAATAAGATTTAGAAACACCTGGTGCAACTTACCATCATTGCCCAGTATCATCAGCTCATCCGAATTGAAGTCTTTTGAAACTACTTGACCATGTAGTTCATATTTAAGAATACGCAAGCAATTCTCGATGACCGCATGAACATTACACGGCTGAAGCAATTCATCATTAACTCGATTAAAATGATTTAAACTCTTGACGATATCACGAATTCTGGTAACACCATCATCAATTATCTCGATGGTTTCTCCTCTCACTTCATCAATATCTTCATCCTCGACATAATCCTGAGGATTTGCAACGGTATCCTTTAGCTTATACAAACCTCCCAAAATACAATTTAAAGGATTGTTGATTTCGTGACTAATACCTGCTGTCAAAATACCTACAGAAGCCATCTTCTCGCTTTCTATCAAATGCGCCTGGGTTTGCTTCAGTTGCTCCAGCGTTTGTTTTAACTCTTCATTGGTTTGTGACAATTGTTGATTGGTCTCTTCTAATTCCTCAGTCCGATCATCTAGGATGTGCTTGAGCTGGTCTTGATAGGCAATCAATTCCATCTCAATTTCTTTTTCCCGGGTGATATCTCGGACTACTGATTGAATATACCGGTTGTTATGCAGCTTCACCAGCTTAATGGATACTGATGCATAGAAGACTTCTTCATTGCTCTTCACATGCACCCAGTCAAATGCCTTGGACTCTAAGCCATTGTAAATGCTCTCAACTATTTTTTCGGCTTTTTCTGTAGACACTTGTCCATCTGGCTGTTTCTCAGGACTCAAATCACTTATCTTTCGACCGATAAGTTCTTCTCGAGTGGATTTAAACAAATCGAGAGTTTTTTCATTACAGTCCACAATCTCCAGGCCTTGAATCAACAGAATGGCATCATTAGAACTTTGAAAGAGAATTTCATACTTCTTCTCCCGATTAATTATTTCCTCATTCTGCTCTTTTATCAACAATGAGTTGCCTAGAATGGCTTCGTTATATGTTTTAGCCACATACATTAGGCCAAGAGAAGAAAAAGCGATGATGGCACAATCCATGATCCAGGCAAAGGGTTCCGACGAATAAGTTGTCAAATTCAGACCAGGTTGAAAAACCCCAACCATGTGGAAATAACCCATAATTAGGTGAGATGTGAGCATAAAAACCAGGAAAACAATTGCCTTTCTAACCTTGCAAATAAAGGATACGAATACCGGAAGAATGGTCATCACAATTTTGGCAGACGAGATATAGCCATCATGATAGACACTGTATAAGATATCAGACTGGAGTAACACCAGAAGGATAATCAATTTGGACACAGGAGGTAACCTATTCTTGAATAAGTTCAGAAGTAAGACGAGTGCAAATACACTTGCATGTACAAGACTTGTAGTTCGCGGACCAAATAATATCACTCCAAGAAGGGAAAGCGCAATAACTACTCCCCCAAGGAGACTGGTAATGACAATAATCTGGTCAATGATTTTGTTCTGAATGCGACTGATGTCGTCTTCAGTTTTGAAAATCACAGACATTAGGTATTAGGTTGATGACACCACCAAACTAATCATTGTTGGAATGACATCAAATACTTAATGCATAAAAGACCATCACCCAAATGGTGATGGCGGCTTCATCATTAAAAGTAACAGCTCAATTAAGCCGCCTTAGTTTGCATCACATTTGTGACCACATCAATTAGTTGCTCCTCAGTAAATGGCTTTACAATAAACTCGGCAATACCAAGCGCCTTTTCCTTTTCTATCACTGTTTTTTGTCCTACAGCACTGATTACTATCACTTCAGAGGTTACTCCCTCAGCTTTCAACGTTTTCAAAACTTCAGCTCCAAACATGTCTGGCATCACATTATCCAATGTGATCAAATCAGGCTCATGCTCAATCGCCAACTCAATAGCTGTCTCTCCATTTGCAGCTTCAGCTATTATCTGATAGCCAACTTTTTCGAGTGCTTGTCTGATCAGCATTCGCATGTATACTGAATCGTCAACAATTAGTACTGTTTTTTTCATAATCTACGGTTATTTAATTTTCTTACTCTCGTTAATAATTTGGTTCGTAATTTTTTCAAGTGAAACAGATGCTGTAACAGCCCCAAGTTTCACCGCCTCTTTTGGCATTCCATAAACCACGCATGAGGATTCATTTTGTGCAATGGTATATGCTCCTTGGTCATACAATTCTTTTAATCCCTTAGCACCATCACCACCCATACCTGTGAGAATCACACCGATTGAATTTTTACCAGCATATTGCGCAACCGACCTAAATAACACGTCTACGCTTGGTCGATGATTATTCACTAGTGGTTCTTGATTTAGCTCCACATAGTAACGCGTACCACTTCGCTTCAAACACATGTGCGAATGACCAGGGGCGATTAGCGCAGTACCTCTCAGGACCGTATCACCGTGCTTTGCTTCTCTGACATTTATGGAGCACAGCTGATCCAATCTTTTTGCAAACTGGGAAGTAAATACCTCAGGCATGTGCTGTGTAATAATGATACCCGGGCAATCAAGTGGCATGTCCATCAAAATGGTTCGAATGGCTTCCGTTCCGCCAGTAGACGCTCCAATAGCAATAACTATTTCTGTTGTTTGCAGTGGAGAACTGTTGGTATTGCGAGGCGGAACAATGTTTTTATATTTTGGAACGCCTCTGCGTCTAACATGAGACATGGAGGCAGCCTTAATTTTGTTACAAAGTTGGGCTCTAGCACTTTCAAGATGCTGTTTAGTCCCAAGTTTTGGTTTAGCAATGACTTCTACAGCTCCATATTCCATGGCCAGGATGGCATTTTCTGCACTTCTTTCTGTGAGTGTTGAGATAATTACTACAGGTATTGGATGCTGTGACATTAATTTGGACAAAAAGGTAATCCCATCCATTCGCGGCATCTCCACATCCAAAGAAATAACATCTGGAACCTCCTCACGCAACTTCTCAACAGCTACATAGGGATCAGAAGCTGTTCCAATAACCTGTATTTCATCATCAGAATTGAATATTGATGAAAGCGTATTGCGCACCAATGCAGAATCATCGATGATAAGAACCTTTACCTTCTTTTGAGCAACTCTTACAGGCTTTTTGATCAGCTCTACCATCACGATACCACTTTATGTAAAAACTTCATTAGGACCTGTCCACTGCCTGTGTTGAATCTGATCTTACGACCAATCTCGCCACCTACGTTTTCTGCGACTATTGGAATCCTGGCCTCAGACAGATAGTCCTTTACCATAATCACATTCCGCTGACCTACACCAAGACTGCTCTGCATTTGATTGGCTCCCCCAAATACTTTCGCAATCAGATTGCTTCTTCGAGAACCTAGCAACTCCATTTTCTCAATCAACTTGTCCATGGCGATATTGCCATATTTAGGAGATGCAAGCCCCTGACCGTTCCAAAAAGGCAACATGTAATGGTTGATTCCTCCAATTTGTATTCTTTCATCATACAAACACACTGAAACACATGAGCCCAGCACGGTATCCACCATATGCGGATCTTTGTCCACGAAGATTCCACTGGGTAACAAGTAATATTTCTGTAGTGTGTCAGTAGTCATTCTTGTTCTTAGAAAACTCCATCGTTATCGTCAAACAAGAACTCATTTCCCACTGAGGAGTAAACAGATGTTTCTTCATTGATCTCTGCCTCTGGGAGATGTATTCCGAAAATGCTTCCCTTATTGGGCTCGCTTTCCAAACTAAGAGACCCATTCAACACATCCAGAAGAGCTTTGGTCAAACTCAACCCCAGACCATGCCCAGGGTATGCTTTGATGGTGCCTCTATCCAATTGTGTAAATCGACTAAACACTTCTTGTTGATCTTCCTGGCTGATTCCTATACCAAAATCACATACGCTTAGATGAAGCTGTCCATCCTCCACCAGGAATGAAACCTCAATTTTGCCTCCTACTAAACTGAATTGAATGGCATTGGAAATCAGATTGACCAGAATCAAATGCAGCTTTTCAGCATCTGTCCCAAAGATTTGATTGCTAGAAGAACCAATCACATCCAAAGTCAATTTCTTCTTAGCCAAAACTTTGGAGAACGACGAAACCACATTAGTAACCAATGAATTAATATTGACCCTACTAACAGCCATACTCATCTCTCCTGCCTCCAATTCTGCTGAAGCTAATATATTGGCCATTTGAAAATTGAGTCGGTGTGATTCATCATATATGAGTCCAGCAACCCGTGAAGACTGCTCATTGGATTCATGAATCAGACTTTGTGACAGCTCTAATAAGGCGCTTACCGGATTGATTATTTCATTGCGAATGTTGGAAAGGAAATCGGTTTTGATTTGTTCAGCTACCACCAATTTTTTATTGACAGTCATTAGCTCTTCCATCAACTTCTGTTCTTCTCCTTTAAGCAAAACAGCTTTCAGGTCTGGTCTTTCTTCGAGCTGCTGAATGAGCTCTTTGTCGTTTAATTTCTCAGTCATAGTGCAAATGTTTTAGGTCAATTTCTGGAAGATGGTTGGTTTGATTTGTTTAAGAGGCACTTTCATATCCATGATGGACTCTGAGTGCCCGAGGAAAAAATATCCTCCTGGTTTTAGATGAGCGCACAGTCGGTTGATGACCCGTTCTTGCGTTGGCTTATCAAAATAGATAAGGACATTTCTACAGAATACAATATCAAAATCTCCCGGCACTGTTGGGTATTCAGGATCCATAAAATTCAATCGCTGATACTTCACTTTGTTCCTGATTTTAGGAATAATTCGTACCAGTTGTTTTTCAGAATCTTTGCTTCTCAGGAAATACTGCCTTTTCAGTTCCAAAGGAATTCCAGAAACTCGCTCTTCTGTATAAATAGCATTTACGGCTTTTTTAAGAATGCTTGTGGAGATATCTGTACCCAAAATCGAGAAATCAATGCGACTCCCAGATCCTAGAAACTCATTAACCACCATAGCGATAGTATAAGGTTCTTCACCACTTGAGCATCCGGCACTCCATATTTTTAACGAAGCACTAGATCCTCTGGTAAGATTTTCCAATGCAACAGTTTTTAAAAATTCGAAATGATTCGGCTCTCTAAAAAAGTCCGTTTTATTGGTACTAACCACATCAATCATGTGAATCAGCTCTTGCACACCTTGCTCCCCAGTAAACAACAGGTCACAGTAATCTTCGAATGAGTTGAGTTCATTGGCTCTCAAACGCTTCTGAAGTCGCGCTTGCAACATCTGGCGTTTGGAATCCGGCATCTTAATTCCATAGTTGGAATAGATGTACTTACTTAGTCTACTAAAATCACTGTCACTCAGTTTACTTTGCTGTGAATACATGCTGATGTGGTTAGTCACTTTTAGTATTTCACAAATTCACTGTCAGAAGGATCTTCATCCAACTTGATATCAACACCATTGACAGCAGGTTCTAATTTGGTGATCTTTCTTGCCACAGGCTGTCTACCTTCGTAGTGACCATTTGAACTAACTTTTACTCTGGTTGATAGCACCTTCTTATCTCTTCCCTCTAGCTGGAAGAAGGAGATCAAATCTTTCAAACTATCTGCTTGTGCAGCCAACTCCTCTGAACTACTAGCCATCTCTTCGGCATTTGCCGCATTTTGCTGCACAATTTGATTTAGTTGCTGAAGGGCAAGATTTACCTGACCTGAAGATTCGCTTTGTTCCAATGAGCTAGCAGCGATCTCCTGAACTAGTTGAGCGGTTTTCTGAATATCTGGAACAATTTGTTGTAACAATTGTCCGGAGTTTTCTGCAATCTCAACGCTATTGCTAGATAGCTCATCTATCTCGGATGCTGCCGACTGACTTCTCTCTGCCAATTTTCTTACCTCGGCAGCTACAACTGCAAATCCTCTCCCATGCTCGCCTGCTCTGGCAGCTTCAACTGCCGCGTTGAGCGCCAAAATATTGGTTTGTCTTGCAATCTCTCCAATGATTTTTACCTTCTCAGCAATGGTTCTCATAGAGGAAGCGGTCTGTAATACAGAGTCATTCCCTTTGGTCACATCTTGAGCAGCTTTTAGTGATATAGATTCTGTTTGTTTCGCGTTATCAGTATTTTGGCTAATAGATACTGACATCTCTTCCATGGAAGAAGCTACTTCCTCAGCGGATGACGCTTGTTCGTTAGCACCTTGTGAAATCTGCTGTGTTCCAGAACTCAACTGATCAGATGCATTCGCAAGATTGTCAGACACTGAAATAATTTCTTCCATCACATTGCTCAGTCGCTGAACCATTGATTTTAAATCCTTGAACAAACCAACTTCACGCTTCTTAGTGATCCCTATGGTCAAGTGACCATTCGCAAGATTTCTCGCAATCTGTGCCGCTTCAAAAGGCTCACAACCTAATAATCCAAGAATATTTCTTGTCAATAAAATTCCTGAAATGATCAAAGCCCCAAGCACTACGAGGAAGAACACAATCGCCAACTGTGTAATCTCATCCGACTTCTCCTGACTTGCGATATAGTCTTTTTCAGCTTCTTCTGCACTGATTTGTGTAAGCTGATCAATAGCATTCCTTAATATTTCAAAGTGCTTGGTGTAATCCATGTAATAAACCTCAGTCGCTAGTTCCACATCTCCTGCATTGATCGCCTTTTTAATCCGATCCGAATGCTCTTGAATAAGGGTGTAGTTTCTATCAAAGTCCTGAAAATTACCATCGTTAATACCTCCTGCAGCTAAATAGATATTTTTGAATGCATAGAATCGATCTTTCAGTTGTTGGATGTTTTCATCCACTGTTGCGAAACTTGTTGTGATGGTCTCTTTCGCCTGATTCCTAATATCTTCTGAAGAATCCTGTAGATATTGTGCAGCTGTCAATGATTCTGCAAATGCAATTCTGGATTGATACCCATCTCTATCAGCCTCTAAAAGACTGCTAATGCTAATTAATCGATTCTCATAGATACTGGATACATTTCCTCGTATGCTATCGATACTTATTAGGTTGTAGACAATGTTACCTACATAGAGTACGATCAAGATCAAAAATGTGATCAATACTCTCGTTCCTACTTTTAAGTTGCTAAAATCCACGTTATTCTTAGTTAGTTTTTCGATTCAAATAATCTTGGTTTCGCTGTGATTACAGCGTAAAAATATTGGCAGTCCTTGATCGGAGTTCCTCCAAAAAACTGGTCCAGACTTGAGGTGCCAAACATGATGCTATGACCAAGAGTGGCTTTGAAAGTGCTTGTAAATTTGTAGTTAATCTTCAGGTCATTTTCAATCCCTAGAAAATCGTTCATTGCTTCTCCTGTCGAAACATTTAGCAAAGTCTGATCAGAAGAAAATGCATGAAGGTCATTACTAATACTTAGAGGTCCATTGGAGATCTTGGTTTTCAAGTAATAATCTCTAATCCCCTGGCTGGTAGCTTCCTTTACATAGAAGAGATCCAAAAGCCCAAACTGACCATGCAGTAACCCAAAATATCTATTGAATGTATTGCTCGTTCCGTTTTCAGGATTGGCCAAATCAGTCCCATTAGTTCCCGAACTGATATCGGCTCCCACATTGAAACTTAAGTTTTTAGATGCTTTATAAATAGCTTGAGCGGATAACAGATAAGCATTTACGGACATTGACGCTTCGTCTTCACCAGTTTGGAAGTAATAGATTCCTTTCAATGTCAAAGCATCACTAACCTTCAAATGATTATTCACTCCAATGGTCTGGGTGAAATGCACCACAGTATCTTCCGTTTCCATTCCATGATTTACCATCATTACAGAGGTACTAAGTTTTCCAAAGTCCTTATGCAACCACAGAAACTGCATGGCTTTAGGCATATTGAAATCATAATGCTCACGCTTCAGCTCTCCTCTATTGGCATTGTAAGCTGCTGCTAAATGAACCTTGATTGCATCACTTTCATATTTAAGGATGGCTACATCGTGCGCTAATGTTCCTCCCCAGTTCAATTCACCAAAGATGAATTGATCGTCATAAATCAACCCCTGACGACCCATTTTCAATGATAATTGTGGAGTGAAGTATTTCTCTGCCCAGGCTCTGAAAATAGCCATGTTTGGAACATCAGCTCTTTCATTTTGATCTCCCCAGAATCTCCGATCCTGAATAATCACCTGCACTTTTAAATCACCTGGTTGATTGTAATCAACAATGAATCTGGTACGTTGTAAGGTATAAAAACCCGGTTTTTCACCTTCATAAAGGGGCTGACGGAATCCCCGACTATAGACGGGGCTAAATCGGAATTCTGCATCTGCCGTTATCTGGGCAGAAACTTCCGAAGACATAAGGATCAATAATGCCTGAACAGACATTGCGATCACTGATAGATAAAATTTCATTCTTCTTCTGGTTTGGTGGAAATAGTATTGGATAATCTTTAAGCTTCCTCTGAACTGGCTAATAGATCCTGAATCTCCATCAGGGAGAATATTTGATCTATGTCCAAAAGCATCATAAACTGATCTTCATAGTGTATCATACCTTCAATGAACTCCGCACGATATTTAGCTCCAATAGAAGGCGATGGTTTAATCTCGGAATCTTCAATTTCAAATACCTCAACAACAGAGTCTACTAATACTCCAACCGTAAGAATATCATCATCATGCTGCACTGTAAGTACTAGAATGCTGGTATTGATCGTGAAATTAGTTGCAGACATGCCAAACTTCACTCGTGTATCAATAACAGGAAGCACAGCACCTCTAAGATTAATTACCCCTTTGAGGTAATCTGGAGAATGAGGTACTCTTGTAATCTTTGGCACTTCTAATATCTCCAGAACTTTCATCACAGGTATGGAGAAAAACTCCTCCCCTAACTTGAATGACAGGTATGAACGAACCGGATCACTCACTTTTTGAAAATCTTCAGTTTGGTGTTTCATTTCGTAAATTGATTAAGCCATTTTTTTAACATGCTGGCTGCGCTCCACATAGAGTTCAACCATCTTATGAGAATCAAGAATCAATGCAATTGTGCCATCACCAAGAATGGTAGCACCTGACACAAAATCCTGCCCTTGAAAATATTTACCCAGCGGTTTTACCACTGCCTGGTATTCGCCAATGATGTAGTCGCAAGTAAGCGCAACAAAACTCTCATTATGCCTAACCAGGATGATTTGGGAGCGCTTATTGGAATCAAGTGTCTCTCCAAATTCACCACTTAAATTGATGAAAGGATATTGCACATCGTCCAGGACAAGCAACTCATTAAAATTGTTAATCAATTGGCTGTTTTCAATTTCATAGCACTTTTCCACCACTGACAGTGGCAGCAAGTATTTTTCTCCACCAATGCTCACCAGCAATCCATCGATTACCGATAAGGTTAAAGGCAGCTTGATCGTTATTGTGGATCCAACTCCTTTCTGAGAATCTACTGAAATGCTACCACGTAAGCCCTGAATAGTTTTGTGAACTACATCCATGCCCACACCTCTACCAGACAGGTCTGTAATAGAATCCTTAGTGCTAAATCCAGGGTGGAATATTAAATCCACTATCTCACTATCGCTAAGCTCATCCTCTATAGAGATTAAACCCTTTTCGATGGCTTTATTTCTAACTGAATCCACATCTATTCCTCGGCCGTCATCAACTATTTGGATGTAGACAAAAACCCCTGAATAGTATGCTTTGAGGGTGATTCTACCCTCGGCTCTTTTGCCATTCTCAAGACGCTGTTCTGGCAATTCAATCCCATGATCCACACTATTTCGAATGATGTGCATCAACGGATCAGAAAGACTTTCTATAATGTTTTTATCAAGTTCAGTTTCGCCCCCAAGCGAAATCAACTTCACTTCTTTACCCAGATCATTGGAAATATCTCTTACCATTCGCTGAAAGCGATTGAAGAGGTTATTAATTGGAATTAGAGTCATCCCAAAAGCTACATCTCTCAACCTTCGAGATAATTTTTCAAAAATCTCAGTGATTGTTTCTAAACCTGTATCCTGGGTCTTCTCTGCATATAAGCTTAAACTAGCCTGTGTAGTGATTAACTCACTGACCAGATTCATCAATTCCTCGAGCTTTTCAGACCCCACTCTAACGCTGGAAAGCACCTTCGAATCAGTATTATTATTACCTTGTGTTAGGTTCTTTTTTGAGATGATTTGTCCAAACATTTCAGCCCATTCTTTCATTTGAATGTCTGATATCGGTTCATCTTTGAATCGGGTTTTTAGAACTTCCTTTGCAAACTGGACATTGGGTACCAGCTCTGTCACTAACAACTCTGTGATTTTTATTTGAGCAGAAGCTTCTGCAAAAACAAATACTTCCTTTATGGCCTTAATTCCTTTGTTGGTCTGTAACACTACATCCCAATAGGTCTGGCACTCAGTCACTTTAAAGTCTCCATCTGAAATATGTGGTATCATCACCACTTTGCCTAATTGGGATAAATCTTCTAACACATACAAAGGGTTAGAACCATCCATCAAGAAGTCCCGATCAGGCTTGAAAAAGATGTGATAGGTGTTCATGGTCTCATCTACATTCGATGTGATTTCACCTTTTTCAGCTGACAATTCTCTTAAGCGCTGAAGTAACTCTTGATGAGTAGCAGCATTGGCTGAATCCAGACAGTCAGGATCCTTTAGTAATTCTTTTAGGTGATCCAATGCCTGAAAAGAGACATCCAACAATGATCTGGTAATGGCTCTATTGCCCGTCCTTACAGCCTCGTAGACAGATTCCAGATCGTGTACGGCATCAGCGATCATCTGAAAATCAAACATTTTGCTGTTACCTTTCAAGGTGTGCATGACACGAAAAACGTGTTCTACACCCATAGAATCGTTGGGATTGTTTTCCAAAGTCAATAGCGCAATATCTAATTCCTGAAGTAGCTCGTGAGCTTCATTGACAAACGTAGATCTAACACTATCCATTATCGAAGCACTTTTTTAATAACACCTACCAATTGGTCTTTGACAAACGGCTTGACGATCCATCCAGTAGCACCAGCTTTTCTCGCTTCCATTCTTTTGATGTTTTGAGACTCTGTAGTCAATATGAGAATGGGTAAAAATCTATTGTTAGAATCCTTTCTGATTTCCTGAACCAAACCTATCCCATCCATATTCGGCATATTGAGGTCAGTGATCACCAAATCCACCTCATGAGCTCTCAATGATTTGATGCCATCGACACCATCCACTGCTTTGAACACCTGATAACCCGCTCCGGTCAAGGCAATATCAATGGCTTCTCGGATGCTTTCTGAGTCATCAACGACCAGAATACTTCTAGTTATTTTCTCAATTGGATATACTTCACCCATGATAGATCGGTGGTTTAATAATGCTTTTATGCCAGGGGTAAACTCGGCTTGGGTCTCTGAAATATTTCAGACAGACCAGTTATTGATAACAATTGACGCACAATTGGAGGAAGGTCAACCTCCAACGAAATATGTTCTCCCTTTTTCAAACAGTTGTACAATAGCTGTACTGCTGTAAGATCTATTTGTTGCACATCATGTACCTTGAGGGCTACCTGATCATATTGGTTGATAACAAGCTGCATCGCATCTGAGATGCTCTCAACATGCTTGATGGTAAAATTTCCGGAGATATTCACAAAGATCTTGTTGACCGTCTTTCTTTTAGAAAGTGAAAACGAAACATTTAGATCTTCCTCACTAATATCCTCGGGTAGAACTAGCGGGCTGTTCATGGTGGTAACTATTTAGTTTGATTCTTTGGTGTGCTCCACTTAGCAGCCGCGAGTTGCTCATTAAATAATACTACTTCACAATCTCTCTCAAACCCAAGGTCTGCTAAGTTTCACAATGTAAAGATTCTTAAAGGAAAGGAATAAAAAGAAATCCCAAGTAAAGAATAAGGAGCCAAAGAGAATAAAGTATGAGTCAACGAGGATTTGTCAATCTTCAACGAATAAACAATCTGTCAACTTTCTATAAATGCTTTATTTTCAGGTTATTACTCAATTTATTATGCATACATAACAAGTTATGCATATACCGCATAGCGGTAGATATAATACTTACATAGGTGATTCACTTATGCTGTTTAGGTGATTCACCTAAACAAAACATTCTTTCGAAACATTTCTAAACAATCATAAATACATCTTGTAACACTAAAATTTAATCACTTTAGATATATTAGAATAATACAATTTATTTAAATAATAGCTGATTGTAAATCTTGAATGATTCTCTCTTGCAATCGATAAACAAGAGAGATAACTGGATTCTTACCCCTTTTGAGATTCTAAGTTCCTTGTAGGCCTGATTAAAAAAATACCAAATTCTATGTACTTATTACACAGTAAAGAATGACATGAGAAATTCAGAGAATAGCCATTTCATGATCTTCCCTCATTTAATGATGCTGCTATTTTGGAAAGAAGCATAAAACCGTAAGAATTCTTATCAAGCATCTTTCAGATACCGACTTTCCAAGCGGAACAAAATCAGCATGACAGAAGGCTAGGGAAACCGCTTACCTTAGAGAATCAATCCGTGGTGTCATGCTGAACAGCCTGTCGGCAGGCAGGCTAGTTTCGGGATCTTCATCCTTATTTACTCTGCACACCTTTTAGTCAAAAAGCACCTACTCGCCCTCCAGAACTTTACATCTGAAAGTCAATCCACCCAAGCATCTTTCAGATACCGAAATAAATTCGGCATGACCGAAAGATGCAAAAAAAATCACCATGCAGATAGCAAATCACCAATCCTTGAAGTCATACGGAACCTGCCTGCAGGCTGGCTTGTTTCAGGGTCTTCTCTTTTTCTACCTTACTCGTCTTCCGTGGAGTCATCCCGAACCAGCCTGCGGCAGGCAGGTTTATTTCGGGATCTTCATCCTTATTTACTCCACACACCTTTTAGTCAAAAAACACCCACTACTTAAATCATCCACAATTATTTTATCATCAAACCTCACAAAAGTTCTACTCGATTCAATCGATAGCTCAACTTGACTTAGCAGCTCTTTACTAGAAATTTTCTCTTTAGTACTATTATTCATAATCGTTAAAATTAAAAAAGCCATCAACCCCATACATCTCTCTGAGATGAAATGGAATTGATGGCTTGGTTATTGCCTTTAATATGGTACAAAGGAAAGAATTTCTATCTTAACAAGCAAGACATTTTCCAAAATAAATTACCACAACAAGCTATTTATCAAATAGTTAACTAAAAAATAATCAGATATATTCAAATGATAATTAATTATACTTTTTTAATAATAAACATCCTGATAGCAGCATAGAAATTTGCACATTAATATTTCAGAGGGTTTATATTTCATGCATCTGATTTCACTTAATCCTCAATCCAGCCTAACAATTCTTTTAGTTCAGCATCTGAAATTGATGCCTTTTCGGATTTATCATAAATACTAAGCAGGTAAATAATCTGATCCTCAATCACCAAATGTGTAATCATCCGGCTTCCTCCAGATTTACCCTTGCCCTTGGAAGAAATGGCCATTCTAACTTTATAGCAACCTTTACCTAGAAGAGTTCCTTGTTCGGGGTTTTCTTGCAAGGATATCAGTAGAGTCGCAAAGTCCTGTTTAATTGATGGGTATTTTTTCGCAAGCTTCTTTAGTTGTCTTTCAAAAGGAGGGATTGTTAAAATCTCAAAGCTCATCCAACAGTTCCTTGGCAGATTTCAGTTTGAGCTTACCTTTTTTCGCTTGATTTAAGTTGTCTACTGCCTCTTTAATCTCTGAGAATAACTCGGCCTTCTCAGGAGTAATGGTTTCGGCTTTTACATATTTAAGATTAGCCAATAACTCCATTACAAAATCAAACTTATCGTCCTTAATATCTAGCAGCACTTTCATAATAAGTAAATATACGATTGTTTACTCAATTGGATATAAAACAAAACCCTGACAAGCGTTGCTTAGTCAGGGTTTCTTAATCTATCTCTGTAGGGTGACTACAAGAACACTGCTAGTTCGTCAACTAAACAGGGGCCCGGCATTCGCCTGGAAAACAAGGCCGAAAGTTGAAAATAGTCAGTTGCCTAACTATTTTCCCATCCCTAAAGGGATTACTTCTTCTCTTCGTCTACCTCTTCGAACTCTACATCAGACACATCAGCGTCAGATCCAGAAGCATTTGCATCTCCAGCAGGATCAGCACCTTGAGCAGCCTCAGCTCCACCTGCAGCTTGCTGTGCAGCATAGATCTCTTGAGAAGCAGCTTCCCATGCCTTGTTCATGCCTTCCATGGCAGCGTCAATCGCAGCAAGGTCTTGAGAACCGTGAGCTTCTTTCAACTTAGCCAAAGCACCTTCGATTGCAGACTTGTTGCCATCAGAAAGCTTGTCTCCAAATTCTTTCAACTGCTTTTCAGTTTGGAAGATTAGAGAGTCTGCCTGGTTGATTTTCTCAACTTTCTCTTTTGCTTGCTTATCAGACTCAGCATTCGCTTGAGCTTCTTGCTTCATTTTCTCGATTTCCTCATCAGTCAATCCTGAAGAAGCCTCGATTCTGATTTTCTGCTCTTTGTTTGTGCCTTTGTCTTTAGCAGACACGTTCATGATACCATTCGCATCGATATCGAAAGTCACTTCGATCTGAGGAACACCTCTTGGCGCTGGTGGAATACCATCTAAGTGGAATCTACCGATCGTTCTGTTGTCTTTCGCCATCGGACGCTCACCTTGAAGTACGTGAATCTCTACAGACGGCTGATTGTCAGCTGCAGTTGAGAATGTCTCAGACTTCTTAGTTGGGATCGTAGTGTTTGATTCGATCAATTTAGTCATCACACCACCCATAGTCTCAATACCTAGAGAAAGTGGAGTAACATCTAACAACAATACGTCTTTTACCTCTCCAGTCAATACACCACCCTGGATCGCAGCACCGATCGCTACAACCTCATCTGGGTTTACACCTTTAGATGGCTTCTTACCGAAGAATTTTTCTACTTCTTCTTGGATTTTAGGAATACGAGTAGATCCTCCTACTAGAATTACTTCATCAATTTCTGAAGCAGAAAGACCAGCATCGCTCAATGCTTTCTTACATGGCTCCATTGATCTTCTGATCAAGTCTTCGCTCAATTGCTCGAACTTGCTTCTAGAAAGTGATCTTACCAAGTGCTGAGGAATACCGTCGATCGGCATGATGTATGGCAAGTTAATCTCAGTAGAAGAAGAGGAAGAAAGCTCAATTTTCGCCTTCTCAGCAGCCTCTTTCAAACGCTGAAGTGCCATAGGATCTTTTCTTAGATCCACATTGTGATCGTTTTTGAATTCATCAGCCAACCAGTTCATGATTACTGAGTCAAAGTCATCACCACCGAGGTGAACATCACCGTTAGTAGATTTTACTTCGAATACACCATCACCTAGTTCAAGGATTGAAATATCGAATGTACCACCACCAAGGTCATACACCGCGATTTTCATGTCTGCATTCTTCTTATCCAGACCGTAAGCCAAAGCCGCAGCAGTAGGCTCGTTGATAATTCTTTTTACTTCAAGACCAGCAATCTGACCTGCCTCTTTAGTAGCCTGACGTTCTGCATCATTGAAATATGCAGGTACAGTTACTACAGCTTCAGTCACTTCCTGACCTAAGAAATCTTCAGCAGTAGACTTCATTTTTTGAAGGATCATTGCTGAAAGCTCCTGTGGAGTATAGTTTCTATCTCCGATTTTAACTCTTACTACGTCATTAGAACCTGACTCTAATGCATAGGATACATTTTTTCTTTCTTCTGATACCTCAGAGAATTTTTTACCCATGAATCTCTTCACTGAGCTGATAGTGTTCTGAGGGTTTGTGATTGCCTGGCGTTTTGCTGGATCACCTACTTTTCTCTCTCCGTTACCATTATCCAAAAACGCTACGATTGATGGGGTTGTCCTGCGTCCTTCACTGTTTTGAATAACTACAGGTTCGTTACCCTCCATTACCGCCACGCAGGAGTTGGTAGTACCTAAGTCTATACCGATTATTTTTCCCATTGTGTGTCTATTTATTTTTAAA
>PBTY01000038.1:18328-63023 GCA_002729235.1 Rickettsiales bacterium | reverse complement strand
AAATCATTAATTTGACATCATGAAGGTAGACGTTCAATTATTAAAAGACATATGTGAAGCTCCAGGTGCTCCTGGATTTGAGAACCCAGTACGAAAACTCATCATTGAGCAAATCAAGGATCATGTAGATGAGTACAGTATTGATAATATGGGGAACTTGATCGCCATCAAAAAAGGAACTAAAAATCCTGATGGCAAGAAAGTGATGGTAGCCGCTCACATGGATGAAATTGGCTTCCTTGTTTCACATATTGATGACAAAGGGTTTATTCGTTTTCAAACATTAGGAGGATTCGATCCTAAGACCTTGACTGCACAGCGTGTGATCATTCACGGCAAGGAAGATGTGATTGGGGTAATGGGTAGTAAGCCTATTCACGTAATGAAGCCTGAAGAGCGCAACAAGCCATCTAAAATTGATGAGTATTTCATCGATTGTGGAATGAGCAAAGAAGAGCTTGAGAAGAAAATTGAAATAGGTGATCCAATCACACGTGAGCGTGAGCTGATCGAAATGGGCGAATGTGTTAACTGTAAGTCAATCGATAACAGAGTTTCTGTTTATATCCTTATCGAGGCATTGAAAAACATTAAGAGACCTGCTTTCGATTTTTATGGTGTGTTTACCGTACAAGAGGAAGTGGGTATTCGTGGAGCGAATGTTTCAGCCCACAGCATCAATCCAGACTTTGGTATTGCGCTGGACACAACAATCGCTTATGATTTGCCAGGAGCACAAGCTCATGAGCAAGTAACTGCTCTTGGGGCTGGCACTGCAGTGAAAATAATGGATGCGATGACGATCTGTGATAGCAGAATGGTGAAGTTCTTGAAAAAGACCGCTGACTCCCACCAAATCAAATGGCAACCCGAAATACTGGCTGCCGGAGGTACGGATACTTCAGGAGTGCAGAGAATGGGTAAAAATGGATCCATTGCAGGAGCTATTTCCATCCCAACACGTCATTTGCATCAGGTAATTGAGATGGCGCATAAAGACGATATCGTTGGTTCTATAGAGTTACTCATTGCTGCATTGGAAGAAATCGATACGGCTAGCTGGGAATACTAATTAGGTGTATAATTTAGATTCCATTGATTCTTTATTCCTTCTGGAAGCAATGTATGACTCAAGGAGTGTGATTCTGTGAACATTTCGAAAAGGCCTCCTTTCTTTAAGGGTTCGGGTTTTTCGAATGGTTGTGGGATGTTTTTTGAGCTATTTATTTGATATCTAAAATTTGGTTGTGATCTCTCAATACTCTCAATAAGCTGTTTCAAATCATGATGTATACTTGTAGCAAATGAAGTGACTGAATTATTTCTATTTGGAAAGAGTGGATTATTGGGGTTTTTAAAAATTGCGATGACTTTGTTGATAGAAGATAGAAGATCAATAGGAATTGAACCTATGACAATTTTTGTTAAATAAGGAGTTAATTGATTTAGAATTTCTTGTGTGTTATTTTCCTTATCTTTAAATAAATTTTCAAGTCTAATATTGAGTTCCTTAAGCTCTTTAACAAACTGTAGTGCTTCAGTTTTTTTATTTCGAGGTAGAAACTTATGATACCTATCATTCGATAGTATTTTACCTTCAATCATCCGACTATCAGTGGTATAAGTGCTATAAAATTCGGTGTGAGGAATAATAAGTCGTACTGTTTCCTCTAAGATATAATCAAGGTTTATTCTTGCTCTGCTGATAGGGTTACCCATTTTATCTTTTGCCTGAGAAATCACATTATTATATGAGATGAAATTAGTATTATCCATATGTTGATGGTATTGATTTGGACTTCCAAAAATGTCTAAAACAAGTGTGATCAATGGCTCTACCGTATAAACAAGATTGTGAATACTCAGGCTCGCTTTAAGCGAAAAAATATTCTTACTTACAGCATCCAAAGCTAAAGCCAGAACTCTCAAGATGGTTACGTTAGTTTTGTAATATATGGTGTTGATGTTCTTGGCTAGCTCTAAAATTTTGGCGGCCGCATCAGAAATAAATTGATCACGAGAATTTTGACGGAGTAAGTCTTTAATATCTAGATTTTTGAATATTTCGGTTAGGACAGAGAGATCAGGATTAAAAATATCTAAGTTAAAAGCTGCTAAGAATTGTTGAGTAAGGTCGAATGGGTTATTAATACAAATGGTTTTGTGATCTTTAGCAAAAAAATTGTGCCTTGCGAATAATACTTCGATATCAGCGGGCTTTTGAAAAGGAGTAGAGAGAAATGTAGTTGATTTTATTTGCCAATTTTGAGGCCAACTTTTTAGGTCTTTAATAAAGTTTAAAGCATGAATTACAACATTACCTCCATGAGAATGGCTTATTAAGTGAAAATTTATTTCTCTGGATTTTTCATATTTTCTTAACAATCCATCATTTATATGGTCACCAACAATGAGTACTCGTCCTGCATCTTTTCGACTTTGAATATTATTGTCACCTTCCCAGAAAAATTGATTATCAATGATGAAAAGATCATTATTGTTTTTGTAAGAATTAAGAAGTTTATAAAAGCATCTTGAAAAATATCTTGTCTTAATTAAACTACTTAGTCGATCTTTTGGAACAAGGATTTTGTTCCTTCTATTATTAATTTCATCATAGTAGATGAAATTAATTTCAACAGAATTTTCAGGATGATTGGCATCAGTAATATAAAGAAGTAAGGCAGGTTTGTTCTCAGGTATGACTATATCTTCGTAACCAGCTACAGAATTTTTTATATTCTTAATTCCGTCTAAAAAGACAATATCTACTAGTTGAGAATTTCGCTCGCATTTTGAATAATTATAATAATCCAGTTCTTTTAGTCTATCTCCTTTTTTTAACAAATCCTGCATTATAGAAGATGCTGGATTATCCGTTGTAGCATAATTGGTGCTATCTAATTTGAATTTTGAACTGCCAAAATTCAATGGGTCTTTAGTTCCCTCAACTAGCACAAAGACATTTAAAGGTTTGCTTTTGTCTACTGGTACCTCCTTAATTTTATTTACGCCTTGGTAAATGGTCCAAAATACATACAAACCTGACCAATTATTTCCTTCTTTGTATTTACCCCCCAGTACCTCATAGTGCTTACCTTGATAATAAACGCTCCTAATCTGATGAGTTATTAGAATGAAGTCCCCGGGCTGCAGCTTTTTTTTCAATTTGTAAGACCAACCTCGATAGGTGTTGTTTTTACGTCTTATGTCTATATCATAGTCTATATATGCTCCCAACTCTTTGGTGACCATATACACTTTTCCCTCCGTGGATTTTTGATGCACAAATCCATCATTGTAGGATGTTCCATCTTTAGAATCTTCGAGCATTTTGGCCTTTTGGACCCATTCAGGTAGAGAAGTATTGTTACTAGTTGCTCTATCAGAGTTTAAGGCATTTTGAACATTTTGTTTATGATTACTGCTCATTTGCCTCAAATGATGGCTCAATTTCCTTTATTTCCATTGCTCTTCTTTGTTCCAGGTAGTCTTCTAAAGCAGTCATCTTACCCACTTCAGAATCCAGGAAGTAAGCACCTGTGTTTACAGAATAATTATCTGCTGAATTGATTTCAACTGTATCAAAATAGAAAGGCACCCGTTTTAGGTATTCTAGAGCTGATTGTATTTTGGGTATTAAGTCATTATTTAGGGAAACGCCTTCCAGGGAGTTTGAGAAAAATAATTCTCGAAATGCTTTCTGATCATATTCAAATGGTTCCCTGATTTTTAGGGCGCCATTACCTCTTCCGATTCCAGGAATACCAGAAAGATAGTTTTTGAATGCTTGTCTGGCAACAATTGCAGCAATGAGAATAGTTCTGGCATCAGCATCTTCTCCGGACTCGATAATTTTACCTAACTCCTCTAGATCGTAAACTCTGATTTCGCTTATGTCAGACCCATTGATGATTTCTTTGTTGTAGTCAATCACGATCTTAACATCTGTAAGTACAGTTTTTACTTCATAGTTGTTTTGTACCTGGAAAAAATTATAATTAATCGTACGCCCAATATTTGGGTTTTCTAGTGTGACTACTTCTTTTCTGGAGTCCAGCGCACTGAATTCCTCTGAAGTATTGACTTTTAGCTCTACCTTATTCTCTTGAGTGGTTTCCTGTGCTACTTTTTTAATTGTATTAGCAACCTGTTTTTTAAATGATTCTCTACTTTCCTTGTTGGAAGATTTGCCTTTATTAGTCTTACTTAGTTCATGAGCACTTTTCTTGCTATCATTTTTGGTTTTATTTCTGTTTTTCGAGTAGCTAGTGTCCACAGATGCCTTAGCCATACCATATTTAGCTGACACATTAGCCTTGATATTAAAGTTTTCAGATTCTGTAGATGTTTCATTTGAAGATTGCTCATCCTTCGATATGTCTTTTATTTCAAAACTAGTTTCATTAGCATTTTCGCTTTGATCCTTCTGACTGAATTCATTGTAAAGCTTTTCTTCAAAGGAAGAAGTCTGACTGGTTTTTGTGGTAGTGCTTGTAGTTCTGCTTTCCTCTTGTTTTCTGGTCAATTGAGTGGTTCGTTCAATGGTGATTTCCTTTTTTTCATTTGGGAATAAATTCTCTGTGTAGCTCAACTCTCCGAGACTATAACCATTCCAGGTAACTATGATTTTATGAGTCTCTACAAATTTGATAATAGGTAGTTTAAAGCTATTTTCGGTGCTTTCGTGTGGATTGATTACAGCTTTTATTTGATTGTTGTCTACTTGACCACTGTCGTCAAATTTTGGGAATAAAGCTATTCTTGGAGTATTATTACTTTGATTGAATCTGAGATACCCATTTAATGTTAGTCCTTTGTTATTATAGTACCTGTCACCAACAAAATCGAAGACGTCAATTTCGAATTCATCCAAAGGAGCTTTACTATCATCATCGTCAGTTGATGACAATATAAAATCACTTATAAGATCGGCAAGAGGGTCAGAATCAGGTCGGATCACATTGTCTAAAATTGGTCTGGCACCGAATTGCCTTGGGTCATTCCAGTAATTGGCAAATAAGTGTCTTAGTTGGTTGAGTCCATTTTCATGAAGAGTATTTAGTGCTTTTTGATGAATAATTTTTTCATTTTCAAATTTCTGAATGTCTTCATTAGCTTCATTTATCAACTGATCCGAGGTAAGTAAGTAGTAATCACAGATGGCCATGCAGGCATGAATGTAATCTAATGCTCCGTTATTGGCCTGGGTCAAATAGCGAATAAATTGGAAAAAGTTTCTAGCGGGTTCGTTCCGAAATTGTATCCCAAAGAAATGGTTGTTGAACCTGGTGTATTGATGACTTACTTTATAGATGTAGTTGAGTACGGTTATTGTATAGGTATTGGTTCTTGAAAAGAATAGAAATCTTCTAGTTACTGTTACCTCACGACTGCTTTTTCTTACAAAATCTTCAAACTTAAATTGGAATTTTTCGAAAGAAATCCCACGTAATTTATTGTATAAATCAGTTCCTTCTATCCAGGCAGATCTTCCAAAATCAAATGCATTTAGTAAATCATTAAGCTTATTGCGATCGTTTTGCCATTTTTGTTTGTCTCCAGCGATATTTATTTTGGCTTGTTCGAGCTGCTGAACCCTAATGTCTGTTTGATTAATTTGTTCTTCTATTTCTGATTGTCTTTTAAGCAAAGTGTCACTGCTACCGAAATCTCTCAATTCACTAGAATGTGAGTCAAATAATTTTTGTTGTTGTTTAGTGATGGCCCCGGAAAGGAATAGTTGAGCTCTGAAATTTCCCAAAAACAGCTCCCAATCTTCATTGTCAGTAAGGTCATAGGCTGGTAAGTTTAATTGGATTGGCTTATGGTCTTTAAAGCTTGGAATTCCTTTGATGATGGCAAATTCATATCCTTTGGATGTTAAACTCCAATCCAATCCAGCATTTAGCTCAACGAAATCATCTTTTCGGTAATAGCCAAGTTTATGAGTGACATTTGAAGTGTCTCCGGGGGTGACAGCAAGTTTTTCGACATCAAGCAATAAATAACCATTGGTACGAACTTGATGGATAATATTTTGTTTGAGATCTCTTGCATAGAACATGGCATTTAATGACTCCTGGTATTTCTGCTGATAACTCCTGATACGATAAAGTTGCTCACTTATATCGTTATGAGACATGATGATGGTATTCCCATCATTGTCCTCGGTTTCAAAGGACTTTAGCTTGTCTATAATGTCCTGAAACTCGTTCGAAAGAGCAAAGTGAAATGCTTCTTGATCATCTGCTACTTTAAAGTTCCTGTACCATTGTTTTGGTCTGTAGTCAATATCATATATAAATTTATATTGAGCAGCAGGGCTCTCATCTTGATATATTTCAAATTGTTTTTTTACAAGTTGGGTTGTTAACAGAGCGGTAATTTCGCCTGTCCCACTAAACCTTGCCATGATGACAATGTCATCAAAAGATATTTCTTTTAACGAGGTACCATCGTCAATGGAGAAAATGGTAATTCTGCTATTTCCAGTTCTGGCAAGAAATATCTTTTGAGAAACATCTATATCAAAAGTCTCCGAGCTTCCATTATGGAGTAAAAAATTATTGGTTTTTTTATATCTAATACTTAAAGGACCTTCGTTCCATGTAAATTGTATTGTTGTGTTGGATAAATCCTCAAGGTTCCAAACGGTTATGGTTGTATTTGATTTGGTAATCGCATACGCTAAATCATTATCGATACAGAAATCGGAAATATCCAATGGATAATTCGCAGAATTAAAATGGCGTAAGCTATTTATAATCCCTCCAGTTGGGGAATAAATGTTGACAGAATGGCCAACTCTTAAAAATACAAGCTGATCATCAATTTTAAATTGATGTGAATCTCCTGCGGCAATTAATCGTTCGGAAAGTTCATTGTTTGTAAGGTCTATGGTCAAGATTTTCCAATTTCCGTCTACGTAATCTCTAAAGGCCATTGTTTTTCCATCCGGTGCAAACGAGAAGTTGTGTGAATCATTTAGAGGTTGGTTTACTCTATGATTCAAACCAGCGTTACTAGTGATCGTGTAGTGAATACTGCTTGTGATGCATTTCTTAGAGTTATTTGCAAATGTTCCAATCCATTGATGATGTTGGTGATTCTCCTGGTTATAAATGACCTGAGTTTCAAAATCAAAGTAGAAATAGGTGTGTGAATAATTGGTTTGTTTTTGATAGAAAACTCCGTATCGGCCATTTGGTGAGGTTTGAATCAAATCAATTGAATTGCCATTGGTGGGTATAGGTGGTGTGATTGGATTTCCATCTTTATTGTACACTGCAACAATTCTACTATCGCTCTTTGAGAAGTTGGATTTAGCTGCCAGATATTTGTCATTGTTGCAATAAGTGTTGAGTCGCAATCCACTCTGGTAGTCAGTATCAACAGATTTAAGGTGGTTACCATCTGCGTCGAAAAAAGATATTTTTTGAAATGAAGTAACAAAGTATTCACCATTTGCCGCTGTAGCACAATGGCAGTTCAGTAGGTAATTATTTCCCAAATTGGATAATTGGCTAACCGTAGCAATTTCCTCCGAGTCATTAAGAAAGTTCCATCTATAAATATTATTTCCTTCGCAGAACAATACATGGGTGTGCGAAGGAAAAAAACATTGACTAATACTATTAGATCTCGAAACCGATTGAGATTTTTTTGTAGCCAGATCATAAATGGTAATTGCAGTAAATGAGTTACCACCAGTGAAGACCAATTTGCTTCCATCTGGAGCAAAATGGCAATTATACTCATAAGAAGCTTTAAGTTTTAATTCATACGTTTTTTCAATAGTATTGATAAGTAGACATTCAGATTGAGTGAAACATAAAAAGTGAGTATCTGTAGCATTCCATTCTATTTGAGTAGGTAATCCACTATATTCTCCCAAGGGAGTAAGTTCTTCTGTATTGAGATCATATTGATTTAAAGAGAATGAGTCTGAGGCAATCTGTTGAGCAATGACTATTTGGGATTCATTGTTTGAAAACCTGAGGTTTATGATTTCATTTGACATCTTTAGCTCCCTGGTTATACTATTGGAGGCTAATTCTAGGATTTTTAATGTTCTGTCATTTTGCACATAGGCAAAGAAGTTGCCATTGGAAGAGCTTGTTCTTATAAAGAAATAAAAATTGAAAAAGTCAATGGTATCGATAAGTTGTACAGTTCCATGATCTGCAATTTCGATAGGGCATGTTTTGCGATAATTAACAGACAGCTTTTCATTAATAGGAAAAGTATACATCCAGGCACCTTCTTCACTAAGTTGATCTATCTGTTTGATTGGTTCCAGTGTATGTTTATCTAATACAATGGTGTGAGTACTTTTTACACTAGGATAGTCTCTAGAAAGTGGTTCAATAATTTGATCACCTATAATCAAGAGATATTTTTGAGTGGGTAAAATTTCTATTATTCTGTCAAGGTTTTCGAGGGTATCTGACACATCATATTTGCTGTCATTAGCAGATGATCCAGATTCAATTGTTGGTAGCGATGTTTGTGGGTTATAGAAGTTTTCAAATAATGACACATAGAATCTGTCTAATGGTACATTGAAAACTTCTTGAAACTCAACCTGACTTTGAGATTTTGGAGACTGTAGCTTTAAATAAGGATCAAATGGAGACTCTATCTCTAATTCCTTATATATCTGAACTGAGTCCATTTCGGAATCTTTCTCTATGCTGGATTCATAGTAATCATCGGGATAAGTGTCTTCAGTAATTTCTTCAAAATCAGCATTTGTGCCAATGTACAATTCTTTGAATATGGTGTCTTGATTAGCTTGAGTGTAGAATCCGATGGAAGTTTGAGGGATGATAATGGAATTTGTCCAACTGTAAATTTCTTTGTTGTCCAGGTTGATAGATAGATTTTGGTCTTTAGCCATTATGACAATTGATGCATCCCCAGTTGCCGCGCTTTCAAATTTTTCTTCATGGATTGTTTTAGAAGTGTTATCGCTTATCTCAAGGACCATCAATTTATATCCTGTATAGGATTCAGAGAATCTGTTTATGAGAACAAGACTCATATTTTTCGGATCTCGATAATTAAATACCATGCCAGATTGGTAGGTTGATCCAGGTTTAAACTTTAATAGAATAATAGCTTTTTCCAGATTAGTCAATTCTGGAGATGTCAGGATAGTTCCTGACAAATTGCTACTTGTTCCCACTTGGGAAGTTTGATATAGATAATTATTCTCCAAGAGCCATTTGGGGGTCTCTTGTCCGAAATTGACAATTTGCCAGGTTTGATCGGACAGGGAGAGTAGTAGGTTAGGTGGTGTACTCATCTGTTAATTCCGTTTTATTTGAATTTACGGAAATAATTGATAATCAACAAATTATGAGATTTATTGAAGTTATTGAATTCATCGTTGAAGGTTTGGGTATTGTTTTTTTTTATTTGAATCTGGTTTGTTTGTACCTTATATGTTTATTAACTGGCATGACAGCAAAACAAAGATTTCTATCCCTGGATGTCTTCCGGGGAGCAACCGTATTTTTAATGATCGTAGTGAACAACCCCAGTCAATGGGGTGTTCAGTACGGTCCTTTACAACATGCCGCCTGGCATGGATTTACACTTACCGATCTAGTTTTTCCTTCTTTTTTGTTTGCAGTGGGTAATGCCATGGCATTTGTAATGGGGAGATATGAAGGACAAGGAGAAGGGTATTTCTGGAAGAAAGTACTCAAGCGATCATTGATGATTTTTTTAATTGGTTTGGGTCTCAATTGGTTTCCATTCTACGATTTTGGCTCTGGTGAATTTATTTCGTTTTCTACATTAAGAATATTTGGTGTGTTGCAGCGAATTGGCTTTTGCTATTTCATTGCAGCGATCATCATTCATTACCTTAAAACCAATCGATTAATTATTTATACATCGCTTCTACTGCTGTTCGGGTATTGGTTTGTGGTTTGGATATTCGGAAAAGGAGATCCCTACAGTATTTCTGGATTTGTAGGTAATCAGTGGGATTTGGCTATTGTAGGACCAAATCATGTTTATCAGGGAGAAGGAATGCCTTTCGATCCGGAAGGTTTTTTAAGCACACTGCCATCAGTGGTCAATGTTTTAATTGGTTATTTGGTTGGACTCTATTTTACCCGAAGAGGAGTATCCTATGAGGTCCTTGCAAAACTATTAGTTGCAGGTGCTCTATTGATTCTTGCTGGTTTGACCTGGGATTTATTCTTTCCAATAAATAAGAAGATATGGACTAGTTCATTTGTGCTGTTAACCTCAGGAATATGCATGAGTGCTTTAGCCATACTGGCCTATTTAATTGAATTAAAGAAAAGTCAAAGTTGGACGCATTTCTTCGTGGTTTTTGGGAAGAACCCATTGTTTATCTACGCTTTTTCATGGGTTCTAGCGGTTCTTTTTTGGATGGTTCAGTTAGGTGGAAAATCGATTCAGTCATGGATTTATGATAGCTATAATTTGATGATGAGTGAGGCACTCGCTTCCCTGTTTTATGCTATTACTTTTACCATGATCAATTGGATTATTGGTTTTTACCTAGATCAAAAGAAAGTTTACATCCGTGTTTAATCACAAATCCTGATCAGTTAATGAGCCGACTTCTTCAATACAAGTGAGCTTAACTGTAGTTCCTTTCATACAAATGGAGCCGTATTCTGTTGCTACTTCATAATTGATCATCACACTCTGACCATCTTCTAAAGTGAAATTGCTAAGTGGGTCGTTCATTTGCTCTTTAGAAATAGGAGGGGTACCACAGTATCCAACAATTATTGGTTCTAGATAATCGCCATTATCTAGTTTCAATAACCAGCCGCATCCATCCAGGTCAGACCAGTCTTCTACTAAAGCATGAGTGTCACAATTTGTGGTAGCCAGCTCTTCCTCGGTACAAGAAAATATGGATAATGATAGCACTACGAGCAGCGAAAGAGTTACTTTTTTCATCTTTTAGTGGGTTTACTCTTAAGACTCACCTTTGGTAAAAAGGGTTGTAAAAAAGAAAGGCCACCCAAAACGGGTGACCTATCACTCTCTGCGCTATGATAATCAACAACTAAACCTCAGCTAACATGAACTGATTCAGTATATATTCTAATTCAGCGGCTTGTTTTACTCCCGACTGTCTCCATTTGATCTCACCCTTCTGATAGATAACCAATGTTGGTACGCTTTGAATTCTCAAGCTTCTGGCCAACTGTTGATTTCTGTCCACATCTACCTTGACGATAGCTGCTTTGTCTTTTACTCTTGTTTTTAACTCGCTAAGTATTGGTCCCAGCATTTGACAAGGTCCACACCATTCTGCTGAGAAGTCAACTAAGACAGGTTTGTCGGATTGTATGATTTCGCTGAATGATTGTGCCATTTTTATGCGTTTTGTGGTACCAATGCATTCACATCGTACCAGGAACCTCCATTATAAACATCAAGACCTTGAGCTCCTAAGAATGCACAAGCCTGACCGCTTCTGTTGCCACTCATACAGCATAGAACCAATGGTCCTTCCATTGCTTTGAATTCGTCAACTCTTGCTGGCACTTCGTTCAAAGGAATGTTGATTGCTCCTGGTACACTACCACCTGCAAATTCCATTGGAGATCTTACGTCAATAATCTTTGCTCCTTCGTTGATTAATTTTTGTAAACTCATATTTTTAAAATTTTTATGTTTCTTGTTTAAATCTGATATGCAAATAAACGACGAAGATTAAAAGACGTTTGTAACAAGGGTTACACTGGAAACTGCGATAAGTCATTTTTTAAAATAGTCTATATCAGTACCTTGTGAATGGATGATCCCTAGTTTTGAGTTCACAAAATGCTTCAATTATGGAAACAAGAATTATTGTAGACAATTTGAAATGTGGTGGCTGTGCCAACACCATCAAGAATAATCTTCAGAAAATTGAGGGTGTAAATGCTGTTGCTGTAGAAGTAGAAACTTCGGAGGTCACTCTATTACATGATACTGCTGTGAGTAAACAGGTCTTTCTCGACAAGTTGAGTAGCCTGGGTTATCCTGAACAAGGTACTAGCACCGGTATGCAAAAAGTGAAATCTTATGTGAGTTGTGCCGTTGGGAGAATGGCTTAATTAACGATCACGGAGAAAGATACCTGATCTTTATTTCCTTCGGGATCTGTAACTGTCAATAGATGTTGTCCGGATCTAAGTTTTAATGGGAGAGAAGATTGCTCCAAAGTACTTCCCAGGTATTCGTCATCCAGGTACCAAAACAGTTCACGATCCGTATATCGTGTGGCTACTCTGCTGACCACTGGCTGGTAGCTGCCGTCGAAATCACGAGTGACAATGATGTTCGCATGATCCAATGGGTAGATGATTTCAAGAACTTCTGATTCATTTCTTGTTGGACAAGAAGGATTGTGAGTTGGTAATTGCTCCACAAGTCCACCGTTCTTGCGCAAATAATAATTAACATCTGGAGGGTAGCTTAAAAAGACTTTGGTTTGTTGGTTGCCTTTCCAGCAATGCGAGCAAACGATGTGATTATTTTCTATCAGCAAAGCTTTGTGAAATTCGCATACTCGCATTGGTTTCATGTTTTTCGGAGCCTTTTGTTCCTCCACCTCAGGACAATCATCTGAAGCGTAAAATCCTGTGTGTTTGCATGTTTTGATAGTCACTAATTCTGAGGGATTAGCCTCAAACCATTCATCGCCTGGCAATACATTTAGTATGTTAAATAGTAGAGGACCTGCACTTCTCATGCCAGACAAACTTTTGTTTGATTGCCCATCAAAATTACCAACCCAGATCACAATGGTATGGGTAGGTGTAGTTCCAACTGCCCAGGCGTCTTTATGACCATAACTGGTTCCTGTTTTCCATGCTATTGGTTTCTGATTGCCATATTTTTTCCAGTAAAACTCCAAACCAGGTCGAATGAGTTCTTTCATTTCTTCCAAAATGAGGGTGCTTGCTCCTTCACTGACTAGTTGAGTTTGTAAATTGGAGGCATCTGGTAGGTAGTGAATGTCTTCAAATTGTCCATCATTAGCTAAGCCTCGATAAAGTGCGGCAATGTCCCACGGAGTGACTTCCGATCCTCCCAGGATGATTGGTAGACCGTATTCGTCAGAAGTGCGAAAGAGGGTGGAAATTCCAGCAGCTTTTAGATTGTTGTAAAACTTGTTGACACCATAGGCATTTAGTAAACGAATAGCTGGGATGTTCAGTGAATAAATGAGGGCTTTGTTTGCTGGGATGATTCCAGAAAATTCTTCTGAAGCGTTGTTGGGAGAGAAACTGCTGAAATAGGTGGGCACATCTTTAATTAGGGTCTTGGGAAGAATCAATCCATCATCAATAGAGAGGGCGTACAGAAAGGGTTTTAATATGGAACCACTCGATCTCGCTGCCTGAACACCGTCTACTCTTCCCAGGTTTTCTAAATCATCAAAGTCCTGACTGCCCACATAGCTCAAAACATCACCTGAGGCATTATCCACTACCAAAGCACTTGCATTGTAGATACCCATCTGCTTCATTCGGGCAGAATGTTGCTTGACGAAAAAATCTGTTTCATACTGGATGTCAGGATCAATGGTTGTCTTGACAATGTCGAGTTGATTTTTTTGGTGAATCAATTCGGTGAGATGCGGAGCTGCTAATGGAAAGGGAATGATTTCGTTGGGGACAGGTTCTAAAAGTGAGAGCTCGTAGGTTTCCTTGTCAATTATGTTCTTGTTAAAAAGCTTGAGTAATAATTGGTCACGTTTGATTTGAAGAGCATCTTCGTTTTTGGAAGGGAAAATCATCCCTGGTGCATTTGGGAGGACTGCAAGAGTTGCAGCTTCTGCCCATGATAATTGTGTGGGCTTCTTATCAAAGAACCGGTAGCTAGCTGCTTGATAACCTCTGATGTTGCTTCCGTAAGGAGCGTACGTTAGGTATTGTGTAAGGATTTCCTCCTTTGAAAATCTAGTCTCTAACTTAATTGCCAGGAAGATCTCCAGAAATTTCTGGAGAAGTGTTCTGTCCTGATTCCGAATCATGCGAGCTACTTGCATGGTGATGGTAGAGCCTCCGCTGACAACTTCGCCTTGACTGATGTTCAGGTAAACAGCTCTGAAAAGAGCTAATGGATTAAATCCTGGATGATAATCAAAATATTGATCCTCGTATATCAGGACTGCTTGCTTAAGATTGCCAGGTATTTCCGATTGCAATTGTGGAGGCAAGCACCACTGTTCATCACGATTAAGAAATACACGAAGAAAGGAGCTGTCCTTTGCAAGAATAACTTGGCTGTAATCAGCTGGAATACGCTGCTTGAGTGGCACTATTAAATAGACCAATAAAGCCAATATCAGAATGCCAGCACCTGTGACAACCTTTCTCCACATATCAATTATTTGGTCACATTCACCGTTTTAGTAGGCTTTGTGGCAATGTAGTCGTTGTTGTACATTGCTTCACATCTTGCTCCAGGCATGATATAGCTACCTGCTGTGATTGCATTAATTTTTACTACGAAATCCAGATTCTGTTTTTGTAGATCAAAGAACCACATAATTCTGTCATCTCGGATATCGAGGTACTCTTCTTTTCCTGTAATCCAACTAGCCATCCAACTCGATTCCACTTCACCATTTAATCGGGTGTTTTCAATTTCCCATCCAGACGGAAGGATCTGCATTAAGGCCACTTCTTCGATAGTTGGAGTTACGCTTTTATTGAATACTCTAAATCTTCCGTAGAAAGTACTTCCTTGTTTTACATTGGAAATGTCGATGCTTTCACCATCCTCATTGAACCAGCTCACATCCAAAGTGATGTTTTTGTTTTGCTCTTGTGTATTGTCCTTCAGTGGTACGCCATTACTCGAGACAGTCGCATAGAGTTGTGAAATCTTCACATCCGAATTAAGTGATACTTTCATTTGCTGACCATAACCCTCATTAATGTACAAGTTGTAGGTGTCCACTGATTTAATGGATGCTGTTTTGCCGTTTGGTAACTCCACAAGTCCTTCAATGATCAAGTCATTAGCCGCTGTAATTCCCATTTTGTCAAAATAGTTGCCTATACCGAGGAGCATCTGGCCTACAGTTTGAGTAGAATACCAGTAGTGGCTGGATAGTGTTTTGGCCAATGTTTTGGCAAGTAACTCCGCGTCTTCTTTACGGTCAAGGATCGTTAGACATCTAAGAATAATACCCAGATCACGATTGTGTGATCCATATGTCCAACTGAATTCCTGATACTCTTCCACTGTCATGCTGATATTGTCAGCAAGTCCTTGTACTTTGTCTTGTGCGCCTGCAAGTTTGTAAGAAGTCACAAGCATCCATTTCTGCACACTATTCATCTCGGAATAGTTGTTTTGCTTGAGGAGATTCATCTCTGCAATTGGGGCCTTATTGGCTAGTGCCAATACAAAACATCTATTGACTCGAGTCATCAGATACTTAGGGTCTCTTGAGCCGTTTCTTGCTTGTCTTTCCAGGTATCTAATAATGCCATCATACATGAGGTCAGGGACTACATATCCAGCTCTTCGAGCTTCTACCAAGAATTGACCAGCATAATTACTACCCCAATCACTTACTGAGGTGCCACCTGGCCAATAACTAAATCCACCATCAGATAATTGGAACATCCTGAGTCGATCTATTCCAGCGTTAATATTCTTGTCAATCTCCTTTAGTTTCTCCTTGTCATTTTTAAACAAGGTTTTCAATGCCAATTGTGGGAATACCGAAGATGTTGTTTGTTCGATGCAGCCATATGGGTATCTGATCAGATAATCCAATCGATGCATAAAATCCATATTCGGGAACACTGCCAGCTTTAGACGGGCATTGTTGGTGCCATCCAATCCAACTTTTGGCAAGTTAATAGTTATGGTTTCTCCAGGTTTGATCACTTTTTCTTCGGACTGGTAAACTCTGGAGGCACTTGGGCTCACAGGTATGTCTGCTTCGAATGTGCTTTTGGTGTCTTTACCTTTTCCAATGATAGTGATCTTTCCTTGCCCTACAGCTTCCTTTACCTTGATCTTAAATTCGAATAACTGATCGTCAACTGACTCGAAGCTATGGCTGACAGATTTGCTTCCTACGACTTCAAGTGGACCACTGGTGCTGATAGCAATATCAACCGGACCAAGCTTTTCTCGGGTAGCAAAAACATTCACAGGCACCACAAATTCATCTCCAGGTTTCAAAGCTCTTGGAATGGTAGGTTGGATGATTAGGTCACTACGAACGGGAACAGTTTTTTCAGCTGATCCAAATGCATCACCTTTTGCCGAAACGACCATTACACGAACAGATCCAACATAGTTAGGCATCTTGAATTTTACTGTGGCTTTACCTCTGCTGTCAGTTACCAACGGACCCTGGAACATACAAACTGGTTTAAAGCGTTTCTTTTTGTCAAAAGGATCTAGCTGAGATTCTCGGTAATCCAGGTCTCCACCAATTGAGAAGGTCTTGAAAACATCTCCTGCATTCGCACCAATTACATGGCCAAACATGTCATACGTTTCTACATCTAATCTGATTTTTCTGAAAAACTCTTTCCATGGATTAGGAGTTCTGAAGCCTGTAAGGTCAAGCAGCCCCTCATCAACCACCGCAATGGTGAATTGTGTAGGTTGACCAGAAAGTGTACTAACATTGACTTCAAACTCTTGCTCAGGAAGAAGTTCTTCTGCCATATCTATTGCTAACTCCTGCTTGGTATCTGGATCCACTACCGTTAATGGAAGTATTCCGAACATTCGTATTGGTCGATCATTTGTCGTTTGAGCATGGTCTTGCAGTACCGTGACTGTCACATAGACATTTGGAGCCATGTTTTTAGACAATTTGATTTTTACTTTCATGTCATCCTCATCTTTTGGCTCCACCCAGCTACTTGCTAGAATATCGTCACCTTGCTCAACAGTTAAAAGTATGTTGCCTTTTTTAGGTGATGGGAATGAGATGACTGCTTCTTCTCCAACATTGTAGCTATCCTTATCACTTCTTAACGTCAAAGTTCCGGCATTTTCATCACCAGTTGGTACGCCACCATACGGATAGGCACTCATAAAAATGCTAGACATATGACCCATCGGAACCGATGCATCCTGCACTTCAATCAGGTACTGGCCACTTTGAGTTGGTCTAAATGGAATGGAAGCATATGGAGTGGCGGAAGTAATTGTTCCTTCTTCTACCAAATAGGAGTGCTTGTCAGTTTTGTATCTCAATTTGAAATCCCTGTAACTATCGTATTGGTACCACCAATATTTGCTGTTTCGATAGATTCTATAAACAAGCTCTTTACCACTCTGAGCTTCTCCTTCTGTATTGACCACAACAACTGGGATTTTCTGTTCTGCATTGAGCTTGGCATAAGAGTAGCCATCATCTTGAATCCCCACATAATTACTAAATGGATGAAGGTCTACATAGGCCCAGGATTCATTAGGTCGCCCACCCTCTTCCTGAATAGTAGCCGTTATTTTCACTTTTAATGGGGATGGTGCCTGACTCATGTTCGGTACATTCCAGGTAATATTCGCCTTTCCTTGCTCATCCAAATTGCCTGACTTAACAGCAGTTTTAATGTCCTGGAAATCTATGTTTTGGTTGAAAAAACTATAGTCTGCAAACTTTGGAAAGGCTGTAGGAAGATCAAAAATCTCTACCTCTGTATCATAAGGTAGGCCGGATGCTGTTGCTCCAAATAAGTACTTGCTTTCTATTTCAAATTTAAGTTGTTTATTTTCTGGTTTAAGCACTTTTAGGTCGGGAGTAACTTTCACTTTGAGCTTATTGGCGACAACAGTTTCTACTTTGAGATTGTGGTAAAAATATTTGTTACCTACATTGATTTGCACATTCCAGTTGCCTGTAGGATCGTTGAGGCCTGTTCCAAAATTGAAATTGTAAAAACCATCTATAGCGCCTTTTTGAGTCAACTCTTGCACCAGTGTTCCTTCTGGATTGTAAAGCTTCAGGTAAGCGGGAATGTTGTCTGCATTCGCAGTACTTTGATAGCGAACAATACACGACAGGTTCACTGAATCGCCAGGTCTGTAGACTCCACGTTCGGTGTAGATATATGCTCGGGTTTGCAATTCATACTGGCTCAATCCTTCAACATCAAACCCTGAATTGTTCCATTGCATTTCATATGGTTTGATTACACTGACCTGTCCATCTTTTTCCGCCTTGATCAGCTGGATGTAAGACGAAGCATTGATAATAGCTAGTCCTTCACTATTCGTAACTTTGGTGTAATTATTGTCGTATCGCTGTACCGTTACTTTTACGTTGGATAAAGGTTTTCCAGTCTTCAAGTCTGTGGTGTAGACTCGATATTTTTCTCTATTCTCTTTTTTAACCAACATCCCAATATCAGAGATGGTAACTGGCTTGTAGATCTGCCCCTTTTTCTGGATGTATTCCAGGTCATCGTCTTCAATAGGAACCAGAATGTCCTTCGGATTGAAATTGATACGGATTAAATAGAGTCCATTATTATATTCAGTGAGTACATTGTCCAGAGAAAGGTTATGTAGCAACCACTTGTTTTTTTCATCACTGATTTCGAATGTGTGATTGTAAACAATTGCTCCAACTGATGAAACATAGGTATTGTTGAATTCATCATTTCTGCTCTTGCTACTTTTCACATTCTCTCGATCAAAGAACTCTTCAAGTTCTGATGTAAATATCTTTTTGACCTCTACATGAACACGTTTTAAATTAGTGGTCAAGAATTGAAGATTCTTATTGTTGCTTGTCGGCATAAAAATACCAGAGGATGCGAACTCAACTTGTGGAGCGATATCAGCGAATTTTACAGATTTTTCTACTGATGCTTCGCTAGTAGTAGCCCAACGACTTTTGATGCCCTTACTAATAGTAATCTTATATTGATTACCGAACCTAAAATCACCATCAAGAATGATGTATTTGCCAAGCTTTTGAAGATTGAAGTCCACAGAAGGATTCACTGTAATGAATCCGTTTACATCTTGTTTTGGGTCCAGTTGATCCGAAAATTTGATCATCACCTTTGGTGATTTGCCTTGTTCGTCTTTTTCAACGTCACTTACTTCCAGTTTGCTCAACGGTACCACATCAATAGTGCGCTCAAGAGCTTCTGATAAATTGAGCTTTTCCCGATTCAGGGTGAAAAGGAAAGATGTTGTTCTTGACCCTCTTTGAATAGGATCTGTAGCAAAAGAGAACGCTTTGCTGCTTTCTTGATTCCAGGTGATTTTTGAATTTTCAAATGAGGCAGCTGCTTCCAAATCAGCTAATTCCAAAGGTTGAGAAAAGGTGATTTTACCACGATATACTAATTGGTTAGGGTCGGTAGGGTTGAGTAATTCCAGGTCACCACTAAATGTCTTGATCTCCTGACCTTCAACAAAAAATTTAAGGTCAATTGATTTTACTTCCAGAGTGGCATCAACCTTAGATAGATCAAGTTTTCCAGTATAGTTAATTCTGCTTTGCAAAGGTTCGCTTGGAGTAAATACCAACCGATTGGTTTGCGTCCATTTAGCTTCACCTTCAATGTCAGGAGAAAATGAGAATGGGTTCTCTATTTTCGTATTCCTCATTTCGGTGGTTATCATATCCTGATTGAAGCCTACAACAATTTCGTCATAAGGAGAAATTACTCCTGAGGTGATTGTGTTTAGCAATGCCGCTACTTCCTCAGAATACTCGATTTCGGAATTATCAGGCTGCTCAGATTTGTTGCTTCCACAGGATAGGAGTAGTGCTGTACTGATAAAAAATAGAGCGGATCTAAAATAATTGGCCATCAAAAAGGTAGGTTTTAAAAACTAGGTAAACTGGTTAGTAAATTCAACTTTGAAATTACGAAAATTCAAAGAGAGTCGGGCGTCAATTTCTCTTAATTATTCTTTGTTTGATAAGAAAATCAAGGGATCGTAAAAATGAGAAGTCAATTCCTCCATGTCGTTACAATTCAGTGTGTTTGAGATGAAATATCTTTCAGGTGTTTGGCTGTTTGCAGGAATAGGAGATGGAGCTGATTTGAGTATTTCAAAATGAAAATGATCAAACTGCCAGCCGTGATGGTCAAGTTCTTCCTTGTTGAAAAACCGAGCGATTTCTGTATTGATGTTAACACTTTGACCTACGTCCACTAGGATTTCTGCTATGTGTTCGTATAGCGTCCAGAAGGTGTCTTGTTCAAGTTTGTGCTCCAATATTAACTGTGCGTAAGGACCATCTATTCGTTTGCTGATAATGGTTCCGGTTGCAATTGGAAAGATTGGTTCATGGATGTAGTTATCTCCTGGTCTCTTGATGTCAATTCCAGTATGTAGATGCGCAGGTATTCCAGGTCGGGCTTTTCTCTCGATTCCAAAATCCCCAATTTCGGTTAGTTGAATTTGTGAAGTGTTCGTTCGATCTGTAAGCTGAATGGGTGCTGGTAAAGAAACTGGATCTTTACAAGCAGCAATCAGCAATAATCCCCAGAATACATGCTTCATTGTTTTTTCTTCAAAGAAAGCAAATATCAGGTTTCTATAGGTTTTACTTGTCTATGAGCAATTAATGAAATGATTCCTAACCCAATCACATCACAAAGCATATCGATGTAATCAAATGTTCTCGTTTCAAATGCTAGCTGAGTAAACTCTTCCACGATGGCGAAAATCAAAACAATCACAGAACCTAGCGGAAGTTTGGTGTTATGAATCATGCGATTTCTAAGGGCGATGTTTAGAAACATCCCTAGTATGCCATAGAGTACCAGGTGTCCAACTTTATCGCCATACTTTATTTTTTCGGCTATTTTCATCATCCAGAAACCATTATTGGTATCTGCTGAGTAGATGATGTAACAGATGAAAGAGAAGAAGAGGAGGAAGGGGAGAGCCAATTTGACTCTCCTTATTATGTTATTTCTCATGATGTAGCTTCATTTAGTTTTTTAGAATTGATGGCATACCAGTTGATGTTTCTGGTGAAGTACATGGTGGCTCCAAGAATTAGTGCTAAGCCCACGGATCCAAGTAGTAAAGCGAAATCGGCCAATTGAAGCGTGACGAATAAGAAGCCATAAACACCACATAGCACTGCTGATAAGAGCAACGTGATTTTTCTGGATTTAAAAACACTTATGGAGTATAAGGAGATCATACCAATTACAGCAATTGCTGAGATGATGTATGCTAGATTAAAATTGGAGTGTTCTGAAATTGATATTAATAGAACATAAAATAGGCAAAGTGATAACCCCACGAGTGTATATTGAAATGCGTGAATTTTTTCTCCATTTAGCACTTCTACGAGGAAGAAAATCAAGAAGGTAAGGGCGATGGTCATTATAGCATACTTGGCAGAACGCATCGATTTTTGGTAATCATCCAGAGGAAGCATTAAATCAACTCCGAAAGCAGATTGATCCAATGTGCTACTGTATTTGTTGTTGATCCAACTTTGTGGGAAGTTTCTATTGAGTTGCAGTATTTTCCAATCTGCACTAAATCCATTTTTATCAATCAATCGATCATTTGGCAGGAAATTTCCATTGAAACTAGGATCAGTCCATGAGGAAGTGAGCTTAATCTCCGTAGTGTTTCCAATTGGAATAAACGATAGGTTTTCGCTACCCTGAAGGTTTAAGGCAAAATTGAAGTTGATATTTTGTTGTTTGTCTTGATCAATCTCGGGAAGATCAATAGTTACACCTGAACTTATTACGTCCATTATTTTTGATCCAGGTTCTGCACGAAGTTTTTTATCTCCCCAGGTTAGATTGATATTGTCTTTAATACCTCTCAGGTCTGAAATTCCTAAAGTAAGGAATGCTTGATCCCAATGTATTTGTTTTAGGTTGGTTTTATCAAACTTTGGGTTTAGGCTAAAACTACCATTCACATTCATTTTTGATTTGTAAACCACTATTTCATAGATGCCGCGTTTGAGGGATTCCGGATCAATTTGACCGTTAACCTGAAGATCGTCTGGAAGAATATTCAGATTTCTGGATATTTCAGTGAATGATCCATCTTCATTTTTAATGGTTGAGTAATAAGTGATCGGAATAGTTAATATAGGTCCTTTAATAGTTTGGCTATTGGCCCATTTAGAACTCACTTCTTGAATAGCGTCTTGGCTCAATGTTTCTCGTTCATAAATGATGTCCTTCACCATGCTTGTGGGAATGAGGAGGATTAATATAAGAACTGCAATGCTGATTAATTTCAACGTTACTGAATGCTTCATCCAATTGTTGAGTCGATCTGGAAGTGTGGAGTCTGTGCTCATGATATTTAGTTTAAAAGAACTTTGAAATACAAAGTAAACGGGTAAAAAAATTTATTTAAGTAGTTGCTCGATAGCTTGGATGTGCTTTTTGAAAGCAATCTGGCCTTCTTTGGTTGCCTGGTATTTAGTGTTGGGTTTGCGCTCTATGAATTCTTTGGTCACTGAGATGTAATCTACTTTCTCTAGAGCCTTCAAGTGTGATGCTAGATTGCCATCAGTGACATCCAATAGATCCTTTAGGTTTTTGAAATCCATATAGTCATTCACCATCAGGGCAGACATGATGCCCAGGCGCGTTTTGTTCTCAAATGCTTTAATTAAATCTTTAAGGATTTCTTTCACTTCTCATACTTTACGTACATCACTATTCCGTAAACGATGTGCAAGATACCAAATCCTATCACCCAAAGTATCAATCCAAAGCCAACAAACTGACAACCGATTAAACCAAGTATGATTTCTAATATTCCAAGGCTTCTGATATCTGAAAGTGTGTACTTGCTGGCATTCACAAGAGCAAGTCCATAAAAGACCAACGTTAATGGAGCAATCAAGCCAATGAAACCATTGTTTAGAAGAATCAAACAAACAAGACCACCTGCTACTAATGGAATCAACATATTGATTACTACACGCTTGGATTGACTATCCCAAAGTTTTTGACCTTGTTTTTTGGCCTTGCGCTGCGTAAAAATGATTCCTACACCAATCGATAAAACCAACACTCCTATTGCTATTGCTAATAGTTGGATGATGTTATCTGGAGTCATGTCAGCACGACGATAACTTAGATAATCTTGCTGCTGATAGACTGTCTGGTAAGCCAGGTATGCACCAGCTAATGCAAATAGTCCAGCCATTACACCAGATAATCCACTTAATGAAATGAAGCGAGATGATCGCTCCATGATTGACTTGATATCCTTAAGATCTTCTAAGTATTTTTCTTTAGTCATGCGAAGCACTTTGAATTACAAAGTAAATGTACGGAGACTAGAATAAAAAGGTTGTCTGTTAAAAAAAAATCATTTTTTAATTTCTTGCTTGATGTCTTTTATTTCCTTTTCAAGGGACAACACACGCTCTTCCAACAGAGTAGGAGGATTTAGATAAGAGGAATAAACAGATCTGATCAACCAAATTTCGAAGATGTCCTCTCTTGCTATAGACAGGATTGGATAGTTAGGATCATCAGTTGATAAAGTGATTTGCTTATCGTCAAAAGACTTTAATCGACGTGTGGTGATGTTTTTCTTATGAACTACGGTAAACGTTTTATTGGAATAATCACTCAAATTTTTCCAGTCAATTAAAACACCAATCAACAAGTCGCCATGATGAAGTCCTTGCTGATGATATTCCATTTCACTTCCGTTCATTTCGAAGGCCCGGTAGTTTTCTGGGTTCTCAAGTGGAAGTTGGATTTTAGGAAGCTTATGAAAAAAATCTGCTGTTTTATATTGTACCAGGTATTCCAGGTAATGATTGGTTTGTACCAAAGAAATACCGGATCTGCTTGCCAGGTCTACTGGTACTAATTCTGAAGGATGCGGTTTGTGAGCTTTTTTGAGCGTTTCATTGTGTTGTTCCAGGTTAAATATTTCATCTACAGTGAGCTTTCTGGTAAGCAGTACATCAATTGAGATTCTAAAGTAAGTAGCAATTTGTATGATGGTTTCTATTTTTGGCTCAGATCTTCCTTCTTCGTAAGCCCCTACACTAGGTCGCGCCAAATTAAATAGTCCAGAAAACTCTGCCTGACTTATCTTTTTTACTTGCCTTATCTTCTTGATGTTTTCACCAATAAAGGATAGTTTTTTGCTAATCGTTTGAGCCATTCTATAACCACTGTCAAATTGATAGGGTAAAAGTACTCATGTTTTTAGTGTTATTCTAGCTTGAGAGTATTTGATACCTAATCACAGAATTAGCTATGTGAATAAATCAGGCTGAATAAACTCAGCCTGATTCACGTGTGCAATTAATTGTATTTTATTTCTGACCAGATCATTTCCCTAATCTCATCTATTTCGGGATTGTCTGGATAATACACTATGGCTATTTCAGCCAATGTCAATGCATCTGGCATCATTTGCTGATTGTATAGATCCTGGATGGCCAAAATGTATTCAATCAGCGAAAACCGGCTATTTAGATCAAATAAGTGTTGATATTCCATTGCAGCACCTACCGCTTCATATTTGATTCCGATCTCACTGGATTGCTNGGTATCTGANAANANTTTGATGAGGTAGTANCCCATTGGAGCATTCAATTCCTCNANGTTTANCCAATAGAAGTCCTCAAATACTTCTTTTCTCAATATTTCCTCGTTGAAGATATTCTCAATTCTCAANGTATNCTTTGNAGCAACTTCCGTATTCTCCCATCTAAGCAATGTTAGTGGNCCACTAACTTNAGTTTGTTGGGGTAGAAAAACCCGAATATTAGAATGTCCTGTAGCTCTACTNACTGCNCCTGTTGCATTCATTNNNGANCTGTANNTGTTNTTNNANCNNGGATTGTCNGGNATGGCAAGAGGNTGNTTGATNGANGCCANTTGNGGNGAAATATTNGCCACCTCAGTATCCACCGCGACAAAGGATGTGTATCGAGTNAGTAGGTGATATTTNAATCCTATTGNGGTTATCTCATGTTTANTATGATCGGATCTNTTGNTTGAATAGTCNGTTAAATCCTGGATTTTNTTTCTAGCCCACAAATAAGGTAATGCTGGATTTGCCTGATTATTGTCNGATGAAATCTTAANTACTTCCTGNTAGGGTTNCGATCCNGTGCTTCCNTGGATGATNATCTCATCCTNCATTTTGCCTTCGTATTTACCATATATTGTTAGAGGTCNATCACTCANNACNTCTGGGATACTAATCGGAGAAAAGTCNTAGACGGAGTTTGATTTAAAATCGATTGTGATGTTGGTCAGTGCTGGGCGTTTNATATAGTTAGCCAGTTNNGTTGCTTTNGCTCTAGCAATGTCNGGGTGNGTGACAATATATTCTTCACCCATTCCAGCNCGNGCAACACCTTTTATNAGGTAATGATTTACNGAAGANCCTATNCCAAATGCAAATACATTGGCTTTGTACAGGTTCTCGCGNATTTCTTGAAAGACTTTTTGCTCTGCCTCAATATGNCCATCTGTAATGAGTATTATAGATCTGGAAAACGGNGTTTCAGGCATAGATTGATAAANATCTCGAAAAGCNGACGCCATATTGGTGCCACCTCCAGATATGCGTGAGCGCATGAATCGCTCAGCTTTATTTATGTTAGCAGTTGTCGCTAATTGGCTGTTTCGGAAGAGTTTGGTGCTTGCTCCAGCGAATGGAAGTATATTAAATAGATCATTTGGCTTCAAGTCTTCTAGTAGACTACTCATGAGTTCTTTGGCCGTTCTTAGCGGAAAACCACTCATAGAGCCTGAGACATCTACCACAAATAGATACTCTCGTGGAGGAATTGCCGCTTTTGATACGTACTTGGGAGGTTGTATTTGTAGCATAAAGAAGTTTTCGGACTCACCTTCGTGTAAAAGAATTCCACTTGCAAGTGATTCTCCTCTAAGACGGTATTCTAAAATGAAGTCACGGTTAGCAGCGTATCGTTCTGTATCATTCAGCTTTGTGAACCAATGGAAGGAATCTTCTACCGTCATATCAATCTTATGTGTATTGGATTTGGCTTCAACTATTGGAACAGGAGATGCTATATCAACCGATATATTTAAGGTGTATGGGCTTTCGTTAGACATCACATAGCTAGGCCTTACTGACAGTTGCTCTCCATTATTTTCACCAGCGTATCTTTCTCCGATGGTGGTTGGGATGATGAACTGGTATTGTCCGGCAATGCTTTCAACATATTCCGTGTACTGTACTGATACTTCGATGGTATCATTTGGCATAATATTGCCAACAGTCATCTGGAACACATTTGGTCTGACTTGCTCCAAAAGCGAGGCTCTTTTCCCTTCTTCTACGGCTTCCGAATACGTTTCACGTGCTTTGAATTTTTCTTGAATTTCAGCAATCACTACTCTTTCTCCGATTTTCATTGTCAAGCCATTCACAGCGGAATTGGCAGAACCGGGAAACACATAAGTCACTTCCAGAGGAGTGTTGAATGAATTGATGAAGGTTTGCTTCAGATTCACGTCGGCGATTGTTCCGGCAATTTTTGCTTCTACTGAATAGTCCTTCAGTGGAAGTTGGGATACACCTGAGTGCTCTGGGACATGGCATTCAAAATATGGAATGCTTCTTGAATTAGTTGCTTTTTTCTGTGCCGAAAGGGCAATAGGAATTAAGGCTGCAAACAGCAGCGGAATTAGTCTTGTCATGGCGAATGAATTTAGACAGTTAAAAAAGTAGATGAAGCAATTTCTATGCCTAAATAGTATAATGTAAAGAAAAAATTGTGTTTAAGTAATTATTTAGTTTGAATCGAGATAAACTTTCAAAAAGTTTTGAAACTTTAGAAAATACGTTTACGTTTGTATCACTATGCAGCATCAAGACGCAAAACAGAAATTCATTCAAGCGTGGGGTACCCTTGGTTCTAACTGGGGCATCAATAAAGCGATGGCTCAGATTCATGCGTTATTGATCATCAGTCCAGATCCGTTAACAGCCGATGAAATCATGGAAGAGCTGCAGATGTCACGTGGAAATGTGAACATGAACGTACGTGCGTTAATGGATTGGGGAATAGTCACCAAGGAGAATAAGGTAGGAGATCGCAAAGACTATTTTGTAGCCGACAAGGATGTATGGGAGCTCGCAAGACAAGTGTCTAGAGAACGTCGTAAAAGAGAGATTGAGCCCATCATCAAGGTATTGAATCAAGTGCAAGCTGTAGAAGGATCTGGAAAACATGTGGAGGAGTTCAAGGAAGTTACTCAAGAGTTAAAAGACTTCTCTGAGAAGGTGGATGGTGTGCTGGATAAGTTTGTGAAATCAGATCAAAACTGGTTTATCAAGCTGCTAATGAAGCTGTAATATTTTTTTGAATATAACTTTCAGTAATTTCTGAAAATACAATAATTAATAAAATTTAAATTATGAGAGTCTTTAATTATTATGTTCAAGTATTCATCCTGTTTTTGATTGTACTCATCTTGATTTCTTCATTATTTGAGGTAGGGTATATAATACTCATATTTTATCTTCAGTTTTTTGTTGGTATCTATCAGTTTCTATTTGGTGCTTTTCTGGCCATCAAAAATGAGCACAGAGGACTATTTAGAAGGTATTTCTTTTTAGCCCTGGCCAGTTTAATGTCTTTTACAATTTTTCTGATCATCGACAAAGATCAATATGAGTGGCTATTCGGGATACTGTTTGCCGGAGTTCCATGGGCTCTAGCCATATACTATGGACTGCTATCTCACCGATACTACAAAGAATCATGAAAAAGATTGTTATAGCCGGAGGAACAGGATTCCTGGGGCAGTTGTTGAGTAAAAACTTTTTAAAACAAGACTTTGAAGTGGTAGTTCTGACCAGAAAACATGTAGAGGATCAACATGGCATCCGATATGTAAAATGGGATGGGAGATTATTTGGAAGTTGGACGAGAGAGCTGGAGGGTGCAGATGTCCTCATCAATCTCAATGGTAAGTCTGTAGACTGCCGGTATACCGAAGCTAATAAGCAGGCTATTTATGATACACGAATCCAGGCAACTTATATTCTCGGTGAGGCAGTAAAGAAATGTCAACATCCTCCAAAACTCTGGATCAATGCTTCTTCTGCTACCATCTATCGACATTCAGAAGATCAGGAGATGGATGAGCATGACGGTCAGATTGGAGAAGGATTCTCAGTAGATGTTTGCAAGAAATGGGAGCGAACATTCTTTGATTTTGAAATGCCTAACGTTCGACAAGTCGCTTTGCGTATATCTATAGTGTTGGGAGCGAGTGGGGGAGCATTGATTTCATTGAAAAGACTGACGCAGTTTGGGTTGGGTGGTCGTCAAGGAAATGGCAAACAATACTTCAGTTGGGTGCATGAGCAGGATTTTGTCGAGGTAGTTAATTGGGTCATCCATAATGAAAGAGCTACTGGAATTTACAATGTCGCGTCCCCAGATCCTGTTCCGAATGCAGATTTCATGAAGCAGTTGAGAAAAGCGTTGAAAGTTCCTTTTGGTCTCCCTTCTCCTAAGTGGTTATTAAGTATTGGAGCATGGCTGATTGGTACGGAAACAGAGCTGATATTAAAAAGTAGAAGAGTGGTGCCTACTCGATTGAGGGAAGAAGGGTTTAGTTTTCAATATCAGTATATTTCTGATGCATTTAAATCGCTTTTATAGTTATGTCTTTTCTAAAAGCAGAGTGGCGCAAACTAGCCATGTTCAATTATGTAGTTGATCCCAAGATTTTGGAGCCTTATGTACCTATAGGAACAGAATTAGACCTTTTTGAGGGTAGGTGTTATGTGAGTTTGGTTGGGTTCATGTTTCAGAATACCAAACTGTTAGGAATTAAGGTGCCTTTTCATGTCAACTTTGAAGAAGTCAACCTACGTTTTTATGTGCGAAGAAAGGATCGTTCAGTCTGGAAACGTGGTGTTGTATTTATCAAAGAGTTGGTGCCAAAGCCAGCCATTTCATTTGTTGCCAATACCATTTACAAAGAACATTACGAGACCGTGCGAATGGATCATCAATGGAATAAGGCTGATTCCGAACTGGATGTGAGCTATTCCTGGTGGAAAGGAGGGAAGAGACATTTCATGCAGATAGTCTGTGAAGGCCATCCGATGCCAATGATCGCTGGGTCAGAAGAACAGTTCATTGCAGAGCATTATTGGGGATATTCCAAAGGACTAAAAGGAACTGCTGTGGAATATGAAGTAAAGCATCCGAGTTGGGAGATATATCCCGTCCAATCCATCAACGTAGATGTGAATTTTGAACAGAATTATGGCTCTCAATTTGCACTTTTGAATTCGTTAGAACCAACAAGCGTATTGTTAGCTGAAGGATCCACTATAAGCGTTGAAAATAAAAAGCAGATTTTACCGATGTGATAAGATTTTACTCCAGATTCTTAATTAACTGATATATGAACTGGATGGATTCTTTGTAATTGGAAACTGCCAGATGTTCATTATTACCATGGATTCCTGTCATGTTATCTGGTGTAATTCGCATCGGTAAGAAACGATACTGGTTGTCAGATACATAGCGGTAGTGCTTGGTATCTGTGCCTCCTCCTAGCAGACCTGGAGTAATTACGGCATCTGGGATGACCTGTGCTATCGATTTGGTAATGATTTGATAGGCCTCTGAATGAGAATCCGACACGGGTGATGGTTCGTTTACATTGCTCACTTTGGCAATAGAGATTCGATCGTCTTGTATGGTCTCGATGATATGGTTTTCTACCTCATCAATGGATTGACCCGGCATGATTCGGAAATTAACNACCACNCTNGCNGTAGTTGGGATGACATTGTCTTTCACTCCNCCTTTGATAATTGTGGGTGCGGTTGTGGTGTGTGCATTGAGTTCTTCTAGTATTTTACCTCCAAATAACCAGGAATTCGCAAATGCCATTCTTGAAACAAAAGGCATGTGAGGGCCAATGATATCTATTTGTTCCTGGATGGTTTCAGTCATTTGATAAGAGAACTGATTTTCTTCCAGAAGGGTAATCGCCTTGGCTAATGATCCAATGGTGTTATCAGTTGGAGGACTAGACGAATGTCCACCTGGTGTTTTGATAGTTAGTTCAAAGGACACATATCCTTTTTCAGCAACGTTAATAACTGCGAGAGGCCTGTCTAAGCCAGGAATCATCCCATCAGCAATGTAACCTCCTTCGTCCATGACATATTCAGCTTGTACACCTAAGTCCTCCAGATGCTTGGCAATAGAACCTGCACCAGCTTCTCCACCTACTTCCTCGTCATGCCCAAAAGCCAGATAGATGGTTTGTTTTGGTTTCAGTCCGTTTTGCAACGCCAATTCAACAGCTTCTAGAATACTAAAAACACTTACCTTATCATCCATTGTGCCTCTGCCATAGATGTAGTCACCCTTGATCGCACCTGAAAATGGAGGCTGCTCCCATTCCTCGAGGGTAGTTTCATCCACGGGGACCACATCAATGTGACCCATAAGAATGATTGGTTTGGTATCCGGATCTTTTCCTGTCCATTTGTATAATAGGCTGTAATCAGCGATTACTGTTCGTTCCAAAAGGCTATCAACAAGCGGGTANGATTTTTGAATGTNTCGATGCAGTCCATAGAATTCAGCTGAATCNGGTTTGGCTGGATATTCAAACGAAATAGTTTTGTNTTGAATGGCTCCTTGNAGTCTTGATAAGGCTTCATCTGGTACCTGAACTAACTCAGCTTTTTCTACTACCAATTCCTTTGGAGTAGATAATACCGTTTTGATGAGAATGTAAGCAACGAGGAGAATAAGAATTCCAGCAAGACTTAAAAAGAACTTTTTCATGATAAGAGGTCTGAGGTATGCAATGCCAATATATTACCTTGATTGATTAGATGCAATTAGAAGATGTAAATGTTGCCTTATTGCACTGCTTGATTTAGTAGTATTTTTGCTTATGGCCTCAGAGAATCAGCTAACCAATGTCAATCANGTGGATCGTAACGATTTACAACGGNNGCTNGCATTGCTGAAAACTGAACTGATTGANAGTCCAACAGNTAACCGAAGCNTTTGANNNAAAACTTCGTGCAGCACTTATTGAAGAGTTGATACTNGAGCAGGAGCTTACCGCTCTTTACAAGCAACAGAAAAAGGCCAAAAAGGAAAAGCGTCTNGAGCAGAAAAAACGCGGTAAAAATTACAAAGAACCAACTGTTGTCATTTCTGTTCCGAAAAGTTCTGAAGCTATTAAGAGTGCAGATGATGCGAAGGCTCTAAAGCGACTTTATAGAGAAGCAATGCTCTATGTGCATCCTGATAGGTTTTCTATGCAGGAGGACAAGCAGGATTTGGCTCATGAGGCCACAACGGAGTTGATTCAACTTTATCAGCAGGGAGATTTAGAAGCATTGCAAGCTTATGTGAATCACATCATGTCTGGTGACCTAATGGATAATAAGGAGGTCAAGTACATAATTTCGAAAGATGCAGACCCTTTGGAGTATTTGAGACGAGAACTGAACCGGTTGGAATCTGAATTGGAAGCTGCTAAAGACAAGTATACCTACAAGGTATGGACCACCTATGCTGACCCAAACACCTTTATCGATGAACTGCGTGAATACTACCTGGATCGCATTGCCAAGATGAAGCGAAGGACCAGGACTAAATAGGTAAATATGAAAAAACCATTCTGTTTTGCCCGGGTTCGTGTCCTCACGAACTTAATTAGTATAATGCCGAATGAAGGCTTGTGGGGACACAATCCTAGGCTATACCGATAAACGAACATTTTCGCTTGGGTTTGTGTCCTCACGAATCTAATTACAGTTGCTCCCCTATATGTTTAAGAAAATTGAAATGTTGATCATTTTCCTCATAATAGGACGCTGATGAGTATTTGTATTGGCTAGATTCGCGAGCCAGATTCCAATTCTTTGCTATTGGATTCCTATGAATATAATCTAATTTTTGATAGACAATTTCTGGTGTGTAGACTTCAATAGCCAAAGGATCTCTTTGCCAAAATTCATACTTTTTATTTTTTTGCCAGGGTTCGTGTCCTCACGAACTTAATTAGTATGATGCCGAATGAAGGCTTGTGAGGACACAATCCTAGGCTACACCGATAAACGAACATTTTCGCTTGGGTTCGTGTCCTCACGAACCTAATTACAGTTGCTCACCTATATGTTTAAGAAAATTGAAATGTTGATCATTTTCCTCATAATAGGACGCTGATGAGTATTTGTATTGGCTAGATTCAAGAGCCAGATTCCAATTCTTTGCTATTGGATTCCTATGAATATAATCTAATTTTTGATAGACAATTTCAGGTGTATACACTTCAATGGCCAAAGGATCTCTTTGCCAAAATTCATACTTTTTATTTTCTGCAGTTACTTTAAATTTTGAAAGCTTAGCTGGAGTTAACATAGATTTAAATTGATGTGCAGTAAACTTGAGTAGGGAAGCTTTTGGGGTTTCTTTTCCATTCATTTCTTTCATACGCCAAAGCAAGTGGATATGATTGGGCATAATCACAAACCCGAAAACATCAATCAGGTTTTTCTTTGATAGGTAGTCGAGAGAATAAATAATGACATCCTTAAAAGAATCAGGAAGTAACAATTTTTGCCAATTATTTATTGTTGCCGTCCAGAAGTAGATTTTATCAAACTCCATGTACGAGTTTCTTGATGATGTGAAGGTATCCATTTAATTAAGTTAATAAGAAACATGATATTTTGAGGAGTGTCATGTTCCGCTAGGTAGGCGGAGCATATTAATACTTGTTGGCTCGTGGGGACACGAGCCTTGGCATTGCAGGACCAGGACTAAATAGGTGTATATGAAAAAGCCATTCAGTTTTGCCAGGGTTCATGTCCTCACGAACCTAATTTAGTATGATGCCGAGTAAAGGCTTGTGGGGACACAAGCCTAGGCTTATGAAAAAGCCATCCTCAAACGAGAATGGCTGAATTCTTTTTGTTTTCTATTAAACTAGTTATTCAGCACCTTCTCAGACTGAATAGCTATCTCCAGTTCCTCGTTTGTTGGAATGATCCAGACTTCCACCTTGCTGCTGTCAGTACTGATTCTTCTATTTCCAGAACCTGAAGCTGTGTTTTTTTCTTTATCCAATTCTATACCCAAAACTCCAAGACCCTCACAAACCAGTTCGCGTAGTTTTGCACTGTTTTCACCAATTCCTGCCGTGAAAGCTATGGCGTCCAAAGCCCCCAATTCAGCAGCATATGCTCCGATGTATTTCTTGATTCGTTGCACATACATGTCAATGGCAAGTGTGGCATTTTCATCTCCTTTTGCTCTTTGGTCCATTACGTCTCGCATGTCGTTCGTGCCAGTGATTCCTTTCAGGCCACTTTCTTTGTTGAGCATCTTGTCTATGTCCTCCAGTTTCATGCCTAGGGTGGTGCCTAAATAGAATGGAACTGCGGGATCAAGGTCTCCAGATCGTGTACCCATCATCAAGCCTGCCAATGGACTCAAACCCATAGAAGTATCAATACACTTGCCACCTTTAACTGCAGCCATGCTGGACCCATTACCCAGGTGAATGGAAATTACAGAAGTTTCTTCTGCCTGTTTATCTAATTGCGAAATGAGTTGCTTGCTCACATATGAATGTGAGGTGCCGTGCATTCCATACACCCGAATCTTTTCTTCTGTGTACAGGCGATTAGGAATCGGATATCTGAATGATTTTGGAGGCATTGTTTGGTGAAATGCCGTATCAAATACTGCTAGTTGTTTGGCGTCTGGGAAAAATTGCTCAGCAACTTTAATTCCCTCCAAATTAGCAGGGTTATGAAGTGGAGCAAGTGTGATCAGCTCTTCAATTTTAGCTTTAACCTCATCATCAATGACTACCGGGGTGCTAAATCGTTCACCTCCATGTACTACGCGATGGCCGACTGCAGCAATTTCACTGGTATCTTTGATTATTCCTTTTTCAGCATCAGTCAGTAGTTTGACGACCATTTCAAGACCTGCTGTGTGATCAGGAATCAATGTTTCTATCCGTTCCTTGTGTTCGTCTGGAGTAAAGAGTGAGTTGGTTAATGAAGAGGCTGGATCTCCAATACGATCAACCAGACCTTTGGCAAGAACCTGATGTCCATCCATTTCATAAACCACATATTTAATGGAAGAACTTCCTGTATTAATGACTAAGATTTTCATTTGTTTGTTGGTTTTCTCAGGTCACGAACGAGTCATGACCTGATAACTGCTGGTATTTATTTTTCGTATTGGGCCTGGATAGCGGTGATCACTACTGTATTGACAATATCAGTAATGGTACATCCTCTACTCAAGTCATTTACTGGTTTATTTAAGCCTTGCAAAACAGGGCCAATAGCAATGGCTCCCGTCTCTCGTTGTACGGCTTTGTAGGTGTTGTTTCCTGTATTCAAATCAGGGAATATCAAGACACTTGCCTGACCTGCAACTTCAGATCCAGGCATTTTTTTCTGACCAACTCCCTTATCAACAGCCGCATCGTACTGAATAGGGCCTTCAAGTTTAAGACCTGGATTCTTGGACTTAGCCAATTCGGTCGCTGCTCTTACTTTTTCTACTTCTTCACCTTTTCCTGATGATCCAGAAGAATAGGATAGCATGGCTACTTTTGGGTCTATACCAAATGCGATGGACGTTTCTGCAGAAGAAAGCGCAATTTCAGCAAGTTGATCAGAAGTTGGATTAGGATTGACAGCACAATCACCATAAACCAATACCCGATCTTCCAGACACATGAAGAACACGGAAGAAACGGTACTGTAGCCTGATTTGGTTTTAATCAACTGCAACGCCGGACGAATCGTGTGTTGAGTAGTATTGATAGCTCCTGATACCATTCCATCAGCATCTCCCATGTGCACCATCATCGTGCCGAAGTAAGTGGCATCAGACAATAAGTCTTTAGCCATGTCAGTGTTAACGCCCTTGTGTTTACGTTGCTCATAGAGCTCAACCACATAGTCAGAAAACTTAGGATGCTTCACCGGGTTGATTATTTGTACCTTATCTGCATCGAATGTTAGCCCATATTTGGTAATGTCTTTTTGTATTTGCTCTTCATTGCCTAGAATAATCAAATCGACTAAACCTCTTGAGGCAAGTATTTCTGCAGCTTTCAAAATGCGTTCGTCTTCACCTTCTGGCAAAACGATTCTTTTTTTATCAGACTTAGCTTTTTTGAATAAGCTGTATTCAAACATTTTAGGTGTTAAAACACTGCTCGGCGCCATTACTTTTAGTTTCTCCATCAATTCGGCCATAGCCACATGATGGTCAAAGTGCTGTTTGGCCAAGGAAATTTTTCGATGACTCGTGGGTTTTAGGTAAGATCGGATACTGGCTATTTTATGTGCGGTATCGAATGTATTAGTAGATACTGAAACAATAGGAACAATGTCTTGCAATCCTTCCAGTAGTTTGTGATAAGCATTTTCTAATTCATATCCCGCGGATAGTACTATACCCGCCAAAGAAGGATAATTGCTAGACTGGTGTGCCTGCAAAGTAGTCATGACGATATCGCCACGGTCCCCGGGAGTGATCACAAGGGAGTTTTCTTTGATTCGCTCCAGATAATTGTGTGGTTGCATCGCTGCAATGGTATAGTAATAGGCTAGTCGATTTAGCTGATCTTTTCCGTATAACACTCTGGCGTCCAGAGCTTCTACAATCTCCATAATGCTTGGGCTACTCAGCACATGATCATCAGGAAGGAAGTCGATGTTCAGCAAATCCTTTGGAAGTTTCGCCTTCAACTCTTTTTCCAATTCCGCCTGTATTACCTCTGGTACCAGATTGACGATGACTTTTACTACTTGACAGCCNTGATTGATGAAGTTATCTACACATTGGACGATGTTATAGGACTGCTCCTCAATAGGAAGCGTCTTGTCTGCCTTACCAACCATGATTACCGGACTACCCAGGTTTTTGGCAATTTCGAGGTTCAGGTTGAACTCGTACATGGAGTTTTTGCCTTCAAAATCAGATCCTTCAATGACTACAAAGTCGAACTTTTCCTCCAGATTTTTGTACTTGGCAATGATTCCATCAAGGATTTCATCATGCTTTCCGGAAGTTTCCATGTTTTGGAGTTCATCCGTAGTGTACCCGTATGTCTCTTTGTAGTCAACATTAATATTGAAATGAGATAAAAAGAGGTTAATGTCTCTATCTCGCTCTTCTCCAGGACGGCTTTTGATGATCGGACGAAAAATACCTACTTTTTGTGTTGAGCGTAGTAGATGTTCTAGAAAACCGAGCGTGATCAATGACTTTCCACAATAGGCTTCAGTCGGGTTGATGTATATCGACTTATTCATGGCTTGATGAATTAAAATTTGTTGGTTTTGATAATCGAATTCTTTCGAGAGTATACCCGTTTGAATTCGGAGCAAAAGTAGAAGGATACTTGATTCGTTAAGTTAACTTTTGTCATATGGTCTGACAAGACTTATCATGTACCTACATAACTTTTCTTAAGACTGTGGTTAAAGTTAATATTCCTACTTACGATGAGTTAGTTATTCCACTATTTTTAACGAATCCGATGGCATATCGATGATTTAGATTGTTGACAATAGTTCAATTAGTCTGCTCTAGTTATTTTAGAACAAACAAGTGCTTCAACTTAGCTATTATGACGATCTCCTATTCGGAAATGCAATCCGTGCTTTATGAATTATTCATTAAGTATGGATTTAATGAAGCCAGGGCCAAAATCCTTGCGGACACTCATGCTGAAAATACCTTGATGGGTGTCAATTCACATGGGATCAATCGAGTTCCTGCTTTTATCAATCTAGTTCGAAAAGGGATTATCAAAATCAATGAAGAAGCCGAGCAAGTTGGTGCTTTCGGAAGTATTGAGCGATGGGATGGTCGATTTGGTTCGGGAGTCATCAATGCTAGAATGTGTACCGATCGGGCTATTGAATTGGCAAAAGAACATGGAATGGGTCTGGTGGCACTTCGCAATACCAATCACTGGATGCGAGGAGGTGCCTATGGTTGGCAAGCTGCAGATGCTGGATGCATTGCGATCCTATTTACCAACACGCAACCGAATATGCCGCCTTGGGGAGGACGTGATAGCAGAATTGGGAACAACCCGTTTATCGTAGCTATTCCCAGAGCTGAAGGTCATGTGGTGCTGGATATGGCGATCTCACAGTTTTCCTTTGGCCAAATTCAGGAATATGCACTGAAGAAGGAAAAACTGCCCTTTGCGGGCGGATGGGATACAAACAATGAATTGTCCGATGATCCTGTGGAGTTGAGAAAGAAGCAGCGTGGATTGCCAATTGGATATTGGAAAGGTTCGGCCCTTTCGATGATCTTGGATATGCTGGCTACTTTGCTTTCCGCGGGAAATTCAACCTATAAGATCGGTNAAAAAGAAGAAGAAACAGGAGTTTCACAGATTTACATGTGCATTGATCCTCGCAAATTCAGTGATCCAAATATCTCCGAAAAGCTACTCAACGAAATCATAGACTACACACACGATGTACCTCCGATGAAGTCTGGTGATAAGGTCTATTATCCAGGGGAAAGAGCCCTAATGAATAGAGAACGAAATCTGGCGAATGGGATGACTGTAGATGATCAGGTTTGGGGTGAGGTGATGGGTTTGGTGGATTAGTAATCGGTAGGTCGGTGATCGGTGGGTCAGTGAGTCGGTGATCGGTGTGTCTGTGGGTCAGTAATCAGTGATCGGTAGTTTAGTGATTAGTCAAAGTTTTCTACTTGCTTATTAGGTGTTTTCATGATGCCTATTGATTGTTTGCCTATTGCCTATTGATTTTGAGTTGTTGTGATTAGTGATTGGTAGAGCTTGCAGGATAAATCANCCTTCCGACAGCTCCTGGAGTTTNTCCAATGCTTTCACCCAGGTGGTATTGAAGTAGTCTTCATGTTCTTCGGTGACGTCAAGTTCTACAGTGACTGTGGTGATACCATTATTTTCCTTGAACGAGTAGATTTCCATACATCCGGCCCAGGGTTCTACTTCTGGTCCTTCGGTGATTTCCTTGTCTCCGTCTAGCATACCCAGGTGACAGATAGAAACGAACTGGTTGGGGATGTTGTCTTCTATTTTGGAGATCATTCCCCCTTTTTTGCCATTTTCATCCGTCCCTACGAAGTACATTTTGGACCCCTTTTCCCAGTTACCTACATAGGTAGAGGTAGGGTTGAATTCAGCGGTCCACTGCTCGTAAGTGGCTTTGTCGTCTATGCCGAGCATGATGTTGTAAACATGCGCAGCAGGCGCCTTGATGTCTTTCTTAAACTGGATTCTTTTCATGGGTNGGATCAATTAAAGGTCTAGGAAAGGTAGTTAGAATTTGCTGGAAAAGGTGGTTTGCATATGTTCAAGTTACAAACTTGGTTTTTTATTGAGTCCGCGTTACGAACTCGGACTAGAAGGGTAGTTAGAATTTGGAGGAAATGGTGACTAGGAGGCACTATAAAGATGTAATAGTATTCAGGTATTTAGTTTCAGTTCCATGATTGGAAGAAATCTATTGAGTATGGAGCTTTTTAGTTGACTAACTGTTTTGAAGCCAAATTTTTGATAAAACTGTTCCACTTGGGGTTCGGATTCCAATGTTATTATTGATACATCAGAATTATTTACAAGACTTAGAAAGTCATTCATTAATGTGCGTCCTAAACCTTTTCCGATGTTTTTTGGATCAATGAAGAGGTTGTCGAGTTTGATAGTTGAGGGTGATATCATGATAAATGAGTAATAGCCCACTATTTGATTATTCTTTCTTAATAAGAATACCTCATGGTTCTGAATGTATTCTTCCGTAATGTGTAGATCATCTCGCCATTTCTCCATTTGTTCTTCGGAGTACCCCCAATACGCCTTAGATCTGTAGGTTAGTTCGCTTAGTTCATCAGAATCTACAAAAGTTGCTCTTTCTATTATCTGGTTCATGCGATTATAATAAAATACAATATCTGCTACTTTCAATCAATATGTTGAATATATCTCAACATTTAGGAGCAGTTCGATGTTTGAGACCATTGGGGATGAGAAGTTCTAGAACTGCATGTTTTATTAGTGATTTCTTCCTCTAAAGTTCCAAACTTGATCTTTATTGAGTCAACGTTACAAGCGTGAACTAGAAGGGGTCATTGGTTAGACTGTGATTTCAGTATACTTCCTGACCAAAGAAAGGTTGACGCAACCGGATTAATGGTGCTTTCTAGCGTTTTAGCCAAGTTGTAGGAGGGGATGGTTGGTTTATATTACCTCACCCAATACTTTATAGAAGTCTTATAGTCTGTATAGTGAGTGTATTTTTGATTTTCCATCCATAAGACTACCTCCTGATCTGNTGCATCGAGCCCTCTTGGTATGTACGGACGCACATTGTCCAATGCAGAGTTTTGGGTGATTGCTTCTTGCTTCCATGTTTTACCGTAGTTGGTTGTTTCCCATCGCTCTATTTCGAAAACACCATTGATTTGTCTGGATAGATAGACCACATTGCTGTTGTTTGGGTGGATGGTCATTCCACCAAAATAATGCGGTTCCCGTTCCTTTTGGTCATCGGGAGTTTGTGGAAACCACTTGCCAGAGTTGCACAGCTTGGAGCTTTTCCACCCCTTATCGGAATAGGAAGCGTACCAGTATTCATGATTTTGCTCGGTTGGGCTTTTGGTGTAGAGCAGTATGGGATTTCCTTGTTTGCCCTGACCAATATCAGCTATCCAGGCACGGCCTTCTTTTTCATTGGAAGTGAATACCACAGAGGCGTCTTTGGGTTCAAAGGGTAGGGTTTCCATTGTGGCGATTTGCTGGCCGTTGGCTTTGTAGAATGCACCGTTTTCATAATAAACATAATATACCGAGTTAGTAGGTTCGTCACGTGGGTGTCCATCCGTAAAGACAATGTGAATTCTGGATTGTCCATCAGAGAAATACTTTACATAGGGCCGGTTGTTGCTGTCAAAGGGATAGTTGGTAATGAAAACCTTGCTATCAGACCAGGTCTGCCCATGGTCATCAGACCACATCATGTTGGGTTTGAAACCTGTCCACCTGCCAAAACAATAGATCCGATCATTTTCCTTTTCCAGGCGAAATGGATTGGCGTAGGTCATAGTCATGCGTGGGAAACGAACCAATTCTTCATCACTCCATGGATGGATCAATTGTGCACCCTTAAAAGTGAAATCGCTGGTAGCATCCAGTCGATTGATAAACAAATCCTTTCGGCTATGGCGAGTGTACATGGACAGTATCACACCATTTCCTGCCTGGATAAATGCTGGATTGTCATGGTCATCTGCTTCCAGCTTATAGTAGAGTTCGCTGAAGGTAATGGAATCAGTCTGCAGATTGATCTTAGCAGATTCTATGGTGCCATCTGCTTTTACCCAACCAGTAACGATTGATTCATCAACTTTGATAGCTCTCGGATCCGAAAACCAACACCAGGTGCCATCTTGAGTGGCGTATTTTGGTTGGTTTTGTCCTGATGATGATATGCTAATGAATACTGTAACTACTGCGATGATTGCTTTCCACTTCATGCGTGTAAATTAGGGAATAGCACAACAAAGCACATTTCTCTCATTGAGTTCTACTTACTTAACCATTCATCAAAAGCTGCAAGTTCTTTTTCATGCGTGTAAATCCACTCACCAGCTTCTGTGCTTTCTGACTGACTGATATAGCGGCAATAAGTATCAAGATGCTTTGATTTAGCTAAGTCATAATAGAATGGAATGTAAAACTCCCACCAGAGTCCTTTATTTTTCTTTTTCTTCAATTCTCCAAGAATCTTAAAAATTGAATTATTGTTGGAAATGAACAATTCCATATCGCTGGCGCCTTCTTTCTTTGCTGTCATGTTGGTAGCTGCCAACATGGAAAGCATCACCTCCGCAGATCCAAACTCATTTTTCTTATCCAATGCAGCTGGATTCAGAATGATGTTCATGCTGTTTTCACCAGTTTGTTCGGCATTCCCTGCTAGTTGTTCTTTGAGTAGTTCCAATGCATCAGCAGATCTTTGCGAGTTCGGTTCTAACAACAGGAAAAAATGAAGCGATAAAATGCTTTGAACCTTATTCTCGGCAGCATTCAAAAGATTGCCAAGTAATTAAGTGGCTGCTGGGATGCATTTGGTATAAATTGATGCCCTTGATTAGGTTGTCTATGGCTTCTTCAGTTCTACCCAGATTACTTTGTGTAAGTGCCAGGTTATAGTAGACCATATGGTCTTCCTTGAAATTCTTCAGGATGTATTGGTAGACTTTAATTGCCTCATTACTTTTCCCCAATGCATCCAAATTGTTAGCTTTTATCAAGTAGGCTGGCAACAGATGTCCATTGTTGAGATCAATCACTTTGTTAGAATGGGCAAGCGAGCTGTCATACTCCTCCATGTACATATAGGTCATGGCCAATTCATAGTGTGCCAATGAAGAGCTATCATTGAGGTAAAGGGCATGCTGATACGACTCAACTGCCAATGTGTATTCTCCCTGATCATGGTAAGCAATGCCTTCATCGATGTATTTGTCGGCGAGTTTTTGACCAAATAGTTGACTGCTGGCAACAATGAAGAAGAGACCGATTAGTTGTTTCATTAGGTTTAGTTTCATTGGTTGATGATTAATTAACGCAAATTGAGTGGTTAATTGTAAGTTCTTCAAATTTAAATCTACCCGAAACATCAGGATACATTTTGAGTTATTTTAGTGAAACCATCAATCTTATTCATTCATGAAGAAACTTAAAACAATTCTTGTGAGTGCTTTTCTTGTGCTCACTCTATCCTCCATTGCTCAACAGCGAATTCAGGGAATGTGGAAAGTGTCAGGTAGAGACCCATCTGGAACAGATTATTCTGGGAATCTTAAAATTGATACGATCAATCAGAAATGGTATCGTTTGATATGGGAGATTAAATATCCAGGAAAGAAAGGAGTAACCGAATTCCGAGGTACTGGTTTTTATGATCCGAATTCCGTGGAATTGATTACCGCTTATGGAGCTACTAATCCACGATATGGCTTATTTGAATATGAATTAAATGAAAAGGGCGGGCTTTTCGGCACTGGTAACTGGACATCCCAATTGGGTAGGGGTGCTGAGCTGATTGGAGGTAAGCTAAACAAGTCAATGGTTGAAGGAACTTATGAAGTTGTTGGCAGACGCTCTCAGGGTGATGTGGAGATCGGAGCTTCTGAAACGTACAAAGGAACCTTGCGCATCACTAAGGAAGGAGAAATGTACCATGTGATCTGGGAGCTTGGTGAAAGTGAACCATTTGAGGGATTTGGATATGTGATCAATGATAAATTGGTGGGTGTTTGGGGAATGGGAAAAGCCTTTGGTATGAAAATCTATTCTCTTGATGGAGAACAGAATAGTGGAGTTTCGGATGATTGGACCTCACCTTTCTACAGCTTCAAAGCCGGTCAGGAGACCATCGAAAAACAATAAATATTGAATGGGTTGATTTCAAATCAATCCATTCAGTTTTGCATATTGTAGGAGCATAATGGTCTTCCCGTCACAGATTTCTCCCGTCGAAATCATATTGTATGCTTCCTCAAAGCCTAACTCCAGTACTTCGATATTCTCATTCTCTTCTTCCAAACCACCGCCTTCACTTACTTTCATTTCCTTGGTGTATTCTGCTACAAAGAAGTAGAGGATTTCTGTGACTGATCCTGGCGACATATATGCTTCGAAGATTTTTTTTACGTTAGATACCTTGTAGCCCGTTTCTTCTTCTGTTTCTTTTCTTATGCAGTCCTCAGCATTGTCTTTATCTAGAAGACCAGCACATGCTTCTATGAGCATGCCGTCTTCATTGCCATTGATATAGGTTGGAAGTCTGAATTGTCTTGTGAGAATAACTTTCTTCGAAGTGGGATTGTAAAGTAGAATGGTGGCTCCATTTCCTCGGTCGTAGGCTTCACGAGACTGAGTTGTCCAGTTGCCTTGCTTGTCTCTGTGTTCGTAAGTGACCTTGTTGAGGGTGTACCAATTGTCTGAGAGGACTTTGGTTTCTAGGATTTTGATATTTTCGTTCATTTATAGGATTGGAATGTTAAGTTCTTAACACTGAACGATATTGGCAGTTCAAGGTTCTTAACTGAAATAGGCACCACGATTGTCCTAAATCTGAAGTCTAATTTCTATCCTCTAACTTTAACACATGATTACAGCCACGATCAAACAGATAAAAGACGAACTAAAGTTTAAGGAAAAAGAAGAGCTCGTAGAGTTGTGTTTGTCCCTAGCCAGGTTCAAGAAAGAGAGCAAAGAGTTGCTGACTTATCTGCTGTTTGAAGCGCAGGATGAAGCGAGCTATATCTCAGGTGTGAAAGCTGAGATCACCGAAGGGTTCATGGATATGAATACTTCTAATATTTACTTCGTGAAGAAGAGTGTTCGTAAAATATTAAGAGAAACGAAGAAGTATATCCGCTATTCCAAAAACAAGCATACCCAGGTTGAGCTGATCTTGCATTTTCTCTACGAACTTAACAATGCCGGCAGTTATCTGAAGAAGAGTACCCAGTTAAAGAACCTGTACAATCGTGAACTCCTGTCCACCAAAAAGGTAATTAAGTCTCTTCATGAAGATCTTCAGTTCGATTTTGAAGTGCAACTGAAAGAGCTGACTATTTAAGGTGGTAATTAAGGAATCTGGTTTTTCAGTGATATGGTTAAAGCGGTAATCTTACTTGTTACTTTTAATCATCCCCTTATTGAAGTAATTGGCTTTTTCAAATTCCATTACATTCATGGAGATGAAGGTCGTGTCAGGAATTAGTTGGTTCAATGCAGAGACAACTACTTCGGAAAGTTGTTTTTTCTGTTCGTCTGTTCTGCCTTGCATGATGTAGCCAAATACATGGAGAAATGAGTGTTGTCCCTCTGCTAATTGATATGTTTCGAAAGGTCTAATGCGTACCTTGATGTCCCCCGGTGTAAATAACTTAGTTGATTCTGCAGCTACATAAACCGTATTCATTAATAGTTGAGTAGAAGTATTGTTGACAACATTTGCAGAGCATTCAATGATCAAGTGTGGCATTGTTGGTTGTATTTTGTTTAGACTTTTTTAAGGTACGCATCAGGCTATCTAAGGTTTGTTAGAAAGATTGTATATCAGGTTGCCTTCAAGTCATGGAAAGAAGAATATTTGTTAATGTTCAAAATAATATTTGGTTTTTAAAAATCCTTTTCCGATCATTGCATCACAATTAAAAATAGAACAAATGCGTCAATTTATTCAACATATAAAAGCAGATAGTAACCCGGAAGGGATGCTATTGGTATGCTATGATGGATATTGGCCTGGTGAAAGTTGATTTATCATTACTAAAGATATTGAAACCCAGGCCTTCCAGTCTGGGTTTTTTGTTGCTTATGGATTTGGTGAAAATACATATCGTGCAGAATAATATTTTGTTTGAGACTAAAAGTCGATGGGAGAAGTATGTCCTGTCGGAATTACGTGCAGACAGAGATGAAAATGATGGAAAATCNCAGTTGCGAATGAAAGGATACTTCGTGTAACANATANTGTTATGTNCACTNAGAACCCCGATTCGCCAACTGGCGGGTCGGGGTTTTTTATTGTTTATGNCATAAGANNCAAAGAAAATTCGCTTGGGAGGAGGCAGAACGAGTGTCTTCCTTAAGTTCAGAGAGTGGNT
>PBTY01000038.1:0-18323 GCA_002729235.1 Rickettsiales bacterium | reverse complement strand
CCANAAGCTGAGTTTCGTTCGCTCAGTGATGTTTGTAAAAGCTCTGTTTATAGAAGCGAGAGGTCGTCCATGGATTGTGGTGATAGTGAAAGTGCAATCCATGCGACGATCTAAATGGGAGTACGTCAACGATGGTGAGTTGAGCTGGACTGTAAATCCAGTGCCCTGTGCTTAGTAGGTTCGAATCCTACTGCTCCCACTGGAAATAACCAAAAGTACAAAGACCAGATGAGTGTTTCTGTACGGCACCATAGTGTCCGCCAGTAGGTGGAGATATGCTGCTTTGGCTGGAGGATTTCCAACCATGTTGTGAACGCAGGTTCGAATCCTGCTCCGTCTCATAGCGGATAGTTTAGTGGTTAAACAACAACCATTTCAGTGTGGGTTCGAGTCCCACGCCTAGTTCTCTAGGTTGGCGGAATTGGCAGACGCGATGGATTTGGGTTCCATTTGAATTAAAAGAGATGCCTACTCTGCAAAAGGCACCATTAGAAAATGATCACAGTGATCCTTGGTAAGGTTCACCGTCATAGTCTTACTGAAAAGTCTGGAAATGGCTTTGAGTGTAGAGGATACCGTGGGTTGATCTCTGGGTACTTCAGGATAGCTTCTGTGTAGTGGATAAGCAGGGATGAGAAGCATGAATGAACCGTCCATTGAAATACCTGCTCAATTTGACACTCCGCCAACTTTTCGGATGGACCGCTGAGATCATTTTCTTTTTTAAGAAACAATATCACGTGTCATTCTGACTAAAGCCAGTTGGCAGACAGGGAAGAATCTCGTAAATGAATTGAAACATCAGGAATGGGATCCTTCATGCTTCAGGATGACAAAGTGTAAAAAATTATTGGCCAATAGTGATAGCTCTAAAGGTGACTATGTCATCCTTATGAGCTCCAAAAATGATTCGAGTCTACCCTTTAGGGATAGGGCAAAGACAAGAATCACATGTGTAACATTTTAAATGAGTAAACAAATGTTGAATCGAGTAAAAATCAACGTAGGATACGTGGGACTAGTGTTTCGCGGTGGTGATTACCAGCGAGTAATCACAGCAGGTGTTTACTGGTTGTCTCCATGGGAGACAGTAACCGTGTTTAATATGGATCAGCCATTTTACGCGCCAGTAAATCTGGATGTGTTGCTCAAGGATGAGGAGCTAGCATCACTATTGGACATTGTCAATGTAAAAGATGGTGAGCTATGCCTGGTCTATGAAAATGACAACTTCAAGCAAGTCTTGATTCCAGGTCGATATGCCTACTGGAGAGGGTTGATTGCATTGAGATTTCAGATCCTGGATTTGACTTCTGTCGATATCAAAGAAGATGTGCCAATCGCTATTTTGGAAAAAGTAGAAGTAGCGCGATATGTCCGAATTCTTACAGTGGAAGATTACGAAAAGGGAATGCTTTTCGTGGACGGTAAATTCGACCGGGAGCTAGGTGCAGGTGCCTACTACTTCTGGAAAAACAGTACACCAATAAAAGTGGTGAAAGTGGATCTGAGAAGTAGACAGATGGAAATCAATGGTCAGGAAATCCTGACTGGAGATAAAGCCGCACTTCGAGTGAACTTCATGGTGCAATACAAAGTCAATGATGTGACAAAAGCTGTCATTGACAACAAAGACTATGAAAAACAACTCTATGTATTGGTGCAGCTGGCGCTTCGAGACTTTATCGGAACCTACACGCTGGATGAAACTCTTGAAAGAAAGGAATCTATATCAGCATTCGTGATGAAAGAGATTCAGGCGAAAGCGGCGGATCTTGGAGTTGTGGTGCAAGATTGTGGTGTGCGAGATATCATCTTGCCAGGCGAGGTGAAAGAAATCATGAATCAAGTGTTGGTGGCGCAGAAAAAAGCGCAGGCCAATGTGATCATGAGACGGGAAGAAACAGCTTCTACCCGGAGCTTGCTCAACACTGCAAAATTGATGGAAGACAATGAAATGTTGTGGAAACTCAAAGAGATGGAGTATGTAGAAAAGATCGCTGAGAAAATTGGTCAGATCACTGTTTCCGGAAATGGGCATGTGGTCAACCAGCTCAGGGAGATTTTTGCTCCAGCTAAATAATTCTTCCCCTGTCATCCTGAATACTTTTCAGGATCTGGGGGAAGATTTAATCAAAACTAAAATGAAAATTGTAGATCAAAGTCTAGAAGATTTAATCAATATAGCTGAAGATGAAGTCTTTGAAGGGAATTACCAGCAGGCTTACAACCTGCTTCAATCCGGCTTATATGAAGAGCCTGGTTATCCCAAGCTGCATTATACATTGGCCTGGCTCTTTAATTATTATAGTATCAATAAATTAAGAGCAGAGCGACATTATATTCTGACGATCAAATTTGATCCGGAGTATGAAGCTGCTTATAGTGATTTGGTTGACATCCATATTGATGCAAAACGCTACAAGTATGCAAAAGCAATATTGATTAGAGCTTTAACTGTTGAAAGTCTGGATCATGTAGCACTTCATAAGAAACTTGGAGTAGTTTATGAGAAGCTTGGGGATTATGTCAATGCAATAAGGGAATACCGAAAAGCAATGATGGAGTCTACCGATAATGATGACTCAGCAGAATTGAAAAAAGATGTAAAACGAATTCGCATGAAGCGATTCAAAACAATATTTAGAAAATGGCAACCACAAAGTTGACAGGAAAAGAGCTGAGACAACTTGGCTACCCGGAGGGAAAAGTGATCGGGACGGCCATGAATGTGTTGGAAGCTCATTTCAAAGGAAAAAGTAAGAAGCATAAGCTAGAGCTTTTGCAACGAGTATTGGAAAATCCAGCATTCTATCAAAAACATGAGTCACTTGGCGCTGTTGCTAAAGGTTTGATTATTAAAACCGAACACAACAAAACGCTGGAGTTGAATTCGTCAAGAATCCCATATCAGACCTACGGAGCTGAGGGGATTGAGCAAGGAGCAGTTCACCAGATGGAAGTGGCGATGAAGTTGCCAGTGACACACTCAGGGGCTTTGATGGCAGATGCGCATCAAGGTTATGGACTGCCGATTGGTGGAGTTTTAGCAACTAAAAACGCGGTGATTCCTTATGGAGTAGGAGTGGATATTGGTTGTAGAATGTGCATGACCATTTATGATCTGCCTCCATTATTTCAGTACGATGCAGTCTCTGATTTCAAGCAAATGTTGGAGGATAACACTCGATTTGGAAACGCGACTTTCAGAAGACCGATGGATCATGAGGTGTTGGAAAATAAGTCATTTGGTGAGATCAATATTCTCAAATCCTTGAAAGATAGAGCGTATTCGCAGATCGGTTCATCAGGAGGAGGAAACCATTTCGTTGAGTTTGGTGTAGCGGAGCTGCTGAGTGATGAGAATGACTTGAAATTGCCGAAAGGTAAATATCTGGCCGTATTGTCACACTCAGGTTCCAGGGGTTTGGGTGCAAACATCGCCCGACACTATACCAGGCTAGCTATGGATAAGTGTAAACTTCCATCGGAAGCCAAGCATTTGGCCTGGCTGGATTTGGATACTGAAGATGGTCAGGAGTACTGGATTGCGATGAATTTGGCAGGGGATTATGCGTCGGCTTGTCATCATCAGATCCATGAGCGAATGGCAAAAGCTTTGGGTGAGCAGCCGCTGGCAATGGTGGAGAATCACCACAACTTTGCCTGGAAAGAGCAGGATGTGGAAGGTGAGGAGATAATCGTCCATAGAAAAGGAGCAACTCCGGCAGGAAAAGGCGTGTTGGGAATTATTCCGGGATCCATGACAGCACCGGGATTTATTGTGAGAGGAAAAGGGGAGCAAGCTTCCATCAATTCCGCATCGCATGGAGCTGGTAGAGTCATGTCCAGAACAAGAGCTAAGCAAAGTCTATCCAGAGATGAGGTGAGAAAGCATCTCAAGAAAGCTGGTGTGACAGTGATCGGTTCTGGTTTGGATGAAGCACCACAAGCCTACAAGGACATTCATCAAGTGATGAAGCAGCAAGTAGATCTGGTGGATGTATTAGGAATGTTCACTCCGAAAGTGGTGAGAATGTGCGGAGCAAATGAGTTTGCTCAGAGAGATTAATAGAAAACACTCTTGAAAAGGAGTGTTTTCTTATTTCTAGGTAAGTGTACTACCAGTCATCAATAGAATAGGCTACCTAACATCACTTTTATTTAATAAGCGATAAGCACTATATAACTTATCACCTCGTTGAACTAAAGAGTATTCGAATAACATGAAGAGATTATTACTCCCAATATTTTTGATCACGTATTTTATTCCATTTTATATAAATGCACAAGAGGTCCCTTCTCCTGAAGATGTTTATGGATTCAAAGTAGGGGCTGACTACAAATTGGCTGATTATAGCCAGATAGAAGACTACCTGGAGCAATTGGATCAGGCTTCAAATAGAGTAAGGAAAATAGAGATTGGTACCTCTGTTTTAGGTCGAAAAATGTATCTGTTGTTCATCTCAAGCGAAGAGAATTTGTCTGATTTGGATAAATGGAAAGACATCAGTGCCAAATTAGCCCGAGCTAAAGTTGATCCAGAAGAGGCTAAAAAGCTATCAGAAGAAGGGAAGGCCATCGTATGGGTGGATGGTGGAATGCACTCCACCGAGTTGGCTCATGGTCAGATGACTTCAGAGTTGGCCTACACCTTGGCGACTTCAGAGAGTACAGAAATGAAAAAAATACGGGATAATGTCATCACCTTGTTGATGCCTGTAATGAATCCCGACGGGTTGGATATTGTGGTAAACTGGTATCGCAAGAATCTGGGAACTGCTTATGAGACTTCTCGCCCTCCAATACTCTATCACTATTACATGGGACATGATAACAATAGAGACTGGTTTATGAATAATTTACCAGAGACATATCATGTGACAAAAGTCTTGTACAATGAGTGGTACCCGCAAATTGTATACAATCACCACCAATCTTCTCCGGCATGGACAAAGATTTCTATACCACCCTATGCAGATCCCGTAAACCCAAAAATTCACCCAGCCATTACTGCTGGTGTAAGTGAAGTGGGTTCGGCTATGTCCAAACGTTTTTCTTTAGAAAACATGCCTGGAGCTATTGCTGATAACTTTTATACGATGTTTTGGAATGGTGGAGGGCGTACAGTGCCATACTATCACAATATGATCGGAATATTGACAGAGACTGGACATGCCACTCCTACACCTCGGTATTACGATCCTGCGAAACTACCTAAAACCATTGCGGGCATGCCTACCGATGGTACAGATGTGATGTATCCGGACCCATGGAAAGGTGGTGAATCACATTTTAGAGACGCTGTGGATTATATGCTTACAGCTACTTGGGCTGTATTAGAGTTAGCTGCTAATAACCGATCAAATTACTTGTACAACATATATCGAATGGGAAGTGATGCAGTTGAGAAAGGAAAGACAGAGGGTGTTTATGCTTATGTGATTACCGAAGATCAATGGGATAATTACGAGGCGGTAAATCTTGTCAACGTTCTTATGCGAGGAGGAATAGAGGTGGAGCAAGCCACTAAGGAATTCAAAGTAGATGATGTGAAGTATCCAGCAGGTTCTTACGTGATTTATACAGCACAGGCTTTTCGACCATACTTGCTAGATCTGATGGAGAAGCAAGACTATCCAACACGTTATCAATACCCTGGAGGACCTCCAAAAACTCCTTATGATTTAGCTGGATGGACCTTGCCAATGCAAATGGGGATAAGTGTTGAAAAAATATCTGAACCTTTTGAGGCAAATACAAAGATTGTAACAGAACTAGTTACCGAGCGGGGAGGGGCCTTGTCTGGTAAGGCCGATTTTGGATACCTGCTTGATGCAAATACCAATGCGTCTGTAGTTGCTACCAATAGAATATTGAAAGCTGGAGGAACTGCTTATAGATTACAGGAATCGTATAAAAGCGGTAAGGTCACTTTTGCACCTGGATCATTTATAGTGAAAGGAGATGCCAAATTGATTGAATCAATGGCATCTGAATACGGTCTTGAATTCACGGGATTGGCATCTAATCCAGATGCGAGCTTTGATCAGATTAAGTTACCTAAAATAGGATTGTATAAAAGTTGGGTGGCCAATATGGATGAAGGCTGGATACGATTTGTTCTGGATACTTACTCATTCGATTTAGATACACTTCACGATGCAGATATAAAAACAAAAGATCTTTCTGCTTACGATGCAATCATTATCCCATCACAAGGCACAGAATCTCTACTTCATGGACATGATGTGTTGGAAATGCCTGAAGAATATACTGGTGGATTGGGATTAGATGGTACAATGGCCTTGAAAAAATACACTTCAAATGGAGGAACCTTGTTGGTATTTGATGCGGCTTCAGACTATGTGATCGATCAGTTTGGCTTGCCAGTGAAAAACGTAGTGAAAGATGTGAGTGGCAGACAATTCTTCATACCAGGTTCCTTAATTAAGGCAGTTGTAGATACTTCCAACCCGTTGGCCTATGGTATGCAGGATACTGTGGCTTTGTCTTTTAATAGAAGTCGGGCATTTGAGATCATCAAGCAGCGCAAGAGTGGTGAAGGTGGTAAGGAGGAACTTCCAGATGCTCCAAAGCCCGTGGTGGACAGTGTGGCACAATATGCTGCAAAAGATTTGCTGATGAGCGGATGGGCTATTGGAGAGGATAAATATCTGGCTAAAAAGCTTGCAATGGCTGATGTGAAATTTGGTGAAGGAAGTGTGATTCTATATGCTTTCAGACCGCAGTTTAGAGCGCAGCCAAGAGCAACTTACAAGTTGATTTTTAACGCACTCTATAGGAGTACGATGGAAGAGTAGAAATTCTTAATTGAAATATGAGATCATAAAGGCGTTTCGACTGAGGTTGAAACGCCTTTTTTATTTATATGATTTGATATTGAGTACAGAGTTGTCTTATCTATTAATAATGTAATAAAGCAGACAATTGAATGTGTCAATTGTTGAGTTGGGAATTTTCTCACAATCTTTCGGTTGTGTTTTGAAAATGACTCAGGATTATTCCTGTTACCATCTTTATCAAAACAATAAAAAATGCAGGAGACAACTATAACTATCAACTACCGACAAAATTTGGATCGTTTAAAAGAGCAATTAAAAACCATGTTGCCAGATAAAACTCGAAACGATTTTGCAGCATACGAACAGGTATTGAAAACATCCTATCCAAACCCATTGAGATTACATAAAGGAGATCGGGCGCCAGACTTTATCTTATCAGATGGAAATGGGACCAGAGTCCGATTAAAAGATCAATTGAAAAAAGGTAAAGTTGTTTTGGTGTTTTATCGTGGGGAATGGTGTCCTTATTGTAATCTGCAATTGAATTTGTATCAAAAGATATTGGGCGATTTGAAGATATTAGGTGCTTCCTTGTTGGCAGTATCTCCTCAGAGGCTGGATAAATCACTTTTAATGCAGCAGAAGCATGATTTACGATTCTCGGTGCTTAGTGATCCAGGCAACCATGTTGCTAGACAATATACTACTGTATTTAAGTATTCAGAAGAGGCAGTGGCTACTCTAAAGGGCTTGGGATATGACTTTGAATCGTTCTATGAAGATAAATCCAAAGATCTTCCAATACCATCTGTATTTGTCATTGATACCGATCAAACTGTGCTATGGGCAAAGACCGAAGGAGGGGATTACAAGAATAGAGTGGATCCGATGGAGATCCTGGGAATACTAAAAAGATAAAAGACTGATTAAAACATCTGCAAGCCCTTTCTGAATTTCGGATAGGGCTTTATTGTATAATTTTAAGATCACCTTATCCTAACATGATGTATATGAAACTTCCACAGGTAAATTATTGATTTTTCAGTAATTCGATTATTCTGTTGCTATAATAGTATCAATTGATATAGTCTGTTTGTTTTGATTCTATTATTATCTATAATTATTGAATTATTTTGATATTGATTTGGGTTCGCAGAAGTTATTGACCGTTTCATGAAAATAAAAATGTGATTTATATCATTTTTTTCAGACCTAACTTGCAAAAATGTATGTGATCTAGTAACTTATTCACAACTTATTAACCTCTAACGGGGTTATAAGCAATATAACTTTCGATACTCACTTAAAATTGAAATCAGGCTATGTTATACTATCCATAATTTGATCGTATAATCCCCCCTAACCACTTTAGAACGAATATAGAAGGGAAGTCTAGTTCCTGACTAATTCGAGAATTGTCTTTGCCAGAATAAAAAATCAAGATAAAAAGCTTGACTGGGATAGCTATGTCCTTGACTATTAAAGAGGTATATGTAATAATTAGAGTGTAATCATCATTGGTTCGCTAATAGGTTTGATGATTTTTAATTTGTAAACACCAGCGTGTTACGGATCTTCAGAGTAGATGTGTGAAGAAGTGAAATTATAATTTATTAAGAACCAAAAATCTATGAAAAAGACAGAGATTGCCATTGTAGGCATCGGATGCCATACACCGGGAGGGGTGCATGGTCCCGATCAATTTTGGAACCAGCTGACCAGGGGAATTAACGGCGTAACTGAAGTGCCGAAGGATCGCTGGGATGTGGAGGAGTACTATGACCCGAATCCGAATAAGGCGGGTAAAATCAAAAACAATAAGGGAGGATTTGTAGAAGGGATAGACTTATTTGATAATGAATTTTTTAAAGTGTTCCCGAAAGAAGCTGAGCGAATAGATCCCCAACAACGATTATTACTACAAACGACTTTTGAGTCAATGGAAGATGCCGGTGACAAGTTGGATGCTTTGAAGAATACCAACACGGCGGTGTTTATGAGCACATTTACCAATGACTACTGGGATATGCAGGTTGGTCAGGAAAATCGATATGGGATTAGTCCGCATACACCAATGGGGAGTTCATTAACGGCCATCGCTAATCGAGTTTCTTACTTCTATAATTTAAAGGGTCCAAGTGTATCAATTGATACGGCATGTTCGGGATCCTTAGTTGCAGTGCATCTGGCTTGTCACAGCATATGGGATGGTAGCGCTGATGCGGCATTTGCGGGAGGTGTTAACATCATAATCAATCCAGAATCTACGTTGATGATGTCCAAAGGGAACTTCTTGAGTCCGGATGGATATTGTAAATCTTTTGATGAGCGAGCCAATGGATATGTTCGTAGCGAGGGAGTTGGAGTAGTTTATTTGAAAGCACTTGATAAGGCGCTGGGAGACGGTAATAAGATATATGGTATAATTCGATCTACAGTGTGTAATTCGGATGGATTCACATCAGAAGGGTTTACTGTGCCTAGTGAAACATCGCAAACCAAGATGTTAGGAGATGCTTACAAGCAAGCTGGCATTGATACTGATAGATTGCAATACATCGAAGCACATGGCACGGGGACTCCAGTAGGTGATCCAATAGAGACCAGATCATTCTCCAATGTGTTTGCTACAGAGAGCAGAAACAATCCATTGATGATTGGTTCAGTGAAAAGTAATATTGGGCATATGGAAGGTGCTGCAGGTGTTGGTGGACTAATTAAGCTTGCATTATCGATTAAAAACAAAGCCATTCCAGGTAACCTTCATTTCCAAAAGATCAATCCTAAAATTGATTTGGAAAACTGGAAGCTTAAGGTGGTAGGTGAAAATACTGAATGGCCAGATCAGGTAGATGGCAGCCCTAGAGTTGGAGGAGTGAATTCATTTGGAGCTGGTGGTACCAATGCTCACCTCGTTCTGGAAGAATTTGTAGCTCCTGAAGTTGAAGTTAAGTCATCTGAAAAAGAGAATCAGTACCTGTTCCATACAAGTGCGATGACAAAGGAAGCTTTGAATAGCTTGCTAACATCCTATAAGGAGTATATTCTGATTTCTGGAAATGATCTTCGAGACATTTGCTATAATGTGGGTAAACATCGTTCGGATCTGAAGTACAGAATTGCTATTGCTGGTAAAGATGCTGAAGACATCATTGCCAAAATTGATGCCTATCTAGAAGGAACAGTATTAGCAGGTGTGGTAGAAGATGAAGTGGATGTGAAACCGAATAAATTGGCATTTGTTTTCACTGGTCAGGGACCTCAATGGTATGCGATGGGGCAAGAGTTAATTGCTACTGAGCCGTTGTTCAAACAAGTAATTCAAAATATAGAGGGATATTTTAAAGAAATCGCTGGTTGGTCTCTGCTGGAGGAGATGAATAAGGATGAGGAAAACTCAAGAGTAAATGATACTCGAATTGCTCAGCCTGCGATCATGGCAATTCAGATTGCCTTGGTAGAGCTTTGGAAAAAGCATGGAGTAGTTCCTCAAGGAGTGGTTGGTCACTCAATTGGTGAGGTTGCCGCTGCATATACCAGTGGGGCTTTGACCTTAGAGCAAGCTGTTCAGGTAATCTACCATAGAAGTAGAGGGCAGCATGCTGCTACAGGGAAAGGTAAAATGTTGGCCATCAGCGTAACTCAGGAGAAAGCTGAGGAGCTAATTAAAGATGTTTCTGATGTGGTATCAATTGGTGCGGTGAATGGGCCTGAAATGATTGTACTGTCTGGAGATGAGCGTCCATTGATCCGTATTTCTGAGTTGATGGAAGCAAATGACATTTTCAATAAGTTCTTGAGAGTGACAGTGCCATTCCACTCACACCATATGGAACCTTTAAAAGACGAGTTGATTGGTTCTTTATTAGAACTCCAGCCTCAGAAAGCTAAGTTGGATCTATATTCAACCGTAACTGGTAAGAAGGAGGATGGCTCACATTTGTTGAGCGAATACTGGTATCAGAATGTTCGTCAGCCTGTTTATTTCTCCAATGCGCTTGATGAAATGCTTAATGATGGTTATGACCTATTCATTGAGATTGGTCCGCATCCGGCATTGTCTGGTGGTGCACAAGAGCTTTTCCAGAAGAAAGGAATAAACGCAAATATCTTCCCGTCGATTAAAAGAAAAGAGGATGAGAAACTAAGATTCTTGCAAACATTAGGATCATTGTATGCTAAAGGATTCGATCTGAATTGGGATGCTATCTATCCTGATAGCAATGAGTTAAAAGACCTTCCTAAATATACCTGGGATCTGAAATCATTCTGGTATGAAGTGTCTGAGCATAAAGCAAGAAGAGTAGAGAAGAAACCACATCCATTGATTTCTGGTTTCAGTCAGTCTGGGGTGAACGATACTACGTATACATTTGATGTATTGCTAGATCGTCATGTAGATCCATACATTGACGACCACCGAGTGGATGATGTGATTATTTTCCCCGGGACAGGCCATTTGGAGATTGCTACCGCTGCGGCTAAAAGTGCCTTCAAAGATCAGTTTGGTTTCCTGGAAGATGTGAATTTTGAAAATGCATTATTCTTGCCGGAAGAGGGCGAGATGTACGACGTAAAGATCGAGGTGTATTCAGACGAGGAGAAATACTGGATTTTAAGTCGTGATAAGAGCAATCCAGATGCCGAGTGGGTCAAGCACTCTAATGGTAAAATGAACGTGTTGGCCGATCAATTTGAATCGCAAGCTGTTGATTTGAAAGCGATTCAGGAACGAGTCAATGATCGTCTTCCAGTGCAGCCAATGTATTTGGAATTGAAGAAAAGTGGTTTGTTTTATGGCCCAACTTTCAAGGCGATCAAAAACCTTTGGGTAGTAGATCAGGAGATTTTGGGTAAGATTGAATTGCACGAGTCTTTAGAGTATGGAATTCAGGATTATTACTTACACCCAGCTATTTTAGATGCTTGTCTGCATACTATTTTCGCTGCTAAAATGAGTGATGACGATGAAGAACGCGGTATTTATTTGCCTGTTCACATCGATCGATACAAACTACATTCCAAACCGACATCCAAGACAGTTTACAGTTACATTCAGGTTGCAGAAGCAAGTTCAGAGTACTTGAAAGGTGACTTCTGGATTATTGATGAAGACGGTACTTTAATTGCAGAAATACAAGGTCTTGATTGTAAATACATAGAAGGATCTAGAAGCAATGAGCAGGATCTGGGTTACTCTGGATGCTACGAATATGAGTGGGAAAAAGCAGAGCCATTTCCTTACAAACCTGCCAATAATAAAGTACTCCTGTTTGGTGAAAAGGGCTTTGAATGGGCATCGTTCCAAAAAGCTTTGGAAGCAAAAGGCACTACCATCATCAATAGTGGTATTACCGATTATGAGGATCGCGAATTGGTGCTTTCTGTGTTCAAAGAAATAAAAGAGGCGCATCCTACCTTAAATCGAGTGATTATCACTTTGCCTTTATCAGTTCATGGAGATTCTATGGATGAAAGCACAGTTAATTTGTCGTACAAGGTCTTAAATATTTTCAACGCGATCATTGAAGATGAGCAGCAGCTGTCAGTTTGGTTGATCAATGAGAAGGCTGATAAAGTAGTAGATTCTGACACAGAAATAAATTTGGTGGATTCCGTAAGTTATGGCCTGGGTAGAGTAATGGTCAATGAATACCCCCTTGCCTCTGTGAAAATAGCTGACCTTGGCAATAGCGAAGATGCGGATGAGTTGAAGGCTCTAACAACCTTGATTTCTTCTACTTCTAATGGAGGAGATGAGACTGACTTTGCATTCAGAGGAGATGAGGTTTTCGTGAAGCGACTGAAAACTGTAAATAAAAATACTGCTCAAGAGAAGGCCTCTATTACACTTCCAGCTTCTGGTAGTTATTATCAGACCATGTTGAAAGAAAAAGGCATCCTGGATAGCATTGCTTTCCAGCAAATAGCTCCATTTGGTTTAGGGGATATTGAAGTGGAGATCGATGTGAAGGCAGCCGGTCTGAACTTCAAAGATGTATTGAACTTAAATGGTCTATTGACTGAAGAAAGTGTCATTGGAGGATTAGTCGGAGCTCAGCTTGGACTTGAGTGTAGTGGTGTAGTTTCCAAAGTTGGTAAATCTGTAACTCATGTTCAACCGGGAGATCGGGTCATTGCCTTTTCGCCAAATTCGTTTGCCGGTAAAGTAGTTACACCAAAGCATTGTGTGGTGAAACTTCCAGATCATATCTCGTTTGAAGAAGGTGCTACGATCACGTTGGTATACCTTACTGCTTATCACTGTATGTTTAATCTGGGGCAGATGGATGAAGGTGAGCGCTTGTTGATTCATTCCGCAACTGGTGGTGTGGGAATGGCTGCTGTAGCGTTGGCTCAGCTTAGAGGTATTGAGATTTTTGCCACTGCAGGTACTGAGGAAAAACGAGAGCTCCTTCGTAAAATGGGAGTGAAGAATGTTTACAATAGCCGTACCATTGAATTCCATGATGAGATCATGCGAGATACCAATGGTGAAGGTGTTGATTTAGTGCTTAACTCATTGAGTGGAAAAGCGATCATTCAAAGTATCAAATGTCTGAGACCTTTTGGCCGATTTGTAGAAATTGGAAAAACAGATATCTACAATGACATGAGTCTTCAGCTAAAGCGTTTTGGTGATAACTTGAGTTACTTTGCTGTGGATATTGACAGATTGATGGCTCAGCGTCCTAAGAAAGCAGCGATTCTATTCAAAGACGTGATTGAGTTGTTTGAGTCTAATGATGTAGAACCTCATCCATTTACTTCCTTCAAGATCAATGAAATACGTGATGCCATAGATTTTATAGCTAAAGGAAAGCACATTGGTAAAGTGGTGCTCAGTATGGAAGATCAGGAAGTAACTGCATTGCCTGCGGCGAAGCTTAGATTCTCTGATGAGAAGAGTTATATCATTACTGGTGGTGCAAGTGGTTTCGGTTTAGAGTTGGCTAAATGGATGGCTGACAATGGGGCGAAACATTTGGCTTTGGTAAGTAGAAGCGGTCCAAAGTCGGAGTATGATTTTGGATGGATAGAACAAATGCAATCACTTGGTGTCAACGTCATGATCGAAAAATTGGATCTATCTTCTATCGAGGAGGTGAAAGAGATGGTTATTCGAGTGAGTGAATCAGCACCAGTTGGCGGTGTGATGCATGGAGCAGCAGTGCTACAGGATTCTACGATCCAGCGTTTGGATAAGGACCTCTTTGAGAAGGTGTTTGTACCTAAAGCAATGGGTGCATGGAATCTGCATTTGGCCACCGAGGATTTGGATCTGGACTTCTTCTTGTCCTTGTCATCTATTTCAGCGGTGTTTGGATTACCTGGTCAGTCCAACTATTCTTCAGCAAATAACTTTTTGGATAAATTAGTACAGTACCGAAAAGCCAAAGGTTTGCATGCTCAAAGTGTGAATCTTGGAGTTCTTGGTCAGTATGCAGGTATGTCCAAAGAAGGAGGTAATGTCTTGAATGTATTGGAAAATCAAGGCTGGTTGCCTCTGACTATGAAGCAAGTGACTAGCAAAATAGAACGAATCTTACTGGAAGGTGATGTGGTGCGAATGGCTGCCAATATTGATTGGCTGAGATTCCGTGACTTCTTCCATCATTTGAGATCTGATGCTAAGTTCAAAGAGTTGCTGTCTGACGAGAATCTTAAAGTTGGCACTTCCAAAGGAAGTGGTGAAAGCTTGAAAGATCAATTGATTGCTGCGAATGGAGAAGGACAGAATTTGTTGGCAGTCAGTTTGAAAGAAGCATTGGCTAGAATACTAGGCACTACACCTGACAAACTCGATGAGAATAAGTCCATTTCCGCAATTGGATTGGATTCCTTGATGATGAATCAGTTGCGTAACTGGATCCTTCAGAAACTGGAATTTAATTATCCATTGATGAAGCTCTCAAAGGGGCCAAGTATCATGGAGGTTTCAGCGCATATCATGGAAAGCCTTCAAGGGGCAACGACGGGATCGGTGGAAACACATCAAGACGATTCAGGAATTACCACAGAGGAGGATATCGAAGTAGTTAATAAGTGGTTTGTTCATCGCAAGTCAGACGAGAATGAGTCGGCTAAGTTGAAACTATTTATGTTCCATTCTATGGGGGCAGCTGCATCCATGTTTGATCACTTTATGTATAATTCTCCTGAAGGCACAGATGTCTACGCAGTGCAGTTGCCAGGTCGGGAAAATCGTATTGGTGAATCCTTTTATAATGAATTGGAAGATTTGTTGGATGATCTGGAAACTGCAATGATGCCTTTGCTTGACGGGGAATTTGCGTTTTTTGGACATAGTTTCGGTGGAATCATTGCATTTGAGTTATCCAGAAGGCTGAGAAGAAAGCATGGCAAGGAACCTGTGCATTTGTTCAGTTCTGCTACAATGGCTCCTCAGATGACTGTTACCTGGAAAGAGCGGGATGTGATGAAACAAACCGTGATTTCGTCCAATTCTGAGCAAAAGCTCATCGGGTTGATGGTCTATATTGATGATATGGACTATGTGAAGAAGATTCTTCCGATCATGAGGAAGGACATGGGCTTATTGATGAATTATGATTATCAGGACGAGCCTAAGTTTGATTTTCCGATTACGGTGTTTTCAGCAATCGAAGATGAAGTAACACTCCCTGAAGAAATGGAGCCTTGGAAGGAGCATACCAACGCAGCCTTTAAACAGGAGTTGGTACATGGAGATCATTGGTTTGTAAGCCGAAATAAGGAATTTATTCGCGATCAAATTAATAAGCATTTGAAGCATTTCTTTGTGGCCCTGGAGCGATAAGAAATTGCACATACATCATAGTATCGGTTAGCTTTTGCTGACCGATACTTTATTTTTTATAGCAATGAATTTGAATTTTCCGGTAGGAACTACGTCTTATTTTACGAAGGAAACATTTGCTCTAACCGCTCTAACCAAAGAAGAACAACAACTTGCTCAGGATTTCGATAATCGAAGAATTAGGGATTATGTTAGAGGAAGATATTGTGCTCATCAATGCTTAAGACTATGCGATGTTGATGTTCCGATTTTGAAAGATGGAGATGGGGTCCCTATTTGGCCAGATGGTCTCATCGGTTCAATAAGTCATACATTTGATATCGCTGGAGCTGTGGTTGCCAAAAAAAATGACTATTTATCCATCGGACTTGATATAGAACAAATAGGTAGAATTAATAGAGAATTGTGGCCAGTACTTTTTACTGTAAAAGAACAAAAGTATTTGATGGATCAGCCCTTTCACCTTAGGCAAAGTATGAGTGCTGTAATTTTTTCTTTGAAAGAAGCTTATTTCAAAATGCAATTTCCGTTAACGCGGATTGGCTTAGAGTTTGAAGATATCTCAATAATATTTGCACGTTCAGGGGGTGTGAAATTCGATTTGTCGAAACTTAATGATTTATCTGGTACCATTTCATGTGATTTTACTATACTTGGCAACTTGGTAGTAAGTTATGTGCTTTGTAAACAAAACGAGTTAGTTTAAGTGAGACGTCAATTATCCTAATTGCGATTGTTTGGAGTTAAAGCCGGCCATTTGATTTCTAAAAAAAAACAATGCTCATGGTTTTAAAGGAATTACTTGTTTTTATTTAAACATACCTGTTATGAATCAATTTTTAATATTTACTGCTATAATGTGCTTTGTAGCCTTTCCTGTAGCACTATTTATTAATTGGAAAATTTTTAGAAGATCATTCATTTACAAATCAGGAATATGGATTCTTGTCACCATGTTGGTCCTTTTGATTGAGTCTTTTTCCACAGCGACTTTTGGTTTAATTCATTTAACATATCAGGTTCCGATAGGAATGTTTTTCATATTTTTCACCTTTCGTCAGTTAAGCTTGAGTATAGGCAGACCGATGAATCAGATTAATGGTGCATTCAATGAGCTTAGAGTTGGAAACCTGGAGATTTCCATCTCTGAAAAAGATATCAGTCGAAAAGATGAAGCAGGTGAATTCTTTAAATCTCTCGATTTGTTTCTTGAGCAGATTAAAAAGTCAGCATATTTCGCGAATGCCATGGGCAATGGAGACCTATCTCAAGGTTTCAGTGCTTTGAGTGATAAGGACTTGCTAGGACAATCACTGCTGACCTTAAGGGATAAACTTAGTGATGTTGTTTTTGAAACTAATTTAGTGGTTCAGGAAGCAGGCGATCATGGCCGTTTGGATTCCAGAATTGATGTGACAGATAGGCAAGGAGTATGGCTCGAACTTGGACAGTCCGTTAATAATCTTTTAGCTTCAATAGTTGATCCGGTAATGGAAGTTACTCAAATTGTCTCTGCTATGGCTGAGGGAGATTTGACATTACGATATGACAATGATGCAAAGGGTCACATTCGTCAGATGACTGATAATCTGAACCTTGCACTTGATAATTTGGGAGAATTGCTATTCAAAATTTCCAATAGTGCTCAAGAAATTGGAGCTGCAGCGGAGGAAATGTTAACCTCTGGGGAGGAGATGAACGTCAGTATGAGAGAAATCGCGACCTCTATTGTTCAAATGAATAATGGTGCACAAACTCAAGTGCGTAAAGTGGATGAAACTTCTGGTCTTGTGGAAGTGATGATGAAGAACTCTCAGGATATGAGCAGTAAGTCTGATGCAATCAACAAGGCTGCCAAAGCTGGGGTGTCCAATAGTGAAGAAGGGGCTAAGCTCTCGAGTTACGTAGTGAAGAGTATTGGAGAGATTGAGGATTATTCCAATATGACCACTAAATCCATGCAGATACTCACTGAGCGATCCAAAGAAATATCAAGGGTGCTCGGTGTGATCACTGAAATTGCCTCACAAACGAACCTATTGGCATTAAACGCTGCCATTGAAGCGGCTCAAGCTGGTGAATCTGGAAGAGGTTTTGCTGTAGTAGCAGAGGAAATCAGAAAACTAGCAGAGGGTTCCAGGAAGTCTGCAAGTGAGATTGAAAATCTGATTCTGGATGTACAAAAAGATACTGGAGAAGCGGCCAAGGTTATTGCTTCTATGAATGACGTGGTAAAGTCCACTGTTGATGCCTCGAACAATGCCCAGTCGGTATTCTTAGAAATAGAACGGTCCTCAACAGAGACACTAGGGCACTCTGAAACCATATTGTCTTCTACTACCTCTCAGAATGAAAGCATCAATAAAGTGGTGAAAATCACAGAAGATGTTGTGGTGATCGCTGAGCAGGCGGCCGCTGGATCTGAGCAGATATCCAGTTCTGCAAGTGAATTATCATCAGGTATGGAAAATTATATGACCAAATTCCATTGGTTAAATTCTACTTCTCAGGATCTTCAAACTGGTATATCCAGATTTAGTCTGAAGCAAAACCAGGATGTAGAACTTCCTGAACTTGATCAGGAAGAGGTTTAGAAAAAAAGGCTTCAATCAATTTGAAGCCTTTTTTATTCTCATTATGTCTCGTCCTGAAATAGCGTTACACAAAAATTGACGTTATGAAAGAAAGTAAAGATTCTCAGTATGTTAAGCGAACAC
>PBTY01000037.1 GCA_002729235.1 Rickettsiales bacterium | reverse complement strand
GTCATGGCATTGATATTTTTGTGTAAATCCCGAGCCTTCACCAATTTTGTGTTCATAAGCTCGGGCATATAGATTGTTTGTTACGCCTATGTAAAGAGTTGTTCGGTATTTATTTGTGACAATGTAAACATACCCTCCTTTTGAACTCATAGTTGAAGATAACGCTTTATTCTGATTCGCTCGTCATGCCTGCGAAGACAGGCATCGCATGGAGTAGTTTGATAAACTCAAAAATGAAACTTTATACATTTTATAAACGAATGCCAATATATTGATGTGACCTCCGCATACGCGAAGGTGACGTTTTTGTCATGCCTGCGAAGGCAGGCATCGCATGGGGTAGTTTGTTAAACTCAAAGATGAAATTTTATTCATTTTATAAATGAATGCCAAGAACATTGATGTGACCTCCGCATACGCTAAGGTGACGATTCTATCTGTTACTCTGCGATTAATCCTATTCAATGATCATCACTTCTTTCGCGCGATCCAATGCATCAAAGCGGATGCTTAATCTTCTAGGTGTTTCGATATCGCAAGTATCGCCAGGAGTCAGGTTGTAATAGAAGAACTTCTCGGTGCGTTTGTAGAGTTCGTGCTCATCAGGCTGACCCAGCAACTTTTTAATCTGTGTTTGCCCTTCTCCAAGCAGTTGGTCTTTGTGCTCAACGAGGATATTGGCTAAATCCATTTTGTCCTGATCACAATACGTGATTGGTACCTGCCAGATGTCCTGATTAAAACCTGGAATATTAGGGAGGGAGTAGCAGCCGGTAAGTAGGATTGTCAAGAATGGAATAGCCAGTTTCTTCATTTTCTTCAAAGATTGAACACAAAGCTAACTTGATTTTTCTCTAAAGAACTCACACTAACCCTCTCTTTTCAAAGCAGGCTTTACTTCGATGAAGTTTCTATTTCCATCTTCTCAATAAAATTGAGTCGCATTTTGTTCAAGGTCATGAAGGTTTTATGCTTTCACAGCTTCCACTTTCGGTTCTTCCTTACGAATCCATACAAACCAAATAGCGCTGACCAAGGCAAAGGCTCCACTAGCCAGAGCTACCCAATCTGCTTCTATCAAATAGGTGATAGTAGCACTTGCAATGAGGATGCGCACATACTCCAGGTTGACCCAGCTGGATTTATTGTCAAACAAGATTCCAAACTGAGCTACAGACCAGATGATTAACATGGAGAATGCAAGCTTTTGAGTGAACTCCATATTGTCTACAGTAAATAAAAACAAACAGGTAATACCCAGAACCACAATAAACTGAATCAATACGTAAATGCTCAATCTGAAAGCAGGAGCGGAGTTGTACTTGGTGTACGTGTCTTTGTCCACTTCTTTGGGCGATTGATAACCTCCCAATTCTTCTGGTCGCCATCCGGGCTTGTACCAGACTACCTTGAGTTTATTTAGAAATCCAGGAGTTTCTCTTAGCTGGTCTGCCATGCCCACATAGTGCTGTAAGTTGGCCCAGACGGGATTCCAGGTATTGATTGGAGTGGTAATGCCGTAAGTTGGTCGTTCTTCTTCTTCCTGAAATGTTCCAAAAATACGATCCCAGATGATTAAGGAACCAGCATGGTTCTTATCAATGTATTTTGGGTCACGGCCATGATGGACCCTATGGTGCGAGGGAGTATTGAAGATGAATTCTATTGGTTTTGGGAGCTTGCCAATGGTCTCGGTATGAATCCAAAACTGATACACCGTATTGAGAGCACTAATCAACAGAAATGTAGTCGCATCAAAGCCCAGGAATGCCAATGGCATGTAAAACCAGAACGTCCAGATGCCCTGAAAGGACCCCTGACGCAATGCTACAGAGAAGTTATAATCCTCACTTTGATGATGCACTACATGTCCACCCCAGAACAGATTGATTTCATGAGACATGCGGTGAGACCAGTAGTAACACAAGTCTACACCTAGAACCAATAGCGTAATACTCCACCACGTTACAGGGATGTCAAACAATGCCCAATTCTCAGAAACGTAGAAGAATGCTGCGATGGTAAATACCTTGATAAAAGCTCCAGTTACTTGTTGGGTAATACCACAGGAGATATTGGTAACTGCATCATTGAGCCGGTAGATGTGCTTTTTAGAAAAGAACTGAATCATCAGTTCGATCCCAATTAACAGAAAGTAAATGGGGATGGATAGGGTAATGGGGTTAATGTTCATACTCAAATATACTCGTTATGCAGAGTATTTTCAATTCGGTCAAAATCAAATATCCGTCTTCAACAACTCAATATTATCCTCCAGTTGAGTCAGGTACTTTCCAAAAGCTCGCTCGTTCATCTTACGAGCAGCAAAGTGACCTAAAACGGTGAATATCAAAACCGTAATGATCAAAGTCGCCCAGTGCCATGCTTTGTCCATAATTACTGCTTCGCGGTTGAACAACTGCATGCCTAAAAGAAATCCTCCGGAAGTAGAAATAGGGTACATCGTAAGTCCTACGATCTCTTCATACCTAATTACTCGTTTGATTCGGTCTCGGTAGGTTTTTAGACTGGAAAGTAAATCTCCATCCATGTCCACACCTTTGTTAAGGATCTTGAGTTCCTGGAAAAGGAGAATACCTCCCACAGCATATGCCATCAATAGAATACTCAATAGAATCTGAGATGCCAGAGGGAAGGCAAATGGGATAATCAGTGCAAACATGATGGTAAAGAAAATCGCCCAACCAAGTTTGTATTTCACATTCTTACGTAGCTTCTCAATGACTCCAATAGATCTGGAATCATTCACTGTAAATTTGATTTCTTCCTCAGAGAGGTTCGTAAAACCCTCGGTCTTACTTTTAATGGAACCCCATGCTTCTTTTAATTCATCCATTGGGTCTATCGTTGATTTTTTTCTTCAAATGATCCTTAATGCGGTGAAGTTTAACCCCCACATTGTTTTTGGAAAGCCCGGTAATGTCAGCGATCTCTCCATTGTCATAGTCATCCAGATGCAAGGTGATAATGGTCTTGTCGATATCATTCAGGCTCTTGATGGCCCTGAGCAATAGGTCAGATTGTTCGGTGGATTCTTTTGGGTGCTCTTTGGCAAAATCTGAGTCTAGAATCTCACTGGTCTGAACCTGTTTCTTACGCTTAAACGTCAAAACCGTATTCAATGCCACCCGATATAGCCACGTGCTAAACTGGCTATCTCCACGGAAACGCTCTTTCGCTTTCCACGCTTGTAGCTGAATCTCTTGCTTTAGATCACGACTATCCTCTGGATCGTCCACATACAGATACAAGATCTTGTGAATGATCCCTGAGTGCTTTTGAATCTTGGCTATGAACTCTTTTTCAGTCAAGGTACTAGGGTTGAATCGTGCTATTGCAAGCGTTAGTAGTCAATAGGTGCTGGGAAATTACAGGAGATTGAGATTTTTTTGGGTTAATCAGTAATCAGTAATCAGTTTAGTAGAGATCTTATTTTCTGATCACTGGAAACTGATCACTGATTACTAATCAACTTTTTCTACATAATAAAAAGGTATTTAATCCTTCATCGGCTACTTTTGCCACCGCTAAATAGTAGAGAAGATACAAATACAGCTCCCAAATTCATTTATGCTCAGAGTAGTCAATTTCCTTAAGGTTTTATCCATCATTTTGTTTCTAGGTATTTTGTTGTTGGTCTATGCGTACCTCCCGGTAATGACCAGGCTAACATTGGATAGCACCGATCTACAATTAAGGAAAGAGGATTTCTTCTATTTTGGAATAGGCGTGTTTGTAGTAGTCAATTTGTTCTTCCTGGGATTTCAGAAAATGTATGAGTCTCACATATCCAAATTGGAAGTAAAAGCATGGGTGAGGGGACTGAGTTTTGTAGTCAATATCTACCTGACTTTAATTGTTGGTTTCATCGGTGTAATCAATAATACTACCCATTTGGATCCTGGTGGATTTGCCTATTTGAACTACATGGGACCTTTTTTAATTTTTTCTTGGGTGATTGGCTTAATCTATCTAGCTAAGAAGAAGTATTAAAACTTATTGACTTGCAATTGTTTAGGGCTTATTGATTCAAGAATAAGCTCAAGGGAGGCAGTTTTTTGCATCCTTTTTTAGTCTGTTTTTTTGTCTAAATTTCGATTTGAGTTCATTCAAATCAACCAATTTATTGATTCGTTAGTAGCGTATGGCAGATGTACAATATACCGAGGATAGTATCAAATCACTGGACTGGAAAGAGCACATTCGACTCAGGCCAGGGATGTATATTGGTAAACTTGGTGATGGTTCAGCACATGATGATGGTATCTATGTCCTCGTAAAGGAAGTAATAGATAATAGTATAGATGAGCACATGATGGGACATGGTAAAACCATTAACATCAAAGTGTCCGAACACCGGGTAGAAGTGCGAGATTATGGTCGTGGGATCCCGCTCGGTAAAGTGGTGGATTGTGTGAGTAAGATCAACACGGGAGGTAAGTACGATTCAGGAGCATTCCAGAAGTCTGTTGGACTGAATGGAGTCGGTACCAAAGCGGTAAACGCCTTGTCCACTTACTTCAAAGTGCAGTCTTTCCGTGATGGTGAGACCAAATTAGCAGAGTTCCAACGTGGTGAAATCACCAACGACGCGAAAATCGGTAAGACCACTGAGCGAAATGGTACACAAATCACCTTTGAGCCGGATGATACCGTATTTAAGAATTATCATTTCATTCCAGAATATCTGGATAATCTGCTTTGGAATTATGCTTTCCTGAATGCAGGATTGACAATCAACTTCAATGGTAACAAATACCATTCAGAAAATGGTTTGTTGGACCTATTGAAGCGCAAAACCGATGAGGAAGCACTTAGATATCCAATCATCCACCTAAAAGGTGAGGACATTGAAGTAGCACTGACTCACGCCAACCAATACGGCGAAGAATATTACTCTTTCGTAAATGGTCAGCATACGACACAAGGAGGAACACACTTAGCGGCACTTAGAGAGTCTGTTGTGAAGACCATTCGTGAGTTTTACAATAAGAATTTTGATGCAGCAGATGTTAGGGCTTCTATTGTTGGAGCCATTGCAGTAAGAGTACAGGAACCGGTTTTCGAGAGTCAGACCAAGACTAAGCTTGGCTCTCAAAATGTTGGTCCTGAAGGTCCAACTATGAGAACCTTCATCAATGATTTCCTTAAGACGGAGTTAGATAACTTCCTCCATAGAAATAGTGATATAGCTGATGCACTTCTAAAGCGTATCATGCAATCAGAGCGTGAGCGAAAAGAGATAGCTGGTATTAAAAAGTTAGCAAACGAGCGAGCGAAGAAGGCCAATCTGCACAATAAGAAGTTGAGAGACTGCAGAATTCACCTGGATGACAAAAAGGGTGATGATGAGGTGAAGGAGAGAACCATGATCTTCATTACGGAAGGGGATAGTGCTAGTGGTTCTATTACCAAATCACGAGATGTACAGACGCAAGCGGTATTTAGCTTAAGAGGTAAGCCATTTAACTGCTTTGGTCAAACCAAGAAAGTGGTTTACGAGAACGAAGAGTTTAACCTTCTTCAGCATGCCTTGAATATTGAAGATGGATTGGAAGGGTTGAGATACAGTAAGATCGTTATCGCCACCGATGCTGACGTTGATGGAATGCACATTCGTTTGTTGATGTTGACGTACTTCTTGCAATTCTTCCCTGAGTTGGTAAGAAACAATCACGTCTATATACTGGAAACTCCTCTGTTCAGAGTTCGAAATAAGAAAGAGACTATTTACTGCTATTCTGATGAAGAGCGGGTAAACGCCATCAATAAATTAGGTTCTAAACCGGAGATCACCCGATTCAAAGGATTGGGAGAGATTTCTCCTGATGAGTTTGGTGGATTTATTGGTGATGATATTCGATTGGAGCCTGTGATCCTTCAACCTGAAACCAAAATCAAAGATTTGCTTAAATTCTATATGGGTAAGAATACCCCGGAAAGACAAGAGTTTATCATTGACAAGCTAAGAGTGGAGAAGGATTTGGTGAAAGAAGAAGAAAAAGCTGCTTTGGAAGAAGCATAAAACCCATACCCCTATGAAACATTACTCAAACAAACTACTAGCATTATTGATGTTAGTGGCTGTATTGCTAAATGGATGTAGCTCTGATGATCCTGAGGTTGAGCGAGTCGAAAGCCCGTCAACTTTGGTCACTGCGGAATCGCAAATAGAATGGTCGAAGGGAGACTTGCAAGGTTTTATCCAGCAGGCTGGCATTGATATGGACCTTGATGCAATCAAGCACAATGTGACGATCTATCACGTGACCTACAATACCACTTATAAGGGTATTTCAATCGTTGCATCCGGAGTAGTTTATTTGCCAGACACAGAGGAAACGCTTTCTACTGTAAGTTTTCAACATGGGACTATTGGTTCAGATGCTGAAGCCCCTTCCAATCTGGGACTCATTGATGGGCAAAACGTACTTCTTTGTGCTTTAGCGAGTACTGGAGTGGTAGCCTTGGCTCCAGACTTTATTGGATTTGGGTCTTCAGTTGAGATCATGCATCCTTATTATGTAGAAGACATGACGGCCACTGCAGTAATTGATGCTATATATGCTTCGAGAGAAGTAGCCGAACAAGAGGGGCTTACTATAGACAATGAATTGTATCTGGCAGGTTATTCACAAGGCGGTTATGCGACCATGGCCACACATAAGTATTATGAAGAGAATGAAGTGCCGTTCTATGATTTAAAAGCGTCTTTTCCTTCATCTGGAGGATATGATATCAAAGCATTTCAGGAGTATTTCTTTAGTTTGGAGACGTATCATCAGCCATTCTTCATGGCTTATGTAGCACAAGCTTATGTGGAAAGTTTTGATATGGGAGATTTAGCAGATTTCTTCAATGAACCTTATGCCACGAATATTCCTGGCTATTTTGATGGGTCGATGAGTGGTGGTCAGATCAATGATCAACTAACTGATGTAATCGCAGATTTGGTTAATAATGATTTACTAGAAAATATCGATACCAAAGAAGAATATGCCTACATAGGCGAGGCCTTTGTTGACAATAGTCCAATTGACTTTGTGCCTCAAATTCCGATTTTCATGTACCATGGGGATGCAGATATTACAGTACCCTACCAAAACTCTGTTGATGTTTACAATCAATTCATTGCGAATGGAGCGTCAACGGATGTAGTAACATTTACCACCCTGGAAGGTGGAACACATGGAACTGGGGTTGTACCTTATTTGGAGCATCTGGCTGCAGAATTATCGAAGCTTGAGCAATAATTTAATAACTTCCTCATAAGGAGGTCGAAAAATATGATGAAACTGTGAAGCGACGCGAAAAGACCTTATCCACACGATGGTTTCGGTCATATCGTATTTTCGTCATAGCTGTTGCCGGCGCATTTGTAATGATGCAGGCACTTATTCACTTACAGAATTCAAGTATTTGGATTGCCATACCATTTACACTTCTCTATGCTTTTCTGATTTGGAAGTATTGGTATCCATCCTTTATTGATTTTGTGAATAATTTTTATCGAATTAGCTATGACACTGAAAATCTTTATGTTGATCAGGGGACTACTGAGTTGGTTGTGTCTTTTGATCGCATCAAGAATGTAGAATTGGTTTCATTTGATGGTATTTATAAGTTTGAGACTTTTGAAAAGGAGGTCTATTACTGTAAGCCATCAGCCTGGTATCCTTTGAACTATTCCAAGGTGGATGGGGAACTGGAGACCATCAGAAGTTTAGTGAAAAAATACAAACAGAAGTTTTGGGCAGAGCAGGAGCAAAACAATGCATTGCCGAGTAACAATTGAAGTTTAGATGAGCGAGGAGAATAACATCAAGGAAGAAGAATTACATGGATCCACGCCGGTTTCAGGGATGTACGAAAACTGGTTTTTGGATTATGCCTCTTACGTAATCCTGGAGCGTGCCGTACCAGCCATTCAGGATGGGTTTAAGCCTGTACAGCGTCGTATCCTTCATGCCATGAAGGAAATGGATGATGGCCGTTTCAATAAGGTAGCTAACATCATTGGTAGTACCATGCAGTATCACCCACACGGTGATGCATCTATCGGTGATGCCATCGTTAATCTTGGGCAAAAAGACTTGTTGATTGAAACCCAGGGTAACTGGGGAGATGTTAGGACTGGAGACAGTGCTGCGGCTTCTCGATACATTGAGGCGCGGTTATCCAAATTTGCTTTGGATGTTGTCTTTAATCCTCAGACCACTGATTGGCAACTGTCTTATGACGGTAGAAAGAAAGAACCAGTAACGTTCCCGGTAAAGTTTCCTTTATTACTTGCTCAAGGAGTAGAAGGGATCGCAGTAGGTCTTTCCACGAAGATGCTACCTCACAACTTCATAGAGTTGATTGAGGCTGCAATCAATGTGTTAAAAGGGAAGAAAGTCACACTTTATCCAGATTTCCTTACTGGGGGTAAAATTGATGTGAGCGACTACAATGATGGTAAGCGTGGAGGCAAGGTTAGGGTAAGAGCGAAAATAGAAGAACTAGACTCCAAGACATTGGTCATTAAAGACATACCATACGGTACGACCACTACATCGGTAATTGAGTCAATTATCAAAGCCAATGATAAGGGTAAAATCAAGATTAAAAAGGTAATTGACAACACCGCCAAGGATATCGAGATCCAGGTGCAATTAGCTCCAAATACCTCTCCAGACATCACGATCGATGCATTATATGCCTTTACGGATTGTGAAGTGTCCATTTCTCCAAATGCGTGTGTAATCATTGATGATAAGCCTCATTTCCTTGGGGTTACAGAGATATTAAAGACTTCTGTTGAGCAAACGGTAGACTTGCTGAGGCAAGAACTGGAGATCAGGAAATCTGAGCTCATGGAGAAGTTACTTTTCTCGTCATTGGAGAAGATTTTCATCGAGAACAGGATTTATCGAGACATAGAAGAGTGTGAAACCTGGGAAGATGTGTTGATTACCATTGATAAAGGGTTGGATCCTTACAAGCCTGATTTCTATAGAGAAATTACTCAGGATGATATCATCCGATTGACCGAGATTAAGATTAAGAGAATCTCGAAGTTTGACTCATTCAAAGCGGATGAGCTGATGCGCAAGCTTCAGGAAGAACTGGAAGAGACTGAACATCACCTGGCCAACCTAACGGAATACGCTATTGCCTATTATCAGCGATTGTTGGATAAGTATGGTAAGGGAAAAGAGCGAAAAACGGAGATTGCTAACTTTGATACCATTACCGCTGCTGTCGTGGCTGCCAACAATGCCAAATTGTATGTCAATAGAGAAGATGGCTTTATTGGTTATGGTTTGAAGAAAGATGAGTTTGTTTGTGATTGCTCTGATATTGATGATATCATCATCTTTAGACGAGATGGAATCTGTCAGGTAACGCGAATCCAGGATAAAGTATTTGTGGGTAAAAACATTATCCATGTAGGCGTTTTCAAAAAAGGTGATGAACGAATGGTTTATAACCTTGCTTATTTGGATGCGAAGAGCGGACGTTCAATGGTGAAGCGATTCCAGGTACTTTCTGTAACAAGGGATCGCGAATACGATTTGACTAAAGGAGCTAAAGGTTCTAAAGTGCAATACTTTACAGCTAATCCAAATGGAGAGGCAGAGGTGATCACGGTATACCTGACGTCAGCAAGTTCAGCTCGTAAAAAAGTCTTTGACTTTGATTTTTCTGAGTTAGAAATAAAAGGTAGAGGAGCAGGAGGAAATATCCTTACCAGATACCCAGTAAAGAAGATTCAATTCAAGTCCGCTGGAGTATCTACTCTTGGTGGAGTGAAGATCTGGTACGATGAGATTGTGGGTCGTTTGAACAGAGATGAACGTGGAAGGTATTTGGGTAATTTCAATCCAGAAGATCAGATTATTGTCTTCTACAAAGATGGAAGCTATGAATTGACAAGTTTTGAGCTTACCAATCGATACGAACCGAATCAAATCATTATCCTCAGTAAGTTTAAAGCAGATGTTCCGGTCAATGCGATTCACTATGATGCCGAGAATAAGGTGTTTTATGTGAAGCGATTCCTGGTAGAAACGACTACTTCCAATAAGCGATTTGGCTTCATATCAGAATCCAAGGGATCAAAGTTGATGTTTGCATCCAATTCTAAAAACACCAAAGTCGAAGTGGTTTATAAAGATGGACGATCTAAAGAGAAACAAGAATTAGATCTTCTGGAGGTCATCGATGTGAAAGGTTGGAAGGCCATTGGAAACAAATGCCCGATTCAAAATATTCAGGAAGTCACCGAAATTGTAGAGAAAGAAGAGGAGGACTCTGATGCTAAAGACCAATCAATTGATCTAAATAGTCTCAAAGAATCTATCAAACATGAGGTAGAAGAGGAGGATAATCAAATGGATTTGTTTGGAGGAGGAAAAAAGGAAGACTAATTACATCTGATTACCGTTAGATAACTAATGCTTCGATTGTTGAAAATCACGGGTATTCTGATCATACTGGTGGGTGTATTAATCCTTGGTCTGAACTTTTGGATAGTCTCGTCTACACAAGATAAAATCTACTATAACATCAATGATGTGCCACCTAAGCGTGTGGCACTTCTTTTAGGTACAAGCAAGCGAACAGTTCAGGGAGGTACTAACAAGTACTTTGCTGAACGTATGCAAGCAGCAGCTGACTTGTATCACCGAGGGATAATTGAGCACATCATTGTAAGTGGAGATAATCAAACGGTATACTACAATGAACCGAGGGACATGCTAAACGCACTCAAGGAGTTAGGTGTGCCCGAAGGAGCGATTACCCTTGATTATGCAGGATTCAGAACCTTAGACAGTGTTGTGCGATCCAAAGAGGTATTTGGTCAGGACGAAGTGATGATCATTACCCAGGATTTTCATTGCTACCGAGCATTGTTCATTGCAGACTATCACGGTATCAATGCTGTGGCATTCTCAGCGGACAATAAAGATCAATTGCCCTGGTCATTGGCAGTAAGGGAGACTTTAGCCAGAGCCAAGGCTGTATTTGATTTATACCTATTTGATCAGGAACCTAAATTTCTTGGAGAGCCGGAAAAACTTTGATTACAGGTTGTATTCTGCTTTTAGGGCAACCACTGCATCCAGGCAGTCTTTCTCTATTGCCGCAATCGTTTCAGCAGTAGCAGCCTCAGGATCATCCTGGATGTCCACAGAGATTTGAAGCGTTTCCAACTCCAACATTTGAAGTGATGGTTTCAGCTGATGAGCCAGTTTTTTGAGATCATCCTTGCTACCATTTTCATATGCTTTTTTCATGCTGGCAACAATATTTGCTGTGTTGTTTTCGAAAGTCGAAACAAATTGTTGAACGAAATCAAGATCTCCGTCGCTGATTGAATTCAAATAAGAAAAATCCATAAGATTGTTCGAATTGTCTTGTTAAAAGTAACTTAGTCGCCAATTAATCAAAGGATGAAGCGAACGATAATTTTACTCCCGTTTATTTTACTATTCGGGATAGTGATATTCTACTTCTGGGGTTCCTCTGGATCTCTCAGCGAGAGTCAATGGAATTCGAATATAGTGTATCATGACAACTATAAGAAATCATTTGACACGGTTGAGGTAATTAGTTTCAATTTGGGGTATTTATCGGGGATGACCAATAACCTGGCGGTAGATCGGAGCAAGCGTTTGTTTGATAAAAACCTTAAAGGAGCAAGTGATTTACTCATTGATCTGGATGTAGATATTATTGGTTTCCAGGAGATCGATTTTGGTTCCAACCGCTCATACTTTCAAAATCAATTGGATAGTCTGGCTAAGTCGAGTGATTTTCCAGTAGCTTATCGTTCGGTGAATTGGGATAAGAATTATGTTCCTTTTCCATATTGGCCTCCGTCCAATCACTTTGGTCAGTTGCTATCCGGTCAGGCTATTTTGAGTAAATATGAATTGATTCCTGTTGAGACTATCGTATTGGAGAAACCCGTTAATGCAAGTTTTTTGTACAATGCATTCTACCTCGATCGACTAGTTCAGATTGCCAGGGTAAAATCTGGAGAACAAGAATTTATTCTAATGAATGTTCATTTAGAAGCATTTGATGAGGAGACAAGAGTCAATCATGGAGAACTAGTGAAGGCGCTTTTTGAAAAATATGCAGCAGAGTTTCCTGTCCTGCTGATTGGTGATTTTAATAGTGAGGCAGTTTTTTTGAATGCATCAGATGCTATGTCTATCATCATGACAGCTTCAAATATTGAATCAGCGATTACACAAGAACTGTATGATGAAGAAGGCACTCTTACGTTTCCTAGTGATCGTCCCGAAAAGATGATTGACTATATTCTGTATAACTCCAATAGGATTGAAAAAGTAGATGCCAGAGTGGTTTTAGAGGCCCGGGAAATTTCAGATCATTTTCCCATTTGGATGAAGTTTACACTTCGATAGTAATTTGATGAAAATCAATTGTTTTAAACCCTTATTATTTACTATTTTCGAGCCACTTTCCAAAATCAATAACAATGGTTAAAGAATTCGAAAACCTCAGAGAAGACGAAGTAGAGGTATTACTAACTGCACCGGTATATGTAGCAATTCTGATTGCTGGAGCAGATGGAGAAATAGATAAATCAGAGCGAAAAGAGGCTATCGAAGTTGCACATAGCAAACAAGGTAGAGCGAGAGAGCAACTGGTAGAATACTACAAAGAGGTTGGGTTGAGTTTTGAGGAGAAATTCACTCGATTGATCAGTGAGCTTCCAGAAGATGCTGATGAAAGAGGCAAGGCAATTACTACAGAGCTGAGAAAACTTAATTTCATCCTACCTAAGGTGGACAAGAACTTCTCTGTTAAGTTATATGCTTCTTTGAAGGACTTAGCTAAGAAGATCGCTGAAGCTTCAGGTGGAATCTTAGGTTACTTATCTGTCAGCTACGAAGAGTCTAAGCTGATTGAGTTGAAAATGATCAACGACCCAGAGAAGAAATAAGAAATTTAAATTTTCAAGAAAGCTGACTGTACAAAACGGTCAGCTTTTTTATTTTACAGGGGTGTATAGAAAAAGTATTGTCCCTCCATTGAGGCTGGTGTTTTTGATGTGGCTGTTTTACAGCATTCAAATGAGTGCCCACATAGATCTGGCTTTTTTAGGAATTAAGCCTCTGACTTTAAAAGGTGCCATTGGAATATTTACTGCACCTTTGATACATGGAAGTGCCTCTCATTTAGCTTCCAATACCTTTCCAATTCTCTTTCTTGGGGCAGCTTTGTATCTTTTTTACGACCGTATTGCATCGCAGGTCTTTCTCCAATGTTATTTATTCACGAACATCCTGGTTTGGTTTTTCGGAAGGAGTGATTTCTACCACATTGGTGCGAGTGGACTTGTGTATGCCTTAGCCAGTTTTCTCATATTCTTTGGTATTTTCCGACGGAAGTTTAGATCCATGATTATTTCTATAGTGGTATTGTTGGTATACGGAGGGTTGATTTATGGGATTTTACCTCAAAATACCTATATCAGCTGGGAGTCTCACTTGATGGGTTTTCTGGTGGGAATGGGCAGTGCCTTTGGGATGAGTAAAATTACTAAAGTGTATAGCTAATAACATTAGTAATGCTAAAAAAAATAGTATTTTTACCTAATGAAGGGTAAAGGTGCTCAATATAATCCGTCCAATCCATTTGCTACAAACACTCTCGGAATCGTCCATGATGAAGGAATAGACCAGTATGTGCATGAAGAAAAGCCATCTACAGAATGGTTTTTTGAGTCTCCAAAGAATGTGTTGAGTAAAAACGATAGTCCCGACTTGAAATGGGATTATTCGGTAAATCCATATCAGGGGTGTGAGCATGGGTGTACCTATTGTTATGCCAGGAATTCTCATACATACTGGGGCTTTAGTGCTGGGTTGGATTTTGAGAGCAAGATCATCGTCAAAAAGAACGTTGCTAAGCGGCTAGAAGGCCAACTATTAAAACCCAACTGGAAGGTTCAACCAATTATGCTTTCGGGAAACACGGATTGTTATCAGCCTGCAGAACGTAATTTTGGGCTTACCAGAGAATTGCTAAAAGTAGTTCTGAAATATAGGAATCCTGTAAGTGTCATTACAAAGAATGCTTTGATATTGAGAGATAAGGATATTCTGAAGGATTTGGCATCTCTGGGATTGGTTCATGTATATCTGAGTATAACTTCTCTGAATGAAGAGCTTAGAGGACTTATGGAGCCCCGGACTAGCACTAGTCGCAATAGACTCAAGGCAGTCAGTGAATTGAGTGAAGTGGGTGTGCCAGTGGGAGTAATGATGGCGCCAATCATTCCAGGACTCAATCATTCAGAGATACCAGATCTTCTCAAGGCAGCATCAGAAGCTGGTGCAGTGGATGCAGGGTTTACTGTAGTTCGATTAAATGGACAGATTGCAGAGATTTTTGAAGATTGGCTTCGTAAGACCTATCCAGATCGAGCTGATAAGGTAATGAATCAGGTAAGAGAATTACATGGAGGTAAGCCAAATGATACCAATTGGCAAAGACGGTTGAAAGGTGAGGGGCAATTTGCTTCCATCATTGATCAATTATTCCAAAAATCAAGGCAGAAGTATTTTGAAGATAGAAAAATGCCTCCTTACAATATGAATCTATTTCGTAGAGGAGGCAGTTTGAGTTTATTTGAAATCTGAACCCTGTTCGGATTAATTTTTGAATTTAGTGCTCATGAAGAATGCTGCACCAGATAGTGCAAGGTCTTTCAAGAACATGGATGAGGAAACTGCGTTTCCATCCATGAAACCACTCATATGAACAAGTAGTGCAAAAAGTAATAGCATCAAGCCAAGTAACATGGTCGCCAATTTGGCTTTTTTACCTGTAAGAATGGCTACTGCGGCTAAAATCAGCGCCAGTCCTGTTAAATAAACCCATGCTTCCTGTATGGGTAGGAATGATGGAACCATTCCAGACATGGAAGAAGCGTTCATAAAATGGAAAATGCCAAACAAGGCGAGTGGAGCAGCATAAAGCAGCTTACCAAGGAATTCTAGACCTTTCATAGTATAGCTTAGGTTGATAGTGGATAATGTTGTCAACCAAAATTTAACCATTTGACCGGTCATTCCCAAATAATGGAATTTACCCCTTCAATCTTTCCAGTATGTGTTGCTTTATGGTTTTTCCTTTTGGACCTGCCTGACTGTCAAATAGTTGGTAGTTACCAGAGCCATCTGGATCTATCCATAAACCTGTTGATTCGGGTTTGTCAAATACCTCACCATCAAAATCTATGGTATAAATATCCTCCACTAATAGATGCAATTCTTCCCAGTCTATAGGCTTTTTGTTGACCGATCCTGACAGGTTCTCAAATGAACCTTCTACTTCATAGAATGATCGTTGATTTCCTTCAATATGAAGGATTTTCATCTGCAGTTTGGCTTCAACACCAGCCTTCTCATAGATGGCCTGAATTAACTCCTGTAGTCTAAAATCCCAGTCTTCCGCTAAAACAGCAAGTCCTTCTCTACCGTCTTCAAATTCCACATGCAAGTAGGTATTAAAGTCTTCGCTCTCATCCTCGAGCTCAATCTGATCCAAATCGTTCATCAGATTGTCCACCCATACTTTACCCAATGTCCCTTCCCAGTTGAAGTCATCGTTTTCACTGTAACCTTCCTCTTCGATTTCCTCTAGCGTGATATCTTCACGATTCATAAACTCCAGGGCATATGAGATGTCGATTTGATCTTCACTGAATGTAAGATCCAATGTGTAAGCAAATGCAAAAGGAGGTGGCAGTTGCAGGGTTTGATAAGATACTTTTACGTTCATGCGTCTTTGATTAGCTCCAATGTTTTTTGTCTATTGATTTTACCACTGTCTGTATATGCGAAATTTGGCAGACAATAGGTATTCTTTGGTCGTTTGTATCGATCAATGCTGTCGAAATTAATATTCAAAATAGACTCAGTCTCAATAATCAATACAGCCTTTTGACCAAGCGTTACGTCATCCATTCCAGCTACAAAGAAAGGGAATTTGATTTGTGAACTTAACTGTTCTTCCAGGATTTCTGGATGAATTTTAATACCACCAGAGTTGATGACAAAATCGGCACGACCCAACCATTCAAATTCATTATCAGAATGGATATTGACTACATCGTTTGTTAGAATCCATTCCTGATCCGTGATGGTGCCTTTAATTTGGAGGCATTGCCTGTTGTCAGTGTCAATTTGCACATCTCCTAAAGTTGTATAATGCTTTTGCTGAGCAGATATGTTTTTTAAAGCAATATGGCTGGCAGTTTCAGTCATCCCATAAGTTTGGTAAACACGCAACTTGGGATAGTCTTGCAGCATTTGCTCATAGCCTGCTGGGAGAGGAGCCCCACCAATCAAAATAGTCCTAAACTGATTCAATTTATCAGGATCATTTGCTAAGAGGTACTGCAGTTGCATTGGCACCATGGAAGTGAGGTCAAAGACTTCACCCTTAGGTAAAGGGTCTAATGTGGAACTAGCGGGGACTATAGTGAGGTTTAGGTCAGCTACTAGTGCTCGAATCACCACCATCAGACCTCCAATGAAATTAGGATTGATACAAAGGAGAGTATTCTGAAATTGATGATTGGTATCTAGAAAGTCAATTGAAGACTTGGCGCTATACATTAGTTTGTCCCTATGAAGTTTGATGGCCGACGGCTTACCTGTTGATCCAGAAGTTGTTAAGTCAAAGTATAGGGTATTGTCATTCCAGGATGTTATAACCTTAATGACTTTTTTTACGTCATCAGAAGTAAATTCAGTTATATTTCCATTCAATAGCTGACCTAAGGTTAGCTTTTGTTTTTCAAAGTTGATCAACATATTTAACTCAATCTAGCTTGCAAGATCCTGAATCGATATTGGTGGAACGTTTGCGTAACAAAGATACGCGGGCTTTTGAACTTGTCTTCAATGAATATTTTGGTATGATGAAAGCCTATGCCATGCGATTTATGGATGAGATTGAAGAAGCTGAAGAAGTGGTGCAGGATGTTTTTGTGAAGTTTTGGGAAAAGTGTGAAAGTCTTGCTCCTGATTCATCGATTAAAAGTTACCTCTATCGGTCAGTACACAACACATGTCTGAATCATCTAAAGCATCAAAAAGTCAAAGATGCCTACAGACAATATGTGATTGGTTTTATGGAAGAGGCTCATGAAACTCCTTATGCACCCGAAAAGCCGAACGTGGAAGAACGTATTATCGAAGAGATTAATAGTTTGCCTCCTAGATGTTCTGAAATATTCAAATTAAGTAGATTTGAAGGTCTTAAGTACCAGGAAATAGCCGATCATCTAGAAATTTCCATTAAAACGGTGGAGGTGCAAATGGGTAAGGCTTTGAAAGTACTTCGAGAGAAACTTCAGGATCTCAAAGTGGTCGAATGATTCAAAAACTACTTTTAAGTGGCTTAATTTTAGTTCTTTCTTATTCTCTTTCGAATGCGCAGTATAGAGACAGCCTCAGTGTCTCTTTCGAAGACGAAAACCTGGAAGTAATTCTCGATAGTATATCCTCCCGAACTGGTTATTTCTTTTCTTACAATACCAACATTATGCCTAAAGGCAGTCTTTTCACTATTGAAAAGGAACAGATTCATATAGAAGATTTATTAAACCTATTGTTCATAGGTACATCACTGGAATACACCCTGATTGAGGATCAAATTATACTAAGAAAGGTCATTCGTGATAGTGAAGGGAATAAGCGTATGACCACAACTATCACTGGTTGGGTAAAGGATGCTGAGACGCAGGAGCCTGTGTTTGGTGCACACGTTTATGTCAATGGATCTACCATCGGCACTTATACTGATCCAAATGGTAATTATGAACTTAAAGGATTGAAGCCTGGAAATTACCAGGTGGTTTTTTCCCACGTGGGCTTTCGACCTGCTGCTTATGAAATTAATTCCAACCAACCATCGGCTTACGCGATCAATGCAATTCTTAATCCTGCCATCAACGTATTGGAAGGGATCGAGGTGAAGTCTTTACCGTTGGTAAATGAAGACAATTGGATTAAGTATTATCGTAAGTTTTCAGAAGAGTTTATAGGAAATTCTACTAATTCCAATCGATGCACTTTTGTAAATCCAGAAATCATCGAATTTTCGTATTCAGATAGCCTGGATACCTATGAGGCGGTGCTAAAAGAACCATTGGTCATGGAAAATAAAGGTTTGGGGTACAAAGTGATCTTTGAGATTGACTACTTTCGGAGTAACATTAAAGAGACACGATTTCACGTAAGAGCTTCTTTCGAGCCAATGGAACCAGATAATCATCGAACAAAGAAACGGTGGAAGAAAAACAGGCAGCGAAGTTATCTGGGGTCGAAATTTCATTTTCTCAAATCATTAATGAATGATGATTTAAAATCTGAAGGCTATCAGGTCTTTAAAACCACTGATTTAAGTTTGGTTTCTGCCTATCGACCTGTTCGTCAAAAGAGTGAAATCATTTCAACAGATGATTTGGGTAGGACTTATCTGGATTTTGAAGGATATTTGGTAGTTGATTATTTGAAAGAATATCAGCACCCATCTTATAATGATCCGGTGATTAACAAGCCAGTCTATGGAACTGTGGTAAACTCAGGCGTGTCTTCTGGAAATTTGACACAACGTAGTTCTGTGGAATTGGATGATGAGAAGGTTAGAATTTTAAAAAATGGACAAATAGCGAATCCTGAGGAGATACAATTTTATGGATACTGGAGTTGGGAACGAATGTCGGAATTGATGCCTATTGATTATGATGCGAAAAGTGATAATTAATCAGGTGATAGTAAGGGGGAGTAACCCGTTGATTGTTTGTATAGCATAGTGTTAAAAATAGAATGGAAGAATTAGTAGCAAAATACTTGTCTGGGGAAGCTTCGGAGGACGAAAAAGTGAAGGTAGAGGAGTGGAGAGCCGAGTCGGAAGAGAATGCACGAGCATTTTATGAGTACAAGGTGAGCTGGTCTGCATCAATAGCTCAAGAAGCTCCAAATCATCAAATGCTGAGTGATATTCTAGGGGCTAATCAGGAACTGGAGGAAACGAAAATTGTACCGCTTTGGCAGCAGCGACCTTTCCAGGTGGCAGCATCTATTATAGTCATTGTTGGGGTGCTTTTCGCTTTATTGAAGCCAAACTACGAAGATCAAGCATGGGGGCAGATTCTTACTGAAAAGACTGTATTTCAATTGCCTGATGGATCTGAAGTCACTGTGCAAAAGGGTGGTAGCCTGACCATGGGTGATTTCGAGAAAACAAGAGAGGTAACAATGACAGGTAAAGCCTATTTTGATGTGGAGCGAGATGAATCAAAACCCTTTATCATTCAAACAGAAAACTCTCAGATCCGTGTCTTGGGAACTTCATTCGTGGTTGATTCCAATGAAAAAGAACTGATTACAGAAGTAATGGTGGAATCCGGTTTGGTAGCCTTTGGACAAAATGAGAAGTATTTTGGAAGAAATACGATGGAAATTCAGTTGACCAAAGGTGAAATGGGAATTCTGGCAGTGGGAGAGAAAGGGATTAAGAAGAAAAAGATTTCGGACGACAACTATTTGTCCTGGCAAAATCAGATTTTGACGTTTAACAGAACCAGACTGAGCAATGTGGGTGAAGTGCTAAACGACGTTTATGGGTTGGATGTGAGTTTCGAAAGTTCTGTGCTAGGAGGATGTTACCTCACAGCCAAGTACAACAAAAAATCTTCTGAAGAAGTGGTGAAACTAATCGCAGAGACCTTTAACATGACTTATGAGCTTGATGGTGATCAAGTCACTTTTAAAGGAGAAGGTTGTCAATAAAAGAATTTGGTAAATAAGCAGTTAAACCCCATGCAATTAGTATTGCATGGGGTTTTAATTTATTCTACTATTCTTACTTTAACCACTTCTATTTGTTGGGCAGTTGCTATTTGTACTACATAGACCCCAGAAACTGGAAGTGAAATACTTAAATTTTCTCTCCAAATACCATCCGAATCGGAGAACACCGTTTTTCCACTCATGTCCAGTATTCTTATTGGTGATGTGGCGTATTCTGAATTCTTGAATGCGATGTTCATTTTCAATCCATCTGTTGAAATACTGTAATTGTTAGATAATTCTGATCTTGTTACTATTCGCAGTTCACTTTCTGTGGACTTAGTTGTCTGGTTTCCAAATTGATCCGTCAAAGTCATTTCAAGAGTCAATGTACCTGGTTGTAAATCACCTACTGCTATATCTTCAAAGTACATTGTCGTGAGAAACACGGTATCTTCCATCAGAATTTCTGAGAGGTCTGATGTGCTTAATCTGAGTGAGTATATAGCATTATATTCAGCATTATCCATTATGAATCCCACTGTGCGAGTAGGAGTCCATAGGTACTCATCTTCAAAAAACTTAAGAGTAAAATCTTCAGGTGGAGTATTGTCATATGAAATAGTAGCTGACCAATAGGTTATTCTGTTTCCAGCCAAATCGGTGATTTTGGACCTGTCAAATGTCATATTTGAAATGTCGTCATTGCTAATTGAAACGCTAAATGATATGGCACTATCAAACACTTTGAAGTCTTGCACATTGTAGTTGGAGGTTTCAAATTGAATAGCACTAGAATCTAATACGTTTACTTGCTCGTTAAATTCTATTCTAATTGGGATAGGAGATTGATTGGTCATTATTTCAGTCTCTTCTATATACGCTGTAGGAGGAGTAATGTCATATACAAAGGAATCTTCTTTTGAAGAAATTATAGGATTTCCTGCCAGATCTAGAAAAGCGCTATCTGAAACTGAAACTTTTATTACTCCTTCTTCTTCAGGGAACAAATAGATTTGATAAACTGAGTCTGAAATGGTCCAAACTTGCTGTAAAGTGCCATTTTCAATTTTAATATCTTCTTGCTTATATAAATTAACTGGCTCTTGAAAAATGAGATACACAGAGTCAACAAGTGATTCGTTTGTATAATGTAAAGTTCGAATTTCAACTTCTAGACCAGTGTTATCGTATTGATAGATGGTTTCTGATGAGTTATTGTAGTGATTGGCTTTATCGTAAAAGGCACTGTCTTTTACATATAATCTTACATTACCCTCGGCTTCAGCGGTCAAAACCAATGAATAGTTTATATCTGCTCCTGTGAATTCACTAATGGTGCCATTCTCTACATTTAAGTCCTCAATGTCAAAATCAATTGGAGTTTCTGAGAAATTTAGGGCTACATTCGTATTAGGTTTATTACTTAGTTTTTGATCGATTTGGAAGGTGAGCTTTGGTTTATATCTGTCAACTCGTATCGTTTTTATTCCGGCACTCTCAATTCTATTTCCAACCAAGTCCCAGACTTTGTCAGTATATACTCCAATTTGACAAAGGTATAGCTCATGAAATTCCTCTTCGGGAATACGGAAAGTGACCATATAATCTGAGTTAGAAATAGTATCGATATTGACGACTGTCAGATCAGCATAATTACCAGAAATGTACAGTGCTTCTGGGCTCATTCCAACTACTGCTTCAGATGCCATGAATTCAACATTAAAGGTGTCATTATTGACATAACTGTCATAGATTATTTCAATGGTAGGTTTTACTTGATCCACGTATATGGAATCTAACAGATCTGCCACCATATTTTTACCTACATGGTCAACCACAGCTTCTCTTGGAATTAATATCTGGACATAACAGTATCAATGAGCTGATCTACCTCAAAAGTGTATTTGTTCCCATTCTGTGTAAAAGATTTCAAACTTCCATTATCAAAGACCAACTTCGTGCTGTCCAGATCATCGACCTGCTCATCAAAGGTTAATTCAAAGTTTAGAAGTGGTAGTCTTGTGGAGTCACCCTGAGTACAAACGAGTGTGGCTGCAGGGTCTTTTGCATCAAATTTAAATTGAATACTAGCCTTTTGATTGCCGTTACCAGGTTCGTCTGTTGCGGTATTGGCAGGGAGCTCCAGGTAAACAAGGCTGTCATAAGCAGGAATAATATCTATAGAAAAAGATCTACCCTCACCTTGAAGATTATCCACTATTCCATTGGCTATTTTGAAGTCTTCCAACTCAAGCCCACTTAAACCTTCGTTGGAGGTAATGGTAATACTGATAATGGAGTCAGAAGCAAATTCACCAGTGAAATTGTGAATGGTTACTTCAGGGCGTGTTAAATCTAAATTGCTATAATCACCCAGCCAAAGTTCTTCTCCTGTATCATCAGTGGCGATGAATAATAATTTGTTATCAATGAGTTTCAGACTTTTAATACTCTGAAACTGTGTAGAATATTGCACTGTATTGGTAGCAGATCCGTCTGTATACCATATATTTTCTCCAGAGGTACTATCACCTGCCACGAAAAATAACATGTTGTCTATGACAAGAGGGAGTTTTGGATTAGAGGAGCTTTCCCCTTCTATTAAATCAACCACCATTTTTGTGCCTGACTCAGTGCCATCAGTCACCCAAAGTTCAATGCCAGTTTCAGGATTTTTCAGGCTAAAATAGATTTGATCCTCTACTGCAGTCGCCGGAAAGCTACTAAGCGGATAGAGCAGGGTAACTACAGTACTAGTGCCTTCTTGAGTACCATTACTTCTGTAAATCTGACCATCATAGAAGAAGTAGGTGTAGTTGTTTAAGACTGCTGCACGAGATGGATCTACCTGAAAATCGAATATCTTGACTGTACCTTCTTCAGTTCCATTGGTGAAATAAGTTTCTTTTGGCCTAAACCCATCAATATCGACATATCTGACATGAAAGAATAAACCAAAATTGAATTCTTGGATCCCAACTGCTTTTGAACTATTACTCTGAGGAACTGTTGGTGAGAAATTTTTTAGAAGAATAGTTGTTTCTGTTGTGCCTTGACTAACATAAGGTTCCATTCCAAATTCATCTGTATAGCCTGTAAGTAAAAGCTGACTTCCAAATTTGAAAGGTGTGTAAGCTGAATGCCACCCATTATCAAAATTGAATACAGTATCTGTACCATTGTCTGTTCCATCGGTTCTCCAAAAGTCATTTCCATCCCCATCAAAATATAGGTATCCATTTAACTCAGTAAAACCGACTTGTACTCTGCTATCATGAATTTTAAATGTTCCTGCTGTGGTTCCATTTGTAACCCAGATGTTATCTGTAGCACCAAATACAATTTTATCATCTAGAAGAGTTAGGTACTGAAAGCTTGTGCTATTAGCTCCGGTAGTTATGTCCTTGAGGAGAATGGCATCGGATCCATCCAGAGCAGTCTTCCATAGCTCTTTTCCGTAATCCTTATGAAAGGCACTAAATATGACAGTATCATTAAGAACTACATATCCACCGATATTAGCACTATCGCTATCGTTAGGGCTTAAATCTGTAAGACGAGTAAATTGAGCATTTATCTGAAAAGATAGAAGGCAGGTAAGAGTAGCGAATAGAGCACGCTTCAAGTTAATCATATAGCAATTAGGTTAGACTAATTGCAAAATTAAGCTTTTACCTCAAATAACGGAAGAAGTTAGATTGGATATCTACTTCACTGCAGCCTTCACTGCCTTAAAGACCTCAGAATTAATTTCGGGCTCTGTAAAGATCTCAACGAGTTTGGCACCTCGATTGTCTTTGTGAATGGCTTTCAACGCTTTTTCCAATGCGTCTGCATCTTTTACACCATGATAGTCAAATCCATACTCCAAAGCAGTGAATTTAGCTGTATGTTCATGCCTCGTTTCAAAGTGTTGAACTAGTTCAGGGGTGTTGGAAGGACCATTAATCAATCGGAATATTCCGCCTCCCTGGTTGTTCGACACGATGATTTTTAGATTGTCCAATTCATAAGGGTGGAAGAAGGAATTGCGATCGTAGAAGAAGCTAAGGTCACCTGTAATCAGGTACACTGAACGCTCAGTGACCATTGCATGTCCGACAGCTGTTCCATTCGTCCCATCTATGCCACTCGTTCCCCGGTTACAAAAAATTTCTATTTCCGGTCTTAGTTGCTGAATGAAGTTGGCGAATCGCACAGGCATGCTATTGGCCAGGTGAACATCAGAACCGGCTGGGATGCTCTTTATGACCTGATACATTGCTGTGAACTCACTCCAATCCAATACTTCCAACGCCTTGTTGAGTTTGCGTTTGGTTTTAGAGTCTTCTATTTGCCAGTTTTGGATGAAGTTGCTGGTTACCTGCTGGTTGAACTGCTCTTTTTCAGACTGACTATCAAGTGATTGTAGGAAAGTAGTAGGCTCTGATTCGATCACTGAGGTCAAAGCCTGGAAAGTATCTGCCTGATTGAATTGCGGGCTTATTTGCCACAGCAATTCTGGCTTGTACTTCCTCAAGAAGAGTTTCAGGTTCTTGCTAATGACTGATTTGCCAATGGTAATTACCAATTCAGGTCTAAGACTAGCTCCAAGTTTCTCTTCGATATTGGCCAGGAACAAATCATGATGTCTGATGGCATCAATAGTTGAATTGTTGGAGATCACATCTGCAATGATGATGGCTTTGTCAGAAAGGTTTGCCAAAATTTCATCCAGCTCCTCGTTTCGTTCATTTTGACCAACGATGATCATTCTGCGATCGGAGAGGTGCCATTTGGACAATAGCTCTTCATCTGGGGTTGAACTTGATGGTGATTGATAGGTGTTGAAAATCTTTAGTTCTTTAGAGAAAGATAGTTCCTGACCTTCGGCAGGATAAAACGGCTCTCGAAAAGGTATGTTGATATGGACTGGTGCTTTTTTACCTGAATTAGCACTATTGATGGCTTCATTAAGTTTGCGTGTGTATTCCCAGGCTTCATCTCCAATTGGATTGGCTGGTAAGTTGTAGGTGCCTTTCACGAAATTGGATAGTGCACCTAATTGATCAATAGTTTGTCCATCTTTTTGTCCGATCCACTCTGGAGGTCTGTCAGCGGATAAGACAATTAAAGGAATACCCTGATAGTAGGCTTCCGCAACCGCAGGGGCATAGTTTAGCAAAGAAGTGCCTGAAGTACAGCAAAGCACCACAGGTTGTTTTAGTTTTTGAGCTATTCCTAAGGCGATGAAACCTGCAGAACGCTCATCAACGATGTTATACGTTTTGATCTTGGGATTTCGAGCAAAACTGATGGTTAATGGAGCATTTCTTGAACCGGGAGAAAGCACCACCTGCTTTATTCCTTTCAGCGCAAATACTTCCGAAGTATCAAATACCGTTTGATTCATCATGCCTTCAATACTTTTAGCATGGTTTGCATTTTGGAAGAAGTCTCCTGGAATTCTTTTTCTGGATTGGAATACTCAGTGATCCCAGCTCCAGCGAATAAACGCGCTTTTTCATTGTCTATTTGCATGCATCTCAAGTTGACAAATAGATCTGTATTACCTTCAAAGCCAACTGGTCCTAAGAAACCCGCATACAACGAACGTTGATATCCCTCATTGGCTTTAATGAATTCATCAGCCAGTTCTCTAGGCATCCCACAAACAGCAGAAGTAGGATGTAGCAATTCCAGCATCGTGCTTCCAAGCATTGGACTATTGGTTAAATCCATGTCTACTCGAAATGCNGTTTTNAAATGNGNGAGGTTTCCTGCCTTTACNGTGCGAGGACCAATTTCATCAAACTCCCNNANNCTGATTTTTTTGAAACAATCGATGATGTATCTACTCACCATGGCTTGTTCCTCNATTTCTTTCTGTGTCCAGGCNACNTCCATCAAATCAGTNTNNGGNGGNAGNACTTGNGTNCCNGCCAATGCATCNGTNGAAAAGTACTTCCCTGNTTNNATNGCAATCAANTTCTCNGGACTAGCACCCATCCAACATCCATAGGTTTGAGTGTTTGNTAGATGACAAAAGGCATTCTGGTATGTGTTGGCAAGTACTTGCAGCGTGTTAATGGCATCAAAATCTTCATTTAAGTCAAAATCTTCGAATCGTGAAAGAACAACCTTATGTAATTCACCTGCTTTTATCTCCTGGACTGCCTTCGAGACAATGTCTTGATAGTCTGGATTAGAGTGATAGTCTAGCGATTTAGTGAAAGTATTGGACGACTGATTTAGTGTTTCTTGAAACGCTTCAAGTTTCTTGCTGGATAACGTAGGGCAGGTTTTTATTTGGACTTCATTCTTTTCTATTTTCAAAAGAATATCTCCATTGAGTACTAATGGGTTCGTAGGATGGGTGTCACAATATCCATTGATGATAAAACTCTTGTTAAGAGATTCTATCTCGCCATTGCGATTCTGCTCATCAGTTGTTAGATCAATTAAGGCATGTAGAGTAGAGGTTTGTGGTAATCTCCAAATCGCAACAGGGTATGGAGATCCTAAAACCTGACGTAGAAAGTCTAGCGTTTCTTCTCTTGTTTGTAGTTGATATGCTTCTTGTAACTGATGCTGCATGTATTATTTTCTGTCTAGAATTGCCATGGTGATCTTGCTAAGGCAAATCAATTGATCTTGTTCATCTGTGATTCTGATTTCCCAGAGATGGGTGCTTCGGCCAATGTGTACCGCTTTAGCTATTCCTGTTACCACACCATCTTTTTTACCTTTGATGTGATTGGCGGAGATTTCCAAACCTACCGCCATTTTACCCTGCGGGGTTACGATCACACTCGCAGCTACACTTCCCAGAGTTTCTGCCAGAACCACAGATGCTCCACCATGTAACAAACCAAACGGCTGGGTGGTTTTGTGCGAAACAGGCATTTCCGCTTTAATGTANTCTGAACCNACTTCGGTGAAGTTGATTCCTACATATTCCACCATGCAGCCTTTAGAAAAATCATTTAATCCTTCAGGGGTAATGCCTTCTGGTATCATAGATTGAATTTTGCTCAAATCTAATTAAGACTTAAGACTTTCGGAGTGAGTTGTGGGATATAAGCATGGTTTTAATGATTTAGTAATTAATGAATGTCAAAATGTAATGTAATAGTTGTTAAATGTAAATAATACTTTACATTTGGAGTGATAAACTTTACTAACTATGAAATTTCAATTTTTACCACATTATTTCAAGTACATTGGACTGTTTCTGTACTTTGTTTTAGGTGTACTGCCTTTTGCTAATGATTTTGTTGCTGGATTTGCTGCAGGTTATGAGGCAGGATCAGGTCGTGAAATAGATTCACCTGATTATCTTTTCGGTTTGCCGGATTACTTATTTTCTAAAACCTTTCAAATAATTCATTTGCTAGGTGTGCTATTGTATGCTATGGCTAAGGATAAGGTGTTTGATGAATTTATGCTTAAGCTGAGAATGGAAAGCTTATACATTGTGTTTTTTGTGACACTAATTTTCATACTCTTCAGAATTGCCATTTCTAACGACTGGAAGATGAGTGCAATGTACTTATTTGAAGCGCAGATACTCTTTTATTTGATCTTGCATAAAGTGAGAAAGCAAATAGTGCTGGCTTCATGAAGAACTTAATTAAAGTAGAGCGAGCCAGAATGGAGATATCGCAATCAGAGCTTGCCGAGCGAGTTGGGGTAACCAGACAAACAATTTATGCCATAGAGAAGGGGAAGTTTACACCTTCTGTTGTGTTAGCATTCAAATTGGCGAAAGAATTGAATGTAGAGATCACTTACTTGTTTGAGTTGGAAGAAGGCGATTGATTTGACCTTCGAATTTAATTTGGATAGCCCCGACTCAGATTCCCTTAGAATCACATATTATTTGTGCATAATTTTTGAAAAAATCAAAGTGATTCAGGGGTGCCCGACCAAGGCATGACCTAAGCTATCGTCACTCCCCGAATTCGAGTATGGATAAACATATTTTGGACTCTCTTGATGAATTCTAGGGGAGTCTACTTGTTGATGGGTGTTGAGATTCCCTTAGAATTGCTGACAAATCCATTATATAAATCATAAGGCAAAGCAATTCAGGGAATGACGCTCAATTCGTCACTCCCCGAAT
>PBTY01000036.1 GCA_002729235.1 Rickettsiales bacterium | reverse complement strand
AGAAACAAAAAGTCAAAAGAAACGTTTAAAGTTATTAATTATAGAATAGGCTTTAAATTAAAAACAAATAAATTTTGTTTATTAGTTTTACGTAATAATTTACCTAAATTTATTCACTTAAAATGGAAGTGGGTAAATATTAAATAAATTTATTAAGTAAAAACTTTTTATTTTATTGAAAATAAAACAATATATTTCTTGTAATTTTTTGAAATATGGCCAAATGGTAAGGCAGGCATGCGTTTAATAAATGTTTTAATGAGAGTTCAAATCTTTCTATTTCAAAATTAATATATAATTTCATTTTATTTAAGATTTATTTTGCACTGTATTATAATTAATTTATGTTTCCTTACTTTAATTGGAATAGTCCTTTCGAACAATTTATTATAAATCCAATTTACCCTTTAAATTTGATTTATATTGATTTTACCATATCAAATGCCACTATTGTTTTGTTTATATTAGTTTTAGTATTATTTTATACTTTTTCTATGTTAATGAATTTTAAAAAAAAATCGTACAATATTCATGGAACACAATTAGACACTCAATTTCATTTATTATATATTGTGATTCAAACAATTATTGAAAAACATGTTCATGTAAAATATTACCAACAAATTATATTTCCTATTATATTTTCATTGGGAATATTTTTATTAATGTTAAATTTAGGTGGTAATTTGCCTATTTTTATGAGTTTAACAAGTCAATTTTCAATTATCAGTGCTTTTTCTTTACCACCTACTTTTGGTATTTTTTTTTGGTTTTTATATGAAAGAGGATTAACTTTTTTTAGGTCTTTTCATGCGCCTGGAATGGAAAGCTGGTTAGCAGCATTTCTTTTTCCAATTGAATTATTAACTTTTGTTATGCGTCCAGTTAGTGTTATTTGCCGGTTGTGTTCAAATATTATGTCAGGACATATTGTCGTTAAAGTATGTTTACATACTCTTTTTGCTATTAGTCATACTAAAGATTCAAGTACAGTCTTTAAAGCAGCATTAGTATTTTTTTTAAGTTTAAAATTAATTCCACTTCTTTTATTAGAAGTAATTGTAAGTGTTATTCAAGTTTATGTTTTTTTAGTTATTTTTTGCATGTTTGTTTCTGATAGTATAGGTCACCATTATCGTCATTAAAAATTAAATTTTTTAGTATATAGATTTTTGTAAAAAGTAGAAATGTTTATGGTTACAATTAATCAATTATTAAAATCTAGTCGTATAAATAAAAAATATAAAAGCAAAACTCCTGCATTACAGGGGAATCCACAACAAAAAGGTGTTTGTGATAAAGTTTTTACTTGCAGTCCAAAAAAACCAAATTCTGCAGTACGAAAATTAGTTAAAGTACGCTTCTGGAATAATGTTATAACTGAAGCATATATTCCTGGTGAAGGCCATACTTTGAAAAATTACGCAGTAGTTTTAGTGAGAGGTGGGAGAACTCCTGATTTACCAGGTTTAAAATATAGATTAATTCGTGGAAAATTTGATTTGCATGGTTTAACACATCGTAAAAATGCAAGATCTTTATACGGAACTAAAAAAATAAAATAGTTTATAAGTTAAGTTTTTGATTTTTTAATAGTTAATTATAGAAAAATTATTTTTATTAAAGTATTTTAATAATTATTTAATATATAGTAGTAAGTATTTAAAAATAAATCTTCAATAGCTTAAAGGTAGAGCAAACGGCTGTTAACCGTTAGGTTATAGGTTCAAATCCTATTTGAAGAGTAAAAGAGTTTAAATTTGAAAAAATAGCCAAGTGGTTAACGGCGATAGATTGTAAATCTATTGGTTATTGCCTACGTAGGTTCGAATCCTACTTTTTTCATAAAAAGATATAGCTATGGTGGTGAAATTGGTAGACACATTAGATTTAGGCTCTAATTTTTTATAAAAGTAGGGGTTCAAATCCCTTTCATAGCATATTTAACAAGCTTACGTGTTAATTTTTATATTTATGTGATTGGAATATAGCCAAATGGTAAGGCATGCGTTTTTGAAGCGCTGTATTGAAAGTTCGAATCTTTCTATTCCATTAACTTATTATAAAACATTAAATTGCTTAAATAGCTCAGTTGGTAGAGTAGTGGATTGAAAATCCATAGGTCAGTGGTTCGAATCCGCTTTTAAGCAAGTATCTAATATTATTATGCATAATAATGCAGTAAAATTTTTAATTGCTTTAAAGAATGCGTCTTTATTTAAAAAAGAATTAGTTTTTTGTTTTTTTAATCAATTTTTTATAAAATTAGCTAAAATATTATATAAAGAAGGGTTAATTCAAGATTTTTGGATTTATAAAACTGTTCAAGGAAAATTTTCTTTAGTTATTGTTTTAAAATATACTTTAAATTTAAGTAATTTAAGTAATTTAAAAATTGTTTCAAAACCATCATGGTCAATGTTTTTAACATTTAAAGAAATTTGTAAAATTTATGAAAAAAAGTCAGTCCTTGTTTTTTCTACAAACAAAGGTTTTTTAAATAGTTTTGAATGCAAAAAGAAAAAAATAGGTGGCAAATTATTTTTTTATGTAAAATAATATGATCAATCAAAAATTTAAAACTATTATAATTCCTAAATCAATTTTAATAAAATTTATATTTATTAATAAAAAAAAATTTTTAATATTTATCTCTTCTACTGGAGTTAATAAATATTTTTTAATTCCAAATTATTTTTCAATAAAAAAAGAAAAATTTAAACTTATTTTTAATTTTTCAAATTCCCTTTCTTTAAAAAAAAAAGAAAATACCAAATTTTTTGATAGCACTCAAAAATATGTTTCCGCATATAAGCATAATATTTTTTTTGTTTTAAACAATTTATTACATTTATGTAAAAGCTTTAAAAAAAAATGTTTTAAAATATTAATTATTCGTGGGGCAGGTTTAAAAGTTACATTTAAAGATAATAATTGTTTACAATTAAAATTAGGTTTCAGTCATTTAATCTATTTATCAATACCTAAAACTATAGTTGTATCTATTTTTAAAAAAAAAGTAATTATAGAAGGTTATAATCAAATTGAAGTTTATAATTATAGCCATAAATTAAAAAATTTAAAACCGTTAAATTTATATACTGGCAAAGGGTTTTTTTTAAAAAGCGATAATAAAATTGAATTAAAAGAAATAAAAAAAATATGAAACATTTTAATAATACTTTACACAAAAACTTATTTTATAACTTAATCTTTTTTGATTTTATTTTGTTAAGTTCTTCAAGCAAAAAAATATCAAATTTCTTTCTTGAAAAAATTATATTTTCTAAAAAAAAATATTTATTGCATTTATTATTATATGATTTATTAAAAAGCTTTAAACAATTTATTAGACTGTATTTATATATAAAAAAAGCTTTAACTTTTAAATCATTATCTTTTTTTATGTATATTTGGTCTACAAACTATCAAAATATAAAATTATTAAAATTATTATTTAAACATTATAAAATTAAAATACCTTTAAAAATAAAAAATTTTTTTCCAGTACGAATTAATCAATCAAATCATAAAAATATTTTAACATTAGATAAAAAATTAAATTTTAATGATTGTCAAAATTTATTTAATAAAAATTTTTTTTTAATTCAAGAGATAAATTCTTATGACAGTTTTTTAAATTTTGGTACATATAAAATTTATAATGATTTAACTGATTTTAAAAAATTAATTTTTATTGGTTTAATTTTAATTAAAATTTTTAAAAAATAAATTATGCGTGTATTTAATAAATATAAATTTACTAATAAAAAACATATTTTTCCTTATTTTTTTTCAAAGCGAATTTTAAGGTTTAAACGTACTAAATGGAAAGGTATAATAAAAAAAATAAATATTATTAAAAAAAATATAACTTTTTTTTCAAAAGTATATAAGAAAAAAAATAAAGAACAGTATTTAAAAAATATTGCTTTATTAAAAATAAAAATAAAACAAAAATTTATATTTTCAAATTCTTTTTTAATTCTTTTAAAAAAACTAACGAATAAATTTCGTAAAAAACAAATTTTATTTTTACAAAAAAAATTAAATTTAAAAAAAAATTTAAGTATTATTGAGCAGAAAAAACAATTAATATTAAATAATTTTTTTTTTAATTTTATTCAAATAAAAATTAAAACATTATTTTGGAAACGTGCTAAATTTATATTTAAAGATAACTTATATATGAAAATAGCTTTTATGAAATATTTTAAAGGTCTTTTTTCTATTTCATTTTTTAAACGTTTATTTGCTAAAAATAATTCCCGTAATTATAGCTTAGCTAAATTATTTACTACTCCGGAGTATCGTATTGATATCTTTTTATGGCGTTTATGTATTTATAATAGTCCCTTTTTAGCTAGATATGCTATTAGAAATAAAGAAATAAAAGTTTTTCGTAAATTTAATGCTTTTTTTAATGCTTCTAAAATATTAAATTTTAATGTCTTTTTAAAACAAGGTGATATAATAAAAATTAACTCAAAAAATAGTTATTCTTTAAAAAAAATACGTCAAAAATATTTAAATGTTATCCATATTCCATCACATTATGAAATTGATTATTATTTAAATAACGTAATTATATTAAAAGATCCAACAAATTTTAAATTAATGGATTTAAATACAATAATTAAAGAACCTTTATGTTATTATAAATTTAAAAATTATTTAAATAAATAATATAATTTATTTGTATATATATATAAATAGATTTATTTTAATTTAAAATTTTTAATAATAAATAATTATATGATAAATAAGCTAAATAAAAGTTTCTGTCTTTTAAAATTAAAAATACAATTTAAACAAATAAATCATTGTAATAAACTAATACATTTATTAAATGTAAAACATAATAAAATTTATTTCAGTAAAAAATTACCTACTTCAATTTTAGAAAAAAAGTACATTAAGTCACTTTGGCACTATAATAAGGAATGTCATCAATTATCTACAATTAATCATTTTAATTTATATAAAAAATTTATTTGTTTTATTTTTTATTCTGGTAAAAAAGCATTTTGGGAAAATGCAATATCTACAGTATTTTTTATGTTATCAAAAAAATTAGGTGTGTCACGCAATTTTATTTTATTAAAGCTATTTTTAAGATTGCATACTCGAGTTGAATTAAGGCAGATTCGATTTAAACGCCGTATTAGTATAATACCTGTTTTTATTAAAATAACCCGTCGATTTTTTTTATCCATAAAATGGTTATTAAGTGCTGTAAAGAAAAAAAAGATTAAAAATTCTTTAAAAAAAAAGTTGTTTATTGAAATTTATACAACCCTTACAAATAAAACATGTTGGGCTATAACTCAAATAGAAGCTAATAATTTAAATGCTTATAAAAACCGATCAAATGCCCATTTTAGGTGGTAAAATATAAAAAATAAATATGAGTTATAAAAATAATAAAATATTATTTACTAACATTATTCGATATAACCAAAAAGGTCAAATTATACTCGAACAATCCTATCGTCCTTTACGTTTTTATAGGTACTATAAATTTCTAAGCTTTTTATGTAGATTATAAATAAAAAACCATTTATTTATAATTAAATATATTTAATTTATAAACTTTAATTTATTTCTAATTAAGTGGATTGTAATTTTATAATTATCGGTAAAAAATTTATTTTTTTTAATTAATGTATTATTAAAGTAGATAGTCAAAAACACAGTTATCATTTAGTTGGAAGTAGTCCGTGGCCTATTTTTTGTGCAATTGGAGCATTAGGTTTAACATTTGGATTTGCTATGTATTTTCATAATTATAAAGGGGGTTGGGGTTTAATTGAAATTGCATTACTTAGTTTAATTTATTCTACAGGCAATTGGTGGAGAGATGTTATACGTGAAGCTGTTTATGAAGGATTCCACACTGAAAAAGTTTTAGTAGGGTTAGCTTTAGGTATGCTTCTTTTTATTGTTTCTGAAATTATGTTTTTTTTTGCTTTTTTTTGGTCTTATTTTTACTTAAGCTTCAATGCAAGTATTGCATTAGGTGGAGTATGGCCACCTATGTTTTTAGTTGTAATTGATCCATATGAAGTTCCATTACTTAACACTCTATTACTTTTAACATCTGGGGCATCCTTAACAATATCACACCATGCTATTGTTTTAGGAGATAAAACTTCAGCACTTTTTGGTTTATACCTTACAATATTTTTAGCAATTCTTTTTACCATATGCCAAGTTGCTGAGTATTATTCAGCTCCTTTCTCTATATCTGATAGTGTATATGGTTCTATTTTTTTTTTAACAACTGGATTTCATGGTTTTCACGTTTTTGTTGGAACATGTTTTTTAATTGTTTGTCTTTTAAGGTTAATTTTAGACCATTTTACAAGAGAACAACATTTTGGATTTGAAGCTGCAGCTTGGTATTGGCATTTTGTAGATGTTGTATGGTTATTTTTATATGTTGTTTTTTATCTTTGGGGCTCTGCATAAAATAAAAATATAATTATGACTTATTTTAGTGAAAATTTATATAATCTTTTTATATTTTTTTCTTTATGTTTAACAATAGCTATTTTGCTTCTATTTATTTCATACCGTGTATCTCCTTTTAAACCTGATTTTGAAAAATTATCAGCATATGAATGTGGATTTGATCCGTATGAAGATGCTAGAAATTATTTTGATGTACGTTTTTATTTAATTGCACTTTTATTTTTAATTTTTGATTTAGAAACAATATTCTTTTTACCCTGGAGCGTCAGCATAAGTTTTTTAAAAGCATCTAGTTGGGAAGGAATGTTTGATTTTATTTATGAATTAGGAATTGGATTTTATTATGCTTATTATATAGGTGCATTAGATTGGGAATAATTTAGATACTAGACAATATATGTGATTTTGTATTTTATGCTTTTAGTTATATTTAGAAACATACAATTTTATAAACAATGCAAAAACAACGAATTAAAGATCAAAAATTACGTAACCTTTTTAAAAAATTAGAAAAAAAAAGAATTGTAAACAATTTTATAAAAATAAATTTATTTGAAAAAATAAATTTAAAAGTAAAGCAAAACAAACTTTTATTTAAAAAGTATAACAAACAATTATATTTACAATTTTTATCAAGAAAAAAAATAAGACTAAAAAATAAATTAATACGACGATGTGTATTTACTAACCGTAATAGAGGTACTTTACAAAAATTTAAAATATCAAGGGTATTATTACGTGAACTAATGGGTTTTGGTATTATTCCAGGTTATAAAAAAGGAGTTTAATTAAAATATTCTTTTCAATTTATTTAAGTATTCATATATATACATTTTTTAGGTTCAATTCCTATTAATAGGTTTTTAAAATATAAAAACCCACTATTTTTTAAAAATTATTTAGTATTTTTACAGGGTATTCCCTGTAAAATTATATTTTTATCTATAAATTTATAGAGTAATTTCTAAAAAACAAACATTTTTAAATTTTTCTAAATTTGTTTTAAAATTACTTGCTTTTTACAAAAGTTAAATCTTTTAATTTTTAAAATAGAAAAAAAATAAATTTAAAAAGTTTTTTTTATAAAATTATTATGCCTTAAAAAAATTAAGCTTAAAACCCATTTAACATTATTTAATTCTTCACTAAATTGAAAAGTTGCAAAACAGTTTGTAGGGTACCCCCTGCAAATTTCCGTTTCCCTCTATAGTTTTATAGAGTAATTTCTAAAAAACAGGCATTTTATATAGCAATTTAAATAGTCTCAATTTAAAAATTATACATTATTTTTACAGAGTATCACCTACAAAATTGTATTTTATTTTATAGTTTTATAGAGTATTTAAAAAAATACTCCTCCTTTAAAGATTTTTTTATAAAACTTAACTCTAACCAATTAATTACTTTTAAAATAATTTACTTACTTCAACTATTAAACTTAATTTATTTGCTTTTTATAATATAGCATAAAAATAAAAATCACTTATAAACTTATACCCTTCTTAAAACAGCAAGTCATTAAAAAGAACTTAATACTTAATAAGTTTAAATAGCAGCGGACTTGAACCGCTAACTTACTCGTTGTAAGCGAGCCACTCTACCAATTGAGTTAGCTATTTAATAGAAATAAATTAAAGCAAAAGTGGGGATCGAACCCACGACTCTAGGTTATGAGCCTATTAAGTTACCAACTACTATATTTTGCCAAATTTTTACTTCTTATATGAATATATTGGGATTCGAACCCAAGACCCTTGAATTAAAAGTTCAACGCTCTAACCACTGAGCTATATATTCAATTATATGGAGAAAATCGGATTTGAACCGACAACTTTATGCTTGCAAAGCATACACTCTACCAATTAAGTTATTTCCCCTTTGTTTTAAGCAAAAGTGGGGATCGAACCCACGACTCTAGGTTATGAGCCTATTAAGTTACCAACTACTACATTCTGCCAAAAAGTATTAAAAAGGATAAAGTGGGATTCGAACCCACGGTATTTATTAAATACGTTAGTTTTCAAGACTAATACTTTAAACCACTCAGCCATTTATCCATTTTTAACAAATTTTCGAAATGATGTGATTTGAACACATAACCTTCTATTCCCAAAACAGATACACTGCCAATTGTGCTACATTTCGATAAAATTTAATAGAATGAATGGGATTCGAACCCATGGTATAAAATTTATTTATACAATGGTTTAGCAAACCACCGCTTTAAACCACTCAGCCACCATTCTTTAGTATAAACTCGAGAAAAACGGGATTTGAACCCGCGACTTTTAACGTGACAGGCTAATACTCTAACCACTGAGCTATTTTCTCTAAAAAAGACTAAAAAGGGATTTGAACCCTTATAAAAAGATTTGCAATCTTCGACATTACCAATTATGCTATTTAGTCTTTTAAAAAATACTTACTATTGGACTTGAACCAACACCTCCTAAGAGAGCAGATTTTAAATCTGCCGCGTATACCAATTTCGCCAAATAAGTAAAAAAAAGCTAATACCTTTTATGGGATTTGAACCCACATTTTTGCTGTGAAAAAGCAAGGTCCTTACCAAATTAGACGAAAAAGGCTAAATAAAAATTAATTCTAATATTATAAATATTATTATTCTAGATATTAGATAATATACAAATTTTTAATTGTAAATTAATTTTTTATTAATATAAAGGTAAATAAAATTTTAATTAATATTTTTTAAAAAAAGAATGTTAGAAGCATCTCAAAAAATTGGAGCAGGTTTAAGTACAAGTGGATTAGCAGGTTGTGGTTTAGGAATTGGAGTTGTATTTGCTAGTTTATTAGTTTCTACATCATTAAATCCTTTTATTAAAGACGACTTATTTAGAGTAGCAATGCTAGGATTTGCTTTAACAGAAGCAATTGCATTATTTACTTTAATGATTACATTTTTAGTTTTATTTAGTTAAATTTAAATACTTCTAAATTCATTTTTTTTAAAATCGGTTTTTATTTTTGAAAAATATATCTAATTAAAAAGAATATAAACTCAACTTTAGACAGCATAAAAAAAGTAAATTAGGGTAAAAACCAAAAAAAATTAAAAAAAATAAAGCTAAAGACAAAATAAAACAATCAATTGACAAATATGATACACTAAAAAAACTATGCTCTACCTTATCAGTACTCTTTTTTAAATTTTCAAAAAAAATAATTTTTAAGAATTTAATATAATAATAAATACCAAAAACACTTAAATAAATTATTATAGCTGAAATTTCATATTTTAATTTACTAATTAAAGTTAAAAAAATAGAAACTTTACTTAAAAAACCAATAAATGGTGGTATAGCAGCTAAAGAAAAAAAAACAAATAAATATAATATAGATAAAATAGAATTTTGTTTAAAAAAATTACTTAACAAAGATAAAAATAAAGGTTTAATATTATTTTTATTTAACTCATTAGTTCTATTTTGATTGTAATTTATTAACACAAGTACACCCCACAATATAATAGATGAAATTAAATATGCAATTAATAAAAAATAAATTGCTGTGTGAGAATCTACTGTACTATTAACTACAGCACAAATAAGCAACCCCATTTGACTAATAGAACTGTAAATATAAAACTTTTTTACTCGTTCTTGCTTTATCAATTTTAAATTTCCAAAAAAAATTGAATAAGCACCAATTAAAAAAAAAAGAGCTTCTATACCACTAAATATTGTAGCTAAAATTGACCAAACTTTTATTAATAAAGCAAATAATATAATTTTAGGAATTGTTGAAAATATAATTGTTGATCCTAAAGGTGACCCATCATAAATTTGAGGAAACCATAAATGAAATGGTGAAATTACAAGTTTAAATAATATTGTAATAAAAATACAAATAATTCCACTTAACGCACAAATAATTACTGGCAAGTAATTAATTGTTAAAATATAATTAAATATTAAATACATTTCTTTAAATTGCGTAGTACCTAAACTCCCATATATAAGTACCGAACCTAGTAAAAAAATACCAGACATTAAAGAACTTGAAATAAAATATTTTAAACCTGCTTCACTTGAAAAAATAGATTTTCTATGCATGGCTGCTAAAACATAAAAACTTATTGATTGAAACTCTAAACTTAAATATAATGAAATTAAGTTAAAAGAAGAAGATATATTAAGTAAAGCTAATATTGCCATCAAGTAAATTAAATTGTACTCAAAAAAAATTAGACCTTGCAAACGAAAACTTCGCCAAATCAAAATATATGATAAAAAACAAAACCATAAAACAAATAATTTTATTGTTTTAATATTTAAATCATAAACAAACAAAAAATCATTACAAGCTACAAAAAAATTATTGCTGTAAGTGAGTATTATTAGAAGCATAAACATAAAAAAAGTATCTAAAAAATCTTCATGATTTTCTTCCTTTTTATTAATTGTATATATCGAATCTGATATATTTTGTAACAATATTGTTGTAAAAAGTATTTCACTAGTAAAAGGCAAATAATAATTAATTATACTCATAAAGGCTTTTTTATTTATTATTTAATAAAATTTATAACTTTTTTTTTATGCTATGGCTAATTGTATGGTTGCCGTTTTTAGGATTCTTAGGAGGAAGTTTATTTGGTCGTTATATGGGAAAAGGCGTTGTAGTTTTTACTACATTTAATATAGGATTTTCATGTATCTTGTCGCTTATCACTTTAATAAATAATTTTTTTTTAAATAAAATCAGCTTATTACCTTTATCTGTTTGGATAGTATCTGATTTTTTAGAAATTAAATGGGAATTTTATTGTGATAACTTAACACTATTTATGGCAATTATAGTAACGTTTATATCTACATTAGTACATTTATATGCAAGCGAATATATGGCTTATGACCCACATTTACAAAGATTTATGTGTTATTTGTCTTTATTTACTTTTTTTATGCTAGTTTTAATTACTGGTAGTAATTTTGTACAAATGTTTGTAGGATGGGAGGGTGTTGGGTTATCTTCTTATTTACTAATAAATTTTTGGTTTACTCGTATTCAAGCCAATAAAGCTGCTATTAAAGCAATGCTGTTTAATAGAGTTGCGGATTTATTAATGTTACTAGCTTTATTCTCTATATATTTAATTTTTGAAACTTTTGATTATAATATAATATTTTCTATCACACCTTTAATATTAAACTTTGATATTACTTTAGGAAATAAATTTATTTCAAGTGTTGACTTTATTTGTATTTTTCTTTTTTTAGGAGCCATGGGTAAATCGGCACAATTAGGGTTTCATAACTGGTTGCCTGATGCTATGGAGGGTCCTACTCCAGTTTCTGCATTAATTCATGCAGCTACAATGGTTACAGCAGGAGTATTTTTATTAATGCGTTGTTCTTATTTATTTGAATTGTCCCCAATTGCTTTAAATTTTATTACTGTAGTTGGATCAATAACTGCGCTTTTTGGTGCAACTACGGGCTTATTTTTTCATGATTTAAAAAGAGTAATTGCCTTTTCTACATGCAGCCAATTAGGTTATATGATGCTCGCTTGTGGATTAGGTCGTTATAATGCTGCTTTTTTTCATTTGGTAACTCATGCATTTTTTAAAGCTTTATTATTTTTAGCCGCAGGTGCAATAATTCACGCTGCTTTTGATGAACAAGACACTAGAAAATTAGGGGGGTTTTTACGTTATTTACCAATAACATATATTTGTTTTTTAATTGGATCTTTAAATTTAATCGGTACTCCGTTTTTAAGTGGTTTTTTTACAAAAGATCTAATATTAGAGTTAGCTCTTGTAACCTACTCAACTAATGGTTGTTTTGCTTATTTATTAGGTATTATTTCAATTTTTTTTACTTCTGCATACTCCACACGAACTTTAATTTTAATTTTCATTTCAGAAAATAACGCATCTCGATATTTTATAAAAAATACACAAGAAAATGGTTGGAAAATTCTTTTACCCCTTGTAGTTTTAACTTTTATAAGTATTCTTGCTGGTTATGTTTGTATTGATTTATTTGCAGGAGTTGGAACCTCTTTTTTTGGTACTTCTTTTTTTTTTAATCTTAATACTAATAATAATATTGATATTGAATTTATATATTGGCCTTTTAAATTCTTACCTTTACTAATTACATTTACAGGTATTAGTTTTTCAATTTTTATGTATATTTTAGAAAAAAAATTATTAATAAAATTAAAAAAATTTAAGTTGTTTAAAACTTTTTATTTTTTTTTAATTAAAAAATGGTACGCAGACAGATTCATAAATGAATCAATTTCGACAACAATACTTAATTTTAGTCAAACTTACCTTTATAATAACTTAGAAAGAGGACTATTAGAATTTGTTGGCCCCACAACAATTTCAAAAAATACAAATAATATAGCCTATTCTTCTAATGATATTGTAAAAGTGTTGCCTCAAATTTTTTATTAGTGTTTTCAAAACTAATTAGTATTGTAATATATTACAATTAAAAGACTTATAGTTTAATGGTTAAAACATACTGCTCATAACGGTCAAAATAAAGGTTCGAATCCTTTTAAGTCTAAAAAGAAAAATAGTTTAATTGGTAAAACATTGGTCTCCAAAACTAAAATTAAAGGTTCAAGTCCTTTTTTTTCTGCACATATATTATAAATTATATTAAAAGCAGTTTTTAAACGCTTTAATTTATTTTTATAATTTCAAAGAAATTTAACTATTAAATATATGTAAATAAACCTTTATTAGTTTATTTATTAAGTTCATTTAACTAAATGGAGCCCTAATTTTTAGTAAAAATTAAAAAGGTAATAAATTTAAAAAACTTACACAAAATAAAAGCCTTAATACCCACATTAAGTTCTTTAACGTAGGTGAAACTAGACTTATATCTGTTTTATATAAAAATATTAATGTTATTCTTTTTTATACCCTAAAAACTAAAAATATAAAAAATATACACAAAAAATTTTAAAAAATACAATCTTCCAATTTTTTATTAGATTTTTTCATATAAAAGATATTCTTTTTAGAGCAAAATACAAAAAATATATTCAACAAATGTTGTATAAATACAATTCTTAATCTTTTTATAAAATTTTTAAAACCAAAATAGAAAATTTATATTAGAAAAATAACATACAATATAAAAAATATGCAACCCAAGCTTTAAAAATATATAATTTTCACATTTTTCAAGAAAATTTTAACAAAAAAAATTAAAATTAACAGAATGTAATAAATTTATGCAAAAAAAATAAAGTAAAACTGTATAAAAAATTAGAAAAATACAAATTTAATAAAATAATTAAAATTTATTTAATACAATTTTTAAAAAAATACATGCTTTAATATTTTTTACAAAAATAAAAACACAATTAAAAAAATTTACCAAAAATAATAAACTTATTTTTAAACTTAACAGAAAATATAAAAAATATGGAAAAATATATGACAAAATTTAAAAATAAATAAACTTTTTACATTTTTTACAACATTTTTAACAAAATTTAAAAAACATACGCATAAAAAGAAAAGAAAAAATATGCAACAATTTAGAAAAAATAGAATTTTTAATAAAATAATTAAAATTTATGAAAAATAATTTTAAAAAATATATAATTTTCAATTTTTTTATGAAATTTTTCACACAAAAAAACAATATATATATAACAAAATTTAAAAATAAATAAACTTTTTACATTTTTTACAAAAATTTTAACAAAATTTAAAAAATATATGCATAAAAAGAAAATAAAAATGTGCAAAAAATTATAAAAAATACAATTTTTAATAAAATAATTNAANTTTATAAAAAATAATTTTAAAAAAAATANAATTTTTAATTTTTTTATGAAATTTTTCACACAAAAAAACAAAAAATATAAAAAACATGGAAAAAATACATGCAAAAAATTTAAAATAAATAAA
>PBTY01000035.1 GCA_002729235.1 Rickettsiales bacterium | reverse complement strand
GAAAGAAGCATTTCCCATAAAGCGGCTACATCTATGGCATTTCCAAACAACCCTGCATTACCTGAGACCCCATTCATCAAAATAGCTCCTTCATCATGCACTCTGCCATGGATAGGCTCATTTCTAAAGAATGTATCAATCTCAGTAGGAACAATCCTATTCAGAGGAAACTGATTGGCGGGATTGAAACCCACCGTCTCCATGTGAAGTGAATCATAGAAGTTTCTTCTCAAGTACTGATCCAATGGTTGACCAGAAAGACTTTGAACAATTTCTGGAACCAGATAGAACAACAATCCTGAATAGACATACTGTGGATTTTCCTCCACAGATGTTTTCTTGATCATTTTCTTGATCTTCTTCTCATAAAAGTCTTTATGCAGGTATTTTCCTTCTGCTATCTTGATTGGAAAGTCTTCTGAAGATTTAGAAGCTATGGTGTTACGCTTGTATTGACCATTCTTCTTTTGAATCTCGGTGTAATATCTAATCCAACTCTTGATCCCTCCTTGATGTGCTAATGCTTCACGTAAAGTAACCTTCCCAAATTTGCTCCATCCAAGTCCAGAAACATAGTCATTGATCTGATCGTCCAGATGTATTTTCCCTTCATCATATAGCTTCATCAAAGCCATGGTAGAAGCCATCACCTTAGTCAATGAAGCCAGGTCATAAATATCCGACACATAGACATAATCAATACTGTCATAGGTGTGAAACCCATAAGATTTGTACACCAAAGGTTTGCCCTGATAACTAGCGTAAATAACCGCTCCAGGAAAAGCTTCTTTCGTAATTGCGGAATTCACAATAGAATCTATGTCTTTTTGTAATTTTGCTAAAATCCCTGGTGAGTCAATTTTCTGGGAGTATACATTTTGAAAAAAAATGAGGAATAATCCGAAAATGATAGTTCTATATGCCATGAAGGTTCTTAATTTTGGGGCCTTTCAGAGATAGCGAACTTATGGAAAATCAGAAACATTTCGTAATTGATTTTGATAGTACTTTCACTAGAGTAGAGGCACTAGATGTACTCTGCGAAATCTCCCTTAGAGGAAAAGATGATGCTGAGACTTCCCTACAGAAGATCAAAGACATCACTGACCTTGGTATGGAGGGAAAGATTTCGTTTAGAGAATCATTGGAGCAGCGCCTGGAGATTTTGAGAGCACATAAGTCGCATTTACCTGAGCTTATTGCCAGACTAAGTGAGCAGGTTTCTGAGTCTTTTCAGCGTAACAAGGAATTCATTAAGAAATATTCTGATCAGATCTATATTCTTTCGAATGGATTTAAAGACTTCATTGTTCCAATAGTTGAACATTTTGGGATTTCTGAAGACAGAGTATTCGCCAACGAATTTGTATACGACGGGTCTGGTAATATTGTAGGTTTTGATAAAGACAACATGCTTTCTCAAAACAATGGCAAGCCAAATAAGATCAAGTCATTGCATTTAGAAGGTGAAGTTTATGTGCTTGGCGATGGTTATACCGACTATGAAATAAAAAAAGCTGGTATCGCTCACAAGTTTTATGCCTTTACAGAGAATGTAAGGCGTCAAAACGTTCTTGAGAACGCTGATCATGAAGCCCCTAATTTAGATGAAGTACTATATTTAAATAAGATGGAAAGAGCCCTCTCCTACCCAAAAAGCCGCATCAATGTGCTGCTTTTGGAAAACATACACGAACATGGGGTTAGAAAACTCCAGGAAGAAGGATATAATGTTAAAGTACACCCGGCTGGAATGGACGAGGATGAGCTTTGCGAAGCAATTAAAGACGTTTCCATCATCGGTATTCGCTCCAAAACGAATATTACCAAGAAAGTATTAGACAATGCGAACAGGCTTTTGGCTGTTGGAGCATTCTGTATAGGTACAAACCAAATTGACCTGGTTGAGTGTCAACGCAAGGGTGTTGCGGTATTTAATGCACCATTCTCCAATACTCGATCTGTTGTTGAGTTGGCCATTGCTGAGATTATCTTGTTAATGAGAAATATCGCAGATAAGAATGTCTCTATGCACAATGGGGTTTGGGATAAGTCTGCTAAAGGAAGTTTCGAAGTAAGAGGAAAAACACTCGGCATCATTGGTTACGGAAATATTGGCGCTCAACTTTCTGTTGTGGCCGAATCTATCGGCATCAAGGTGCAATTCTATGATTTAGAAGAGAAGCTTGCTCTAGGTAATGCCACTCAGTGCAAATCGATGGATGAGTTGCTCGAGACTTCTGACATGATATCACTCCATATTGATGGTCGTCCAGACAATACAGGTTTCATGAAAGAAGAGCATTTTTCTAAAATGAAAGATGGGGTAATTTTCTTGAATTTGGCCAGAGGACCAGTCGTGGACATTGCTGCNTTGAAGAAATACGTACTCTCNGGAAAAATTAGAGGTGTAGGTGTGGATGTATATCCTGAGGAACCTAAAAGTAACGATGAGGAATTCGTTTCAGAACTGAGAGGTTTACCGAATACCATTTTGACACCACATATTGGTGGTAGCACCCTGGAAGCACAGGAAAATATTGCTGATTTCGTTCCAGGTAAAATCATGGAATATATCAATACTGGCTCAACTAACAATAGTGTGAACTTCCCGAATATTGTACTTCCTACTTTGAAGGATGCGCACCGATTCATTCATATTCACAAGAACGAACCTGGAATATTGGCTAAGATCAACCACATCCTGGCTAACCATAATTTGAACATTGTTGGGCAGTATCTCAAGACCAATGAAGAAATCGGATATGTGATTACAGACATCAATAAAAATTACGATGAGGAAGTCATAAAAAATCTAAAAAACATCAAAGAAACAATTAGATTCAGGGTGTTGTATTAGTTTGGAAATCATTTATTCCTTAAATTGAAAATTCGATCCGCAATAACGTTTTTTTGAAACGGAATTTAGAAGTATATTAGTTGCAAATGAGTCAATCACCGCTTTGGAAATCTATAGGTAGTCTTGATGCCCTCGAGCAAGTAATCGAAGGGTCAAAGCATAAACCTGCTCTTGTTTTTAAGCACAGAGCCTCTTCTCCTGATAGCATCGAGAAAAAGATTGAACTTGAGACAAACTGGAATATCTCTAAGGATGTAGTCGATTTGTACATTGTAGATGANATGAAGGATCGAGATGTATCTCTAGAGATAGCTGAATTAGCGGGTATCCAACATGAATTTCCTCAAGTTGTTCTTTTTGCAGATGGTGTCACTATGTACGACGAGTCGCATGACATGATTAGCGTTAAGAAAATCAAACTAGCGTTGAAAATCGTCAATCGCACCTTCAAATGGATGGAAACAAGGGCATAAAAAAAGCCTTCGGATATCACCGAAAGCTTTTAAAATCGCCCGGAGTGTAATTAAACCCTTTATAATAAGGATTTGAGCTGTGAAAACGGGTCTAAGATCCACTGTTATCCTGAAACAACAAAAGCTGTTACGAGGTGCCAATTTAACACTGACATGAGGCCCAATATTGCCATCCCACTTGGCTCGGTATTGTTTTTAATGTTAGTTTAAATACAAATGTCCGAACGACCTAGCAAACTTAAAACTTCGACTATCAATTAACCAGATGAATCACAAGATATATTTCACACCAGGACCTTCTCAAATTTATTACACGGTTCCTGATCATCTAAAAAGCGCTGTAAAAGAGGATGTTATGTGCATTTCTCATCGTGGAGCAGCGTTTCAAAATATTTTTAGCACTACCAGAGAGTCGTTAAAAGAACTACTGAATATCCCCGATGGATACGAAATCTATTTTACTTCCTCTGCCAACCAAGTTTGGGAACGTATCATTCAAAACCTGGTAATCAACTCTTCCCATCACTTTATTAATGGGTCTTTTGCGAAGAAGTTTTATCAATTTGCTGAGNGCTATCAGAAAGATTCAACACANACCACCGNAGCTGATGGATCAGACTTTGAAAATCTAGAAGTTCCTGAAAGTGCTGANTTAATCTCTATCACACTGAATGAGACAAGTACAGGATTCGGTTTTGATGTCGAGAAAATCAAGAAACTAAGAGAAACATATCCTGACAAGCTAATTGCTCTGGATGGTGTAAGTGCATTCCCTGCTGTTAGTTTTGACCTGAACCTGGTGGATACTGCATACTTCTCTGTTCAAAAGTGTTTTGGTTTACCGGCAGGATTAGGCGTTTGGATTNTCAATCAAAGATGCCTTGANAAATACAAAAAAGTGAAAGAATNGGGTGTTGTAACGGGTAGCTATCATGATTTAAGTGATTTAAAATCCAATGGTGATAAGAATCAAACACCAGAAACCCCTAACATTTTAGGTATTTACTTACTTGGAAAAGTTTGCCAGGACTTGCTATTCAGAGGAACCAAAATGATTCAAAATGACACCATTTATAAGGCAACTATCTTGTACCAGGCTCTGGAACAAAATACTAAGTTCAAGCCATTCATTGAGAATAAGGTAAATCGATCTAAAACAGTGGTAGTGGCGGAGTGTGAAGGTGGAAATGCCGGAATTCTTAAAGTACTCGCAGATAAAGGCTTCATTATTGGCAAAGGTTATGGCACTTATAAAAACAGCCAAATACGAATAGCCAACTTCCCGGTTCATAGCAAAGAGCAAGTGGAGATGATTTGCGACATCATTTCCGCTTACTAGCGAAACAAAATTTGGTCGTAAACAGTATTACATGGAGCATACTAACAAGATAAATGGCTAGAAAGCTAATTTTCTTAAGAATATTTGGAACTTTCTTCCTTTTTTTCAAAATTGGTATCTTGAATTAATTATACTTTTGCGGAAAATTCGCGCTCACTCGTTAAGAACATGTATAAATACAGCAAAATACTCGTTGGTTTAGACAACTCAGATATGGACAAAAGCCTCATCAAGGCAGCATCTGAGGTTTGTAAATTATCTGGATCCAAATCCGTTTATTTCATCAATGTTTTGAAGGAAATGAACCTTCCTGAGTCCATTAAGAGAGAGTTTCCAGATATTCTTGATAAGGCGATTGAAGAACGTCAAAAAGAGATACAGGAGAAAGTCAACAAGCACTTCCAATATACTGAGGCTGAAGTAATTATTAATGTTATTGTTGATGAAGGACAAGTAACAAAGACGATTCTTAAATATGCTGGAAATGAAAAAATTGATCTGGTAATTTTAGGACGAAAAAACGATCAGAAAGGTGGTGGCATTCAGATTACAAGAATTGCACGAAGAATAGCTTGTTCACTTTTGATCATTCCAAAAGGCGAAGAATTGAAAATCAGCAAAGTACTGGTACCAACAGATTTCTCGGACTACTCAAAGAAGGCTTTAGAAAAAGCAGCCACTCTACTGAGAAAATCTAAGAACCCGGATGCTAAATTAACCATTCAGAACGTATACCAGGTGCCTGTAGGGTATCACTACACTGGAAAATCTTTCAAAGAATTCTCAGAAATCATGAAGGATCACGCTAAAGGTGATTACCACAAATTCATCAATGAGATTGATTTGAAAAACATCAAATTAGAGCAGACCTATACCCTGGATAAGGACGATGACATCACCAAGGATATCTACAAAACAGCTAAGAAAATTGATGCTGATTTAATTGTAATTGGCGCAAAAGGCCGAACAGCTGCAGCCTCACTTTTTATTGGTAGCAAAGCTGAAAAACTGATTCAGGTTGATTCAGATATTCCTTTGTTGGTAGTCAGACCAAAAGGTAAGATTGCTGGCTTAATGGAAATGCTAAGAGAAATTTAATTGGAGCTATGCTCCACCTGTGGTGCTACTCTCATTTTGTCCAACAGCACATTTAGAGTAGCACACTCTTCCTCCGTCAAGTTCTTGAAGCTGTTCTCCCAAAGCTCCATTTCGGTATCTATTTCAGATAATAAATCAAGGCCTTTCTGAGTGATCACTACATCAACCGCTCTCCTATCCTTCGAGCATTGCTTTCTTTCCACCAGACCTTTCGCTTCTAATTTATCTACAATTCGAGATGCATTAGAGCTCTTATCTAACATTCGCTCTATGAGCAAATTGACAGTAGCAGGGTTGGGATACTGACCTCTTAAGATTCTTAGCAGGTTGTATTGTGGGGTAGTAATATCAAATTTCTTAAAAAAGCCTACCTGTGACTGATTTAACCAGCTATTGGTATAGATAATATTGACGATTGCCTTATTAAATTCGCTCTTAAAATGACTTTGTTTGATATCTTCGGATATTCCCATCAGCTATTTCAGTAATAAATTATTTACAACTACATTTAATGTAACGACACAAAGATTATTCTTGTTCTGTAAATTAAAAAAAATTGTGATCCAATTAAACCTTTTTTATTGTTCGCAATCAAAGGGATATACTACCTGAAACCTTGGAAGATTCGTTTATACTAGACAAGTTACGGAATCCTGACACACAGAACTATGGATTCAACCTGATGATCAAGTCTTATCAGGAAAGGGTGTATTGGCATGTTCGCAAGATGGTTATTGATCATGATGATGCAGACGATCTTACTCAAAACACGTTTATCAAAGCGTGGAATAACCTGGAAAACTTCCGAGGTGAGTCGGGATTATATACCTGGCTCTATCGGATTGCAACCAATGAGTGCTTGAATTTTCTTAAGAAAAAGAATCGTTGGAAGGTGTTCTCCATGAGCAACTATTCTGAAGTTTTGGAGAACAAACTGGTTGATTCAGATATGATCTCTGGAGATGAAATAGAAATTAAACTACAAAAAGCACTGTTAAAGCTTCCAGACAAACAAAGATTAGTTTTCAACATGAAGTATTTTGATGAAATGAAATTTGAAGATATTGCTGAAGTGACCCAAACTAGTGTAGGAGCCTTGAAGGCGAGTTACCATCATGCTGTGAAGAAAATTGAAAGTTTTTTAAATGAGAATTAAACCTTTTTTAGTTTTTAGACTCTAAGATGTAAATGAACAAGAAACTGGACGATATGAAACCAATTAAACATCCTTTCAAAGTAGAGGATGGTTATTTTGATGAGCTTACTAAAAACATACAAAACAAAGTAAGCCCAGAGAAAGAAGTATCTACAGTATTCAAATGGCAATGGGTACTTGCTCCAGTGATGATTTTAGTCATTACATTTTTTATTTGGCTGAACCTTNATCAAAGCACCANTCCNAATAGCCAGGAATTNATTGCNCAAGTATCNACTACAGATATTATANCCTACCTGGANTATAGTGATTTGTCTGAGCAAGATTTNCTAATGCTGACCAATGATGAAACGCTACAAGATCTTTCGGATATAGATGAAATCAATTTAGAAGAAACTGATCTCGAAGACTTAATGAATAATTTTGACCTGAATGACCTAGATATATAAGCCATGAAAAAGTTATACTTATTGATCCTTTTCTTAACGGTGGCATACGTGACTACATTCGCTCAGTCTGATGCCATGGAGAAGTTGGAAGCAGCTAAAATCGCATTGATTACTGAACGCTTAGAGCTTACGCCAGATCAGGCAGAAAAATTCTGGCCTATTTATCGTCAGTTTGCTGAGGAACAAAAATCTCTTCGTAGTGAATTTCAAACGCTAAAACGTGGTTATGACCCTAGCAAGGCTACTGAAGAGCAAAACAAACAAATGCTGGAAGAGGGTATGAAAATTCGAGAGAGACAGCTCAACCTGGAAAAAACGTATGCTCAAAGAATGCAAGAAGTTATAACTACCAGACAGCTGATGAGTCTTCGCAAAGCAGAGGATGATTTTAAGGAAATGCTTATCAAGCGAATTAAAGAACAACAACAACAGCGTCAAGAACTACAAAATCAACGACAAAGAAATGGCGAGAATATGAGGCAACGCAAGAATTAAAGAACCTACCTCCTACCCGATATTGAGACATTTTTTAGCCATAACCTTTATAGCTCTCTGCTATAATTTCACTTTTGCGCAATATGATGCACAAACTGTGGAAGAACAGCTTGCACAACTAGAAGCTGAAATGGATTCTATGTCCATTTTNTTTCTATTAGACAGTGTATTATCCACCCCATCTTCTTACAAGTATTCGGAGTTGGATTTGCGCACCAGCTTCAACAGCAACATCACCAGTGCTGGACGAAACTATAATTTCAACCAACAAAATATTTCTCCCGGAGTTTCCTATTACCACAAGAGTGGGGTATTTCTAGACTATGCCGGCTTTTGGAATTCAGGTGTAAATCCAAAATACAATTTATCGGTATTTTCTGCTGGTTACATGGGTAGTTTAGGGAAACAATGGGCATTCAGCTCATCATACGAGAGATGGTGGTACCATGGAGAAAGTTCTAATAACCTAAACAACACATTCAGCAACACACTCATATTCTCAAAAAAATACTTTTATGCTTCGTTAGACTACAGTATGCTTTTTGGTGAGGGCTTGGCACATCGATTGGTAGGCACCATGACAGGTTCTTTCAACCTGGGAAAATGGTGGAAATTTAAATCCATAAAAATTCTGCCGACTGCTTCAGCTATTTTTGGCAATGCTGAAATCACGATTCTATATGATGGCTCTCTATTAGAAGACCTCCGAAGCAATGATTATGTACGCGACAATTTATTCACCAGAGACTTTGTGGAATATGCAAATACAGTGATGAGTGATGAAGAGAAAGCACTTAGAAGACAAATTATAGAGAACTACTCACGGCGAGACCCTGAAAGACAGAGACGGTTAACTCTGCTCTATTTATCTAACCCAGACATTTACAATTACATTATCGATTTACTAAATGTTTCAGAGGAAAAGTACGGTATTATGAATTATAATTTTTCATTACCGATCATATTTTCCAGCACTAAACTCTCCTTGATGCTGAGCTATACTTATTCTATACCAGTAAGTCTACCAGGAGAAAATTTCACGATGGATCCTATCGGATTTTTCGGAGCCTCAGCTATTTATAGAATTCCTTTCAAGAATAAGTAAACCATAAGGTTCATATTTACAGGAATCNCCTATCTTTGCATCCCGTAACAATACGANCAGAACAACACATTCTTAATGTCCAAAGCNAAATACATNTTCGTTACGGGCGGCGTAACTTCNTCGCTGGGAAAAGGNATCATTTCAGCCTCNTTAGGNAAGCTTCTTCAAGCNNGAGGTTANTCNGTAACCATCCANAAATTTGACCCNTANATCAANATNGATCCNGGNACNCTTAATCCNTATGANCATGGCGAATGCTATGTNACTGATGATGGTGCNGAAACCGATCTTGANTTAGGACANTANGAGCGTTTCNTGAATATCCCTACNTCTCAGGNCAACAACGTNACNACAGGNAGAATNTANGANAATGTGATTCAAANGGANCGTAAAGGTGAATTCCTTGGTAAAACNGTNCANGTAGTTCCTCACATCACNGANGANATNAAAAACAANATNTANAAGCTNGGTGAAACTGGTAANTTTGANATNGTNATNACNGANNTAGGNGGTTGNGTNGGTGATATTGAATCANTNCCNTTCATAGAAGCTGTTCGTCANGCAAGANTAGANCTTGGNCCTACCAANTGNATNTCCATTCACNTNACNCTNGTTCCNTATTTAAAGACNGCNGGTGAANTAAAAACNAAGCCTACNCAGCACTCNGTNAAAGAATTNTTNGAAGCNGGNATTCANCCNGANATNCTTGTTTGTNGATCTGAATATNCNCTTAATTCTGANATNAGAAAGAAANTNGCNCTNTTCTGTAACGTNCCNNTCAANTCNGTNATNGANTCANTAGATGCAGAAACGATCTANGATGTGCCNATNTTGATGAGAAANGAAAAACTNGANGAGCGTGTNNTNGCNAAGTTNAANCANTCNTACAANAGAGANCCNAAAATNGANGCCTGGAAGGAATTCNTNGGNAGANTNAANAACCCNACCANCTCAGGTNANAATNGGNTTGGTNGGNAAATATGTNGANCTNAANGATGCCTACAANTCNATNGNNGAAGCNTTCGTTCATGCNGGNGCNNACAATGANNGNAANGTNGTNNTNNANTGGATNCATGCNGANGAAGTNGATGNNTCNAATACCGANAANNTNTTCAAAGAANTNGANGGTATTCTNGTNGCACCTGGNTTTGGTGAAAGNGGTATCGAAGGAAAGATTTTAACAGTGAAATANGCTNGAGAAAACAAGATTCCTTTCTTTGGAATTTGTCTCGGAATGCAAGTAGCTGTAATAGAATTNGCCAGAAATGTACTAACGCTTAAGAAAGCTAANAGTACAGANATGGATGCNAAGACAAAATANCCNGTGATAGACATCATGGAAGATCAAAAGAACCTTAAGAACATGGGCGGAACCATGCGATTGGGTGCTTATGACTGTAACATCAAAAAAGGAACAAAAGCCTACAATGTATACAGTCACACAAAGATATCTGAGAGACACCGTCACGGATATGAATTCAATAGTCAGTTTTTAGATCAGTTTGAGCAGGCAGGAATGATTGCCTCCGGAACTAACCCTGACACTGGATTAGTAGAAATCATGGAAATCCAGATCATCCATGGTTTGTAGGTTCTCAATTCCACCCAGAATTAAAATCCACAGTCGTTAATCCACATCCACTTTTTGTGAAGTTTGTGAAAGCGGCCATTACTTATCGTAAAGAAAAAGAAAGCAATTAATAAGTAGAGATAGAGAATAATGGATAGAAATCAATTAATTGGTTTGATTATGATGTTGGTGTTTATCACCATCTATTTTCAATTCTTTGCTCCAGAACCACCGGAGCCAACCGATCCTTCTGCAATGACTGCAGGAGACACTATAATCGTTAGAAATGATTCATTAGCAGCTGCGGAACCAACCACTACCCTTTCGGATAGTGCTAAAGCGAAGTTGAATGAAATGAAATATGGTTTGTTCTCACCAGCTTCTGTCGGTAGTGAGCAGATTACAACCTTTGAAAATGAGCAAATGATTGTGAGTTTCTCTTCTAAGGGAGGAACTGTTCAAAAAATTGTTTTAAAAGAGTTTGAGGATTTCCGAGGCAATCCACTGGTATTGATAGATGATGCTCATGCTGCTCAGCATATTTATATAGAGCACTTATCAAGGCCTGTAGACTTGTCAGAACTATATTTCTCCACTTCAGGATCAGGCAAAACCTTACAAGCCGGCGATACAGCTAAGTTGAGTTACAGGGTAACACTCCCTGAAGGCCAAAGCCTTACCTATACCTACTCTATTCCTGGAGAAGGCTATGAAATTGGATTGGCTGTGCGACAGCAAGGCTTAGAGTCCATCATAGGACAAGACGTGAAATTCGCATGGAATCAGCGCATGAATCGCCTGGAGAAAGACTTCAAAGATGCCAGGGCCAGATCTACAGTGATCTACAGATTTACTGATGGTGATGTAGATGAACTTAGCGGACAATCTGAAGAACGTGAAGAAGAAACATTGGAACTTGCCACGTCATGGGTTTCATTCCGCCAAAAGTTCTTTACCTCGGCGGTAGTTGCAAGCAAGCCTTTTACTGGAGGACAAGTATCAAGTTACATCAACTTTAGCGACAGTACATCCATCAAGAATGTTCAGATGTCTATGAACATGCCATATGGGGACTTCATTGGTAACAAAACTGATTTCAAATTCTACTACGGACCGAATAACTATAGCATCTTGAAAGATGTAGCTCCTGATTTCTCTGAAAACGTAGAATTAGGTTGGAGTGTATTGAGGTGGATCAATAAGTTTGCGATCATTCCGATCTTCCACTTCCTGGAGAAATACATTGGCAATTACGGCATCATCATCATCATCATGGTGATCATCATCAGAATCGTATTGGCGCCATTGACCTATAAGTCGCATATGGGTATGGCCAAAATGAGAGTATTGAAGCCTGAGTTGGATGAAATCAAAGAAAGAAATGAAGGAGACATGCAGAAAGCTCAGCAAGAGCAGATGGCATTGTATCAGAAGGTTGGAATCAACCCACTGAGTGGTTGTATACCAATGCTCCTACAGATGCCTATTCTATTCTCTATGTTCTACTTCTTCCCTAACTCAATAGAGCTCAGACAAGAAGGATTCCTTTGGGCACATGATTTGTCTACTTATGACAGCATTCTTAATCTGCCGTTCACCATTCCTTTCTATGGTGACCATGTAAGTTTGTTCACATTGTTGATGACAGCTTCCACCATCCTTTACACCTGGTCAAATAGTCAGGTAACCACAGTACAAGGTCCTATGAAGTCTCTTCAGTATGTCATGCCGATCATGTTCTTGTTCTTCCTGAACAGTTACTCTGCAGGTCTTACATTTTACTACTTTGTATCCAACATCGTTTCTTTCGCACAGATCTCTTTGTTTAGAAAAGTGATTGACGAAGAAAAGATCTTGAAGAAATTAGAAGAGAACAAAAAGAAAAATGCCAATAAAAAGAAATCGTCATTTGCTCAACGATTAGAAGATGCAATGAAAGCTCAAGAGCAAAAACAAAAGAAAGGCAAGAAGAAATAACAGATCACTACACGATTTTCTAAGTTCATACGCCCAGACAATTGTCTGGGCGTTTTTGTTTTTGCGGTATAGGCAAATCACTTATTTTTATATAGCGAAACTTTGTACTATTCAATCATCACCTTATGAAAGTCTACGGCATTCTGTCTAGAGTACCTTTTTTGAAAAGGTATTCATTCAAATTTCTATTTGTAGCCTTCCTTGGTATTCACATTCCATTACTTGCAGTCATTGGTGTGATCCTATACAATCAGGGAGGTAGTTTTTCAGCTATGAACGTGTTCTTGCTGGTATTGGTCTTTACTTTGATTGCGACGGTAATCACCTTATTGACGCTAAACAGCCTTTTAGCACCACTCTTGCAGACTAAGACATCTCTGGAGCAATATGCTGAAAATGGTCAAATCCCAAACATTCCAACTGGATACAATGATGAAGCGGGGATCGTTATGAAAAATGTTCAAAACACCATTGTCAAGATTGAGAACATGCTATCCACGCAACGAGATCTAACTTCTCTCCTATCACATGATCTACGAACACCAATTGCCGAAATGATCGGAGTGGCCCAGGTAATGGATCCAGAGGATAAAGAAGAACATCAAATGATGGTGAATCAGATTGTCAACTCCGGTGAAAACCTTTTGGAGATGCTTCAATCAATTCTTACCATGATGAAACTTGACACTTTGGAGTTATCCCAGGAAGATAAAGCCAAAATCAACCTTTACGAAATGGTCAATCACGTGATAGAACAATCATCAGCACGTTTAAAGGCCAAAGATTTACAGGTTAGCAATGAAGTGAACCCAGAAGCTTATGTAGAGGTCAATAAAGCGTTTTTTGAGCATGTAGTCAGTAACCTGATCAACAATGCCATCAAGTTTTCTCATGAAGGAAATATGATCACCCTGTCCTCCCTATCCAATAATGGAGAAGTTTCTCTGATTGTAAAAGACAGAGGAATCGGACTGGAATCAGGAACTGAGAACCTTATCTTCCAAAGATTCACCAAACATGGTAGAACCGGGACTCAGAATGAAAAAAGCACTGGCCTTGGTTTGTATTTAACCAAAAGAATTGTGGAATTACACAACGGAAAAATAGAAGCCAAAAGTGAAGGAAAAGACAAAGGAACGACGTTCAAAGTGAAAATACCGGCTTAATATTTTGTTTGACTACAATAATTAAAGTAATCAACGATTTATACACATTCAAAATGTTAATTACTTGATTATTAAGCAACTAGAAGAAAGCATAATATAAGTCATGTCAATTCTTTTGACGTCAGTCTTTATCTTGTCTACAGGTTAAATATATTTGTGTCCTTTTCATTTTAGAAAAGATCCAAAACTCTTCGAAACTATGGGTAAAATCATTGCTATAGCAAACCAAAAAGGTGGGGTTGGTAAAACAACCACAGCTATTAATCTGGCAGCAAGTCTTGCTGCTTTGGAGTTGAAAACATTGATTGTGGACGCTGATCCACAGGCCAATGCAACTTCTGGTGTTGGAAAGAACCCAAAGGAAGTAGAGATCAGTGTGTATGAATGCATGGTGGATGGTGCAGATGTGGAAGAAAGCATTGTGTCAACTGACATCAAATTCTTAGACTTGCTACCTTCTCACATCGACTTAGTTGGTGCTGAGGTTGAAATGGTGAGCATTGCGGAAAGAGAAGAAAAAATGAAGCAGTCGCTTGCTAAGGTTCAAGACAATTATGACTTCATCATTATCGACTGTTCACCTTCACTAGGTTTGATTACTGTAAACGCTCTTACTGCCGCGGACTCTGTGATAGTACCTGTTCAGTGCGAGTACTTTGCACTTGAAGGCCTGGGTAAGCTTCTTAATACCATTAAAATCATCCAAAACAGATTGAACCCTGAATTGGAAATAGAAGGAATTCTATTGACCATGTATGACTTACGTCTAAACTTATCTAACCAGGTGGTAGAAGAAGTGAAGACTCACTTCAAGTCAATGGTATTTGATACGTTGATTCCAAGAAACATTAAGCTAAGTGAAGCACCAAGTTTTGGAGCTCCTGCTATTGCTCATGATGCAGAAAGTAAGGGATCACTAGCATACCTTAACCTTGCTAGAGAAATCATGCAACGCAACGAAGTAACAGCGTAACGAGTAAATGGCAGAGATGGCGGATAAGAAATGGAAAAAGAAGACTGGATTGGGAAGAGGGCTTGGAGCTCTACTAGAAGATTCAGATGATAAAAAAGAAATTAGCGGATCTGGTGCCACCATAAGAGGGGCGATCAATGAGATACCGGTTTCATCAATAGAAGTAAATCCTTTTCAGCCTAGGACCGACTTTAATGAGGAAGCTCTAGAGGAATTGGCTGAATCCATTCGTGTGCAGGGCATCATTCAACCAATTACGGTAAGAGCTCTAAACGATAAAGAATTTCAATTAATCTCAGGGGAAAGAAGATTACAGGCCAGTAAACGAGCTGGACTGAAAATGATCCCTGCTTATATCAGAACTGCTGATGACCAACAGATGTTGGAAATGGCGCTGATTGAGAATATCCAGAGAGAAAATCTTAATGCCATTGAAATAGCATTGAGTTATCAGCGTTTACTATCCGAATGTGACCTTAAGCAAGAGCAATTAGGAGACCGTGTTGGAAAGAATAGAACGACAGTAAACAATTACTTGCGTTTATTAAAACTTCCACCAGACATTCAGATCGCCCTAAGAGACGGNCAGCTGTCAATGGGGCACGCAAGAGCGCTAATCAACATNGAGAATATCGANCTGCAATTGGACATCTTCAAAAAGATCATTAGTGAAGCCCTTTCAGTAAGAAAAGTGGAAGAGCTGGTAAGAGATCTTGGCAAGAAAAAAGATGCTCCACAAGCAAAGGCTGATGTTAATCCTGAGATTGCTAACTTGCAGAAAAAATTAACGTCGCACTTTGGGACAAGTATTAAGATCAAAGCAGATAAAAACAACAAAGGTGAAATCAAGATCCCGTTCGTTTCATCAGAAGAACTTGAGCGAATTCTTGAGCTTCTCCAGGTTTAACAATATTTTGAAAGTCATGATCATCTTCCTGATCATGACTTCTCCCCTTTTTTCTTCCGGACAAATCAACAAATCTGACTCCATCTTCCTAAACAGAGAGGATATAGAGACAATAGAGACTTACTCGGAGTTAGACGCAAATAAAGCAGCAATACTATCCGCAGTNCTTCCNGGAATGGGTCAGGCTTACAATAATCAGTATTGGAAGATTCCCATTATTTACGGTGGTGGTATTCTGATCGGTCATTATATCAACTACAATCATAAGATCTACAACGAATTTAGAAATGCATTGATTGCTGAAGCTGATGGGATTCCCACCACTATTAATCCATATTCAGGAAGGTTTAGCTCAGATGCATTACAACGGAATAGAGATGCCTTCAGACGGAATAGAGACATGCTCATACTTATCGCAGGAGCATTCTATTTATTGAACATTGTTGATGCCCACGTATCAGCCCATTTACATGAATTTGATATCAATGAGAACCTTTCCATGAAAGTATCCCCTTCTATTCAACCAACTCCATTATTTTCGCAGGCAGTTGGACTTTCTGTTTCATTAAGACTGAAATAATGCGAATAGCACTTATAGGATATGGAAAGATGGGTAAATCCATCGAAGCAATTGGTAAATCAAGAGGACACGAGATTAGTTTCANCATNGACCAAAATAATCAGGATGAGATTAATTCCATATCCCCGGATAATACAGATATAGCCATTGAGTTCTCTCAGCCAAACTCAGCATATAACAATATCATCACACTGTTAACCAATGGAGTTAAAACCGTAGCCGGAACAACTGGATGGCTAGATAAATATGACGAGGTTGTTAAGCTGTGTAATGATAAGAATGGCACGTTTCTGTACGCCTCTAACTTCAGTATTGGTGTTAATCTATTCTTTGAATTGAATGAATGGTTGGCAAAGAAAATGGCACAGCTTGAGGGCTTTGAGGTGAAAATGGAAGAAATCCATCATATTCATAAGAAAGACGCGCCATCAGGCACCGCTATTACTCTCGCTGAGGGAATCATGAACCAAAATTCTAGCAAGAAAGATTGGGTTAATGAGTTGACCAATGATCCTTCTAAAATTGGGATCGCATCCATTCGAGAAGGAGAAGTTCCTGGTACACATTCCGTTCATTATGATTCTCCTTTGGAATCCATTGAAATCAAGCACATTGCACATGACCGAAAAGTTTTTGCAGAAGGTGTAATAAAAGTAGCGGAGTGGGCTACTAACGAGACTGGTATTTTATCAATTAAAGATTTTTTAAATCAAGACTAATAGATGTACTTAAACGATTTTAGCCTTACGTTCACACTTGTATTTGTGCTAGGATGGTATGCATTGCAGTCCATCTCCTATTACAAGTTTTTCGAGAAAGCAGATAAGCCAGGCTGGATTGGCTTTGTTCCTTTCTACAACTATTACGTGCATTTAGAAATTGTAGGACGACCTAAATGGTGGGTTTTCTTATTGTTTGTGCCTGTGGTTAACTTTTTTATTGCTCTTACCATTCATCTGGACTTATTGAAATCGTTCGGTAAGTATTCCTACTTTGATCAAAGTGTTGGGGTGATCCTTGCTCCCTTTTACATGACGTATGTGGCATGGAGTGATACCAAGTATCTTGGAAAAGCGACAGAGTTACCAAAAAGAAAAAGAACGTTCACGCAAGAATGGTTCGAAGCAATTGTATTCGCCGTTTTTGCTGCAACCTTCATTAGATGGATCTTTATGGAAGCCTATGTGATTCCTACACCATCCATGGAGCGATCATTGTTAGTGGGTGATTTCTTATTCGTTAGTAAAATCAANTACGGACCAAGAACACCGAAAACTCCAATTCAAATCCCACTAACCCATGCTAAAATTTGGGGCACGGAATCTCCGTCCTATTTGGAATGGATTGAATTGCCACAGTTTAGACTTCCGTCACTTGATAAAGTGGAGCGTAATGATGTGGTAGTATTCAATTACCCTGTAAATGACAACTTCAATCAACGTCCNGATGGAGACTATCACCCGCTTGACCTCAAAACGCATTACATCAAGCGATGTGTAGCTGTGCCAGGAGACGTACTTGAAGTGAAAGACACCAAAGTATTTATCAATGGTGAAAAAGGTGTGGATCCTGAATTGATGCAGCACTCTTATGTAATATTCACCAAACAAACCCTTCCTGAGCGTTTCTTTGATGACAACCAACTGACCATTGCACAAAGAGCGAATATTGGGTATGTTGTTCATGCTACGCAAGAGTCAATAGACAAGATCTCTGGATTTGATTTTGTGGATTCAGTAAGCATAAACATACGCCCAGCAGGCAAACCAGAACCGAGGATCTTCCCAGACACACGATACTTCCCGTGGAATGCTGACAACTTTGGTCCATTAGAAATTCCTGGCAGAGGATACACTATCAAAGTGGATGAATACAATCTCGCTAAATATGGTTCTACAATTGAGGACTATGAAGATTTGGAGGATGTGAAAATCGACGTTGATAAGTTGATCATTGATGGAAAAGAAGTAAGTGAGTATACTTTCACCAAAGACTACTACTTTATGATGGGTGACAATCGTCACAACTCTGAGGATTCCAGATACTGGGGATTTGTGCCTGAGGATTACGTGGTGGGTGAAGCGTCATTTATCTGGATGTCTATGGATGAGAAAGGATCTTTACTAAATAAAATAAGATGGAGTCGATTATTTAATCCGATTCACTGATTTCATTAAAAAATTTTAATCCAATCCCGGGTATCGATATCATCAATTATATCGATATTCGGGATTAGTTATTAATAACGAAATAGGATGTTAGAACTGGCAAGCATATTTGTATTGGGGATCTTTGCACAGTGGTTGGCTTGGAAAATCAAACAACCAGCTATTCTACCTTTGATCCTAATTGGTTTGGCCATTGGTCCATTATCCACCTTTTTCACCGAGGATGGAAGTAAGCTCATAGATGGTGATGCCATTTTCACTGGCGACCTCCTATTTTCATTTGTCTCCATTGCTGTTGGGGTTATCCTGTTCGAGGGAGGTTTAACACTCAACATCAAAGAAATAAGAAGTTTAGCCGGAACGGTTAGAAACTTATTAGTTATCGGTTCTCTGGTTACTTTCGTTGGTGGTGGCTTGGCAGCTCACTACATCATGAATTTGAGCTGGCAGATGTCCTTCCTGTTCGGCGCATTGATCATTGTCTCTGGTCCTACCGTGGTGGTTCCAATTCTGAGAAATGTAAAACCCAACTCTAATGTCAACACTGTTTTAAAATGGGAAGGTATTCTTATTGACCCTCTTGGTGCGTTGGTAGCGGTATTGATGTATGAATTCATCCTATCTTCAAAACATGGCAAGGAGTATCCAATGGAGGTCTTTCAAGACTTCTTTATCACCATCTCAGCCGGTGTGGTGGCTGGAGGTTTAGGTGCATTTTTCCTTTATTCTCTCATTCGCAATAAGGCACTCCCTGAATACCTGAGAAATGTATTTACCCTCGCTTTGGTGATTTTCACTTTTGCTTTTTCTGAATTGATACATGCAGAAGCCGGATTAATGGCTGCAACCGTAATGGGTATTGTTTTGGCCAACGTGAAACTGGAAGAGCTTAAAAAGATACTTTCCTTTAAAGAAGACATTTCCGTCATTCTGATTTCGGTATTATTCATACTCCTATCCTCTCGAATAGACTTTATCCAAATTCAAAAATTAGGAGTCTCCAGTATCATACTCTTCGTCATCGTGATATTCGTCATCAGACCTGTTGGTGTTATTTTGAGCACCTGGAAGTCTAATTTGAATTGGAAAGAAATAACATTCATCTCCTGGATTGGTCCAAAAGGGATTGTGGCGGCAGCTGTAGCATCACTCTTCTCACTTGATCTGATTGGCGAAGGTTCCTATGTAGACCCTAAGGAGGCGGAATTGCTACTTCCACTTGTGTTCTCTGTGATTGTTGGAACGGTGGTATTGCAAGGATCTTCTGCAAAACTTGTAGCCCGATTATTAGGAGTAGTTCGAAAAGAACCAACTGGTTTCATAATTGTTGGTGCAAATGAACTTGCCCGTAAGATTGCACTAAAGCTGAAGGAATCTGGACTTTATGTACTGTTGGTTGACACTTCTGTGCCCAACGTGAAAGAAGCTAAGAAAAATGGACTTAGGGCAGTTCAGGCCAATGTTTTGGCCGAATCTATTTTTGATGACATTGATCTTTCTAAAATTGGAAAATTAGCTGCCATTACGTCTAATAGCGGCTTGAATGACTTGGCTTGCAAGTGGTTCGAAAAAGAACTCGGAGAAGAAAATGTCTTCCGGCTAGCCAGTAAAGAGGAATCAGACAACTCTAACCTTCCTCTTCCTGATAGTGTCCTTTTCCATACCAGAGTTGATTTTGTCATGTTAGTACAGATACTTAGAGATGCTGATGCATATCATGAAATTCACTTCGAAAGTAATGCTGAATATGATCAATTCATGTCTAAACACGACTCCAAAATAATCCCAATGTTCTTCAAAACTGAGAACAGTATTGAACTAATAACTGGGTTAACAGTGAAAAGTGAGAAACATGATTCACTTATCTATCTGATGAAGCCTGGTTCAGTTCTGGAGACAGATGAAGATGGTGAGTTAGTTGAGGAAGACTAAACTAAAAAGATCTAATAAACCCAATCAATACAAAGATTCCATAAAATAAGGCAAAGCCAATCGCGATGAAAACCATCATCGATAGGCACCCCTTAAGACGAGCTTTTTCCTCGGAGATAGGCATATATTGCCTATTGTGTGTACTATCCTGGTCAAACATATATTTAATCAATTATGGCGCCAAGGATCATTATTCGAGACAGAATTAACCGATAGGTTCATCAACTCGTTAATAGTATCAATAATTCAAGGCAGTGAGTATTAAATTTATGAATATAATTATATAAATTCTATATATACTACCAATTTATTTCTTTCTGTCCGATTGATATTAAATAAGCATTGGTTTTTGAAAATGGTTTGCTACCAAAAAAACCCTTATGTGCGGCAAATGGAGATGGGTGTGCAGATTCGATTACGAAGTGCTTAGATGAGTCAATAATACGGCCTTTTTTCTGTGCATATGCTCCCCATAGTATAAAAACCAAGCCTTCTTTTTCTTTAGATAACTTATCGATTACAGCATCTGTGAACTCCTCCCACCCTTTATTTTGATGAGATCCAGGAGTACTGGCTCTAACAGTTAATGTTGCGTTCAGTAACAACACACCCTGCTTCGCCCATTTCTCCAGGCTTCCATGTGGTGGGATATCCACGCCTAAATCATCTTTTAGCTCCTTGAAAATGTTGACTAATGATGGAGGCATTCGAACACCTTCAGCCACAGAAAAACAAAGGCCATTGGCCTGACCAGGGCCGTGATAAGGATCCTGACCGATGATCACCACTTTCGTTTGATCCAATGGACAAAAATCAAAGGCATTAAAAATCTGTGAACCTGGTGGGTATATCCTATGTTGTTGATACTCAGTCTTTACAAAAGCCACCAAATTCTTGAAGTACTCTTTTTCAAATTCATCATCCAATAAAATCTTCCAGGTGGGCTCTATTCGTACTTCCATAGATCAAATACAAACTTTCGTCAAATTTGTTGGCAATTTAACAGAGAAATGCTATAAATTTCACTTAGAAACATGGCAATGACTACAGACATAACTAAAGGAATAAAAGTCACCGTTGATACCGAATATCAGCAGGAGTATTCCAACCCTGTGCAGAAGCATTATGTTTTTACCTATCAAATCACGATCGAAAATCTGAGTGATAAAACCATCCAGCTACTTTCCAGGCATTGGGACATTATCGACTTGACTTTCCCCAAACGTGAAGTAGATGGCGAAGGAGTTGTTGGCAAACAACCAATTCTGGAGCCAGGTCAAATGCATCAGTATGTTTCTGGATGTAATCTAAAGTCCGGTTTCGGAAAGATGTTTGGCTATTACACCATGGAAAGACTGGTTGATGGCAAGCAGTTCAAAGTGAATATCCCAAAATTTGAAATGGTTGTACCATTCAAATTGAATTAGAAATCTCCCTTCACGTCATTACTCTTAAATAAGACACCAAAGTAATTTGGTCAGTTTACAGGTCCAGTTAAATTTGTGGCTAAACACTAGCTATTGGCATCTCCTCTTTACACATTCACTTCCTATCTCCGGTATCGATGGCGAGCAGTAAATGCCCATGGACTTCATTCTCCATTCATGTATGACCTATACAATAAAGTAATACGAGCATGGAATGAAGAAGAGAGCGAGCAATTACGCAAACATAGAGCTATTGACGACCCTAATCAGATCATTAAATACACAGACCCCAGGTATCTGGAAGATATTACGACTACCGTTGGCAGGTTAGCAAGCAGAGTGGCCAGCACTCATAAATTCTCCTACTTCCTCTATAAGCTGATCAATTACATGAAATATGATCGTGTATTGGAAGCCGGAACCTCTTTAGGCATAAATGCTTCCTATCTAGGAAACTCCAAAGCCTCAAGGGTATGGACTATGGAAGGTATTGAAGAAATTGCAGACCTGGCCATTAATCGTTTTCAAAAACTAGAGTATGATCATGTGAGAGTTGTTAAAGGACTCGTGGAGCATACCTTTAGGGATTCTCTTGGCCTCAATCCTGACTTGATCTTTATAGATGCAGATCATCGATCTCAAGCCATTTTTTGGTACCTAAGGATCATTAAAGAGATGAATATCCAACCGAAATGCATCATCATCCATGACATCTATTGGTCAAGAGATATGAACAGGGCTTGGCAACGCATTGTGAATGATGAAAGGTATAGTCTGACCGTAGACCTGTTTGAGGCTGGAATTATTTTTCCAGACCATCCAATGGAAAAGCAACACTTCGTCGTTAAGTTCTAAAAGCTCCGGAATTATTATTTTCCACCTCAATCTTCTATTTTTGCTCGAAATTTTGATTTTATACAATGGAAGACAATCAGCAACAACAAGAAAATTACGCACAACCAACACCAAAGAAAGACAGAACTCCTTTGTTCATAGGAATCGTGGTGGTGCTATTGGCTGCTGTCATATTCTTATACTATACGTATGACAACTTAAAAGCCGACAAAGAAGCACAGGCCATTGAGTTGAATAATACCTTGCTCAATTTAGATAGTATTTCCACTGAACTCGATTCCAAGATCATGATGATTCGTGAATTGGGTGGAGAGGTAGATACCTTGATGAAAGTGAAGGAAAAATTACAATCAGAACGAAAGTTGCTTCTTACAGAAATTAGCAATCGTAAGAATATGATTTCTGAATTGAGAGATCGTGTAGATGGGTATAAGCAACTACTTCTTGCAAAAGATGTGGAAATTGAACAACTCAAAGTGATCAACGATCAGTTGATGTCAGAGAATACTGAGCTGAAGACTGAAAAGCAACAGCTAAATGACTCTTTGAGAAATGCCAATAAAACCAGAACAGAACTACAAGAGAAAGTTGCTTTCGCATCCAGACTCAAAGTGGATGGCATGACAGTCTATGCAGTAAATGAGAGTGGCAAAGAGCGTGAAAACGAGTTTAGGAACCGTCACATCAACCAGCTGAAGGTAAAATTCACTGTAGCAGAGAACAAAGTAGCTCCTATTGAAGGAAAAGAAATTCTTATCCGCATAGTAGCTCCAGATGGCAATGTGCTGTTTGATGTCACCAGAGGTTCTGGATCTTTCATGTTCGAAGGAAGAGAGCTATTCTACACAGCTAAACAAGAAATACTTTACGACAAAAACAGCCAGGAAGTGACCATGTTCTACGACAAAGGCAGTGAATATGCGGAAGGAAGACACATTGTGGAGGTCTATACAGATGAATACCTGATGGGATCAGGCACTTTTACAGTTAAATAATTACTGTAGTACTGTTATTATCCAAAAAATATCTAATTTTGCACTTCAATTTTTAATAGTTCATATAATACACAATTATGAAAAATTACGAAACAGTATTCATTTTAACTCCCGTTTTGTCTGAGGCTCAGATGAAGGATGCTGTTGAAAAGTTCAAAGGTGTATTGGTTGATGCTGGAGCAAAACTAGTTAATGAAGAAAACTGGGGCTTGAAAAAGCTTGCTTACCCTATTCAATCAAAGTCAACTGGTTTTTACCAACTCTTTGAATTCGAAGCAGAACCACCTGTAATCAACAAGCTTGAGACTGAGTACAGAAGGGATGAAAAAGTAATGAGATTCCTTACTACAGTACTGAGTAAGCATGCTATCGTTTACAACGAGAGAAGAAGAAAAGGAGAATTCAACAAGAAAAAAGAGGAGGTAGCGTCATGACATTACAGAACGAACCTATCAACAGAGAGCAGAAAAAAGACAAATACTGCCGATTCAAGAAAAGTGGTATCAAATACATTGACTACAAGAACCCTGATTTCTTGCTAGCATTTGTAAATGAGCAAGGTAAACTTCTTCCAAGAAGAATTACTGGAACCAGCCTAAAATACCAAAGAAAAGTAGCTCAGGCTGTAAAAAGAGCAAGACACCTTGCTTTCTTACCATATGTTACAGACTCTCTAAAGTAAGATTAGGATGGATATTATATTAAGAGAAGATATCAAAGGTCTAGGATACAAAAACGATATCGTGAGCGTAAAGCCAGGATACGGTAGAAATTATCTTATTCCTCAAGGAATGGCAATCATCGCTAGTACTAGTAATAAGAAAATGATTGCTGAGAATGTGAGACAGGCTTCTCACAAAGCTGAAAAGATTAAAGCTGATGCTGAAGAATTGGCAGCTAAGATTGGTGATACTGCAATCGAAATCAAAACAAAAGCCGGTGAAACTGGTAAGATTTTCGGTGCGGTTACCGCTCTTCAAGTTGCTGACGCGCTTGCTGCAAAAGGTTTTGACATTGACAGAAAGAAAATCTCTTTCGTTGGTTCAATTAAAGAACTTGGTGAGCACAAAGCGGTACTTGATCTACACAAAACGGTACACCATGAAATTACTTTGAACGTAGTTCCTGAGTAATTATCATTTTAACATAAGAAAACCCTGGTTTCGTAAGAAGTCAGGGTTTTTTGTTTGTATCAGTTCTTGACTATATTTCACTGGTGTTCACACTCCCCTTTCATATACCTCAAAGTCCCGTTAAAATCAGGTTGAAAGATCCGATATTCAGTATTGGATCATGCTTTGCTGAGAATATGGGTTCTAAACTTAGAGAATACAAGTTTGATGTCATTACCAATCCACTTGGAATCATCTACAACCCCTACTCTACGTTTAAGAACCTTAAACTAATTCTGAGTGAAGGAATCGACCCAGACAATTTCATTAAAAACGGCAACATATACTTTCATTGGGACACACATAGTACCATATCGGGAACCAATCTGGAGAATTTTAAAGGACTCCTTGAGGAAAGGTCCAGACTTTCTAGACAAAGCCTGATTTCAGCCGAATGGTTGATCATTACATTCGGTACGATTTATGCCTACAAGTACCGTGGAAACGATAAGATCGTTGCCAATTGTCACAAGATTCCTCAAAAAGAATTTGAGCAAATTTCTCTTACCCAGGAAGAGATTATTGAAGATTATCAGGAAACTCTTGAACTGATTCGTACGATTAATCCAAACCTAAAAGTAATACTTACAGTGAGCCCTGTGAGGCACATTCGAGATGGTTTGGTGGAGAATAACATTAGCAAAGCCACATTGATTAGTGCTGTCCATGAGATCGTCAAAAACGACCCGAACTGTTATTACTTCCCTGCCTACGAGATAATGATTGACGAACTTAGAGATTATAGATTCTATAAGAGTGATATGATTCATCCTTCTGCTCAAGCCGTAGATTATATTTGGAATAAATTCAGCCAGGTATTTTTCAATGTAGAGACTCAGAAATTCATTGATAACTGGAACAAAATACTCAAATCACTTTCTCACAGACCATTTCATCCTCACTCACCAGAGCACCAGAAATTTCTACTAAGTACCATTAAGAAATTAGAGCAACTTGAAAGCAAGGTAGATGTGACTGAAGAAATTAGTTTTGTTAAAAACCAACTCATCTAATGAGGTGTTCTATTATTTTATTTACCCTACTATTTTTAACTAATTGCCAGCAAATGTCATCTGAACNCACCAGCGACAATCAAAATAAATTAGCCAATTCTACAAGTCCATATCTTTTACAACATGCAGATAACCCTGTCAATTGGTACCCATGGGGAGAAGAAGCACTGACCAAAGCAAAGGAGGAGAATAAACCAATTCTACTGAGTATTGGCTATTCATCATGCCATTGGTGCCACGTGATGGCTCATGAATCTTTTGAAAACGATGAGATTGCTCAAATCATGAATGAGCATTTTATCAATATCAAACTAGACCGAGAAGAACGACCAGATATAGATAACATCTACATGGATGCTGTTCAGGTGATGGGGCTTCGTGGTGGATGGCCATTGAATGTATTTCTCACCCCTGATCAAAAGCCATTTTATGGTGGGACATATTTTCCACCTGATCAATGGAAACGTTTACTAACATCAATCAATGAGGCCTATACCAACAAGTACGAGCAACTTTCAGAGTCAGCAAACCAATTTGCGGAAAACCTAAATCAAAGTGAAGCACAGAAATATGGCTTGCTATATGCAGAAGAAGAATTAACGGCAGCAGATTTTGACAGCACCATTGTCTCTTTAGATCGCAAATTCGATTCGAAATGGGGTGGCTTTGAAAGAGCTCCAAAGTTTCCAATGCCTACGGTTTGGAATTACCTACTCACCTATTCCGATCTAACCAACTCAGACTCAACTAAGGAGCATCTCTGGCTCACTCTAGATAAGATGGCTCATGGAGGTATCTATGATCAATTAGGAGGTGGCTTCTCCAGATACTCAGTGGATGGTCAGTGGCATGTGCCCCATTTTGAAAAAATGCTCTATGACAATGGACAACTCCTTGCGTTATATGCAGACGCTTATAAAGTAACAAAGCGTCCATTGTATAAAGAAGTAATAGAAGGCACCACTTTTTGGCTAAAAGAAGAAATGACGGACGCTTCTGGAGGATTTTACAGTGCTTTGGATGCAGATAGTGAAGGAGAAGAAGGTAAGTTCTATGTTTGGACTTTTGATGAATTTCGAGAAATAGCTGGAAAAGATTTTTCTCTACTAGCGGAGTACTTTGATGTTACCAAACAAGGAAATTGGGAGGATGGTAAAAACGTACTCAGGTTACTGGAAACTAAGGAAGACTTTGCAGAGGATATGGAACTACCTGTTTCTGAAATTGATCAAATAGTGTTCAGTTTCAAGTCAAAAGCNTTGGAGGCACGTAATAAACGTCCAAGACCAGGCCTAGATNCNAAAATCCTTGCTGGTTGGAATGGTCTGATGCTGTCAGGATTATGCCGTTCATTCCAGGCAACGACAGATGATACCATCAAAGAACTAGCAGTCAAAAATGCCTCATTCATTCAGACAGAACTAATGAAGGATGGTAAGCTACTACGAGTACATGGTGAAAATATTCCTGCCTATCTCGAAGATTACGCGGCTGTAATTCAGGCTTTCATTCATTATTACGAGACCTTCTATGATGAAACCTATCTAAACCTCGCTCATGAGCTTTCTGAGTTAGCCATAGCTGAGTTTTATGATCCTGAGGAGAAATTATTCTTCTATACGAGTAGTGAAGCTGAAACATTGATCACCCGAAAAAAAGAGTTGTTTGACAATGTCATTCCGTCATCAAACTCCATGATGGCGGAGAACCTGTACAAGCTCGGATTAATGTTTGACAATGAGGACTTTAAGAAGAAAAGTCTTCAAATGGTTCTCATGGTTAACAAACTTATNAAGCAAGAAACAGAGTATTTAGCTAACTGGGCGAAAGTTTCATTGCAAATTTCCCGACCAACGGCGGAAATTTTATGTGTTGGAGACTCATTTATTTCTCAAATGAATNCGTTATACGGNAATTACTTTAGTAACGCTATTTTGATGGCTAATACCGGTAATAGTGACTTATCACTATTTGAATACAAAACCCCTGTAAATCAGCAAACTACTTTCTTTGTCTGTTACAACAAAGCGTGTGAGCGTCCGGTCCATGAAATTCATGAAGTAGTCGAAAAGGTTCATGAGGTGAAATGACAAGTTCATCCCGTATCTATTCACTTTCGGCCAATTTGAGTATTATTATTCGCCGAATATCCCTAATTTCATAACAGATTAAATTATTAACCACGCCCAACCATGAAGTTATATCACGAGGAGAAAGCATATCTTGCCGAGTTCAAAAGCAAGGTGTTGAGTGACGCGGAGATAAGCAAAGAAGAACTTCTTGCCATGATCACCAAATTTGAAGATGTGATAGAAATGACTAGTGTAACGGTTAAGATCATTGACCGTTTGATGAATAACATTGATAAGCTAAAGCTTGACAGCCAAAAAGAAGTGGCCTCNATAAAGAAGAGCTAAATACGCTACGCTCTATGCGCAATCTGACTTAGATTTGTGCCCTTGAGATTCCTAGAAGTTATACTACCCATTCCCCTACCTGGGACCTTTACTTACAGTTTTTCTGAACACCTATATCCTGATCCTCAAATTGGTTCACGGGTCATTGTGCAATTTGGAAAACGTAAGATCTATACAGGAATCATCGCAGACATTCACGACAATGCTCCAGAGAGCTATCAACCAAAGGACATTATGGACCTGGTGGACCAAACTCCTATTATAACCACCACACAACTTGAGTTTTTTGACTGGATTAGTCGGTACTATATGTGTACCATTGGTGAGGTGATGAATGCAGCTTTACCTGCTGGGCTTAAAATCTCAAGTGAATCTTACCTTTCAATCAATCCTGAAATTGATTTGGATGACCTTGATCTCAGTGAAAAGGAAGAAGTAGTCATTCGCCATTTGATGAACGGAGATCTTAAACTCAACGATGTAGGTCCTATTTTGGACATTAAGTCACCATACAACTATGTCAAGAAACTTAAGGAGAAGAATGTAATACAGGTATTCGAACAGGTCAAGGACAAATACTCACCAAAAAAAGAAACCTGGATCCGATTGAATGAAGTTTACAANAATGAAGATACATTNGATCAGCTTTGTGAATCATTAGAATCNAAAGAAAAACAACTGGAGGTTCTGTTGGCATATCTCCGACTGGTTCCCCTTTTCGAATATCCAGGTAAGAATAAAGAAGGAGTATCTAAAAAGCACCTTACTGATGAAGGCATCAGCACATCATCTCTCAAGACACTAACCAAAAAAGGTTTCTTCGAAGAGTGGGACAAAACCATCTCGAGATTAGATGGAGTGCTTGGTGAATCCACAGGAGTAGAAATCAACCTGTCTGATGGTCAACAAACAGCTCTTGACGAAATACTCTCTTCCTTTGAGAAGAAATCCACGGTACTGTTGCATGGAGTAACAGGAAGTGGAAAAACTGAACTGTATATCTCACTCATCCAAAATGTTCTTGCTAATGGTGGTCAGGTATTATACTTACTTCCAGAAATCGCTTTGACTACTCAAATCATCAAACGTTTATCCAAAGTTTTTGGCGATNAATTCGGTGTGTTTCACTCCAGATATTCAGATAATGAGCGTGTTGAAGTTTGGCAGAAAGTCCAAAAAGGTGAATACAATTTTGTAGTTGGAGTACGAAGTGCGGTCTTTCTTCCATTCTCAGATTTGTCGCTGATTATCGTAGATGAGGAGCACGAGCCAAGCTTTAAACAATATGAACCTGCCCCAAGATATCATGCCCGGGATGCTTCCATATACTTAGCCTCATTGTTTCATGGTAAAACCTTGTTAGGAACAGCAACACCAGCCATAGAAACCTATACTAACGCTCTGGAAGGCAAGTATGGTTTGGTACAATTGACCGAGCGCTTTGGATCGGTTTCTTTACCCAAAGTTTCGTTTGCTAACCTGGTGTTGGAACGAAAGCAGAACAAAATGAAGGGTAATTTCAGTCACACCCTACTTAAGGCAATCAATGAAACCCTTGAACGTAAGAAACAAGTTATTCTCTTTCAGAACAGACGTGGCTATGCCCCGTATGTGACCTGCCATAACTGTGGATACATTCCAAAATGCCCTCACTGCGATGTTAGCTTGACGTACCATAGCTATCAAAACTTACTTGTCTGTCACTATTGTGGGTATAAGACGGATATGCTTCAGGAATGCTTCCAATGTCAAAGTACCGAGATCAAAACCATGAGTTTTGGTACGGAGAAGATCGAGGAAGATCTGGAAATCATGATTCCCGAGGCAAGAGTCAGACGAATGGATTTAGACTCCACTCGAAGCAAATACAGCTACCAGAAAATCATCGATGAGTTTGAGAATGGTGAAATAGATATTCTTGTTGGAACACAAATGGTCAGCAAAGGGCTGGATTTTGATGGAGTGGAGCTAGTTGGTGTGTTTGATGCTGACAGAATCATCCACTTTCCAGACTTTAGATCCCACGAACGTGCTTACCAACTAATTCATCAGGTAAGTGGTCGAGCTGGTCGTAGAGCAAATCAAGGTCAGGTCATTATTCAAACCAATGACCCGGATCAACCTATACTACAGCGGCTTAGACATCAGGACTACCTTGGTTTTTATCAGAAAGAAATTCTGGAAAGACAACAGTTCCAGTATCCTCCCTACTATCGACTGATCGTGATTACCTTCAAAGATGTGGACAAGCAAGTTGCGGGTGATGCAGCTCGATTTTATAGCATGGAAATTCGGAAACATTTGGGTGATGCTAGAGTAAATGGTCCAATAGAACCATTGATTGGCAAAATCAGAAATCAATACTTATTTGAAATCATCATTAAAATTGAAAAACAAGGTATAAATCTCACTGCTTTAAAAGAATTCCTGCTTAATTCGCGTAATATATTATTGAGTCAACGTTCATATAAGAGTGTTCGAGTGATTTTTGATGTAGATCCCATTTAATGAATAAGTATTTAGCCATTTTAGGAGTTTGGATGTTCGTGGCATGGGGATGTGACCCATGTGATGATTGTGGAGAACCATTGGTGTATGACCCTACGGTTAAGGTGGTATTCATCAATCAGGACAGCCTCAACCAGTTGACATTACTTGTCAATGACAATAAAGACTCGATTGCAGCTTTAAAAGTTCTAAAATCATCCCTTACAGACAGCATCAATACCCTGGACGATTCACTTGAAGTATTGCAAGAATTGATTGAAGGTGGGGAAAACGGATATCAAAGTACGTTTGATCAATTATCTCAGATCTATGACTCACTAGATGTTGTCAGTGATAGTGCAACCTCTTACTCTTCTCAACTCACTGCAATCAATAAGGAATTGAANAGCACCATTTCGGTAATATCCGGAGGCAAGGTTCAACTAGATCAGGTTATTCTTCTAAATAATGGGACTGTGCTAACTTATGAAGACACCATGTCCAGTTTTTATTTGCCCCTACTTCTTGGCACAGTTGGAGAATTCACAGAGACCAATTACGAAATTACCATTGTAGATACGGTGTTAGTGCTGGACTTCAGCTACCACACATACGAGACCGTCAACGAAGCAAGAGTCGCTCGTGTCAGAGCTAGAAACCTTGAAGTAATAAATAGTGACACAGTTAATGTAAATTGCAAAACAGATGAATGCATCAGTGATGAGACTACTGTTACTGTTTATTTTTAGTCTGGGAATCTATGGATCAGCTTTTGCTCAGAAGCCTGACATGCAACCCAGACCACCTATTGGTGAACGTCCACCAGTAAAAGAGGAAATTTCTCAGGATACGATACCAAAAGATTCAGTACTTGCTCCATTGGAAATCCCAAAGGAACCCGCTCAGCCTTTTAGTATGTCCTTTGTGATTGATTATGGTAAACCTGCTGTCTCTTTAATCTCCGATGAAACCAGATACGAAGGAGGAATAAATCTGGCCTTTTTCGATCACTATATTATTGTTGCGGAATATGGCTATGCCTCTCTTCATCCCAAGAATGCCTTNCAAAATGGTAATTATTATTCTGAGGGAAATTATTTCAGAATCGGTGGTGGCTATATGAACAAAATAGATGCGAAGAGTAATCTGGGTTTTAGTGTACGCTATGGCCAAAGTGATTTCACTGACAATGGAGAGGTCTTTGTGGAAAGTGCCTCAGGTATTCAGGAAGGATATGAAACCACTTTTGGTCCAAGAAAATCCGAAGGAAGATGGATTGAATTAGTCATTACATCTGAAAGCCGTGTGATCTTCAATAAAGACGAACCTGATGCGAAGATCAATCATCTATTTTCGTTTGGGTTTCATGCTCGGTTGAGGTTCCTATCCAGTTATGACAGGTATCCAATTTATGACACCTATGCCATTCCAGGATATGGCAGAACAGTGAACAACCCCAATCCTGCCGTGAATCTCTTTTTACGGTTTACTCCTTTTTAGATTAGATATCCCACTCATCATTGAGAATTCTGATAGCGTGGTGACCAGTCAGATCAAACTGACACGGCACCAATGAGATATAGTTATTGGCTATAGCCCACTCATCATTGTCTTCTCCTTTGTCGTGATTCACAAAGTTGCCGACCATCCAGAAATACTTACGACCATGAGGGTCCACTCGCTGATCAAAGTCTTCTTCCCAACGTGCATTGGCCTGCCTGCATACCTTGATTCCTTTGATAGGTTCATTCTGTTTTGCTGGGATATTTACATTTAAGGCTATACCCTTAGGCATTCCCTTACTCAGTGTCTCTTGAGTAATCTTCGTAATAAACTCATCAAAATGAGCTAGTTCAGTATTTACATCATAATCACAAAGAGAAAAACCAATAGCAGGTGTTCCTTCAATTGCGGCCTCTATCGCAGCACTCATAGTACCTGAATACAACACACTGATAGAAGTATTGCTGCCATGATTGATACCACTGACAACTAAATCAGGTTTGCGATCCTTCAAAATATGATGTTTAGCCAACTTGACACAATCCGCAGGCGTACCACTACACTCAAATGCCATAATATCTGGTCCAAAAATCCTATTTTCTTTTAGGCGAAGTGTATCACCAACGGTGATCGCGTGCCCCATTCCAGACTGTGGACTATCAGGAGCTACTACCACTACTTCGCCCAGATTAGACATTAGTTCTACTAACTTTTTAATCCCGTTAGAGGTAATTCCATCATCATTGGAAACGAGGATTAATGGCTTAGGCATATGGTTTGTGTTTTTATAGTGAATTGTAAAATGCAGTAATCCGAATCAGATCTCNTACTTCGTCAGGTTTTAGCTTATTCTCTTTGACATATTCTTTGATCTCTCNNCNATGNTTNGACATGATGGTAANCAAATCCGCTTTCTTACCCGTAAACATGTCAATATTTCCTTCTTTGTCGAGAAAGTAAAAGGTATAGGCCATTACATTTCTCACATAAGGACTACCCCAATAAGCAGAACCAGAATTAGTGGTTTCCTGTACGATTGCCTCCCTTGACAACAAGGATAAAGGCCCTTCATACAATACTTCAAAGAGTATAGGAATTTTATAATTGTAATTGACATTATAAGGAATTGAGTAGAATTGTCTGTAGCTAGAGACTACTTTGTCATAGATCTCTACATAAAACAGTTTATGGCTACTAAAGGTCTTAACTACCTGATTATGAATAACCTGAACGATATTCGACTCCATATCGTACTTGACCAACCCACTCAAAGTGTCCTGATCAGAAGTTACAAGGTATCCGTCGTGCCAGATTTCATTAGAAAACTCCTGCCCAATTCCTTTTAATGCGAATAAGCATAAGAAAATGACGAAAATCGATTTTCTCATTTAATGTTTAATCTTTAAAATTTCGTGCCCCATTTTGTCCCGTTTGGTCTCAAGATACTTCTTGTTGTGAACATTTGGGGTAACCTCAATAGGTACATTCTCCACAATTTCCAGGCCATACCCCATGAGACCAACACGTTTTTTGGGATTATTTGTAATTAGTTTCAATTTGGTAATCCCAAGCTTACGAATAATTTGAGCGCCAACGCCATAATCACGCTGATCCATTTTAAAACCTAACTTCAAGTTAGCTTCCACTGTATCGTATCCTTCTTCCTGGAGTTTGTAAGCTCTTAATTTATTGACCAGTCCAATTCCTCTACCTTCCTGATTCATGTAAAGTACCACACCTTTACCCTCTTTCTCTACCATTTGCATGGCACTGTGCAGTTGGTTACCACAATCGCATCTATATGACCCAAAAATATCACCAGTAACACAGCTAGAGTGTACTCTTACCAATACAGGCTCATCTTCCTTCCATTCACCTTTGAATAGCGCCAAATGAGTTTCACCAGTTGTTGTTTGCTTAAATGCCTTTAACTTAAACAAACCATGCTCTGTTGGCATGTCTACAGTGATTTCTTCAGTCACTAGTGACTCTTTTTCGAGTCTGTAAGTAATCAAGTCTTTGATGGAAACAAGCTTCAGGTTGAACTTATCTGCAATAACACGCAGATCTGGGAGTCTCGCCATCGTGCCGTCATCCTTCAATACCTCTACTAATACTCCTGCAGGTTCTAGTCCGGCCAATCTTGCAAAATCAACGGCAGCCTCAGTATGTCCTGTTCTTCGCAGAACACCTCCTGATTTGGCCTTCAAAGGAAAAATATGACCTGGGCGTCCAAGTTCTTCAGGCTTTGTGTTGGGGTTTACCAAAGCTTGAATAGTCTTTGCTCTATCGGAGGTGCTAATCCCTGTGGTGCACCCATGTCCGAGAAGATCTACAGATACTGTAAAAGGAGTTTCATGGGTTGCAGTATTTTTCCCAACCATCAAATCCAATCCCAGCTCGTCACATCTTTCTTCTAATAGAGATGCACAAATCAATCCACGACCTTCCTTGGCCATGAAATTGACAATATCCGGTGTTATTTTTTCTGCTGCACAAATAAAATCACCTTCGTTTTCNCGATCCTCATCATCTACTACAATGATGATCTCACCATTTCTGATGGCTTCAATCGCGTCTTCGATCGGGTCTAGCATTTGGTCTTTATCCATTGTTGTTTATTTATTACTATCTGTATATACAAATTACCTGGTAATCACGTTCCCGAGCATCTTAGCAATACTCATTTCTATCTTTTTCAATTCGTTGATTTCATCCAGAATGATATCAATATCATCATCAGAATTTGATTCTCTTAGCTTTTTGGTCTCCTCCTCTACTAAGTGCTGTACTATCCTAAACTTCAACCTCAAGATATTGGAATAAGTTATATCTCTCAACTTCTCCGTCTCTTTGGGTATGTGTATCTGAAATTTTTTATCCCAGTTTTCACTTACCTCATGCCGAGGTGTCATGAGGTCTACAACAACACGCTTGATATTCTCACTTCCATGACCTAACAAATAATCTCCATCAATGATAAACCCTTCGTTTAGTTTCGACTTGAAAAGCTCAAGAATTTCTCGATACACAGGATTGGTAAACTGGATCTCCTCAACCTCGGTAATGAAATATGAAATCAGATCCTGATCAATTGATTCTTGATTTGGGATGGTATGAGTACCATAATTTACCAGCACGCGGATACTTTCTTTCTCCTGAAGCTCGATCACTTTGAGAATATCCACTCCCTCAACCTGATCTGGCTGCATGGACAAAACATCCTCAGGCATGATAGGTGGAGGCTCTGGCATACTGCCACGCTCCTTATTTTGCTGAAGTAAAATCTTGTTTTGTTCAGCAATTAATACTGACTCCTGTATGCCTAGCAGATCACTACACTCTTTAAGATAGACTGTGCGTTTTACAGGGTCCTCGATTTTGGTAATGGACCGTACTATGTCTTTGATTAAGCCTGCTTTCTTGACTGGATCATCTTTGGCTTCCTCAAGGAAGAGCTTGGTTTTGAAACGAATGATGTCCTGAGACTCTGTTTCAATGTAATGAGAAAAGGCACTTGTCCCTAATTGTCTGGAATAGCTATCTGGATCCTCTCCATCAGGTAAAGCAACAGCCCTTACGTTCAAACCTCCTTCCAGGAGCATATCAATACCACGAATAGAAGCTTTAATGCCAGCAGCATCACCATCGAATATCACTGTGACATTCTCAGTATATCTTCGAATAAGCTTGATCTGGTCTTCTGTCAATGCGGTTCCCGAAGAAGAAACCACATTTTTGATTCCCGTCTGGTGCATGGATATTACATCCGTATATCCTTCTACCAAAAAGATATTATCCTCTTTACGAACTTCTTGCTTGGCCTGATATAAACCATAGAGAATTCGACTCTTGTTGTAGAGTTCCGTTTCCGGTGAGTTGAGATACTTGGGCTGTTTTTTGTCTTTGGAAAGTGTTCTAGCCCCAAAGGCAACAACCTTTCCTGATATATTATGAATAGGAAAGATTACTCTATTCCTAAATCGATCATAGGTCTTACCTCCTTCTTTGGTGATGACCAATCCAGCTTCTTCTAAAAGATCCTTATTGTACCCTTTAGTTTCAGCAGTCTTCATTAAATCATCCCAGGAATCAATGGTATAGCCAAGTTCAAAGTCTTTGATCGTTTCTTCTGTAAAGCCACGCTCTTTGAAATAACTCAGACCAATTGATTTCCCTTCCTCATGATTCCAAAGTAGTTCGATAAAGTGGTCTTTCGCGAAATTGAGGAGAATGAAAAGACTTTCCCGTTTGTTCTGTGCTTCCTGCTGTTCGTCAGTCTGCTCCTCCTCTATAATCTCAACACCGTAACGCTGGGCCAGAAATCTCAAAGCTTCTACATAAGAGAGCCCATCAATTTCCATGAGGAAAGTGATTGCATCTCCTCCTTTTCCACTACTGAAATCCTTAAAAATACCTTTGGACGGAACGACATAAAATGATGGTGTCTTTTCGTTAGAAAAGGGACTAAGCGCTTTATAGCTGGATCCAGAACGTTTTAAAGTCACGAAATCACCCACTACCTCCACAATATCCATGCGGTTTTTGATTTCTTCTATGGTAGCAGGACTAATCATCGCTTTAATTTAATTACCTGATTTTGGGGAGGCAAATCTAAGCGAAAGAATAGAAGGTTTCCTTATTAAAAAGAAGTATGTCTAATTAGGTGAGCAAAATCCGAAATCAACAAAATCACATTGTTTTGTTCCCTCGCTGATAATTGAATGTCCTTGAATGGTTCCGTCACGTTTAATCACCCATTCTAAAAACAAATCCATGTGCTTTCTGTATTTCTCCTGTATTGGCTTTGAAGCCCATTCGTGGCCTCCTCCACAATCAGTAACCAGGTAATAAGGTTCATCCAAATCCTTCAGCTTCATCGCCAAAGAGTATGCCCCATAGAGCATCATAAATCCTGTCTGATCGGCAGAGCAGTAGTGATGTGAAGCATTATCGTATGGAACCAATTGATCACACGTCCCATGGTAAAACAACGACGGAACTGCAGACTCATTAGTAACCCATCGTTTATCCAATAAGGCGCCAGCCATGCTAATCATTCCTCCATATTTAAAATCACTTGGAAGAATTCCTTCTTGCGTTTTCGGCCAATAAACAGCATGCAAAACAGCCTCCGCACCGGCACTACTTCCTGCCACAACAATCTTGTTTGGATCAATACCTAATTCATCTTTTCTCTGCAGCAGATAAGCAACTGACTGATTGATGTTTTGAGCGGCTACAAACATGGTATTGATCTTATTCTGTACAGGCTGATCACAACTGAAGGATTGACCTTTCATCGTTAAATGATAGGAAATTGTAGCCGTTACCCAACCCTCTGCTGCGTACCTTTTACAAAATTCAATATGCTGTTCCTGATCCCTTTTACCTCCCGAAAAACCACCGCCATGTACATAAATCAAGACAGGCTTGTTAGCGTTTTTCGTAAGAGGTGTGAATATATCCATACCCAGAGTATCTTCATAAATCACAGTTTCCGATTTAATCTTTTGTCCAAATCCAACAACAGAAACAAAGAAGAAAAAGCTTAGAATGGAATACTTCATGAATTCTGGTTTAATAGGTTCCTCGATAAATGTGATCGAAACGCTTGCCATAGTCTTGCTTCAAAGGCATGCTTTCTCCTCCTGTTTCATCCAGCCAGGTAAATAAGGCATCGCGTAGGCCCTTGGCAACCTCAGCGTAAGTCGTATCGCGGATCAAGTTACGCATTTCATTAGGATCATTTTGAATATCATATAATTCGTTGATATCCCAGACACCGTGGTAGCGGATAAATTTGTATTGAGAGGTTCTGACAGCATGAACAGTTGGTGTTTGTGGGAATGGTCTTTCCCAGAAGTATTCGTAATAAACCGTATCTCTCCAGGCTATTTCCTGACCATATAGAAGTGACTTGAATGAATTTCCATTCATATGACCTTTTGTGCCTAAACCTGCAAAATCCATTACAGTTGGTCCCACATCTACATTTTGAACCACTTCAGTCAATTTAGTTCCTTCGGGAAGATCACCTCCCATTGCCAACATTGGCACACGCATAGATTCTTCATATGCCTGTCGTTTATCTATTAAACCATGTTCTCCAAAGGAGAATCCATTATCACCCATGTAGATCACAATGGTATTTTCCAGTAAATTTTCCTTCTCTAAATAGTCTAAGACAGTTCCTATACTTTCATCAACTGACAAAAGAGTCTCACAATACCTTTTGTAGAAATCATCAAAAGAAATCTGACCGTGATACATATAATCAACGCCATGCCAGCTGTTTCTTTGTGCTTTGGCCCAATTAGGTAAATCCTTGTAATTGTATTCTTCCTCAGTTACAGTACTTCTCTTGTGTCCAGGAGGGAACATGGTTGGAGGATAAGCTACTTCCTCGTTTTCATACTTACCAAGATGTCTTTTAGCAGGTTTGAAGTCTGCATGAACTCCTTTATGAGATAGGTACAAGAAAAATGGTTTTTCCTTATCTCTGGTATCCAAGAAATCAATTGCATAATCAGTCAATACATCGGTTACATAGGCTGAATCTCCATGAAGTTGATCTGTTCCATTAAAATTGATAGTAGGATTGAAATACTGCCCTTGTCCTCTAAAACTCGCCCAAAAATCAAAACCAGGTCTTTTACCACTGTGGTGCTCGCCCATATGCCATTTACCAATAAACCCTGTTTGGTAACCAGCTTCGTTTTGTAGATACTCTGGAAAGAAAACTGTTCCTTCCGGTATCAATGATTGATTGTCTACCACCTTATGGTTATGAGCATATTGGCCTGTAAGAATACTTGCTCTACTTGGTGAACATAATGAAGTACTCACAAAAGCATTTTCCACATGCACCCCTTCCCTAGCCATTCGATCCATATTTGGAGTTTCCAAAAATGGCACTTTACCAGTGAATCCCATAAAATCATACCGATGGTCGTCACTCAATATGAAGATTACATTCTTTTGATCGGTCTTGTCCACTACAGGTTTGGCTGTCTTCTCTTGAGGAGTACAAGCGAATAACAAAACAATAATGGATAAATAAGGAAGGTTTTTCATAGCTAATAAGTTAGTAAGGATTCTTCACCGGAGCTTTATATAACCCCAACATATTTCCAAATTACGGTTACTCCGGTGATGAATCTCTAAACTGATGATGGTATGCAGAAGTATGGAAATATCACTTTAATTTTTTTGCCAGTTTACTACAGATGATTGTACATCCATTGAATTGGTTCCTACCATAATCTCAAATTCCCCAGCTTCCCAAACATGATCGAGTTCAGAATTGTAGAATTTCAAATCCTCTGTAGTTATTTCAAAATCAACAGACTTTGTCTCTCCAGCTTTAATTTCAAGTTTTTTGAAGCCTTTAAGTTCTTTGACAGGCCTGGTTACACTACCTATCAAGTCTCTTATGTATAGTTGTACGACTTCCTTACCATCCACATCGCTGGTGTTGGATACTTGAATAGAAGCAGTCAACTTCTCATCTCCAATCAAATCCTTCTTAGATAATTTTAATTCACTGTATTCGAAGTTAGAGTAGCTCAATCCGTATCCAAAAGGATAAACCGGAGCGTTTGGAATGTCTAAGTAATTCGATCTGAATTTCTGGAACCACTTACCCTCAGGCAATGGTCTTCCTGTATTTTTATGATTGTAGTAGATTGGTACCTGACCAACATTTTGTGGGAATGTAGCGCTCAGTTTACCTGATGGATTTACATCACCAAAAAGAACATCAGCAATAGCATTTCCTGCCTCACTTCCTGCAAAAAACACATTAACAAGCGTTGGTAAATTCTCGGCTTCCCATCTGATAGCCATAGGTCTTCCAGCTAAAATCACAGCTACTACAGGTTTTCCCGTCTTCAATAATGCTGTCATCATCTTTCGCTGATTCTCTGGGATTTCTATGTTAGACATACTGGAACTCTCCCCTGTAGATTCTGAAGCTTCACCAATAATGGCTACCACAACATCTGAAGATCTCGCTACTTTTAAAGCTTCGGATAACAAGGCCTCCTCTGATCTTTCATCTCTATTGGTAGGCTTGCCGAAAATGCTGATTCTCGATTCCAAATCTGCTTCTGGAACTACATTACATCCTCTCGCGTATGTAATGCTTGCATTGTCTCCAACTACATTTTTTAGACCTTGCATGATCGATACAGACTGAGCAAAGTCACCTGCCACACTCCAGGTACCAGCCATGTTCTCAATATTATTGGCCATTGGCCCAATCAAAGCGATTTTACCTGACTTCTTAAGTGGAAGCACGTTTTCCTCATTTTTCAACAAGACAATTGACTCAGCAGCAATTGCTCGAGCTTTTGTACGATTTTCAGCAGTGAAAATTTCGGTTTTAGCTCTTTCAAGATCACAGTATTTATATGGATCATCAAATAATCCTAATTTGAATTTTGCTTCCAATATTCTTCTACAAGCAGCGTCTAGTTGAGCTTCACTTACCAGACCTTTTTCAATTGCTTCTTTGGTTTTATTAAGCAGTGCATCACTCACCATATCCATATCAATACCAGCATCAAGCGCTCGTGCGGCTACAGTTAGTGTGTCCCCAATACCATGGTCGACCATTTCATTGATCCCTGTGTAATCAGTTACTACAAAACCATTAAAACCCCATTGGTTTCTAAGCACTTCAGTCATCAACCATTTGTTAGCTGTTGCAGGAACACCATCTACTTCGTTGAATGAAGCCATCACACTACCAACACCTGCATCTACCGCTGCCTTATATGGCGGAAAATACTCATTGTACATTCGGATATGACTCATATCCACTGTATTGTAATCACGACCAGCTTCCGGAGCACCATACAATGCGTAGTGTTTTACGCAAGCCATCATGGTATTATTAGCAGTTAAATCATCTCCCTGATACCCTCTAACCATCGCTGCTGCGATTTCAGAACCAAGAAAAGCATCTTCTCCTGATCCTTCTGAAATCCGACCCCAACGCGGGTCCCTTGATACATCTACCATTGGAGAAAATGTCCATGCAATTCCATCAGCTGTTGCTTCCTGGGCAGCCAATCTTGCTGACTGCTCAATCAAATCCATGTCCCAAACACAAGACATACCTAAAGGAATTGGAAACAAAGTCTTATATCCATGAATGACATCCATTCCAAAAATCAATGGTATCCCCAATCGAGTTTCCTCTACGGCCACTTGCTGTGCCTGGCGTATTTTCTCTGCGGTTCGGATATTAAATAAACCTCCAACTTTTCCTTCTTTTATCTTAGCCACAATACCAGTACTCTTTGCTAATCCAGTATTGATATCGCCAGCAGCTGGCAAGTTCAATTGACCAATCTTTTCTTCCAACGTCATTAGAGCCATCAATGAATCTATGCGTGCAGCATAGGGTGACTCATTACTCGCAGTTCTGGTAGTAGGTGTGGTACAACCTATAAGCACAACCAGAATCAATCCATAGATACTATATATTTTCCTCATCGCGCAAGTCAGTTCGTTATAGTAGTTGATTTTTTAGATATTCCATTTTCATTAAAAGCTTCCAGTTGGAAGTAATATTGATTCTCCAGATTTAAGGCTCTCAATTCATATGCATTCTGATCATAAATCATTACTGAATTATTAAGTCGATCTGGAGCAATTCCCCAATACAAAACATACCCCATCGCACCATTAACATTATCCCAGGATACATATGCATTTCTTCTGTCATCTTGTCGGATAACTCTGAAAGCTTTGGGAGAAGTGGGAACCTTTCCATTTCCATTTCCAAACACTCTTAACTCACCAATTGCCAGGTACTTATTTGGGTAGTACAGGTTTTGATATTTCACGTATCTAGCCTTTATAGCAGATTCCAGCTCAATGTATGCATGTGGTTGGTCTCTTTGATTTTGCGAATAATCGATCGCGGTATTCCATGTTTTACCATCTAAGGATGTCAGTATCAGAAACTGTTGTTTAAGTGTATCCGGCTTTCCGAAAATATTTGCATTGAAGTCCTGGAAGTTGATTTGAACCGCGTTGATGGTCATAGGCCGACCAAGGTCCATTTCTAAATATAGCGAGTCAGAATTATTAGGTGCTACCCAAAATGTGCGAAGGTTTTCATCATTTGCCTTAGAAGCAGTGTAGTCTGGAGCCTCCTGTTTCAGTTGGTATCCATCTGCGTTTTCATCAGCTACATTCTGTTTCACTCCACTAACAACAGTATTGGTTTTAATTGACTTTCCTTTGGACAACAGCATCCAACCCGTGAANCGATTTTTGTGATCAGCTACTTCAACCTCAGGTAAATAATGAGGGTAGTCACCGTATGCAGTATTCACAAACATTTGGCCATTGGATTCGAAGCCAGCAGGGAACATTCCTATTCGCCGCTCAAATTTAAAGTTTACAGAAATGGGCATGCTCGCAAAATGCCAGTNCTGACCCTGATTGTCCTCTACTGTACTGCCATGCCCCGCTCCGGTTAAGAAACCTCCAGGTTTGTAAGAGACGGGATTGTACTCAGCATATTCGAATGGACCAAGTGGACTTTTAGAAGTATAAACACCATCGGCATATACATTCCATTGGGTTCCCGGTGCACTATACTCCAGGTAGTATGTATCNCCATGTTTGGTCATCCAGGGCCCTTCAATGTAAGGATCCATATCTGATGAATGATTTTGGCCAAACCTCTCCCATCCATGCTCGGTAGGGTTTAGTTTGAATAAGTCTTCTTGCTCTCCAATTGGAATGTAAAAATTAGCAGTATCTAACTCTATTCCATGGATCGGCCATTTGTTTGAGGACTCTTCGTAGAGATAAACTCGATTATCATCATCCACAAACAAGTCTGGGTCTTGTGTGCCATGTGGCATGTTGATGACCGCATAATTCGTTTTCCAATCACCTAATTCTGGGTTGTCCGTTTCGATTACTGCTCCTCTTCCGGATGGATCTCCTAAAACGATAACCTTTCCATTTCTGACAGCTGCAGCTGGCGCGTTACATCCATTGAAGTACCAGGCTTGTGGTCTAATAAATGTCCAGTTACCCATATCCTCTGACATCCAATAGCCATGAGACCGGGTCACAAACATGAAATACTTGCCTTTGAAATTGATCACCGCTGGATCAGCACCAGATCTATAGGAAACATCTCTATCTGCTCGATAATGAGACATATATGTGTAATCAATATCTATTGGGTTACAATATGTGCGCTGAGTAGATTGCGAATAGCTGAATTCAGAAATTAATAATAGGGACCATATGATCAGAATTGATCTCATTTTTTAGTGTTAGAGTAAAGCCAGGGAATTAAACCAGGTTCGGCAAAAGCGTTGTTCCAGCTACCATGATTGGCATCTTTGTATAAGGTGTAATTAGCATAACCACCAGCTTTTCTTATGGCAATAACCATATCCGTGGAGTATGATGGTAATACAACATTGTCCTGGCCACCATGAAAAATCCACATTGGAACAGCTCCAGCTATTGATTTTGCTCTCTCTGGGTGTGCTCCACCACATATAGCAAAAGCTGCAGCAAACAAATCAGGACGTCTGGAGACAATTTCAAATGTGCCCATACCACCCATTGACAATCCTCCAACGTAGATTTGATTGTCTTTTGTAAATGGTAATGCTTTCAAGGAGTCCATTAGCGACATAACCAATTCCAATGGATAGGTAGGATCACCGCCAGCATGAAAATCAAATTTCAATGGAAACGAACTTCTGTCCACGTCCACATTGGCCCAGTAACTTTCCTGTGGACATTGAGGAAATACAACAATCGAAGGATGTTCTTTTCTATAGTCAGCATCTAGAAAAAGACTGCTTCCATGAACCAATTGCTTTTCATTATCACTTCCTCTCTCTCCTGCCCCATGCAAAAAAAGAACTACCGGATAAGACTTGCTCTTACTAAATCCTTCTGGATATAGAATTCTGTAATTGATGGTTTTACCACCTTCAGAATATTCTTGTTTCTCAAAGGCATCCTTTGGCAGTTGAGCATTAGCNATTGTAGCAATGGCNATCAAACATATTGTAAGCAGTCTATTCATATCTAAATCCCAATTTTTTCAGACCAGATTGAACTTCAGGAGCAGACATAAACAAATCCCAAAGCAATCCACTTCGATAATTCTCAATCATCACAGGTATTGGCCCCTGATCAATGGCAAGGTATCGTGGCAGATACCAATTGTTTTCCAGGCTAAAAGCATCATAAGGTCCATACTTGCCTACAAGGCTATCTCTGGATGGAGCATAAATCCATTCCAACATNTTCATACTCTCTTCAGGAGTATAAGGGAATGAGGAAAGCGCTGCCGTTGGAGAAATCACACCCAGGTCTCGATCAGGTCTATGCCCTGCGTATCCTCTCATGCTATAGCTAGAAGTAAGTCCCCAGCAGTCTGATCCATATCCCTTGAACCCATTAGGATTCTCCACACAATAAGCATAGTGAGACTTGGCATGACTTTCATTCAATGTCCAGTACTCTCCATATTTGTCTTTTAGGTTTTTGGGGTCTAATCCAAGGTAGGAATAGTGGGCCCAAAAAAGCGGACCAACCAAACTTTCATCGTGCTCATAATGGTTCAAAACAAGGTCGTACCCGTAATAAGTCTCATTGGATTCAATTTCCCCATCCAATGCCCATCCTTTGTGGTAGGCTTCAGGGTCAATCCCATGTGTTGGGGAAGAAGCAGCCAAAACATACATGATCAAGCATTCATTATAACCCCCAACCGCNAAATTCATNTCCCATTCATAATTAGGGGACCAATGCCAATACAATACATCTTCTCCTCCTTTGGTATGCCAATCCCACTCTACTTCACGCCAGATTTTATCTATTCGACGAGCAATTTCTTTCTCTTGAGAATTACCATCTTTGAAATATTGTCTCACTGCCAACAATCCTTGCATTAAAAAGGCTGTTTCAACTAAATCACCACCATCATCCTTTTTACTAAAAGGTTTTACTTTACCTGTATCTCCATACCACCAATGCGGATAAACTCCATGAAAACGGTCTGCACTATCTAAAAAGTTTAATATCGTTTCAAAACGCTCTACTCCCTCCTGACGGGTAATAAAACCTCGTTCAATTCCTACCAGGATTGCCATGACGCCAAAACCAGAACCTCCAGATGTAACTACATTTTGATCATTTTGAGGATAAATGCCGTCCATGTGAACTCTCTCTCTCGCTAAGCCCGAATTAGGTTCTGCTCCATCCCAGAAGTATTGAAAAGTCTGGTATTGTATCTTGTTCAATAGGGAGTCCTGAGCATCTGTAGTAGGACTACCAATTTGTGCCTTCTGCTTGAATCCACAAGACTGGGAAACAAGAAGCAGTATCACTAAGGAAATATGTACCCATCGATTACTCATAATCAAAGCCTAGTTTATCAAGTCCTTCCTGCACCTCAGGAGCACCCATAAATAAATCCCATAATAGACCAGTTCGATAGTTTTCAATCATTACNGGAATAGGTCCCTGATCGATCGCTAAATACCATGGTTTCATCCAATTATGCTCAAAGCTAAATCCATCATAAGGCCCATATTTACCAATTAAAGAGTCATTTGATGGTTGATACAGGAATCTTAAGAAATCCATACTGTACTCTGGAGTATAAGGGAACGATGAAAGAGCTGCTGTTGGCGTGATCACCCCAAAATCCTCCTCTTTTGGACGATGCGCAGCATAGAACCTTGGCGAATAACCNGCTGTCAGTCCCCAACAGTTTTCACCATATCCTTCATAATCATTAGGGTTTTCCACACACCACTGTCTATTGATAAGGGTATGGTTTACATTGTGCTGCCAATAATCTGCATATTGATCTTTCAGAGATCTTGGATCTAATCCAAGATAAGAATAATGTGCCCAGAACATTGGACCTCCAAATTGCTGAGATCCGTTATGCTTTAAATCTAAGTGATAACCGTATTGAGCATGAGTAGAGTCATTAACTATTTCCCCTGACTTGGCCCATCCTTCATGATAGACTGATGGATCAATCGAGTGAGTTGGAGAAGCTGCTGCCATCACATACATGATCAAGCATTCGTTGTAGCCCGTAACAGCAAAATTCATTATCCATTCTTTGTCTGGAGACCAATGCCAGAATAGGACATCCTGTCCTCCTCTTGTATACCAATCCCATTCTACACCTTTCCATATCGCATCAATTCGTGCAGCTATAGCTTGTTCTCTTTCATTACCATCTTTGAAATACTCCCGAACTGTAATCAATCCTTGCATTAAAAAGGAGGTTTCAACCAAATCCCCTCCATTATCATTTGACCCGAAAGGTTTTACCTTACCTGTATCTCCATACCACCAGTGAGGGTATGCGCCATGGAAACGATCTGCGGTCTCAAGAAAATTTAGGATCTTTTCGAATCGTTCTACTCCCTGTTCTCTTGTAATAAATCCACGCTCGATCCCAACGATTAAAGCCATCACTCCAAATCCTGAACCTCCAGAGGTGACCACATTTTTGTCATTGTCTGGATAATCTCTATCCATATGAATCCGCTCCGGTGCCAGACCAGACACTGGCTCTGCACCTTCCCAGAAGTAATTGAAGGTCTGATACTGAACAAGATTTAGTAGAGAATCTTCGCTGATTTGATCCTCAGACTCAATAGCTTGTTTCTCAGAAGCGCTTTTACCACATCCTGCTAACAATGCAAACATCAATCCAACAATCAAATACTTATTCATAGGTAAATCCAAGTTTAGTGAGTCCGGCTTGTACTTCAGGGTCCGACATGAAAAGATCCCACAACAAGCCAGTTCTATAATTTTCAATCATTACAATAATAGGTCCCTGATCAATAGCCAGGTATGAGGAGGCAGTCCAACTTTCTTTTGGACTAAATGCGTCATAAAATCCATAATTCCCCCAAAGTTCATCTCCCAATATATAGTAGAAGAACTTTAATGCTTCCATCGACTCTTCCGGAGCATATGGGAATGAAGATAAAGCCGCTGTTGGTGTTATTACTCCCCTATCATTATTAGGAGAATGAGCTGAATAACCAGAATAATTATCACTTGCAGTAAGTCCCCAACACTGAGCTGAATAACCAGGGTAATCCTTTGGATTGTCAACACAATAGGCCCTATTAATCATAGTATGGTTGACATTTTGAGTCCAGTAGTTGGCAAATTGATCTGAAAGATTTCTAGGATCTAAGCCTAAAAAAGAATAATGCGAAAAGAATAATGGTCCACCCATATCACTTCGAAGTGGTAGTGTATAACCATAAAAGCTATTTCCAGAATTGACCATACTCCCATTTCTAGACCATCCACTTGTGTACACTTCGGGATCAATTGTATGTGTGGTTGATGACGCGGCAAGGACATAAACGATTAAGGCCTCATTCCAGCCAGTTATTTTATGGTTTTTCTCCCAACCATAATTTGGTGACCAATGCCAGTAGAGTACATCTTGACCATTCTGTGTATACCAGTCCCATTCCACTGCATCCACAAGGGCATTGATTTTCCCAATTATCTCGGATTCGTTAGCATTTTGATCATCCAGATATTGGCGGGCAGCAATTAGTCCCTGAATCATGAAAGATGTTTCTACAAGATCTCCCCCATCGTCATTGGAACTGAATGGGATTACTCTGCCGGTGGTTCCATTGAGCCAGTGTGACCAAACCCCGTGAAAACGGTCTGCTGAATTGGTAAGAAAGTCAACAATTGTCAAAAGTCTTTGCACACCCTCTTCCCTGGTGATAAAACCTCTTTCCATACCGACCAAAATCGCCATTACCCCAAACCCTGAACCTCCAATGGTCACTGTCTCGCCACTTGTATTTCGCTCTCTGGCTAGTCCGCTAACGGAGTGACCAAAATCCCAAAAATATTTGAACGTCTGCTCCTGAACTTTGGTCAGAAGCTCTTCATCTGATATCTCAGGAAATTTTAGTGTNGAATCTATTTTNGTAAAAAAGGATGCTCTAAAACCTCCAAAGCCNGATGCACCAATTCCAGCCAGATCAGAATCCAATACTAACTCATATGTAGACCATGGAGTAATTGGATCCACCCCTGGCGTCAAGGTCAGTTCATTGTCAGTTTTATCAATGTTAACTCTAATTTTGCGCCCCTGACCATCAATCAAATAAATATTATCAGAAGTTGTAGTGCTTTCATCCAGTTCAGAAGAAAAAGTCGCTTTGATATTCAGATCAAGAGCAATGTTTTTGGCTAAGGAGTTACTTGAAAGTTCAATTCCATTTGATTCTATGGTTTCTAGAACCAGAACTCCTTCAACTGTTCTAAAAGTATAACTTCCGTTTAAGTTTCTAGAATCACCATCTATACTTGCTATTGCATCTGTGATAGAAATGGTGTACTCTGTAAATGTCTTTAACGATTCCTTTGGATAAATAGAAATCGACTTTTGTGAACTAGAAAAATTGAAACGAAGCGGTATGACAGTACCATCTTCATCTGTAAGTGTAAACCCCCTGGATACTGAGGATGTATCTAATGCAAGGTTAAAAGATGCGAGAATTGCCTGACTAACTGGAACGTCAATCACAGTCGTATCAAGCAAACTTTGATTATAAATATTAAGAGAGGTTAATATGAGTTGTGGTTTGGTATCATTATCGTCATTACATGAAAGAAGAGACATTGTGAAAACAAGTCCTAATACAAATGTCCATTTTTTGACGAGATCCATTCTGAGTAAAAATCTGATAACTTGAAAATTTTGAAATAATTTAGAAACTATCCCAAAGCAAGCGCTTTGGGATAGTTCTGTGTAATAGTAAGTCTAAAACCTAATGGTGAATAACAATGATTATTCTCCTTCAGCTTTCAAAGAAGCAACTTGAGCTGGAGTTAATACTCCGCTGAAGATTTTCAATTCATCTAGCATACCAGTTTCGCCTAAGTGAGACCATCCTACGAAACGAGGAGCTCCGGAACCGAATGAAAGAAGATCACATCCTGTCCAATCGACAACTACATCTTCTGAACTAACGGCGCTTAGAATACCATTTAGGTAAAGCTGTGCTTGACCACCACCTACAGTGAAAGCAACATGCAACCAGTCTTCGCGATCTGCTGCAAATGCAGAGTAGAATCCATCAGATACTGTCACACTAGTTTCACCAGTACCAATATTGAGTCTAAATGTTTGTGAAGCATCATTACCTTCTCTAAACAATCTTACTCCAGCAGTTCTGTTATTCTGGCTATCAGGATTTTCTGTATCCTCAGGGCTTATGGTGAAAATACCAGCTCGTGTAGCTGTAGGATCCATCTTAATCCAGAATGATGCAGAGAAACTATCATTAATCAATCCTTCAGTTGGAAGAGTAATATAAGAATCAACATCACCTGAGTAAGCACTTCCAGATACTCCACCATCTACTACAGAAGGTGAACCTACTTCAGTAACAGTAGCTTCAATTCCAGCAACGGAGAAGTCAGTATCAAAAGACATACTCATCAATTCTGTTGCATCATCTCCATCAAGTGGGGTTAATCCTGGATCTCCTGGATCCTCTACATCAGGAACTCCAGTAATTGCTACGCCAGACGCAGCTGTTAGCTCAGCATCAGATAGCGCTTTGTTAAAGATTTTTACATCATCGATGTAACTTAAATCAGACAAGTGACTCCATCCGGTAAATCTAGGTGCACCAGATCCGATTGAAAGCAGATCACATCCGGTCATAGACAAACCAACATGTTCATCTCTAGAAGCCACAAGTGCTCCATCAATGTAGAAGTTAGCAGCAGTTGCCGTGATAACCAATGCAAAGTGATGCCATTCATCATCATCTGGATCTAGTTTAGCGAAGTTTCCACCATCTAGCCATACTTCACCTTCACCTGTACCAAAGTTCCATTTGAAAATTTGTAAAGTACCGCTGTTTTCACGGAAGAATCTAACACCAGAAGTTCTTACATTTTGAGCATCTGGATTGGCAGCATCCTCAGGACCCATTACAAAAATACCTGCTCTAGAAGTCTCTTCAGTAACTTCTAATTTCATGAACATAGAAACCGTCAGTTCATTAGTTATGGCAAAATCAGTAGTCGGATATGATACATAAGAATCAGCTGCTCCAGCGTATGAGTTCGTTCCTACTTGTGCATCAGTCGTGAAGCCAGGTGTTCCAACTACCGTAGGAGTAACTTCACTTACAAGAGAAATATTACTACCATCAAATGGGAAGTAAGCAACTTCTCCACTAAGTGGGGTGTATGGACCTGTCTCAAACACAACTGTACCTGTAGTCGAGTTTCCTGCTAAGTCAGTAACAATCACATTGACTGTGTGGTTACCGTCAGCAACATCTTCTTGAACTATTTCACCAAGATAATTTAAGAAGTCTGTAAAAGTTGTTACCTCTAAAATTTGTGTACCATCAAACTCAACAACAACAGAACCTAGTTCTGTTTCGTCTGAAGCTTCGAATGCTACGGTAATATCTGTAGACCCACCAAGTGTTTCGATCTTGACTCCATCCTCAGGAGATGTTATGGTCACAACAGGATTTTCCTGATCCGTTTCTTCTTGGATTGGATCATCATCTTTGCTACAAGAAATTGTAGTAATCAATACCGCTAGGGACGCTAATATTGATAAACTTCTCAGAATTTTCATATGATTTAGTTTAATTGAAAGTATTTATTTGGACTAATAAATTTCGATTTGATTATTGGTCTGCTAATTGAGGTAGAAGATCAATTTGTTGTAATGGATAAGGTATGAAGCGATCTTCATCTGTATATCCGGTAAGTTCGCTTGTCTTGCCATGACGAACCAGATCATAAAATCTGATCCCCCACTCCATTCCAAACTCGGCAAACTTCTCATCCAGTACGTCATCTATCGACACACCAGAAATATTGCCTAATCCGGCTCTAGCTCTAACTTCATTTACAGCCTCGTCAGCTGACATGACAGAACTTGAGGCACCACTTACTAAAGCCTCAGCGTGCATTAATAAGATTTCAGAATATCTTATCCACGTAAGGTTTTTATTGGAGCCATAGGCCGTTCTACCTGCTATTAGCTGATTGGATGGCAAATAATGCTTACCACTAGAGTAGATGGCTCTTGGGTTTGCACTTCCATCTGTAGTACCCCAAATATCATTGTCGCGTGTGGTATTGCTAATAAAACTTGGAAGATTCTCATATCCAGGCTCTGACTCCAAATTATTGATACCCTCTTGAGTAAACAGAACACTAGTCTCTAGTCTTACTGTTTCACCACGGTCTATCATGAACTTGATATATTTCAAAGACGGTTCCCAGAATCCCCATCCACCACTTGATCCAGCTACTTCCGGAGTCCAGTTATTCGGTCCAAAGAATGCATATAGATATCTTACAGCATCTCCAGAACCCTGGCCAAAATCAGAATATTGCAATTCGAGGATGTTCTCGTCAACTAATTTTCCCGGGGTTTTGAACAGTTCGTAATAGTCTGAGAACAAGCTGAAGTTACCCGAGTTAATTATTTCACCAGTGGCGTCAGCTACTGCCTGCCAGTTTTTAGCCTCCAAATTGGCCATCGCCTTCACTGCTAATGCGGTATATCTGGTAATACCTCCTTTTACACCTGGGTGTTCATTCGGAGCAACTTCCAGTAATAATGGCATTGCCTCATCCATCAAGTCAGAAATGTATGCCATAGTCTCCTCAAAGCTCACCACTTCAGCGGAGTATAATTCTTCAGCTTGGGAACTTGTTGGAATCAAAATCCCTCCCCATAATCTCGCTAGTTGCAATAACTCAAGACCTTGCATTACCTTAATTTCAGCAATGAAACGTTGACCAACAGCTGGGTCATTTGAATTAGCGTTGAACTTTTCTATTTCCTCAATAGCTGCATGCCAGTTGATGATATCAGAATAAAGGTTCAACCATACAGAATTATACATCCAAAAGGATCGGTCGTATCTGAATGCCTCAGTCTCTAATAATGGTTCTTGATCTCCCTTGGCATTTACATCGTCTCCGCGAACAGATAGTAATGGGAATGTCTCCCATTGTAAATTGTACAAACTATAATAGGAGCCTCTCATTAACTGAGCACGCAAATTCATGTTTGTATAATCAATTCCAGATTCTACAACCTCTGTTTCTAGAGGATTATTAAGCGCAGAATCACACGATGGAGCCAAGAAAACGACAGCTGCCATCAAAGTCACTCTAAAGAAAAAGTTATAAGATTTCATTTTCAATGTCATTGTCTATTTTAAAACTTAAGATTAAGACCGGCAGTGTAGATAGCAGGTATAGGATAAGTCTGTCTATCAATCCCTCCTGCCACTTCAGGATTGAAGCCATTGTAATTAAAGACTGTCACTGGTTTTTCAGCTGTCAATATGAACTTCGCATCCGGCATGTTCTTTCCAAACAAAGTGCCTCCTCCGAAATTGTAAGTGAATCTTACGTTTTGAATTCTGAAATAAGATCCATCCTCTACGAAATAATCACTCATCGCCTGATTATACCCTTTTCTTAATCCAGCCGCAGAAGGATATTTATTGGAAGTTCCTTCACCTGTCCATAAATTGGAAGCAAGTTCTGCATCGATGTTGGCATCTGTTGTGAAGATAATTTCACCTCTTTTCCTGTTCAGAATTTTATTCCCAGATTGTCCTTGAAAATTAGCTGACAATTCTATCTTCTTGTAATTGATTCCCAGGTTGAAGCCATAAGTTAGCTTAGGTAGGTAGGATCCCAAGACCACTCTATCCAAGTCATCGATAAATCCGTCACCATTCTGATCCTTAAATTTAAAATCACCTGGTACAAGACTTGCATCGGTTATAAATTGTTCATTATAACCACTGTTTTCTATTTCAGCTTCATTTTGGAACACTCCTTCTACTTCATAGCCGTAAAATGCTTCAATAGGTGAACCAATAATAGATCTCTGTCTAAATTCCGCAGAACCTGCATCGAGGTATTGTTGCCCAGCCAGACCTGTTACTTCATTCTTCAAGGTGGCAAAGTTTAACCCTACATTATATTTCAAATTGTTGTTAATCTCATCGTTCCAATCAGCAGAAAACTCGAACCCTTTGTTACGGAAAGTAGCTGCATTTTTTCTGATGTTGCTTCGAACAAGAGGTAGTATTACGGTCAAAACTGCATCCTCAGTATCTCTAATGTAGTAGTCTGCATCAAAAGATAATCGACCATTCAGCATAGTCGATGTTATACCGACATTCGTTTCAACTACCGTTTCCCAGCGATCTATAAGACTAAACTGTTTAACAGCTACTACTCCAGATTCTAACTGGTCATCTATGGCTAGAATACGATTGTCATATGTCGGTTGTCCAACAGCAGGGGATATGTTATCATTACCCAGTTTACCCCAACTACCTCTAATTTTCAAGAAGTCTATTAGACGAACATCAAAAAAGGATTCCTCAGAAATAACCCAACCCGCTCCTACTGTAGGGAACACACCCCAGGTTTTTTGAAACTTATTGGTTCCATCTCGTCTTAAGGTACTGTAGACTAAATAACGATCATCATAATTATAAGCCAGGCGACCTAAGTAAGAGACTCCATAAAAATAGGCCCCACCATCACCAGAAGACTCTCTAACAATTTCCTCTGCTGGGTTTGAATAATACCACAACTCTTCGTTCCCGAAATTCGGATTAACATTTAAGCTGTCACCTCTTACATAAAGGGAGTTATATTTATCAACCCTATATGAATAACCAGCCATCGCTGTAAAACTATGTGCACCAAAGTTTTGTGTGTAGGTCAGTGTATTATCCCAAATGGTATTTGCTGTAGTGTTATTAGCCTTATATAGGCTCGATTGATTAAACGTAGTTCCGTCATTGTATTCAAAATCAATGTTCCTAACATTAAGAGAATTGAAATTGTAATTGTAGGTTGTTTTGAATTTCAAAGTATTGGGAATCAATTCTAATTCTGCAAAAACATTACCTACAATACGAGTAGATAAATTCTGGTCATCATTGTAAAGCATGTTGAAATAGGGATTCTGACGTCCTCTGTATCCAATATTTCTAGCGTTTCCTAATTGGTATGGATAAGCTTGAGTATTAGTCTCATCATAAACAGGAATCAGTGGTACAGCAAAATAAGTATTGAACCATATAGAGCTTGGTGCCACATGCTGCTCTGACTGAGTAACATTAAAGTTTGTACCTACATTTAGCCATTCCTCGATGTTAGCATCAACTCTGGTTCTAAAATTATATCGTTCATAAGAATTGTTAACCTCTTTTACCAGTCCTTCCTGATTGAAATATCCCACACCCACCGAATATCTCGCATTCTTAGATCCTCCAGAAGCTGATAAATTGTGGCTCTGAATTGGAGCGTAGGATTTCATTACTTCATCGTACCAATCAGTGTCAATTGCCGGATAATCCGTATTTGTTCTGCTTCTACCATAACGCTGGAATGCATTAGCAACAAATGAAGCATCTGCACTTGATCCTGTAGCCAAAGCATAATCCACAAACTGCGGAGTATTAGCCATTTCCAATATGTTTTGAGGAACCTGCGCACCCCAATATCCATCATAGGTAAAACTCACTTTCTCATCGTAGGCGCCTTGTTTAGTCTCCACAAGTACTACACCATTTGCAGCTCTAACACCAAAAATGGCCAACGCAGAAGCATCCTTCAAAACTGAAATAGTCTTGATATCAGATGGATTCAAGAAGTTGATATCCGTCATAAACATTCCATCTACTACATACAATGGACTTGAGCCACCTTCCAAAGTACCAATACCTCGAATTCGGACTGAAGGACCAGCTCCTGGAGCTCCAGATGTAACAATCTGGACACCTGCAACTTTTCCTTGAAGAGCGTTCATTGCCGTACTTGCAGGAGTCTTAGTGATTTCTTCTGATTTCAGTGTCGTAATAGCGGATGTTAGATCCTTCTTGGTTTGCGTACCATAACCCACCACGACCACTTCATCCAATGCCTCAATGTCCACTGATAATGCAACATTGATGGTCGTTCGATTATTGATTGTAACTTCTTGTGACTGATACCCTACAAATGAAAACACCAAAACCGCAGCTGGGTCAGTTACGGTCACTTGATAATTTCCATCGATATCCGTGATTGTTCCATTGGTGGTTCCTTTTTCCACAATGGTAGCACCTATTAAGGCCTCCCCACTTTCAGCATCAGTAAGTGTACCAGACACGCTGATACCCTGAGCGGAAACAATCCCCGCTGAAAGCGTTAATAATATTAAGAAGAGTATTCTCATGTTTTGAATTAATTGATAATTGATAACGATTGCACGATGCAACTTTAGGAGATTATCAAATCAATTCAAAAAAATTGCGAAATTTATATCTTAGATAAATACAATATAAAAGACAATTTGAAACAAAATTTTAAAAAAGGAATTATCGCTTAAATAACAATAATAATTTGTCTTTAAAATTTAATATTGCCTTTTATAAAGAATGATTAACGCTTGAATAACAATAAAAAACCCTCAAAAAAATTCTTCTAAAAATACAATTGATTTATATCATAATTGAGGCACATCCTCTAGATTTTTGAAAATTTCGTTAAGATTTTCCTTTTCATTGTCACTTCTTGAATGAACTCGCTTTTTGAAGTCAGATATGGTATTTATTCTTAAACCAAGAATCTGTGATAAATCTGTCAACGTAACCTCGCTTTTGTTAAGAGTTTCATAAAGGATATAGAAAGCCTTTTCTAGTGGAAAACGTATTCCATGAAACAGCGTATTTGTAGTTGGAGATTCTAAATATCCGCATTTACTACACCTTCGACTAAGCGCATTTCCATCGCTATAGTGTTCATTTCCGCATTTAGAACAGTTGAAGCCCTTAGACCATTTTCGCTTACTCAAGGCATTTAAACAAGCTTCTTTATCCGGGAAAACCTCCTGAAACTCATCATAACTCAGCTCCTTATTTTGCAACCTCTCCCGCTGAATGGTCTTGATATTATTGCGAAGACGAAAATTATCCAAATCAAGTAATGAGTTGATCTCAGAGATTTCAACTTTTTGCTGAGACAACAGCTCGTTCTTTTCCTTAAGCTCCACCGTTCTTTGCTCTACAAGTGACTCCAGATTGGCATTCATCTCATCTTTAAGTTTAGCATTTTCTTCATGCTGGGAGATTATACGTTTCAAGGCTCTATCCCTATTTGCCTTCAAAATTCTCACTCGGTCACTCAATGCAAATGATAGGAACAACATTTCGAACACAAAGCATATATGCAAACTATAATAGGTCAGAATATAGAACGGGATAACGGACCACATAAGCAAGGCTTTCAGAATAAATCCCAGGAATAAAAAGCCAAATGCCACAATGAAAAAACGTGCCGGTTTATATCCCCTCTTGAAAACAGCTACACTCCCAATAAATATGATCACCAGAGGAATCAATTCGATATTTCTAAATTGAAATAGACTATGATCGAAAAACAACACGTAAAAGAAGAAAGCCACCCTTAATCCTAATACCCAATTAAGCACCTTATTAATCTTTGGTGATCGAATAGAAAGATTCAAGAATTTTTTAGAGAATAGTATCGCCCAGAAAATAATCAGGAATAGTGCGATACCATGAGCGATCTGATTCCATTGCGGGCTATTAGTCCAGACATACTGATAACCAATACCGTCAACAGCCAGTCCAAATAGGCCAACACTTAATATATAGAACGTATAATATAAGTATTTGATCTCGCGCATGGCTGAGTAAATCAGCAGATTATAGAGCGAAATGATGAGAATCATACCATATAATATACCATAGAGGTAATACTCTGCTAAAGCATACTCCACAAACCAGCTATAACTTCGTATTGCTACTCGTATATCTGCATATTCGTGACTCACCACTCTGAAGTAGACCAGATAATTACCAGACTGAGCCAATCGAATTTGAAAGTTTTTATGAGCTATGGGCTTTTCCTTAAATGGTAGCATGTCCCCCACTTGATAACTCGTAAAGGTTGAGTCTGTCTCGTGTTTGATATGAACTGATAAGGAATCTATTGTCTGATCAAAAAACTCTAATAGATATCCGGGATTGGATTCTTGAACGATTAACTTCAATTTCACCCAATAAGCTGAACGGGTATTATAGTCCTGAGGAACAAAGTTTAAATCTTTATTAAATCGAGCTTGGAAATCAGGATCTGATATTTCTTCAAATGTCAATTCTCTGGTCTTGTCTTCAACAAACTCCATTTCAGTAATCTTCAACTCAATTTCCGATGTTTCAGGGGTAATTAATACCGGAGTTGAATAAAGCAATATGTAATAGAATAGATGTAGCATGCTTAACTTATCCTCTACCCAAAGATAACACTACGACACTTTCTAAATTATTCAAATCTGGTAAACCATTTCAAGCTAATTGACATTATATAGTCCGAGGGAGCTAAAAACCTTTGACAAGGGGTCTACCTTGATTAACATTGCAGCAAGATTCGCAAAAAATGGAAGTAAACAGAGATAACATTTTATTAGCCCTTAGTGAAGTACATGATCCAGACTTGAAAAAGGATTTGGTTTCATTAAACATGATCCAGAATGTTCAGACAACAGGCGGTATCATCAAATTTACAGTGATGTTAACCACACCAGCCTGCCCATTGAAAGAAATCATCAGAAAGGATTGTGAAAAAGCAATTGTAAAGCACTTCGGCGAGGTTGAGATGGATATAGAGATGTCCAGTAATGTTACTTCTATAAGAGATAATACTCCTTTACTACCAGGAGTTAAGAATATCATTGCGGTAGCCTCAGGTAAAGGTGGTGTTGGTAAATCTACCGTAGCCGCTAACTTAGCTGTTGCACTAGCGAAAACCGGTGCGGAGGTTGGACTAATTGACGCTGATATCTTCGGCCCATCGGTACCTACTATGTTTAACTGTGAGCACGAACAACCAAGTGTTTCACAGGTAAATGGACAAAACAAGATTCTTCCCATTCAGCAATATGGTGTGAAGCTTATGTCAATAGGTTTCTTGGCTCCACCAGACAATGCAGTAGTTTGGAGAGGACCAATGGCCAGCTCTGCTCTAAAACAATTTTTGAGCGATACTGTTTGGGGCGATTTAGATTATTTATTGATTGACCTTCCTCCCGGGACTAGTGACATCCATTTGACTCTTGTTCAAAGTGTGCCAGTTACAGGAGCGGTGATTGTTACCACACCTCAGAAAGTAGCATTAGCTGATGCTCAAAAAGGGATTGGCATGTTTAAACAACCGCAGATCAATGTTCCAATCCTAGGTATCATCGAAAACATGGCATATTTCACCCCTGAAGAGCTTCCAAATAATAAATACTATATTTTTGGAGAAAACGGTGGTAAAAATTTAGCAGATAAACACAATGTTCCTTTGATCGGTCAAGTCCCTATTGTTCAGGGAATAAGAGAAAGTGGAGATTCTGGATATCCAGCGGTACTTAAGGACGATGTTACAGCCGAGGCATTTAAGACGCTTGCAGAGTCTGTGGCACAACAGGTTGCAATCAGAAATGCTAACCTGGATAAAACACAAAAAGTTGAAATCAGCTAATACAGAAATGATGGAACTACATGATAAAATAGAATCGGCTCTTGAAAGCATCAGACCTTATTTGAAGGCGGATGGTGGTAATGTGAAGTTTCTAGAAGTAGATGACAATAATGTCGTCAAACTGGAGTTATTAGGAAGCTGTGGTAGCTGTCCTATGTCTGCTATGACTTTGAAGGCAGGCGTTGAGGAGGCTATCAAGAGAGTGGTCCCAGAAATACAAGGTGTAGAAGCCATAAACCTAACATCACCTGATGATCCTAATGCTAAATTACCACAAACACTCACCTAAAAAATGAGAATCGGACTCCTATTAATTTGGTGTCTTTTTGACTTATTTCCATTGTTCTCACAGGAACGTTGCGCCACCATGCAGCTTCCTCAAAATCAAAATCGTGAGGAAACTCCTGAGCAGTTTGAAAAATGGATCCAAAGCAAACGAGAAGAGAGAAAATTCCTCAGAGCTTTTGGCACCCAGCAAACTGTTCTTAAAATTCCTGTAGTGTTTCATGTCATACATGATGGCAGCCCGGTAGGTACAGGAAGCAATATCAGTGAAAGTCATATAATCGATCAAGTTCGTATTCTTAATGAGGATTTTCGACGCATGAATGCGGATACAACAGAAACCCCCTCAATGTTTTCCAATATTGCGGCAGACTCAGAGATCGAGTTTGTTTTAGCCAAACAAGATCCAGAGGGATTAGCTACTGATGGTATTGTAAGAATTCTTGGATCACAAGACGTCTACAGACCAGATCAAGAGGTGAGATTAATGGCTGAGAGCCACTGGCCTCATGATGATTACTTAAACATTTATGTAACTGATTTATCAGGCGCAAATCTTGGCTATGCACAATTTCCTTTTAGTAACCTCTCAGGCATTGCAACAGAACTGGAGAATTATAGCCGTACCGATGGCGTGGTATTGGATTATAAATGGGTAGGAACCAACTTATCTACAGGAAGTTTTGATAGTTATGGAAGAACAGCAACGCATGAGATAGGTCATTGGCTTGGTCTCAGACATATCTGGGGTGATGGTGGATGTGGGTTTGATGATTATTGTAACGACACTCCGGAGGCAGGTGGCTCTTCTACAGGCTGTTCAACGAATAAAACGACATGCGAATCACAAGACATGATCCAAAACTATATGGATTACACCGACGATGTTTGCATGAATCTATTTACTGTTTGTCAGAAGGAAAGAATGCGAACAGTTCTTGAGAATAGTCCAAGAAGGGTCAGTTTGTTAACTTCTCACGGTCTTTTAGAGCCTATCCAAACTGTAAATGATCTAGGTATTCGATCTATCGTATCCCCTATTCAGTCCGATTGCATGGATGATGTTACACCAAGAACAGAAATCCGAAATTACGGGACCAATTCTATTACATCTTATGAAGTTTTACTCAAAGTAAATAATGTAGTTATTGAAACCATTTCAGAATCAAATACACTCGAACCTGGTCAAACGAGAATTGTAAGCTTCTCACCTATCACATTGGAAGCTCAAATATCCAATGAAATTACTTTTGAAGTTTCTCAAGTGAATGGGACAAGCGATCAAAACAGCCTGAATGACCAAAAAAACCGATTGCTCTCTCCATTTAATATCGTGGAAGCCCCTTATTATGAAAACTTTGAGAGCAATATGGACTACTTCCGTATTACGGAAACCGGGGAAGAAAGTCAGTGGGAAATAGCTACTGCCTCATATACAACTACTGATAACCAAGCCGCCAAAGCAGGATTTTATGAGCAGACTAAAAATTTTGGGGTTAGGGATTTCTTATTGACCAGTTCTATTGATCTCACTGGCATAAATTCCGCCAGAATCACTTTTAACTATGCCTACGCTCCAAGATTGCAAGAAAACCAGTCTGACTATTTCCTTGATGGACTAATGGTGCTCATCTCCACAGATTGTGGCGAAACATACTCTGATGAGAACATCCTGTTTGAACGTTACGGATATTCATTAAAAACAGCTAATGAAACTTCGTCATCATTCTTTCCAATTGGTAAATCAATGTGGGACGAAATTTCACTGAACATTACGCGCTTCGTTGGTCAGCCAAATGTCCAGGTGGCCATTGTCGGTGTAAATGGAGGTGGAAATAACATATATGTAGATGATCTATTTGTAGGGAATGCCAATCTCAAAGAATACGATCTGGGGATTAAGGACATCTCCAATATATCCGTTGTTAGTTGTGAACAAAATACGAACTCTAGTCTCGAAATTCGAAACTACGGCTATGCGACAATTGATGAAATGACATTGCAGGTAAATGCGAATGAAGAAACACAAGAATTCATCTTCAACAACCTCGGTCTAAGGTCTGGAGAGTCAGACAATATTTCATTAGATATTTCAGAATTCACGGTAGATGGTTCCAATCAATTCGAGATTCAAATCACCTCTGTTAACGGCGAACAAGATCAACAAGCCATTAATAACTCAGTAAGCTTTGACGTGCTAATAGATCAATCTGAGGATTACTTTCCTTTAAAGGAAGATTTTCTGTATCCAAAATGGACAACCTTTTCACCTGATGGAACCAATCAGTTTGACAATATGACCATTAAAGGAGACAGAGTATTGTTTACTGACAATTTTGGGAGTGATGAATTGGTTTCTAGTTGGCTGGTCACCCCTACCTTGAGCACTGATGATCTCACGGAAGGATCACTTCAATTTAAATACTCCTATGCCGAACGACAAGGATTCAATGACAATCTAAAAGTCCTCCTATCTGTTAATTGCGGTAAAAGCTATGATACTGAACTAGCAAGTTTGAACTCAGAACAGCTGGCCGTAACCACTAGTAGCACCGAGTGGACTCCTCAAGAAGAAGAAGATTGGCGATCTTATTATATTGATCTCACTCCGTATGTTAACTGGTCGGACCTTAGAATTGCCTTTGTCTTTTCCAATGGTAATGGAAACCGCCTATTCCTTGATGACATCAATTTGTATAGAACGCAAGATCCGGATATTCCTGATTTAGATGCTATACAAACCATGTTAGCTGTTTATCCAAATCCAGCTGTAGATCATTTTGCAGTGGCATTCAATTTCCCATCCAAACAAAACGTGTACATCCAATTATCTGATTTGAGTGGAAGAATCATATTCCGTGAAAGGTATAATGATGTACTCAATGATAAACTTACCTTTAGTACCCCTTCGCAGAGCGGGTTTTATATCCTGAATGTTGTGGGTGATGAAATCAATCAATCCAAAAGAGTCTATATAAGACACTAGTTAGCCAATAACGAATTATTTTTACCGAATGAGGATAGGAATCGTATTTGGAGGTCAATCTCGTGAGCGAGAGATCTCATTTGCAGGTGGCAGGACTGTATATGACAACTTAAATAAATCTCTATTTACTCCAGTACCCATTTTCGTGGATAGCCTCGGTAATTTCATTCTTTTGGATTGGAAATACTTGTACAAAGGAACCATTAGAGATTTCTATCCTACCGCTGAAACCCTGCCTGATAGCCCTCACTTTTTTCAGGTTTATGCTGAATCACTAGAAGATCCTAGTGCAATCGAACAAAGTATTCAAAGCGTTGGTAAAAAGCTCCAACCGGAAGACTTAAAGGAACTCATTGACTTTGCTTTTTTAACGCTTCATGGTCCTTTTGGAGAAGATGGAAACATTCAGGGTATTTTGGAATGGTATGGCATCCCATATTCTGGAGCAGGAATACTACCCAGCAGTATTGGTATAGATAAGGAGATTCAGAAAAAGGTGTTACATGAAGCTGGCTTTTCAACACCGAACTATACAACAATCAATAGATCTTCCTGGCAAAACGACTCACAATCGGTTATTGATCAACTTGAGAGAGAATTTGACTACCCTATGGTGATTAAAGCTCCCCATCAAGGTTCATCAATTGGTGTCTCCATTGCTCAGAATCGTGATGAACTCATCACAGGAATGAATAAATCATTTTTCATTCTCAAAATTGATAGTACCCAATGGAAAAGCTTAAATGATGAGGAAAAACGAAATTTCCTTATCTCATTTACGGATATTCGAGAAGGTTTGGGTTTTCCCGTTCTCACAGAGCAAGGAACAATTCATCATCCTGAAGCCCTATGGCTGCTGCTTGATGAGTCTGCAGGTGAAGTAGAATTACAATCTCCTGATGGTGAAAACATGGTATTGGTAGAGTCTTTCATTACAGGAAGAGAGTTTTCATGCATCGTTATTGAAAATGTAGATGGAACCCCAATCGCTTTACCTCCTACCGAAATTAAGAAATCATCTGACTTATTTGATTATCGCTCCAAGTACTTACCGGGTATCAGTAGAAAAGTAACACCTATCGACCTCCCAATTACGGACATCAATAAAATTACCGAACAATGTAAAAGTCTTTTTAAGTCACTACATAGTCAGGTCTATGCACGATTGGATGGATTTTTTACCTCTGATGGTCAGATATACCTAAATGATCCCAATACCACATCGGGTATGTTGCCTTCTTCTTTCTTCTTTCATCAGGCGGCAGAAATTGGGTTAAACCCTTCCCAATTTCTCACCTACATCATCTCGCAAAGCATTAAAGCTCGCATTACTTCAGGGAAGCAGATTTTCAAACTCAACAAGTTTTCTAACACATTGAAGAAAGCACTTATTGAAGAATCGCAGCATTCCGAGGATAAAATAAAAGTGGGGGTATTCATGGGAGGTTTTTCTTCTGAACGACACATCAGTGTTGAAAGTGGACGTAATATTTTTGAAAAACTTGCCTCGTCAACCAAGTACCACCCAATTCCGATTTTCCTAACGGGTGATGAATCACAGCATTTGCTTTATCAGCTACCTATCAATATTATGTTAAAAGACAATGCTGATGATATCAAGGAGAAAGTAACCCATACAGGGCCAGTTCATGAATACACAGCCAAGGTACGAAAACAAGCGGATGACATCATCCGATTATTTGGCTCCAACGAAGCCACTGCGTTGGAAGAATTATCTTACAGTTCACTAGCAGATCGAATTGACTTTGCATTTATTGCTTTACATGGTAGACCTGGAGAAGATGGAGCAGTACAAACTGAACTAGAAAAATTCGGAATTCCTTATAATGGATCTGGAGTGGCCAGTTCACAGGTTTCCATCAATAAATTTGAAACCAATCAGAAACTCAGAGCAGAGGGTATTCTGGTTGCAGACCATCAATTGGTCTTTGAGGATGAATATCGAAAATCTCCTTCAGCCTGTATTGATGATCTATTGGATCGTTTCCAGCTACCTCTAATCGCTAAACCAGCTGACGATGGCTGTTCTTCAGCAGTGAAAAAAATCAAAACTCGACAAGAACTAGAGGCCTTCTGTGAAATGATGTTTAGACCAGATCCTGAGTTTTTATCTGGTCCGATGGCTACTCTCAAACTCAAATCAAATGAAGAATTTCCTCAAAAAAATTACTTCCTCGTAGAATCTTTGATTGAGGCCAATGGCGCTGATCATTTTCTAGAAATTACAGGTGGAATGTTAACCCACTTATCGGAGAATGGAGAATTGATTTATGAAGTTTTTGAACCATCTGAGGCATTGGCCTCTGGTGAAGTACTATCACTGGAAGAAAAGTTTTTAGCAGGTGAGGGACAAAACATCACTCCTGCGCGATTTGGCAAGACTCAACCTGAATATGACAAAGTAGCCAAAAAAGTGAAAGCTACTTTGGAAAAAACAGCAAGAATAATTGATGTGGAAGGNTATTGCCGAATTGATGCCTTTGTAAGAATCTTTCCAGAGAAAGTGGAAACGGTTGTTATTGAGATCAATAGTTTACCTGGTATGACACCAGCCACTGCTATATTTCACCAATCTGCACTCAATAATATGAAACCTTATGAGTTTATTGATAAAATTATCAAGTATGGGTTTGAAAAACAGAAGTTGACAAATGCATCCTGGAAACCATAAACAGCTTTTGATTATCTTCGAAATTTAAACCAGTAGTCTACCTATGTCTCTATTGAAAGTCAATACCTGGAAAGGTCTAGTCGTACACATTGCTTTGATGATCGCTATTGGATGCGTCTTGCTTTTTGGTTTTTTCTATTTGTACCTACCCATGAGCACTAATCATGGGGAGACCATTACTGTTCCAGATGTTAAAGGCATAGCTTTAAAGGACTTGGATAGCTTTTTAGGAGATCGTGACCTCCGGTATGAGGTGACGGTGGACTCAGGGTTCTCGTCGACTCAAGAACCACTAACGGTTCTCAAGCAATTTCCATTGCCTAACAGCAAAGTCAAAGAGAATAGGAAAATCTATGTTACGCTCAATGCTGAAAAACCACCTTTGGTAAGAATGCCAAAACTAGTTGGTGGATCAGTAAAAAATGCACAGTTAGTATTGAAGACCTATGATCTTGTTTTGGGTGAAATTAAGTACGTTCCAGATTTGGCTCTGAATTACATTTTGGAGCAAAGACTCAACGGAAGGCAAGTACTTGAAGGAGAGAAAATCGCTAAGGGGTCAATTATTGACTTGGTAGCTGGTGATGGACTTGGAAACCAATCCCTGAACTCGCCCAACGTATTGGGTTTAGATGCTGAAAGTGCTCAGTTTGCAATTGTAGGCTCTGGTCTCAAAATTGGTGAGATAAAATACGAGAAAGAGGGAATGGCCGTTATAAAGGTGGAGCAAGGCGATGATGTAGCCTACCGAAAAGAAAAAGTGGCACCTGGATCGGTCTTTAAACAAAAACCTGAACCTGGGGACGCCATGAGACTAGGACAAATGGTGGATTTATGGATTTACCAGCCCGATTCAATTAATAACAAACCAACCCTACTTGATCAATAAGTGAGATTTTTATTATTCTGCATATCACTTATCTCTTGTTTCCAGCTGAGTGCTCAGTGGAGCATTAAACCTATCGCTCAAAGACAAGCAAAGCAGAATATCACCGAAAAAACACTTACCCTTCCCTTTTGGGATGACTTTAGTACATCTTCTGATTCTCCAGACACCTTATTATGGGCAAAAGGGCCAGAGATTTATATCAATGCCACCATTGCTAAAAATGCACCTTCTTACAAGGCAGCAACTTTTGATGGTTTAAATGCAAGTGGTGTTGCCTATGATATAGATGCCGAATACAATGGTGCTGGAGACACCCTGTTGACACATTACATTGATCTAAGTCAGGTCAGTGCCTCGATGCAGGATTCCGTTTTTTTAAGCTTTTATTGGCAAGCAGGTGGAAACGGCGAAATGCCAGACGTGAATGACTCGTTGGTGGTTTACTTCAAAACGTTAAACCCGGATGGATCTTATAGTTGGGACATAAAGTGGTCAAAAAAAGGTGGTGTCTCTAATGAAAACTTTACGCAGGCTCTGCTACAGTTGGATAAATCCAGCTACTTCCATAGTCAGTTTCAATTTATGTTCATTTCGTATAGTAGTCTTCAGGGACCTTTTGATACATGGCATGTGGACTACATTTATCTTAATGAGAATAGAACAGCCGACGACTTCAATGAACAAGATCAAGCTTTAACAGGATCACCTTCACTCCTTTTCGCCCCTTATTACGAGCTTCCTTCGAAGGTCTTCTATGCAGATCCTGAAAAATACCTTTCCAATCAGACACTCACCATCAACAACCTATCAGAAGGATTTACACCAGCAAGAATCGAGTATAATTTGACGAATCTCACTACCGGATCAGACTATGGCACTTATTCGCAGGACATCACTACCCTGAATGCACTTTCAAGCCAAACCGTAAATAATACTGGCTTCGGAACAATGGTGATCAGCCCTCAATCAGAACCGCTAGACTCACAGGTAATGCAGAGTACATTTAAATGTATAATTCCATCTGAAATACTATCAGTCTATGAAATAAATAGTAATCAAGACACCATTTTTTATGATATAGACCTCACAAGAAACGACACCATCAGAAGTCAATACCTCTTACACAATTACTACGCATATGACGATGGTTCTGCAGAGTTTGCCTTAGCCATCAACACTAATGGAGGCAAAGTAGCTGTAAAATATGGTTTGGCTCAACCAGATGTAATGACCCATGTGGATATTTACATTCCAAGTATTTCTCCTAAAAATGATGACAATACAAGCATTAACATTTCAGTTTGGAATAACCTATCTGGCTCCGATCCGATAGCTACCAGATCACTAACTATAACAGAACCCACCGGAATTAATAAATTCACTCGTGTGCAGCTATCATCACCCCTCTCAGTAAGAGATACCATCTATGTAGGATACCAGCAATTAACTGATAAATATCTGGGTATTGGATTTGACAGAAGTAACCCGTTTGGAGGTGACAAAATCTATGCGAATGTATCGGATGAGTGGGAACAAAACACACAATTTGAAGGAGCACTGATGATCCGCCCTGTATTTGCCTTTGACTCCACCTACCAACTCAGTGCTGGGGATCTAAATAATCAACTTATTGCTTACCCCAACCCTTCTCCTGGCGTTTTGAGGGTTAATGGGACTTATAAACACATTTCCATCTATAACCTCCTGGGTGAGCAGGTTTATGATTCTCCGTATATGGAAGAGCATATGCTCCCAAACTTAAAGGATGGAATATATTTGCTTAAAATAACAACCCAATCAAATACAATTACCCAAAAATTTAGAATCAGGCATGAATGAAATTCAACCGGATGAACTTAAAAATCGAATTGAGAATGGAGAGACCCTGACCATTCTGGATGTTCGTGAGCCCTGGGAATACGATGAATTCAATATTGGAGCGAAGTTGTACCCACTCTATAAGTTACCAGAATCTTTAGCCCAACTTGAATCTCTGAAAAACACGGAGATTATAGTTCATTGCCAATCCGGAAAACGCAGCAATCAGGCACGAAAGTACCTATCAAAACATGGTTTTCACAAAGTGAGATCATTAAGTGGTGGATTAAATGCTTATTGTAGCAACTAATGGCATTATTATTGAGACTATGAGGTTATGAAGATATTTTTGCCGATCGCTTTAATTTTTTTTTCACAAGCACCATGTGTAGATGGTTTCTCTGGAAAATATCCATGCAACCAGATCACTTTACTGGCACATATGGAACCATCAGAGTTAGAAGCTGTAGAACATAACTCTTTTTGGCTAAATGACATCTGGGGATGGACCGATCCCGAAACAGATAAGGAATATGCTCTGGTAGGTCTAAAAGATGGTGTCGCGTTTGTTGATGTCTCAACTCCCACCAATCCGGTATTTCTAGGGAAGTTGCCTGAACCAAATACAGCTAACAATAGAAACTCCAGAACCAGTGAAGTACAACACGGCAAATCCACCTGGCGAGATATCAAGACATACAAGAACTATGCACTGATTGTAAGCGACCTAAATGCCGCACATGGAATGCAGATTTTTGACCTTACTAAACTTCGAGATATTAATTCTCCTCAAACCTTTGAACAAGATGCTCATTACCAGGGATTCGGATCAGCACATAACATTGTAATCAATGAAGATACGGGCCATGCCTTTGCAGTTGGCATTTCATCCGGAGGAACCACTTGCTCGGGAGGCCTACATATCATAGATATTAACGAACCTCTAAACCCGACCTTTATTGGGTGTTTTAGTGAAGACAACTACACGCACGATGCTCAATGTGTCACCTATTACGGTACGGATACAGACTACCAGGACAAGGCGGTCTGTTTCAATTCTAATGAAAATACGCTCACAATCGTAAATCTGGAAGATCCTGAAAACCCGGAAATGATTAGCCGAACCGGATATGATAATGCCCGATACTCCCATCAGGGATGGCTTACCGAAGATCATCGATTCTTTCTAATGAATGACGAATTGGATGAAGACCAATTTGGTCACAATGCCAAAACNTTAATTTGGGATATTGAAGACTTGGACAATCCACTACTGATCGGCTCCTATTACAACAATGAGCCTTCTATTGATCACAATCTGTACACCAGGGATGACATGGTCTTTGAATCGAATTATTGGAGTGGGTTACGAGTGCTTTCTTCCGAAAACATTCAGTCTGGTGAATTGAGAGAGATTGCATCTTTCGACACCTATCCAGAGGGAGATGGAATCCATTTTGGAGGTACCTGGAGCAATTATCCATATTTCTCATCAGGTACCATCATCGTATCTGACATGAATAATGGGTTATTTATCCTAAAATTAGATTTGAGCGAAGATCCGATTATTCAAATGCCTGTTTCATTAAATGAATGCTCCGGTAATGGATATGAATTCACTATGGAATCAACAGATGGTTTAGACCTACAATGGCAATCTTTTAATGGATTTACATACTCTGACCTGATTGACAATGAATTGGTTAGTGGCGCCACTACTAACACCTTAAATATAATTCCTGATGGTAGTCTTGATGATCTGCAATTCAGATGTAAACTAACAGACCAACAAGGAAGTGTTTATTACACCTATTTAGTAGAATATGATGGAGATAGTTATCCACCTATTTCTGAATTTACTGTTCAGACAGATGATACAGGGTTTGCTTCGTTTACCAATACCTCATCAGAAGCTGAATCTTATTTGTGGGACTTTGGAGACGGGAATACCTCTGCCGAAGCGAATCCTCAGCACCAATATGAGTTCGGTGTATATGACGTCACCTTAACGGCTTATAACGCCTGTGGAAGCTCGGAATTCACCAATAAAACGCATATTGTGACCGGATTGGATGAACAATCTAAAGAGCTCAGAATGTATCCAAACCCTGCGAGCAGGTATGTAAATATTTACACAGAAGAAGCTTGTAACTTGTCCATTTACACTCTGACAGGAGAATTAATTACCACCATAGAAAAACAGTCCGGTATTCAATATTTTCCGGTTAGCAACTTATCCTCAGGATCTTACATTGTGACCATCACCACGAGTTCTGGATCTGTCAGCAAAGTATTGATGAAACAATAAAGATTATGGTTTAATCACGTCAATGACCAATGGTTCAGGGCTGAAGCTCAATACAAAAATCACAAGAGCAATCCATCCAAGTACTTTTCGTGGTGTATTTAAAGGAGTATGATCAAAAACAGGTGGGTGATCAACACCTAAAAACCGACCCAATAGTAGGCCAAACAGCAACCAGCCCGAATATCCTTCGACATGAAAGATAGAATTGACCAAAAACTGCGTTGTGAATATGACGGTTGCGAATAACCAACGGTTTCTCTTTTCCTGAAACATCGACTGAGAGCTGATGTATAGAAAATAGATGTATGCAATAATGATTAAAAGATAATTAAGGGAACTATCTACGCTTACATCAGACAGGTCATTAATAGTAATCAACCCCAAACCTGCATAAAACACAAAGATGGTAAAAAGCACCCTGGAAATGATCCGATGATTCTTGGCACCAAATAACCCAAAAGTCACATGTCCCCCATCCAATTGACCAATCGGTAACAGATTCAATGCAGTGAAGAACAATGCTAGAAGTCCTGCCAGCAGGTATGGATTGTGCATGATCTCCTCTTCTCTAGGCACAAAATCATCATCAGANAGCANGTAAGACTCAATCAAGTGATATAGCAATGGTTTCCCAAAATACATACTCGTATATTCTGGCTGCGCTTCAAAGGTTGGATAATCCCAGTCCTCTTCAGTATTAGAATAGGCTAGCGAGTCCAAAGCACGACGTTTAACATATCCTAGTGAGTCAGTGTACTTCGCAAACTCGTAATTATACACGTGCTGAGGGTAATCCCTTCCAAATTGTTCATATTCAGGATGGATATCAAAGATTTGCTCAGGTTGAGGCAAGTGAGTATAACCATAAGTAATCACTCCAATGGCAATCACAAACCCAGCAAGAGGTCCACTGATACCCACATCGAAATAATGCTTCAATGAGTAGATCTGATCCTTAATTTTAATAAATGCCCCCATGGTACCAAATGATGGCGCAAGAATGAATCCTAACCACATAGGGATGTAATAGGGAAGTGTCACCTTAATTTTATGATGCTTTGCCATGAAGTAATGTCCAAATTCATGACAAGTCAAAATCAGCAGGAATGGAATAGAAAAATGCAAACCAGCAGTAAAATCATCCCAGGTCATCTGTATCTCCTCTGGAACCCAAAAAATAAACTTGGAATACATCCACTCTGCACCAGCAATGGTGGTAGTGACGATAGTGACAAGAAATAATCCAATTTGAAGCAGTAACTGCCTGTTCTTCTTAGTCATTCTTTAAAATTTCAAATATCTGATCTGGAAATAATACTTGTTCGGCTTTCAAACCAACTGCCTTGGCCGCTAAAATGTTGTCTTCTCGGTCATCTAGAAAAAGTGCTTTTTGAGGATCTAGATTGTTTTGCTCGATAACAAACTCATAGATATCATGATTGGGCTTACGGTATCCTATGTGATGAGAGTAGTAAGCGACATCTGCAAAGTCAATCATCGTTTGCCCAACCCGCTCCATCATGATCTGCTCAAACTTCTCTTCATGCATGTAATTGGTATTACTAAGGATCAAAATNTGATGACTTTTTTGAAGTTCTTTGATAAATTCTAACCGATTGACAGGAATATCTTTTACCATGAGATTCCATGCATGTTTAAAGTCTTCAAAACCAATATTGGTTCCCAATACTTCGTTCATTCCCTGCACAAAAGCTTCGCCATCTATCTGACCAGTCTCATACTCAAATAGATAGGAAGTGTTCACTAATCTTTCTTTTAGAATGGAACCTTCGATTCCAGTAAGCTGATAAAATTCCTTGAGAACTGCTTGTGTATCTAAATCGACAATCACTTCTCCCAGGTCAAAAATAATTGTAGATAATTCTGATAGTCTGTGCGCCACTTCGTTGTATTATTTGCGGCAAATATCTAATATTGCACTCCCAAAACAAAGACACCAGTCAAATGGTATCTTGTTTACATCATGTCGAGCCGAAAGCGAGAAAATGATGGTTAGAGCTGACATCTCTGATGTACAAAAACTGTAAGGACCTCTAATACTTGACTAGATGTATTTCAGCAAGGAACGAGATTTCCGCAAAAGGTAAGCACAGAAGTGTAGTTTATCTTAAGAAACATTAGGAGCTGCAAGGCTCCTACGGGCCTATAGCTCAGCTGGTTAGAGCACTTGACTCATAATCAAGGGGTCCCTGGTTCGAGCCCAGGTGGGCCCACCCCTTAAACATCAAAGTTTACAAAACCCTCTAAAATTTACTTTTAGGGGGTTTTTGTTTTTATACCTCCCCCATATTTTACCATCAAAACCACCTTTTACTTAACCTATCTGGTAACCTAGAATAGTACAACTGGTAACCTATTTTTGACTAATTAAATAACTGTATATCAGTTAGTTAACTTTGCTTTTCAGGGTAAAATTTGCTATATTTATAGTATAGTTAAGAAGGTTTCAGTAACCATTTTTACCATGCAAACACACTTATTATTCTGGCAGTATAAATCCAAAATCAACAAGAAAGGACTTGCGCCTTTGTACCTGAGAATTACCGTTGATGGTCGTAAGACAGAATACGCCACAGGCCAAAGTATTGAACCCGAAAAATGGGATAGCACAAATGGAATGGTCAAGGCCAGAGCGTCCGAAGCACAGCGAATCAATGGAGTCCTAAGCGTGATTCATACAAAGACTCTAAAAATTATAGACTCTTTCAACCTACATGATCAAACCTTTACCGCAGAGATGATCAAAGCCAAACTATCTGGTAAGGACGACACAAGAAAAACACTTATCCAGGTCTTTGATTTTCACATGGCAAAGATTCAGAGCCTTATCGGAAAAGATTACAAGCTGGCTACCTACAACAAATTCAAATCAACCAAACAAAACCTTCAGGCGTTTCTACAGCACGATCATAAAAGAAATGACATCCCATTGCACGAGCTCAAACTCAAATTCATATCAGACTTTGAGTATTATCTTAAAATCAAAAAGAATCACTCGGTAAACACCATATACAAACAATTACAAAGACTCCAGGCTATTACCAAAATTGCAGAGGCCAATGACTGGATTGAGAAAGATCCATTCCGTACATACAGAAAGAAAAAGGCAAAGACAGAAATCACATTTCTAAGTGAAGAGGAGCTTGCAGCTATTGAAGGTAAAGTGTTTGATCTTCCCAGACTTGACCTTATCAGAGATTTCTTTGTTTTCTCATGCTATACTGGACTTGGATACGCAGAAGCTGCCAGTCTTACCAATGAAAACATCCAATTGGGTATTGATGGCGAAAAATGGATCATTACCACTCGTGAGAAAACTTCCAGACCTGTACGGGTTCCCCTACTACCTAAAGCACTAGAGATCATTCAAAAATACAAAGACCACCCTGTTGCCAACAGTAAAGGAACTTTACTTCCAGTCTACGCCAATCAAAAGGTCAATTCATACTTAAAGGAGATAGGTGATTTCTGTGGCATAAATAAGAATATCACCCATCACATGGCTAGAAGAACCTTTGCCACTACAGTTACACTACTTAATGATGTGCCGATGGAAACAGTCTCCAGGCTGTTAGGTCATTCTAGTATTAAAATAACACAAGATTCATATGCTGAAATCGTTGACAAAAAAGTTAGTCAGGATTTTCAAAGGCTCAGAGCAAAAACAACAGCCCAAACATTGGAAGTATCTATAAAACAGAAGGTTAAATAGAAAGTATTTACTATTATATTTAGTATTTATTACTAAATATGGTAGTATTTCATTGGCAATGCAGTTGTTTTTGATTAAATTTGTTAAGGTCAAATACTTAATATAATGCCAATGAGCTTCGAAGAATTAACCACCAAAAACGATTTAGAAGAGCTAGAAAAAAGGATACTCGAAAAGTTTGAGAACCTTATTACACAGTCAGGACCACTAAAAAAGAAGTGGTTACGCTCCAAAGATGTTCAGGACATGCTGGGAATATCCAGTTCCAGTTTGCAAAACATGCGCATCAACGGCGTTTTGCCGTTTAGCAAAGTACAAGGCACCATCTTTTACGAATTAGGAGATGTGCTTAAAGTACTGGATCAGAATAAAATCACTCATCAAAACCTCTCTGCAGCTTAAAAACTCGGAGAGGTTTTTTGTTTTATCGCTTGTAAAGTTTCACTCCATTGCACACATATTTACCAGAGAATTTGGATTTATTTCAAATTGTCCAACAAAACCCACCATCTGGCATAGAGAAATTTGATCTCGAAAAACTCAAATACTTTTTGGGTTTGATCGATTTATTGCCTGCTAACAATAAAGACATTGAGTTAAAAAATGGGTTTACCCCTTTACATTCAAGAAAACTCAAAAATAAAGCAGCCAATTACCTAAGCTATTTTGAGTATGCTATTGAACAGGGAATCATATTCTCAGACCATCAATGGATTGAAGGACAAAAAAGCATTGGCTATAAATTCACCGAAAAGTATCGTAAGCCAATCGTACGTTCTGAAATACTTAATAAAAGGATGCGGCAAACCGCACGGAAGAAGAAGAACAAACGAACAAAGACTACCAATCACCTCAGGTATATCACCCAATATTTTGACCAAAATTTGATGATTGATGAGGAGCAAGCACTTCATTATGCAAATGCGATCTACGAATACAAAAGTGCCTCAAAGGACAATCGAGATATTAACTTCGAAAAGACCAGGAATGATCGAAATGGAGTGATTCACTTTAAAAATCCTTTTGTCCAGCATAATCACACTTTGGCATCTTTAGACAAGGTTACCCGAGGCGAGTGGAACCTTTACAGAGACCCAACAGTAAATCGCTTCCATTCCACACTCACTCAAATGCCTGGACCATTCAGAAACTTGCTTACTTACAATGGTAAAAATCTGGTAGCATGTGACATCAAAAATTCACAACCCTATTTGCTGTGCCGATTCTTGCAGCCAAGTTTCTACTTTACGCAAACACATTCAGAAGATCGAAAAAAATTTGTCAGAAGCCCTTTTGGTAAATCCAACGCTTCCCTGACCGATCAACATCTTGAAAAATTTTTAACGAATGCCCAATCAGTAACGACCCACCCGGATTTTGGCGAACAATTTTCTCTTTCTTTCTCTTTTTCTTTAGAAAAGGAGTCTAAAAGAGTGAAATCACATACTCTAAAGAGCATAAACAATCCACATCTAACAACACCACAATCTCTCATTAAGTGGCAATGGGTAATGTATAATACTGATAATCAGGAAGTTGAACGTTTCTCTAAGTTGGTTTCAGAGGGTACTTTTTATGAAGGAATGCAGGAGGAATGCAAGTCCAAAATCGACATGCTACCAGGTGGTAGAGAGTTGGATAGAAACTACATGAAAGTCATGATGTTTCAGGTCTTGTTTTCTGACAACAGATTCTTTGCTCAGGATGATGCCCTGCCCAAAAGGATATTTCAACAAATGTTTCCAGGAGTGTACGAGGTGGTCAAATTCTGGAAACCATCCAAGAATAGCGAATTACTTGCGTCCGCATTACAATCACTGGAATCCTACCTGATCATAGATGTGATAGCAAAGCGATTCACTAAGGAGTTCCCTGGCATTCCTATATTTACCATTCATGACTGCTTAGTGACAACAGAAGGTCATGAGCATCATCTTAAACGCATAATGGAAGAAGAGCTAACCTTCCATATTGGCTTACCTCCAAGCATCAAATTGGAGTATTGGAATGAGGAAAACCTACTGAAGGAATACCCCTACCTCAACCCAGGAATCAGAGTGGCGTAGTGTACAGGAAGAAGGGCTTCTCTTAAACTTCTTTTATGCTTATCTTAGACAAAATTTGACAAGTCAAATATACGGCAAAACGAAGTTTCGTGAACTCAGATAAAATAAACCTTCGTGAACAATGAACTATTTGGGCAATAAGATCCGGGAGCTACGAGAATCCAAAGGTTTACTCCTTAGACAGGTAGCCGCCCATATTGAGGTTGATACAGCATTGGTGAGCAAATTGGAGCGTGGAGAACGAAAAGCCCACAAAGAGCAGGTGACCCGAATTGCTGAGTTTTTAGAGGTAGAGGAAAAGGATTTGATGCTGCTTTGGCTTGCAGATAGAATCGCAGACAGCATTGAGGGAGAAATCCTGGGCATGGATGCTTTAAAGTATGTAGAAAGAGAATTTAAGAGATAAACAGATATATGCCTACACTCAATTGGATAGGAAAAGAAAAGGTAGTCAATCATCACAGGGATGTGCCTTTTCGGGTTTTAGAACATCAATACGGATTCTCCGCTGAGACTGGAGAAACCAAAGAGCCAACCGGAAGCGGCAACATGATTATTCATGGTGACAACTTAGAAGCATTGAAGGCACTTCTTCCTGAATATGAAGGCAAAATAGATTCAATTTATATAGATCCCCCATACAATACAGGAAATGAAGAATGGGTGTATAATGACAATGTAAATCACCCAAAAATTCAAAAGTGGCTTGGCCAGATCGTTGGAAAAGAAGGAGATGATTTAACGAGACATGATAAGTGGTTATGCATGATATATCCAAGATTAAGATTGCTACAAAGGCTACTCTCCCCAGAAGGTGCAATGATTATCAGTATTGGTCATCAAGAATTTTTTAATCTAGTTCTGGCTTGCAAAGAAATTTTCGGTTCGAGACAGATTGTTCCTGTCACCGTTCAAACATCAGGAGGCAAACCTTCTGGTGGCTTTAATTACCAACATGAGTACTTAATTTTCATAGTACCCAAAAATTTCACTGCAAATCCTTTAAAATCTTTCGGTGGAAATGATAGGTCACCTTATGAAGGGCTAACCTTGGCTACATTCAATAAGGTTCAACGACCAAATCAAGCATATCCAATCTTCATCAATACCTCAAATGGACAGCTCCATAGTTGCGGAAAATCTCTAACTGAAAGGATAAAGGATGGTGAATACGATGGTGAACCTGATTCTTTTGATTACGATTTTTCAGAAGCTCCAGAAGGCACTGTAGCCATTTGGCCTATAACAAGTAAAGGTGATGAATGTGTTTGGAGATTGATCTCAGAAAGACTTGAGGCTGACTGGAAAAAAGGATATATAAAAATAAGCCCGAATAAATCGAAAAAGAGTAAAAACCGATATAGCATACAATACCTGCCTAGCGGTGTTATCCAAAAAATTCAAACTGGTGAATTGGAAGTTTCAGGAACAGAAGAGAATTGCCCAACATTAGTTTTTGGCGATAATAAAACGGTAGGCGGTCAAGTGCCTACCATTTGGGCAGACAAGTCCTTTTATACCGTTAAGGGAACAACTTTGTTGAAACAAATAATGGGACGTAAGTCATTTAACTATCCCAAACCAATTGAACTCATTTCTGAGGTTCTGAGAGCAATAACAAAGAAAAATTCGATTGTCTTAGACTCATTTGCAGGTTCTGGTACTACAGCACATGCGGTTCTCAATTTGAATAAGGAAGATCAAGGCAAAAGACGATTTATAATTGTCGAAATGGAGGATTATGCTAAAACAACAACTTCTCAAAGAGTTAAAAACGCAATAACTGGATATGGAAATGGGGATGAAAAGATGGAAGGCACAGGAGGTAGTTTCGACCTTTTCCAATTAGGTAAATCTTTATTCATTGGAGAAAACAAAGAGCATCTCAATGAAGCTGTAGGGGTAGATAAAATAAGACAATATATCTGGTATAGTGAGACAAGAACTGCATTCTCTAAGCCTAATGATAAAACAGAAAGTGAACATTTTCTGGGTAAGCAAGACCAAACTGCCTATTACTTCTATTATGAGCCGGATGAAATCACCACGCTCGATCATGACTTTTTAGCCACCATCAAAACCAAAGCGGAGCAATACGTGATCTATGCAGACAATTGCCTGCTTTCTAAAGAGTTTATGGCTAAGCATAACATCATTTTCAAGAAAATCCCTCGTGATATAACACGCTTCTAATATGGAATTAAAAAGCTACCAACATAAAGTCATTCAAGATTTGGAGCAGTACCTGCAATATGTACAGGAACACAAGAAAATCAATGTGGCTTTCAATAAATACTGGGAAGATAAGATTGGACCATACAACCCCCTTTCAGGAGAAGGTATGGAGCCTTATAAAAATAACATCCCCAATGCAGCTCATGTATGCGTAAAAGTGCCAACAGCAGGAGGTAAAACATTTATTGCCTGCAATGCGCTGCATACCATTTTCAATGCTTACGGCAGTGACCTGCCAAAAGCAGTGGTATGGTTAGTCCCGTGGAGTAATTTATTGGATCAGACAGTTACCAACCTCAATAACCCGGGACACCCCTACCGCCAAAAACTCGATACACTTTTCAACCATCGAGTGGAGGTTTATGAGAAAAAGGACTTACTACAAGGCTCCAACTTCAACCCTACGGTGGTTCAAGACCAGCTATCCATAATTGTAATGAGCTTTGCCAGTTTACGGGCGTCAAACAAGGAAGATCGCAAAGTCTATCAGGAAAATGGTCAGCTTGCTCCATTTGCCAGTCAATACAAAGACCGCTCCCATGTTTTGGAGGAAACAGACGAAACGGCTCTAATCAATGTAATTAGGAGTTTAAACCCTGTTTTGGTCGTGGACGAGAGCCACAATGCAGAAAGTAGTCTGAGCATTGACATGCTCAAAAACCTCAACCCCTCTTTCATTCTCGACCTCACCGCTACGCCAAAAGACAACAGCAATATCATCAGCTTAGTACCTGCCATAGAGTTGAAGAAAGAGCACATGGTTAAACTGCCTGTTATTGTGTACAACCACCATGACAAAACGGAAGTAATCAATAGTGCCTTGCACCTGCAAAGGAAATTAGAAGTGTTGGCAACAGACCAGCATAAAAAGGGCGGAAAATACATTCGGCCAATTGTCTTGTTTCAGGCACAGCCACGAACAAATGACGATAATACCACATTTGATAAGCTCAAAGAACAGCTTTTAAAAATTGGCATACCTGAAGAACAGATCAAGATCAAAACAGCGGATAAAGATGAATTGAAAAATTGACCTGATGGATGAGTCTTGCCCAGTTCGCTACATCATTACCATCAATGCTTTAAAAGAAGGTTGGGATTGTCCATTTGCCTATATCCTGGCATCTCTGGCAGATAAATCCTCAGCAGTGGATGTTGAGCAAATCTTAGGGCGGGTATTACGTCAACCTTATGTAATGAAACATGCTGCTTCTTTGCTCAACGTTTCATACGTATTGACCGCTTCTGCCAAGTTCAATGAGACCCTACAGAATATCGTGGAAGGTCTGCAAGCATCTGGTTTTAGTGAGAAAGACTACCGCCAAAAAGACATAATGCCAGAAGAGGTCAAAAAGACCTCAGGTGGCGATCCTATGGAGTCTTTCCTTTTCCCGGAACAACAGGAAAAAGAGGAATCTCAGGAAGAAGAAATTGACAAGGATAGAATTTCATTCAATCCCGAAATGCCATCAGAATCTCCTTCTGAAGATGCCGTTGTTGTAGAGATTGAATCAATGGCGGAAGAGCAAAACAAAGAAATGGAGGCTGAAATTGACCGTCAACAAAGCCAACCAATAGACGAAAACCAATTCATGGAAATGGGTGAAAAAGTAAAACGCTATAGGCTTCTCGATAAATACAAAGAGACAGCCAATAATATCCAGCTTCATCAATTCTATTTAGAAACACCTCAAGGTGACATATTCGGAACAGGTGAAGAATTGTTGAATCAGGAAGCTCTGCTAAAGAACTTCAAACTTTCAAATGAGGACACTAAGATTGATTTTGAGCAAATATCCTCAGACCTGTACAAAGTGGATATAGAGAAAGTAGGGAAAGATGAGTACACTCCTCGCTTTACTAAAATTGAGGATATGCAGGTCAAAGAACCAATGGTAGAGTATATTTTATCCAAACCAAAAGAAAATCAGGTAAAGGATATTGCTCATCAGATCATTCAAATAGTTGGTAATATGTATCCTATCTCCGATCAGGAAATACGTAAATACATCGAGCGCATTTTAGCCAGTCTGAATCCTGAGCAACTTCAGGATATTTTGGTTAGAAAATGGAGTTATGCAGATAAGATCAAGGCTAAAATTAGGTTGCATGCTGATGCTTACGCAGAGGAACAGTTCAATGACATGGTTAAGATTGGCAAGGTAGTTACCAAACCAACATGGCAATTTTCGGATGCTATTGTGCCAGGAATGTTAGGAGGTTCTATTAGCAACTCCTTATACGAGAGAGAAGGCTCTATGAACAACTTTGAAACTACGGTTATCACAGATATTGCCAGCCTCCCCAACATTGCATTTTGGCACAGAAACCTCGGTAGAGGAAAAGGGTTTGCCATCAATGGGTTCAAATCCAATCATTACCCTGACTTTATTGTAGTCACCAAATCAGGAAACGTCATCCTATTGGAAACCAAAGGAGATGATCGGGACAATCCTGATAGTGCCTCCAAGCGAAGGTTAGGCAATAAATGGGCTGACCTCTCTGGAAAGCAGTTTCATTATTTCATGGTGTACGATAAGATTTCACCTGATGACGCATATAACAGAACTAAAGCGAAAGAGTTAATAGCCAAATTGTAACTTGAAATGGCAGGAAAAGGACCACAATTTATCCTCTATATGAAACCAATCATCAATGTTTTGAAAGAGATGGGTGGTGCAGGAAAAAGTTCGGAAGTAATCGATGAAGTGATTGAACTCTTGAAGATTCCTGATGAAGAAATCCAGGTGACTAATAAAAATGGAGGTTCAAAAGTCAAGAACAGAATTAACTGGGCAAGATTCTATTTGGTGAAAGCTGGAATGATTGACTCTTCCAAATATGGGTTTTGGGCACTGACTGATGACGGATGGAATAAAGAATTTGATACTTACAAGCTCTGGAAACAAGTACATCAGGTTTTTCTGGATGAAAAGAAAGAGAAAAAATCGGAAGTAGACGAAGATGGGGATGAGAGCCTGGAAGAAGAAGATCATGCGCAGACATTACTTCAAATTCTGAGAAGCCTTTCACCGGAAGGATTTGAAAAGATATGTAAACGACTGCTTCGAGAATCCGGATTTCAAAATGTGGAAGTTACAGGTAGAAAAGGAGATCAAGGCATTGATGGAATAGGTATTCTACAGGTGAATCCATTGGTAAGTTTTAAAGTGATCTTTCAGTGTAAAAAATATGCCTTGACCACACCAGTAACACCATCACATGTCAGGGATTTTAGAGGTGCCATGACAGGAAGAGCAGATAAAGGTATCATTCTTACTACAGGTAGATTCACCAATGAAGCTAAAACAGAAGCAATACGTGAAGGAGCACCTCCCATTGAACTAGTAGATGGAGAAAAGCTTGTGGAGATGTTTGAGAGCCTGGAGTTGGGTTTAAAGCCAAAGATGACTTACGAAGTGAATAAGGACTTTTTTAAGGATTATCAGTAATGAGCCTTATAAGGTCAACGGCCAATAGAAAAAGGTTTGACTAATGACAATAGATGGAAATATAGAGGTGATGGTAGCATCAACAGTTTATGGTTTTGAAGATCAGCTCACTACTATTTGTGCTACCCTTTCTACTCTTGACTATACAGTAATTAACTCACACATTGGTACAGTTCGGGTAAATCCATCCAGATCTAATCTGGCCAATTGCCTTGATGCTGTACGTCAGTGCGATGCTTTCATCGGTATTATCAGGCCATACTATGGTACTGGAAATATTGGTGAAATGAATATCACTTTTGAAGAAATGAAATTAGCCATTGAATTGGGTAAGCCTTATTGGTTTTTGGTTCATCGTGATGTTGTTTTCACAAGACAGCTCAAAAAGCATCTGTACTACAAAGATTCCGCTGGAAATGATCAATCAGATGTTAGAATAAGAAAAAGTCCTGTATTTGATGAAAGGACATTGGACATATACAATCACGTGCTGAAAGAAGGAAAACCCATTGCAACCAGAACAGGCAATTGGGCACAGGAGTTTTATAGGTTAGATGAAGCATTAACATATGTTACTGCACAGTTTGAAGATCAATCTTTCGTTGAAAGTGTTATAAAGGGAGGAGTCAATGAATAATTCAGCGATAATAGAGAACCTGCTTAGTTCAAAAAAGTCCAAGAATCTGGTATTCCAACCCTCGCTGGAATTTCAGTACTTAGGTCAAATACTGTGTGGCTTTTTGAATGGCCAGGGAGGTGATGTTATACTTGGTATGACTTCAAAGTCTGAAATCACGGGTATAGAACCTCAATGGTCAAATATTATTGAGCATGAAGTTATCACAACTATAAGGCCAGCAGCACCTATTTCGTGTACCAGTATAAACTACAAGAATAGAGAGGTTTTACTGCTTAGCGCATGGCCTGGAGCTAAGAAACCTTATAGTTTCAATGGAAAAATTTATGTGTATCTAAATGGTGAAGCCAGGGCAGCAAGTGTCCGTGAACTGAAGACACTGAATCAAGTCAGAAAGGATTCAGAATTTCATTGGGAACGACAACCTGTATTAGGTGCTACTGTTGATGATCTGGATTACCAGGAAATCAATAATACCATTAGGGAATATGTGAAATTAAACCCGAACAATCATCATTTAACAGAAGATGAATTTTTGTCCAGAATGGGTTTGGTTTTTGGAGGTAGTCTCACAAATGCTGCAATTGTTTTATTTGGAAAGATGCCTGTCAGATTCGTTCCTCAAAGCAAGATTAGAGCTACAATTTATAGTTCTATTAAAGGAGGGAAGACCATTCTTTTTGATCGTGTTTATGATGGTAATATGTTTAGGAACATTCAAATGATTTGGGATTTCTTCGATACCCAGTTAGCCAGATCAAGTAGCATCAACAGTTTACAAAGAAGAACAAAAGACATTCCGATTTTAGCTTTAAGAGAAGGGTTACTAAATGCGTTGATACATAGAGATTACTCCAAAATATCAAGTACTGTCAATATATCAGTTTACCCGGAGAAACTAGTAATTACTAACACAGGTAAATTACCAGATGATATAACAGTTAGAGATTTAAAAAAAGATCATGATTCTATTTTAAGGAACCCAGACATGGCGTATGTATTATATGTCAGAAAGTATATCGAAATGATTGGTACCGGTACTCAGAGAATGATAGAAGATTGTAAAGATCATGATTATCCAATACCAGAATGGAAAACCAAAGGAAATAGTTTAGAACTAACACTTAATAGCATAGGTCATAGAATAAAGCATGATGGTGTAAGTGATGGTGTAAGTGATGGTGTAAATAAACTTTTAGCTGATGGTGTAAGTGATGGAGTTATTGATGGTATAAGTGATGGTGTTAAAAAGGAGATAATTGAGATAGCAAAGTATTTAGATGATGCTGAAGGGAGCAATACTGATGATATAGTTGAGCATATAGGAAAATCAAAACCAACAATAGAACGGTATCTAAAAATAGCTAGAGATGCAATGATTGTAGAATTTAAAGGTGCTCCTAAAACTGGTGGTTATTATCTAACCAATAGAATGAAGAAGTATTTTTGATTTAATGAATCATTATGAATGAGACAAAAAGTTACCGTGTAGTTGATTGTGATTCTAACTCCGGCAAATACAACCTTCATTATGGGTTTAATGACTTTAAACTTCGAAATTATGGTCATAAACCTAAATTAGGGTTAGAATGCCTTTCTGAAACTTACGATGACCCAAATTATGCTGAGATAATTCAACAGTTTCCTGGATTTTTTGACATTGAATGGCAATTTTACAGATCGCCTATACTTGTGGGGTACATAGAAATTATTTCCCATACATTATACATAAGAAAGAAATCGTACCAGCAGGATAAGTGGGAAGTATTATTCAGAATCTATAACCAAGATTTTAGTGATTATAGAACACTGAAAGTGGAAAATGACAAGTATTCTCTTCCAGGTCATGCAATGTTAACTGAATTTATCAACACGCTTAATGAATATGTGCACAGAGGTTTTAATATTGATCAGCTTCATGAAGGTAAATTGAAATACTTTGATAAACATGTTGTTTTTGGAAGTAAATCACGAATTGATATTACTAATGCTTTATCATTTCTATTCAAGCTATCAATAACAGTATATGAATACAATACTTCCCCTAGAGGGCAGGATGGCAAGTATTGGAAATTAGCAATTATTAAAAATATACCAAGTGATAGATACCTTTATAAATTACTGGTTGCAGGACTAAAAAAACATTGCCATTCTATAAATGAAAACATTGAAAATAATCAGCTTGAAGTGGAATTTGACTATGATCCAAATGCAATTCGAGAATTGATTGACGGAAAATTGATAGAATACAACATTTCTGGTTTCCCTAACACACTGAATCAGGTCATCCTAACTTGTGCTAATGAATACGATAGCGTGGAATATATGTTGGACTCTATTCAAAAATAACAACCCAACAAATGGCTGTAAAACTGGAATATGCGCTGAATAGTCAATCTACTCTGGTGCATGTTACAGAAGTAGAATCTGGCTTAGCTTGTGATTGTACATGTCCCAATTGTCACGCCAGGCTGATAGCTAAAAATAAAAGCACAAATAAGGTATCTCCACATTTCCAGCATTATCAGTCACCAGAGTGCTCTTATGCTGTAGAAACTTCCCTTCATTTATTAGCTAAACATATCATTGAGGAAAATAGACAACTCAGATTACCTTCATACAAGGAAAGATTTACCATCAAGGATAAAAAGTATCGCGGGTGGGGACCATTGTTTGATGAAGAAAAAGAATTTTTCTATCCGAATTGGTCTCAATCGAAAAAGTTGAGATTGAGAAATATCTGGATGATATTCGGCCTGACTTAATCGTTTGGGTCAGGAGTGAGCCAATTCTTATTGAGGTTTATGTATCACATAAAATTGATCAGGAAAAACTCATCAAGATAAAAAACAAGAAAATAGCTGCTATTGAGATAGACCTGCACAAGACAAACCGA
>PBTY01000034.1 GCA_002729235.1 Rickettsiales bacterium | reverse complement strand
ACGAACTGGCAATAAGGTTGACTACCGTTTTCATTGTAGTATTCCTGATGGTAATCTTCTGCAGGATAAAATACATCTACTTTAGTGATTTCCGTAACAATCGGATCTCCCCAGGCTCCAGATTCATCTAAAGCCTTTTTGATGCGCTCCGCAGTTTCTTTCTGCTCTTCTGAATGATAGAATACCGCCGAACGATACTGTGTTCCCACATCATTACCCTGACGATTCAACGTGGTTGGATCGTGAGTCTTCCAGAACACCTCCAGGATTTCCTCGAGTGAAATAATCGCTGGATCATAAGTCACCTGAACTACCTCAGCATGACCTGTGGTACCAGTACAAATTTCTTTATAAAATGGATCTTTGGTTTTACCACCTGTGTAACCAGATACAGCAGACTCCACGCCTTTCAAACGCTGGAAAATCGCTTCTGTACACCAAAAGCATCCTGAACCTAATGTAATTTGTTCCATGATCTAGAATCAATTAGAAATGTAAGAACCCAACATCTTACTTTTTGGTTCGCGAAAATAACGAAGAATTTAGATCATTTAGATGCTAATTTCCCAGCATCTTTTTCTCAATGGCATCTCGGATTCGAGTAGCACTGATATAGTCCTCTTTTAACAGTACTTTTTGAAGCATATCCTCAAGTTCCTCTAAGGAATAATTGGTTAGACCTCCCCTTGTTGTTTTAGGAATAGCCTCCATGTCATTATCGAGGCTTATCTCCTCAAAAATCTCCTCATTGATGAATATAGGTGTATCCATTCTACAAGCAATTGCCACCGCATCTGAGACTCTGCTATCCAGCTCAATCAAATCATCCTGCGACTTAAGAATAAGCTTTGAGAAGAACACCCCATTGTCATATCTATGTATCAACACCTCTTTTAGGGTGCCTTTTAGACCTTTAAGGACATTCACTAATAGATCATGTGTTTGTGGACGCTTGGGTTTCATACGTTCCAATACAAGGGCTATGGATTGAGCTTCAGAATTACCGATAATCACCGGAAGTCTTCTGGAATGCTTGACATCCTCCAGGATCAGGCTGGCCTTCCCGGGAACAGATTCACTCTGAGTCAATGCAACAATAAAAAGCTCAACCTTGCTCATCAATTATTGAAAGTAACTAACAATCATCCAAACACCATAACTGAGGCACAACCCTGCAGATATCCAGACAAGCACTTTGTGAAATGCTCCACCTGACTGAATAGATTTTAAATAGGGCAAAGTAAATACACCTGCCACTACCATCATGCCCAAAATGGATCCAATTCCAAAAATCAATAAGTAAAAGATGCCTTCCACATTGCTTTTGATTTCTGACATGGCCAATAAAATGACGGTTCCGCTTCCTGCTAGCCCATGAATCAGACCAACAGAGTAAGCAACCCTGAAATTGGCATCCTTTGGAGTATGTGAGTGATCATGAGTCTTCTGGTATTTTACTAATCGATATAGACCCAAACCAACCATGGAGATCCCTACGAAAACCTCGAAGAATTCGAATTCCACCTCCTCCAATAAGAACAGCTTTCCGATAATAATGAAGATACCTACCAGGAATATCATGGAAGTATGCCCCAATCCCCAGAAAATGCCATCTTTTATCGCCATCCAAATGCTAGGGCGCTTATTGGCAATATTCCCAACAGCCAACACATGATCTGCTTCAAACGCATGATTAAATCCAACCATGGCTGCAAAAACAAATGGTATCCACGTCATTTCTTTCTATTCGCTAAATCTCCAATAATAATTCGGTGATTGCCAGTATCAGCAATCGCAATAGTCCCACCATCAATACATACAGAAAATGGCCAATAAAGCGCATTTTCAGTTCCCATAATGGTATTGACATTTTCACTTCCTATATCAAACCCGGTGTGACCGATCAAATCAATCGCAGCAGGTGCATTCTTTTCACTATTTAAATTATGCTTCAGCAATCGACTGTTTCCAGTATCAACTACCCAAAGATTTTCACCTTCGAAGCAGCTATCGTAGCACCAATTCAAAGTGTTGGATGCTGGTGTTAATCGAAATTGATTCTGACCATTTTGATTGAAATCTTCCTGTCCAATAATCAAATCAGCTTTTTGTATCAAAGCATCTTTCCAATGCTTCCACACCAGCACTCGATAATACTGTGTATCAGTAATGGCTAATTGGCCTGACTCACTAATCTTAACGGAATAGGGCCAAATTGGATTTTCATGATCGTAATCTCGCTCGGTGAAGTTCTCCTTGCCAATGACTGCATCTGCTGATTGACCATTTTTTGTAGGAATACTTTCAAAATACAGCACTCGACGATTACCAGTATCAGCAATCCATAATTCCTTACCGTTACTGAATACACCATAAGGCCAGTACAACGTATGTGCATCCGGCTCTGCCCCCACACCTTTGATGTTAGGCTGTGTATCTTTGAGATTTTTCTGACCGATCACCACATCGGCTTCCTGACCATTTTTTGTTGGCCAGGAATTCCAAATTAGTACCCGGTGATTCCAGGCATCGCCCAGAATGATGCGTTCTCCATCCGACCATATCGCAGATGGATACTGCAATGAACTTCCAGATGCTGTTCCCTGATTGTTCCTGCCAGTGCTTCCGAATAGATCTTGCCCCAACACTAAATCAGGTTTCCCTTGCTTCCCAGTTGGAATACTATTCCAGACATACACACGATTCTGACCGGTATCAGACACCAACATCTTTCCTTTACCAATCCAAACTCCTCTTGGTGCCAGAAATGGATCTGTAGGATCACCTACAAAGACATTAGCTCCAGGTAATATTTCTTTTTGCAATTCGGCTAGCATATCCTTGGCAGTTGTTCTCCTGGAAGCATTCCAATCACTCTACGTCCCATGATCGGACTGGTGGAAATGACTTTCCCAATATGTTCTTCTGTGACTTCACCGATGATAGCTGCTTGCTCACAACCTTCAATAGATTGCAAAGTCTCCACAATGGCTTCTGCTTGATCACCTGAGACGATGGCAAGAAAAACACCCTCATTCGCCACATAAAGCGGATCCAATCCAAGCATTTCACATGCTCCTTCAACAGATTCATTGAGTGGCAAAAGTCTATATTCAATATCTACCCCTACTTTTCCTTGTTGAGCAATTTCGTTCAATACAGTACTCACTCCACCTCTTGTCGGGTCGCGAAGTAAATGAATGTCCTGTGCATATTGATCAATCAACTCTTTCACTGCATGATTCAGTGGACGACTGTCAGTCAAAATATCCGTTTCAAATTCCAACCCCTCACGAACAGACATTACCGCAATACCATGATTGGCAATTTCTCCACTTACAATGATCTTATCACCTGGCTTTACATTATCTATCCCGATGCTCGCACCATTCAGCACTTGTCCAACACCTGATGTATTGATAAAGATTTTATCTGCTTTACCTCGATCTACAACCTTGGTATCTCCCGTAACGATTTGAACGCCGGCTTTTTCTGCAGCTTCTTTGATGCTCACCAGCACTTCCCAAAACTCTTCCATTTTCAAACCTTCCTCTAGAATAAAGCTAAGAGACAGGTACTTTGGCTGAGCGCCGCACATTGCCAGATCATTGACTGTGCCATTAACAGCTAAATCACCAATGTTGCCGCCAGGGAAAAAGATGGGATTTACCACATAACTATCCGTAGAGAAAGCCATCGGTCCATCAATTTGGAAAACGGCTCCATCATGCTTTTGATCCAACAGATCATTACTCAACAAAGAGAAAACTCCCTTGTCGAGTAATTTATGGGTTAAAACGCCTCCACTTCCATGCCCCATGGTGATGACATCAAAGTCTAATTTGGGCATTGGGCAATTGTTGCTAAACTTCATTCTCTTGCTCTCTTTTAGACCAGTTCTTCTGTTGTGGAATAATGATAATAGGCCGCACAAGCGCCTTCTGAGGAAACCATTGGAGCTCCAAGAGGATTAACCGGTGTACACTTCTTACCAAACTGACTGCACTGATGTGGTTTTTTCAATCCTTTCATGATTTCACCGGCAATGCATTCTTTGTGCTCATGAGCTTCTTCTATCTCAATGCTAAACTTGACATTGGCATCATAATCCGCAAATTGACTTTTCACCTGGTAACCACTTTTTGGAATTACTTCCATTCCTCTCCATAGACGATCAGTCACTTCAAACACCTGCTCAATTACTCCCTGTGCTTCGCGATTTCCTTCTCGACTAACCATTCGAGCATACTGATTTTCGAGTTTATGCTCACCTTTTTCGAGTTGCTTCACCACCATTAAGATGCCCTGAAGCAGATCTACAGGCTCAAAACCCGTAACAACTATTGGAACCTGATGCTTTTCAACTAATGGGTAATACTCCTCCATTCCCATAATGGTGCACACATGCCCGGCAGCCAAAAATCCTTGTACTACACTTTCCTCATCGCTCACCAATGCTTCAATAGCTGGTGGAACCAACACATGTGAAGCAAGAATGCTGTAATTGGTCAAACCATCTCTGTGAGCATGAACTACAGAAAGTGCATTGGCTGGAGCTGTCGTTTCAAAACCAACAGCATAGAACACTACCTGTTTATCCGGGTTCTCTCGCGCGATGTTGACAGCCTCCAAAGGAGAATACAGAATGCGAATATCTGCACCTCCAGCCTTGGCTTCTTGCAAACTCTTTTGTGAACCTGGTACTCGAAGCATGTCTCCATAGGAACAAAGGATCGCACCTTTTTCCTCAGCTAGATAAATCGCTTTATCTATAAGGTTTAAAGGAGTAACACATACAGGACATCCCGGTCCATGAACCATGGTTATTTCCTTAGGAAGTAAGTCCAGAATGCCATTCTTTACCAGACTATGGGTCTGACCACCACAAACTTCCATGATCGTCCACGGCTTAGTAACAACCTTATGAAGTTCTTCCAAATACTCTTTTACAAGCTCAGGATCTCGATATTCAGATAAATACTTCATTCCTCCTCCTTGTTTAATTGCTCCACTGAAGCTGGCTCTAGCTCGTCCAGTTCTCCAGCTTCTCTTAAATACTCAAAGGTTTTCTGTGCCTCCTCCTCATTGACAATGCTTATGGCAACACCTACATGCACCAACACATAATCTCCCTCTTTGGCTGCAGGAACCATTTCGAGACTTGCTTCTTTTACGATCCCTCCAAATTGTACTTTGGCCATGCGTACCGTATTGTTGTATCGCATTTCAATGGACTTAATCTTTCCAGGTATTGCTAAACACATTGTTCTTGTTGTTTAAATGTTTTTAAAGGCTCTTTTGATTGTACGTATCGATAATGGACCATCTGGCCCAGGCTAATATTTTCGTCGTTAGGTGAAAGTTGCTGGTGGAAATAGGTTTGCACATGATCTTCTATCCTAAACTGGATAAGATCAACCAATAATCCATTCTGAAAAACTCCACCAGAGAAGGCTACCTTTTGAAACTGACCAATCTGGATCATATAGCTAATTGAACTAACCAATGTCTCATGGAATTTAGCAGCAATCTTATTGGGCTCAATTTCTTGACAAACATCATCAAGTATCATATCCAATAGCTCACGCGTATTCAATCGGTCTAAAGAGATTTCATAAATTCCTGGAGTATTTGATCCATTTTCAAGATAATAACTCAACGCACATTGCTCCAACAGCATGGCGGCTTGACCTTCGTACGTCGACACATCTATTAAGCCTAGAATAGAAGCTACTGCATCAAAAATGCGCCCCATACTAGACGTTTGCAATGACTCTTGTTTTCTCAATTTGGAATAGTAAGACCATTCCTGATTTGTAAATTTCTTTTCCAAGCCACTATTCTCTCCCAAAATAGCCAAGGCTGACAATCTTGGCTCTTTACTCATTTTGTCTCCGGCTATAACCGGAAAATAGTCCCAATGAGCTAATCGATCGATATGCCCGTCATCATATACCATGTATTCACTTCCCCAAACAGCACCATCAGTTCCAGCACCTGTACCATCCCAAACCACACCTAAAACAGGCTCATTACTTTCGAGTTGAGAATGTTCATAAAGAACAGCCATCATATGCGCTTCGTGATGCTGAACACTTATTTGCTCCAAGGTATATTCAGAAGCTAATTCAGTAGTGAAATATTGCTCATGCAAATCATGAAGAACCACCTCTGGATTACATCCAATCATTGAGGTAAGCTTATTCAATACATATTTATAATTCTCTTGATTATCAAAAGAACCTAGCTGACCTAAATATTGTGAAATATAGACCTGATCGCAATGACCAACAGCAAATGTCCCTTTCATTTCAGCTCCAACAGCAAGTAATCCATCCAATTCGTTAGATTTAGCCATATAAGATGGAGCCAAACCTCTGGATCGACGCATGACAATTTGATGATCCGTAAAAGGTGTAAAACGAACTACCGAATCATCTTGAGGAAATGTAACCTCTCGATTGTGATCCAATACAATATCGGCCAAATCAAGCAACTCCTCAGCATATTTATAGATTAACGGCTGCCCACTTTTATTTGCACTTGTAGCCACCAAAGGCTCCATAAACTGATTAGCAATAACTTTGAGTAATGGCGCATAAGGCAACATGGTTCCAACAGAATCCAAGCCTGGAGAAACAAATTTTAAATCCAATAAATTTCCCTTTCTAGGTTTCAAAATAACTATTGGAGCTGCTGCACTTTGTAAAGCTTTTTGCTCAGCAGTTGAGGGTATAAAATTGGATTGTATGGATTCCAGCGATGGACATAAAACAGCAAAAGGTTTATCTGGTCTTACTTTACGTTCTCGAAGCAGCTGGATACTCTTTGTGTTGGACGCATCACACAGTAATAGAAAACCTCCTATTCCTTTGACAGCAACAATAAATCCTGAGCGCAAAGCTTTGATTACCTCATCGACCTTTTCCTGAGCGGTCATTTCTAACTCACCAGAAGCAGTCCAAAGCGATAATTGAATCCCGCACTCAGGACAACTATTGATTTGTGAATAAAAACGTCGATTGTCTACATTATTGTATTCTTTCTCACAATTTGAACACATTGGAAACAAATCCATGGTAGTTGTCTCTCGATCAAATGGCATCCCATTTAGAATGGAATACCTCGGACCGCAATCTGTACAACTGATAAAAGGATAACCATACCGGATGTTAGCAGGATCAAGAAGCTCTTCCGAACATTGTTTGCAAAGTCCTTGATCAGGGGTGATTGGAGCATTGAGAACACCCTGACCGGCAGATAAGCATAGTTCGAATTGATCAAATCTTTCAGAATCAACTAATTCCATAGAATAGTGGTCAATTCTGGATTGTTTTGGAGCCTCAGAGACACAGGTATCAAGAAATATTTGAGCATGATCTGGGTCCTTGGCATTAAAAATAATGCGAACACCATCCAAGCCATTTTGAACTGTTCCACTTATCTCAAACCTTTCAGCCAGACGTTTTACGAATGGTCTAAAACCAACGCCCTGTACGATGCCTTCGATATGTATCCGATAGGTCTGCAAAAATCAGACAATTTGAGCTGTTGCCTTTTTTACCTCTACTTTTTCAAGTAACCAATCACACCACTGATCGATACCTTCGCCATTCAAACTGGAGATTTGCATAACTTCCAGTTCTGGATTAATGTCTCTGGCATCTTGTGTCACTGCTTCCACTGAAAATGGAAGATACGGCAACAGATCTGACTTTGAAACCAGCATTAAGTCGCTGGTTAAGAACATCTTAGGATATTTCTTTGGTTTATCGTCTCCTTCTGTACTAGCCATTAAAGTTACTCGGTAATCCTCTCCTAAATCAAAAGAAGCGGGACAAACCAGATTACCCACATTCTCTACAAATAGTAAGTCAACACCATCTAGATTGATGCTATCCATTCCTTGCCAGATCATTTGTGCTTCTAAATGGCAAATGCCTCCAGTTACAATCTGAAGAGCCTCCACTCCTGCTTGTTTGATTCTGTCCGCATCTCGCTCGGTTTCCAAATCTCCCACCAACACTTTCATGCTCAGCTTGCTAGACAATCTTTTGGCCGTCTCTTGCATTAAAGTAGTCTTGCCACTACCAGCAGATGAAGTAATGTTGATCAGTAATACATTTCTTCGATGCATCTCCTTTCTGATTTGATCAGCCATGAAGTCATTGGCTTTCAGAAGATTCATAGAGGAGTTTTCACATTGCACGGTACCTCGTGCTTGTTGATTCGATTTTGCTATTGACATGAGTTAACTGTTTACCTCCAGAAATATACTGATATCTGGAGGTGTGAAAAAGGATTTTGATCGATTAGAAAATAATTTCTAAATCAATCATTAATCATTGAAATGAACTCTTTCGATGAGGAGTTCCTCACCTTGAATGACATTTTTACTGGGATGCCCGTTGGAGCATTTGAATACATAGTTCTCCACCTGACTAACTTCACCACATAAGTCACATTTGATCAAAATGGGAACTTTATCTATATGAAGTCTAACAGACTTGAATCTATCATTTGTTTCAATCACTGCACTAAAAGCATTTTGCATCAAAATAGGCTCCACATTGCTAAGCACCCCCACTTTCAAATCAATTTGAGATAGGCGATCTAGCTCGTCTTCATCAAACTCAGACTCCAATGTTCTGAATATGCTTTGTACTAAAGATACCTCGTGCATGATTAAGCGGTTAACAACATCTTCTTCAGTTCGATCAAATGAGCAAGATGCTCTTCTGACCTTTGAATAGCTTCCTTATTATCAGTCAATGATTTTACTTCTTTCACCTTGGACATCATGTCCTCCAATCGGACACGCTCCATGTGGTTATTGATATTATTGGCTAGCCAACACGCTTCCAAATAATTCAAGATCAAAAATGCTCGCTGTTGAGGATATGTCTTAGCTGTTCTGATCTCCAAGGCCTCATTGAAGTAATGTATTGCTTTTTCGATATTATCGGAATTCTTGGCTTCAGGAAAATTGATCAATGCGTTGGCATAATTATTAGCCACTGTTGCATATTTATCTAGGTCCCCTGACTGTGCATAGAAATCAAGTGCTTCTTTAAATGAAGTAGCTGAGAATGCTGCCCAAATAGCATTTTGGTTACCATCAGACGGAATTTCAGCATAGATCATCGCCAATTGGGAATGTATCTCAAAGAATACTTCTGGAAAATCAGACTGAGTATAAAACTTCAATGATTTGTTGTAAGCTTCGAGTGCTAACTTATAAAATTGTGGATTACCGTTTTGAGACCAATGATGAAGCACTTTTGCCTTCCGGTAAATCGCGCTATACATCAAATCAGGTTGCTCTAATGAGTTCAACTGATAAATTCCAGAATCAAACAAGCTTAACGATGCTTGGAAATTGAAACGGGCTCCTTTTATCTGACCAAGATCTATTTGCATCATTGCCTCTTCCAGCTCAAACTTATGCTCTTTGAAAAAGGAAATTCCAAAATCAACACAATCTTTGGTATCACGAATCAAGTCATCTTCCTGACAAGTCAATGAATAATTAGCCAAAAATCCAGTTAGATCTAGGGCAATGGAAGCCTTACTCTCATCAGAAAGACTCCATTTAGACAAGGTATCCAGGTTGATTTTAATCGCTTCCAGATCATTTCCTTTATCCGCTTTTAATACGGCAAGGTGTTTTCTCGCCATTATTTTCCAATCTGCCTTAATGAATTCCTCCTCTGCATCAATCAATGTTGACTCCACCAGTTGATAATTACCATAGGGATTATATTGGTTATACAGGGCCTTATTATAAGCATGGAGTGAGTTGTATTGCATATCCAGCATGGGAAGTCCTTCTGATAAACTTTTCAATAAGGTCACATGATTGTTTAAAACCTCATTGATCGCATAGCTTTCAGCCATTGGATAATGACCCATTTTCAATAAAATGAGACACAACAAATTATCCTCAGAAAATGGAACCACCGGAACATAAATGGGAATATGTCTATTGAGCCACTCTACTGGCCAAACAATCTCATTGTCAATAACAAACAGATCCAACTCTAAAACCTCACGCTTCTTATCTAGAGGAAAAAGCTCAACATAGTTGGAGAGATCTCCATTTGCTTCAATGATTTGTTGAATAGTCTTTAATGTGTGGGTTGATGAATGTATGGTTACCATCTAGATTAAATCAATTTTGATGAATCTGTTTTTAGTATTGAAGTCAAAGCTTAATTCACGATCCATTTCGCTCAAATCATGATCTATAATAACATCCCTTACAGGCACACTGACTGTTCCTTTTAAATCTTTTTGCTTGATAATGACCTGGTGCACCTTATGGAGTTTCGAAAAAAATGAATTCTCAATCCAGGATAGCAGCAATTGTCCGGACTCCTCTTTATAACTCACCATGGCATGTATTGAATCGCCAAAACATGGTATAGCGATAGAAGAATCGATAATGACATGAGATGATTTTAATTGGATACTACTCGACATAATTGGCCTCGCCTATCTCGTCCAAAATCAACTGTATAACCTGCTCTCCTGCATTGAGTACTTCTTTAGAAATCTCAATTTCCAATCGGGTGTTGTCCACCGCAATCAAGTACACTTCAATGTCTGTAGGATATTCCTCTCCCATAATTTTTTTAGCATAAGACAGTGCCTGGTCCCATTTTAATCCATGTAAAAAAACCATTGGATCATCTTGAGGAGCTCTCAGCACTTCTTCTGCTGGTACCTTAAATAGAGTACCTGGTTCTTCATCAGAATTGACCACAGCATCCACAATAATGATTTTTTCATGCCCTTTCAAACCAAAAAGCACCTCAAAAGCACTCGTACCCATATCCATCAAGGTAATGTCAGGGCTCACAATCTTCTTTTTGAGCTCATTGACTACATGAACACCTATCGCATCGTCACTTCTCACAGGGTTTCCGAAACCCATTATTGCAGTCTTTTTCATAAGCATAAACTAAAAAAGAAAGACCACCGGAGCAGCCTTCCTTAATCTAGCAAATTTTAGTATGAAGAATTACAGTTTGAACTTCACCAGCTCTTTTCCAGACTTTTGATCATGGGCATGTACCGTACATACCAAACAAGAATCAAAAGATCTGGCTACCATTCCCACTTCTACCGGATCGTTTGGATCTTCAATTTCTGTACCTTCAAGTGCGGCTTCAATAGGGCCAGATTTCCCTTCTGTATCATTAGGACCAACATTCCACGTCGTTGGAGCAATAACCTGATAGTTTTTGATGACACCACCTTCGATTTCCACCCAGTGAGCAAGAGCACCACGTGCAGCTTCGGTAGCACCAAATCCTTTACCATCTTTTTCCTCAGGTTTGATATAGAATTCACCATCCAGGTCAATCTCTGTCAACCACTGATTGATGTATTCAAACAATCTAGGCGCTTCATGTACACGAGCTAAAGTTCTGGTGAACACACTAGGACCCATATTTTGAATAATATCCCCAAATAAAGGATCCTGAATTTGATGATCCATATTGTTAGGGTTTGCATTCATAATCACTCTAGAAAGTGGACCTGCTTCCACAGCATGGCCATCATATCTAGGAGCTTTTGACCAGCTGTATTTGTTGTCAAAATCAGTTCCTTCCAGGTTTTGAGATTCTACTGGTGTAGGTAATGGCTGATCCCAAGGGTGAGCAGGTGGCTGTGTCTCAAACCATGTATGATCCGTGTGCTCAAATACTTGTTTGTGATCAAATGTGTGATAGTTTTTGCCGTCAAAGAATCCACTAGAGTTAATCAGAGCCTGATTTCTACCCTCTACTGTCGGTTTATTGTATCGGTCTTTGTGTAGGTACGTTCCGAACGCAAGGAATTTCCCTACACCCTGACCAAATTTGTCCAGGCCAAACTCTAATCCAGCACGAATGAACAAGCCTAGATCACTATTTCTTTGCGATTCATTTTCCTCCACCCAAGCCATTAAATCATCCCATGATTTAATCTGCAAATAACGCTCAATAGAACAACCTAACCAGGTGGTTTCTAACCAATCCAATCTGAACTGGTTCATGATTGCATGTGCGCGGGTAATGTCTTTTAAAGTTGGAGCACACATTACTCCTCCAGGCACCATATAGCTCGAGTGTGGCCATTGACCACCGAATAATGCATAAACTTCAACAGGTCTTCCCGATGCCGTAACACCACTTTGGAATGATGTACCGGTGTATGCAGCAAAACGTTTTACCACTTCCTGGTACAACGGCTTACTAGCGAATTTTTTGTTAGCAAGGTCCGTAGCGAAAATTGCGTAAAACCATCTTGGAATACTCTGGATTGTCTCTGTTGCCTGACCTAAAGCCCTCAATAAAAGCGCATTAGGAGTCAAAGTAGTACCCCAGGCAGTGTCCAGAGCAGATGACGCACAGTAAAGGTGCGATCCACCACAGATTCCACAGATTCTAGGGGTTACAATTAACCCTGATTGTGGGTCTTTGCCTTCCATAATTTTTTCAAAGCCACGGAACATGGCTGCTTGAGTGTGTGCTCTTGTGACCACACCGTTTTCCATGTAGACCTTAACATCAAGGTCGCCCTCTACCCGGCCTACAGGAGATATATTCAATTCTTTAGTTGACATTTCTGGATTATTTTGAAGTTTCTAAAAGGACTTTGTTGCTTGGAGATACCTTACCCACTCCAGCTTTCAAGTAATACATCAGCTTGCTTTCTCCTGTAGGTACATCTTTAGGGAATACTCCCAAATACTTCATTGTTTTCAGTACACTACCTTTTTTCAAATCATGATGTGGGAATCCTGGTTCAGTACAACCAAGGCATGGGTGCCCTGATCTCGTCTTACTTGAATGCCTGTTCCATAAAATATTATTACAACTCGCTCTGGTCATAGGTCCTCTACACCCTACTTCGTAGAATAAACAACCTCCACGCTTACCAAAATGCGCGTCTTCCTTCTGAACGAAGTTTCTCACCCTGGTACAACCAGTTTGTACAAAGTCTGTAAAGAATGTCTTTGGTCTGTGGTATTCATCAATTAGAACACCACCTATTCTTCCAGTAGAAATTGCTACCAATATCTGAGTAACCCAATCTGGGTGTGCAGGGCAGCCTGGAATATTGATAACCGGTAATCCTCCTTTGGAAACATAGTTTGGACCGAGGAAACCTCCTTTTTTCTCTTTCAGAAACTGCATTCCAGTTGATTCACTTGGGTTTGGTGCTACTGCTGGAATTCCTCCCCAGGTAGCACAGTCTCCGATAGCCACGGTAAACTGAGCCACTTCCGAAAGTTCTTTTACCCAGTCCATCATTGGTCTATCAGCGAAGTAGTTCATCGTACCAGTGCCATTAGGACCTTGTATGATAGAACCTTCGTAGACCAGAATGTCTAGTTCTATTTTACCACTGAGAATGTCTTTCATTAGATCGGAAACCTGTTGTCCAATTTCCAATCCGATTGATGGGTGCCATAGGATGTTGATGCCGAAATCGGTAACCAACTCTACAACAGTTGGCTCTTCAGCGTTGAGAAACGACATGGTATTGCCGCTACAGGCTCCGCCTTGGAGCCAAAGTAAATTTGCCATAGTGTTGCTAGTCAATTAGTTTAATGTTTTCCCAAACCTTCAATTAGCAGTCCGCAGAGAATGATGAATTGAATATTTGACAAATATTTACCCAATATAAAACAAATATTGGAATTAGAAAACATTTTCTAATTTATAAAATAGAAACTATGCAACTGTAGGGATAACGACCTTTTGGTATTCAATTTCACCAGTTTTCGAGAAATAGGGCTCTATCTGAATCCAAAACGATTTCTTGAACTCTTCACGACTCTTACGGATACTCTTGATCATTTCTTTGGCAGAATGATACATAATAAAGCACCACAGGTTATCTGACAAGTCTTTATAGAAATCACAAGTCTTTTCTGGCTTTAAGACTCCTCGTTGTTCCTGAAACTTCAATTGCATGAAAAGCTGAGAACTCAATTTGATCATTAACTTTTGGTGGATGTTACCTACTTCACCAAGTGATTCGGTCAATTGAAACTGATCAATGAAATAAAATGGGTATTTGACACTGAAAGAGTACAACATATCCAGTTGATTCTCCAAGTCGAACAAGGTATCGTACTTTCTAAACGATTCCAGTATATGCATGAAATCAGATTCTATACTCTCATAGAGTTTAAGGACTATGTCATCTTTACTCTTGTAGTGATAGGCCAGATTACCAACACTAATACCAACTTCATCAGCAATGGATTGAAACTTAACTCCAGTTAATCCTTCTTTGCTGTAAATGTCAAGTGCCGCGTTGAGTATTTTGGTTTTGGTCTGCATTCTTAATTATCAGATAGAGGCTTATGGTTACTGATATCTACTCTAATCGTACCTCTCTGATCTTTGGCTGCCAATCTTCTCATATAATTACCGGCCTGCAAAGCTTTCTTTTCAGTAAAGTACGACGATATCTTTCGCCTGATTAATTTTAATGGGTGTAGTGGATCGACAAATACCAGATAAATATCCCAGTGTCCTTTGTTATATACGACATTTTCTACGACAGCACTGTCCATTAGCCATTGGTCATCGTAAAACAAAGCCAGGTCCATATGATCGCCTTTCTGATCGGCCAGCGATTGATCATTAATCCCTGAAAGCATTAACTCATAGCAAAACTGATCGATATATACCGGCTTTTTGGACATTCATCACCAATTTGTCTGGTGTAATTTACGCATTTGCTCGTACTCAGTTACTCCCCGCTCAGAAAAATAAGGGTATAATGTGTCCCAAATAAAGGTCTTAAATCGTTGGTTAGCTTCTGGATCCTTCAGTATTACCGGATTGACCCACCCTTGTTTGATTAAGGATATCAACTCACTCAAATGAGCTAAGGTATCCTCACTCATCGGTAAGAATGAACCCCGTGATACATTAAATCGAAATACCTGAATCAATTGCTCCTTCTCCCATTTTAGATATTGAGTATACTTAAGAGCAATTTCCTCATCACTCCGTATGATATCATTGGTGTCCAGATAAAAAAACTGATAAGTCTCTACCACTCTGTAAACCTTTTGAAAATGTTCATCCATGTAGTCAAATATGGGAACTTGATTAAGGTCAGATAATAATGATTGATGCCGTTGAGCCAAATCTTCATAGACGGCTTTCAAGATGGCTTGCTTGTTTTTAAAATGATAAGCCATATTCCCAACACTCACTAAACAGTCATCTGAGATGTGTTGCAAACGCACGTTGGCATATCCCATTTCATTGAACAACTTCAATGCAGACTCTTTGGTTTTATCGCGGTTGGTCATTTGCCTTATTTAGAAAACGTTTTCTAATCTCTTTATTAATCTAACAAAAATTGATAGATTAATAGCAATAAACAACATCAACCGTAATGAACCGATTGTTAAACCTATTTGAACGAATAGAATCCAACTGGCATAAACGTATCACTCAGAAAGTGGTCAGCAACCTATTGATTATTGGTTTTGCAGCTGGTTTGTGTATTGCTTTCTTCTCTCATGAGATCAAACCTGGTTTTATCAATCATGAAATCAGTTATTTCCTGGCAGTGGATATTGCTTTCACTATTTTATTAATTATTGAAATTTTAGGATTGGTATTTGTCCTCCCTCACTCTGTTGCTGACTCGGTAGGTAAACAATTCGAAATACTATCCATCATATTATTGAGATCTGCATTCAAAGAGTTTGGAAAATTTGAAGAACCGCTAACATGGAATGATCTTCAAATAGAGCCCCTATATCACATACTATCTGATGCTTTCGGCGCCCTATTCATCTTCTTAATAATTGGGTTCTACTATCGTGCACAAAAACACATTCCAGTTACAGAGAGTGTTTATGAACAATCTCAGTTTGTGAGATTTAAAAAACTAACTGCCATTTTCCTATTACTGGCCTTCATTTATATAGGAGTACTAGATGTGGTCCATTTCATTACTGATGGTATCTATAGCCCCTCATTCAATATCTTTTATTCCATATTGATATTCAGTGACATTTTGATCCTCTTGTATTCACTTCGATTTGATACGCGGTACTACAATCTATTTCGATACTCAAGTTTTGCCCTGGCAACGATTTTGATTCGTATGTCACTCATTGCTCCAGCCTACATCAATATGATCATAGGCTTATTGGCTGGATTATTTGTTCTCGGTCTAACATTCGCTTATAATAATTTTCTTAAGAGTAAATCGACTGAGACGCATTGATTTGGTTACTATTGTAGTTAACCTATGAACACTTCACGGTCAATTATTCTAACATTGGCTCTTTTGTTGGGATTTTCTTCATCCCAAGCTCAAGAAAAACAGGACAAAAAGTCTGGTGTCATTGTATTACCGGCCATTTTCTTTTCGCCTGAAACAAGTCTTGGGTTTGGCGTAGCCGGCATGTTCTATTTTCGAACCAGTGATGACAGCCTGAGTAAACCTTCAAACTTTCAATCGGTACTGATCTACACGCTAGAAAATCAGGTGCTCATTACATTTCCTTACAACTTCTTTTTAAAACAAGACAAACTTTGGCTTAAAGGTGAATACGCATACTACATCTACCCGTATCAATATTATGGTATCGGTTCTGATGTCGATCTGGACATTTATGAAGTATATACTGCAGACTTTCTAAGATTAGAGACGAACCTGTTATATCAAGCAAAATCGAACCTCTACATAGGTCCTACCATCTTTTTCGACAAGTATTTCAACATTGAAATAGACCCTAATGGTCAATTAAAAGAGCAACAAACCCGAGGGATACAGCCTGGTAATGTGTTTGGACTTGGCGCAACTTTCATTTACGATATGCGCAATAATGTCTTTTCTCCAGGTAGTGGCTATTATTTGGAAGGTCGATTATTACAATATGAAAATGCATTGATCGGCAATTACTCATTCACTGATATGTACATTGATGTGAGAAAGTATTTCACTCCTTTGAGCAAAACTGAGCTGGCATTCCAGTTGTATCATCAATCCATTCTTGGAGATCCTCCATTCTATAACCTGGCACTTCTTGGAGGTGGCAGACAAATGCGAGGCTATTATAAAGGAGGCTATCGGGATAACCACCAGACGGTAATTCAAACGGAGATTAGACGTTATGTTCACAATAGAGTTTTAATCAGTGCATTTGGAGGTTTTGGTGGAGTTTCTAACAAGATAGGAAGCTATGAAAAAATCCTCGGAAGTTATGGAGTTGGTTTACGTGCCGAGATCAACAAAAAAGAGCACATAAGAATAAGGGTAGACTATGCTCGTGGTGTTAACACATCGGGGTTTTATATCAACATTAATGAGGCTTTTTGATATTACAACGGTTTGTGTATTGCGAACATCCTAATAATTCTACCGCTTAGATAAAATCTAAGCACATTATTACTAGGTTATCAATTAATCTCACAATTAGGTACTAGATTCTCCATTAATCAATTTTTTCACAAAAAAACAAGGGATAATATGAAGAGAATATTACTATTCAATCTCATGGTTTTTGCTGCCATTTGTACAGTGATGGCACAACAAACCGTTACTGGTAAAGTCACCGATGACACGGGTGATGGCTTGCCAGGTGCAACGGTACTCGTAAAGGGTACTGACATGGGAACTCAAACTGATCTTGATGGTATGTATCGAATCAGTGTTGGTGAAGGAGCCACTTTGGTCTTCTCATTCGTTGGTTTCGAAACCCAAGAAGTTGTTGTAGGTGCTCAAACAAAAATTGACATCAAACTTGGTGGAGTAACTGAGTTACAAGAGGTGGTAGTAACTGCTTATGGTACTTCCACACAGCGAAACTTCACAGGTGCTGCCCAGACAGTTGGAGCAAGGGATCTTGAAACACGGCAAGTGACTAATGCTCTTTCAGCGATCGAAGGAAATGCTAGTGGGGTACAATTTACTTCTCCTGCAGGTCCTGGTGCATCCCCAGGTATTGTCATTAGGGGTGTTGGAACATTAAATGGTATTACAACTCCATTATACATAGTTGATGGCATGCAATACACAGCTCCTTTAAACACCCTCAATCAAAATGATATTGAATCGTTTACGGTGTTAAAAGACGCCGCTTCAACCGCACTTTATGGATCCAGAGCTGCGAATGGTGTGGTGATCATTACCACTAAAAAAGGTAGAGATGGTGGAATCCGAGTTAACGCTTCTTCCCAAATTGGTTGGTCATCCAGAAGTGTACCATTTTATGATCAAGTGAGTCCTGGTGAGTACTATGAGACGTATTGGGAAGCTCTTAGAAATACCTCAGCAGCTGGAGGAGACGCTGCATACGCTTCTGCCAATATCTACAACCAATTAGGATACAACCCTTTTAATGTAGAAAACGACCAAATTGTTGGAACTGATGGTAAATTAAATCCAAATGCCCAAGTGATCTACAAAAGCTTAGACTGGTTCGATGAGATGCAAAGAACCGGTGTGAGATCAAATTACAATGTGAATGTAACAGCCGGTGGAGAGGATCATTCGGTATTCCTATCGGTCGGAAGTTTGTCAGATGAAAGCTACGTGATTCGCTCTGGTTTTGATCGCTTAACTTCTAGACTAGGAGGAGAATTCCAGGCCAACGATCGCATCAAAATTGGTGGTAGTGCAAATCTGGCTCTAACTGAAACTCGTGGGCCAAGTTCAGCAGGATCTGGAAGCATTGTGAATCCATTTAGTTTTTCTCAAAACATGGGTTCCATCTATCCTGTTTACGTAAATGACAGAGATGGCAACATCGTAAAAGATGCAGAAGGAAACCCTGTATGGGATAATGGTGAAGGTTTTGCTGACTATGGCATTGGTTCCAGACCAAGAAACCAGGGACGTCATGCCCTTCAAGAATTGACTTTAAATAATGAAGGTGATCAGGACAATACTTATGGTTTTAGAACATTTGGGGACGTTAAAATTATTGATGGGCTAAACTTAAGAGTGACTTATGGAGGCGATTTTACAGATTTTTCTGAAAGTGAGTATGAAAACCCTGTAATTGGAGATGCACAGCCAACAGCAAGGTTAAGCCAAACTAAATTGCGCCAATCCACTACCACGTTTAACCAGGTATTTACTTACAAAAAGGACTTTGGAGTTCACACTGTAGACCTTACAGCAGGACATGAGAGTGTTGAATGGAAAAGGTCTTTCCTGTCTGGATTAGCAACAAATGAAACAGCTAGTGGAATTTATGAATTTGCCAATTTCTCGAATATTGTTAATTTGGATGGAGCTTCTCAAGAACATAGTTTAGAAAGTTATTTTTTCCGGGCTAACTATGATTACAATAATAAGTACTTCTTGAGTGCATCAGTTCGAAGAGATGGTTCTTCAACTTTTGATTCGGAAAACAGATGGGGAAGCTTCTATTCTGTTGGCGCTTCATGGCTCGTAGATCAGGAACCATTCATTCAGGATATTTCTTTTATCAGTCAGCTTAAACTTAGAGGATCATATGGCGAAGTGGGTCAAGACAACCTTGGATTGAGCCGATGGTTTTTATCTCAAGCATTGTTTGATATAACTTCCAATGCAGCTGACCCTGCAATTTTGTTATCATCAGTCGGTAATGCTGACCTACAATGGGAAACTTCTCAAAATTATGATTTAGCATTAGAATTTGGATTATTTGATGATTTCTTCGAAGGGTCAATCGAATACTACCAAAGAAATGTTACCGACTTACTTTATTTGCTTCCAATTCCAGCAAGTAACGGAATTAATGAAGTTCCTGTAAATGACGGAACAATGGTAAATAAAGGAATTGAGCTTTCATTAACAGCTAACTTGATCAAAACTACGGATTTTAGATGGAGTTTGACACTACTGGGATCTACCTTTAACAATGAAATCACTAACCTACCGTCACCGTTTATTGATGGCAGCAAGCGTTGGGCAGAGGGTCGTTCTAGATATGACTTTTTTCTGTATAAAACAGCAGGCGTTGATCCTGAAACCGGTGATCAATTGTACTACCAGTATGATTTTGATGAAAATAATGAAAGCGTACCAGTATTGGACGAAGAAGGAAATCATTTGACCACAACTAATTGGTCTGAAACTCAAAGAGGATACACAGACAAATCTGCTGTACCTGATTTCTTGGGATCAATCAACAATAGAATAAGCTATAAAGGTTTTGATTTTGGCATGTTGATGACTTACGGAATCGGCGGATATGTTCTAGACAATGCATACGCCGGACTAATGATTACCAGCGATTATGGTCGTGCATTACACCCAGACATTTTAAATGCATGGAGAGCTCCAGGTGATATTACTGATGTGCCAAGATTAGAAGTTGGAAACCCAGAATTGGTTCAAACCCAGTCAGATCGTTTCTTAACAGATGCTTCATTCTTTGCTATACGTAATGCAAGCTTAGGCTATAACTTTAGTCCAGCTATTCTAGACAAAATAGGAATGAGCAGCTTGAGAGTGTCTGTAATAGGTGAAAACTTGCTTCTTAGAAGCAAAAGGTCTGGTCTTGATCCTCAATACAACTTAGCTGGTACAGCTCCTGGCGACGATTTTGTCCCTGGAAGAACTGTTTCTCTCGGTTTGAACTTGTCATTCTAAATCACTAAAAATATTTGATTATGTCATATATATATAAAACTACATTTTTGGTGTTTTTTGCCTTCCTTTTGGCGTCATGCGAGGAAGACTTTTTAGAAAGAACACCTACTGATGCCATATCAGCTACTGATGCTTTGGCAAGTGTTGAAAACATGCAGCTTGTACTAAATGGAGTACATAGAGGTATGTATTCTCAATCACAAACAATTTTCCCTGGTGGTAATACGGCAATAGCCAACGATCACTGGTATGTACCTCAGGGAGATAATTTGGCGGGTATATTGATTCACTCTGCCAATGCAAACAACCTTGGATGGAGAGACAATGCACAGTGGAACGGCCATACCATTCCTACTACGTTGAGTAATGAAATCATGTGGTATCACCGATACAACATCATTGCACATGCGAACCTTTTGATCAATGGTATTGCTGAAAGTGGCTTTACGGAAACACCTGAATTGAATGAAATCAAAGGCCAGGCGTATACTTACAGAGCTTTTGCTTACTTGTCACTGGTTCAGCATTTTGCAAGAGGCTATTTGATTGGTAATCCATCTACGGATCCTGGAGTTCCACTTCTTTTTGCTACTGAATCTCCATTTACTAGTCAGCCTAGATCAAGTGTACAGGCGATTTATGATCAAATTGAATTGGATTTGGATGCGGCGATAACTGCTTTCGAATCAGGAACTGGAAGAACTGGAAGTGGAGAAGCTGCAAAATCACAGTTGAACATCAACGTTGCCCATGGTTTAAAAGCTAGAATGGCACTATCAATGGGTGACTGGGCCACTGCTGCATCAGAGGCTATTGCTGCTAGAGACGGCTATCCTCTGATGGGAGAATCTGATTGGTTGTCTGGATTCAATAGCAACAACCTTTCTGAGGTGATTTGGGGTAGTAATGTAATTGATGCTGAAACTACATTCTTCCGCTCTTATTTCTATTTAGCAACCAACACCTTTAATGGTAGCCAGATCAGAAATAATCCAAAAATTGCGGATAGAAGAATGGTAGATGCTATTCCTGCTACTGACTTTAGAAGACAGGTATTCCTTCCTGATGCTCCAAACACGAATACTTCTGCCGCAAATGGTGAAGGAGGATGGGAAAACAATACCAATCCACTATATACTACTGAAGAAGAGTTTGATGCTGCTGAAGCAGCCATTAAAGCTACTTATGGATTGGTCTCAGGGCACAATACACACCCATACATGCAATTTAAATTGAAGCAAGCAAATCCAGGTTCAATTGATCCAGACGATGTTATCTACATGCGAAGTGCAGAGATGTATCTAATAGAAGCTGAAGCTGAGGCAATGCAAGGAAATATCGGTGCTGCACAAGCAGCTCTTCAGGCACTTGTTGGCACAAGAGATACAGGTTTCGATGCTACAGTGTATGGAACCCAAGATGCTTTGATGGACCAAATCAAATTCCAAAGACATTTGGAACTTTGGGGTGAAGGCTTTGGGTATACTGATAAGATTCGTTGGGATGAAGGTATTGATCATGCCGCTAATGGTGGATCTGGAGCTTCTGAAGTATTGTACCAAGATGCTTATCAAGTGGACAGACCTTCTATTAACGATGACTGGATTTTCAAAATCCCTCAAGCTGAGATAGATGCGAATCCAAACCTATCTGGTGAAGATCAAAACTAGAATTTTGAAATAAATCATTCTTTAAAAAGGCTAACTGTTGTTCAGTTAGCCTTCTTTATTTATAACCAACTGAAATATCCAGGTTTTTCTTTTTTTAACCTTTCGAATAAATCCATTCATCGAGATTTATCCATTTCCTTTTTGGTGTAAAACGCAAAAGTGTATTTTTACTTAATCACCCACACCTCAGAAAGAGATGAAGATATTAGGTCCGTTAGCTAAAGAAGGTAAGATCAATCAGGATGCAAGTGTTCGGGATAGCCAATCCACGATCATAAATGCCCCAGTTGATGTGGTATGGAATATATTATCTGATATCTCTAAATGGCCTGAATGGAACACAGATATCAAATCGGTTACTATTGATCAAGTTTCAGTTGGAGCAAATTTTTCATGGACTATCGGGGGAAGTACCATTAAGTCAACCATCAGGCAAATCAAAGAGAAGGAATTAATAAGTTGGACAGGTACCACTATGGGCATCAAAGCAATCCATGTTTGGAAATTCGAGGCTGATGGCAATCAAACCATTGTAACCACTGAAGAGTCCATGCAAGGCTTCTTTACCTTGTTTTTCAGCCATCAAAAGCTACATAGCTCATTGCTGAACTGGTTGGATTGTTTGCGAGAAGCAGCTGAAAAATAACCAACCAAAATAAAACTAACAACCAACTGTTTATGTTGGTTATGAATACGTACTCTACTCGAAAACTCACTCACATTGCAGCAATGTAATGCGTTAATGTTTTGAATAAAACGACCGAAAGGGTTTACTGTACTTGATTCATAAGCTAATATTCACCATACGGAAGGGTCTAATTTCTCAAAGGACCATGAACTTCAAATGGCTCACATTTGTATTGGTTTATTCCTATTCATTCATTTTAATTAGTCAAGATGTTCATTTAGACATTACTAAAAACCCAAGTCAATACGTCTTGCGAAGTTGGAGTACTGAAGAAGGTATGGCCTCCGAATCTACCAATGAAATCCTACAATCTGATGACGGCTACATTTGGATTGCCACGTATGCGGGTCTACATCGGTTTGATGGTAAGGATTTCACCGTGTTTAACACTTCTAATAGTAACATCCCCACTCCTACTATACTGAGATTGGCAACAGGAATAAATGGAGAGATCTGGATTGGCACACAACATGGTCCTACTGTCTTCAACTCTGGCAACTTCAAAGTTCCCACAGGACTGGAAAGCACCAGTGATATGAGTGTGGAGCAGATGATGATTACCTCAACTGGTGATCTTTGGTTTAGCACAAGGTCCAATAGACTTCTTCAGTACAAAAACGAACATCTTGAAGATCGTACCCTTCAGTTCGATTTAACCGAAAGCACTGTTCTCTCCATGATAGAAACTGAAAATGGAGACATTTTCTTTGGAACTGACGACTCAAGGTTACTTCAATATTCGAATGATATTATCACTGATATTACACCTGAGATCAACGTAAATGGTATTAATGATTTCTTTTATGTAGATAAACAGTTATACATAGCTACAGGAATAGGATTGTATACCTGGAGCGATCAGACCTTTAAGTCCCACCCTTCCTTTTCTGGCAGGGCTGTCAATTCCGTGCATGTAGATCAAAACAATGTCATCTGGTTAGGTACAATGAACGGACTTTTCCGATGGAATCCTGACAATACTAGGTTGGACTCTCTGACTGAAGATAATGGAATGCCTAATAACATCGTCAGAGATATGTTGGTAGATAAGCGCGGTAATTTGTGGGTTGCCACATATCGCAATGGCATCTTTTTCCTATCTGATGGCTCCATTGTTAGTTATTCAACTGAAGAGGGTACTTCTACTCCTATCATTTCAAGTGTAACTCAAATAGGTAATAATGAATATTTGTTGGGAAACGAAAACAGTGTCCTGAACCTTCTAAAAGATGAGAAAATATCCATATGGACACCTCCTATTCATATTCCCAATGCACGACTCAAACACCTTTTTACAGATAGCCAAAAACGCATTTGGGTGAGTACTTATGCGGGACTATTTGTGTTGGATGGAGATAATAGCCGAAGTTTTACTGTTAATGATGGATTCCCTGATAACTATATCCGAGTGGCTTTTGAAGATCGTAAGGGTCATGTTTGGGTAGGCACCAAAAACGCCGGACTTATTCGATTTACTTCACTTGATGAATGGAACACGATTAATATTGAAGACGGACTGAGCTCCAACTACATTATGTCACTGGAAGAGAGCCAAGATGGACGAATCATTGTTGGGACCATTGGAGGATTAAACATCATAGACACAGATGGTACTATTGAGTATATAACCATTGAGGACGGACTTCCTGCGAGCTTTATGTTCTCCACTTTTAGTACTGAAAACTTTATTTGGCTCACCTCCAATGATGGATTGACGGGTTACAGTAAAGACAAAATTGTCAACTTTGACCAGGAGGAAGGGCTGGGGTTCGATATTGTTTATGACATCATTGCTGATGATTTTGGAAACCTTTGGCTTCCTTCCGAGAACTCTATTTTGAGTATTAACCTTGAGGAGCTGGAGAAAGCAGCAAACGATTCGTCCATTGCACTAAATGTCAAGCAATATGACAAGAGCTATGGCATGAAAAACAGCCATTGTCTTGGAGCTTCACTGTCCTTTAAAGATTCAGAGGGAATGGTGTGGATACCCACCCTTGATGGTGTGGTAAATCTTGACCCAGCTAAGATCAACGCCCCAATCTTTGAACCCTACATGATTATAGAAAGTATATCTGCAGATAATAATCAATTAGATTATGAAAATGAAACCATTGTGCCTGCGGGCACTGACAGACTTTTGATAGACTTCACAGCTATCAGCTATGTGCAGTCTGATCGCTTACAGTTTCGATATCGTTTGGATCCTTTTGATAAAGAATGGATCACTGCTACGAGGGAGCGTAATGGGATTTACACCAATCTTCCACCTGGATCTTATGAGTTCCTTCTACAGACCGGCGTGGATGGAAAGTACAGTGATTCTATGTTAACCAAAGAAATCATTATCAAGGCTGCATGGTGGCAAACCACATGGGCCAGAATTCTGATGGGCATCGCCATTATTGCGCTGGCGTTACTGGTTTATTGGCTTAGGCTTAGGGCCCTTACGTCTCGCAATATTTGGCTGGAAACAACCGTTTCAGACCGAACCAAAGAGCTGGAACAACAGAAAAAAGAACTCAATGAGGTCATCGAACAACTAAGAAGTGTGCAGGAACAAATGGTTCAGTCTGATAAAATGGCCTCACTAGGTGTACTTTCAGCAGGAGTGGCACATGAAATCAATAACCCACTCAACTTCATTCAGGGGGGCGTAGAAGGACTAGAACAGACACTTACGCACAATGGTCACCTGAACAACGAGGATTATCCTTTACTAATTAGCGCCATCAAAGAAGGAGTTAGTAGAGCGTCCAAGATAGTATCCAGCCTAAATGAATTCAGCCACTCTGCTGATGATCGTAATGAACCATGTGAAGTTCATCACATCATAGAAAACTGCCTAACCATGCTGCAATATCGGATAAAAAACGAGATTGAAGTGGTCAGACATTACGAGAATGACCATGCCATGATTATGGCAAATAGTGGTAAAATACATCAGGTATTTTTAAATATCATCACCAATGCCTTGCAGTCCATTGATGGAAGTGGTCGTATTAAAATCCATACCCGGGTGGGAAAATCGCAAGTATTGATAGATATAACAGACTCTGGACAAGGTATTAAACCAGAAGATCTTCCAAAGATCACAGAACCCTTCTTTAGTACCAAAGAACCAGGAAAAGGAACTGGTCTGGGCCTCTCCATCACCTACGCCATCATTACAGAGCATCATGGTCAGCTCACCTACTCTTCAGAATGGGGTAAAGGAACTACGGCTAGAATACTTCTGCCGAGGATTTGATTGGCAGGCGAATTATTAAAGACTCCCCTTTCCCATGCACATGTTCATGACGCTTACGGTTATAAAAGATATCACCTGCATTTTAAATTGTCGATATGATCTTGTTGGAGAACTCCAACAAAGGCGAAGGCGCTTTATTAGGACAGCCCTACCCAAGGGGTGACGAAACAAAAAAAGCACGCTGATTAGCGTGCTTTCACTATTGAAGTTTCTTCTTATTTGCTCACTTCTTCAATTTGCTGTTTCAGAATCAAAAAGTCAGGCTGCATATCCAAAGCCTTCTGGAACAGGTCTTTCGCTAATGCGGTATTACCTCTATCCTGCTCAATCATTCCTTTCAATCGGATAGTTGCTACTTTCAATGATACCTCCTGGGTCTTTCCTTTGTCATCAACTGGAAAAATCAATTTCTCCGTTTCTGATTTAGGAGACTCAATAATGACATCTGCATTGTTAATGGCTTCGCCGTATCTTTTGAGTTCCATTTGAAGAAAAGCAACCTTGTACAGAACTCCTATCTCATTATTACCAAGATAAAGCTTCTCGAAATTGTCAACAGCTCGATTTTTCACTCCCAAACCTTCAAACGAAACAGCAGCTATTTCTGCTGCAAACAAGTCATTTGGGTTTATTCTCATAGCATCGCTAGCCACTAGTGCTGCTGATGCCAACTGATTGTACTCATAATACCAAAGGGCAAGTGTATCATAGATTGCATAATTCCCAGGTGATTCGGCCATGATATTGTACAAAGCCATTCTGGCAAGAGCAGGGTCATTGTATTTTTTTGCCTGGGAATAAATAAAGGCATTCTTGCGCAACTCCCATGGAATAGAGTCTTGTTTAGCTTGTTGAGTTCCATCCTGTGCGGTAGCGGCAATGCCTACAAACACGATGGCCAATGTCATTAAATATTTCATGTAGTATTCTATAATTTCTTTCAGTAAGTCTGCAAAAATAGAAATATGCAGCATATTTTAACTCTACCTGAGCAATTTTGGCTCCAGCTTGCAGATTTTAACAATTAATAACGTTTTCGGAAGGCTATTCGGCGTTCTTAAGTGATAATCCGAGCGTTTTGCCAGTATCCTTCATCAACTCCAGGGCTTCGTCTCGATTGTTACGAATGGTTCCTTCCAAAATGGCTTCTTTGATTACATTCTTAATCTCTCCTACTTCTCTAGATGGTTGAATGCCGAAGAATTCCATAATCTCTTCTCCTGATATGGGTGGCTGGAAGTTGCGTACATGATCTCGCTCTTCTACTTCTTTAATCTTCCGCTCTACTTTTTTGAAGTTGGCCAGGTACTTACGAACCTTATCCATGTTCTTTGATGTGATATCCGCACGACATAGCGTCATCAAGTCATCAATATCATCGCCTGCCTCATACAAGAGTCTTCGAATAGCTGAATCGGTTACTTTTTCATTTACCAAAGCGATTGGCCTTAAATGAAGCTTGACGAGTTTCTGTACATACTTCATCTTTTCATTCAAAGGCAACTTCATTCGCTTGAAGATGCGAGGAGTCCATTTGGCTCCTAGATCTTCGTGACCATGAAAGGTCCAGCCAGCTTTGTCATGAAAGCGCTGAGTGGCTGGCTTGGCAATGTCATGCAAAATGGCAGACCATCGCAGCCACAGGTCATCGGTATCTTCACAGATATTGTCTAATACTTGAAGGGTATGGTAAAAATTGTCCTTGTGTCCCTTGCCATTGATCCGCTTTACTCCATGCAGCTTAGCCATTTCTGGAAAAATGATCTCCAATAAACCAGAACTAAACAGCAACTTGAATCCATAGGAAGGTACTGGTGATAAAATGATCTTGTTCAATTCATCGGTAATTCGCTCCTGGGAAATAATCTTGATACGACCCTTCTGAGTTACTATAGCATCAAAGGTCTCGGGCGCGATATCAAAATTCAACTGAGAGGCAAACCGAATAGCCCGCATAATTCGCAATGGATCATCCGAAAAAGTCACCTCAGGATCCAATGGCGTAATGATCTGCTTTTGAGATAAATGATCTACACCTCCAAACGGATCAATCAATTCACCGAAGTTGGATTTATTCAAACTAATAGCCAGTGCATTAATCGTAAAATCTCGACGATTTTGATCATCCGATAAGGTACCATTCTCTACGATCGGTTTCCTGGAATCTAAACGATAGCTTTCTTTACGCGCACCAACAAACTCTAATTCAAAATTCTTATAAGCTATTGCAGCCGTTCCAAAATTCTTATAGACAGCAAGCTTGGCATCTTGGCCCAATTCTTTCTTCACTGCTTGTGCTAACTCTATTCCAGAACCAACACACACAAAATCAATATCCTTAGAAGGACGTTGCAATATGAGGTCACGAACATATCCTCCAACAATATAAGTCTCCAGACCAATTGCTTGTGCCACTTCACCAACCTGTAAAATGATTGGCTGTAAATCTATCTTTCTATCCAGAACCTCAATTTCCAACATTGCTCCAAAATTATAACAATCACTTGAATGGAGTTCTGCAATCTGATTTTTATTGCACCATCATTCATGTTGATACATGCATACTTTACCTCATCAATTTCATGATCAATTACGTTAGATTGTTAGATTTGTATGTTGCATACCTAACAAATGAGCAAAGAGATTAAAACCCACATTGATAAGCTCACAGACGAGCTCAACCATCATACGTATATCTACTACCAGGAAAGCCGATCTGAGATCTCTGACTATGAGTTTGATCAAATGCTCAAGGAACTGGAGAAGCTGGAGGCGGAATACCCTCAGTATCAGCGAGAAGACTCTCCAACTCACAGAGTGGGCGGTACCATTACCAAGTCATTCAATACGGTCTACCACAAGTATCCCATGCTTTCCCTGGGCAATACCTACTCCAAAGAAGACCTTGCAGAATTTGATAAGCGTGTAGAGAAAGGACTAGGTACCACAGACTATGAATATATCTGTGAACTGAAGTTTGACGGAGTTGCCATCAGCTTAACCTATGAAAATGGTTTGTTAAAGCAAGCAGTTACCCGTGGAGATGGTGTAAAGGGCGATGAAGTAACCACCAATGTAAAGACGATCAAGACCATCCCTTTGAAACTTCAGGGAGAGTACCCTGCATCCTTTGAGGTTCGTGGTGAAGTATTCATGCCAAAAGCGGTATTCATTCACTTGAATGAAGAACGTCAACGCCAAGGTGAAGCCCTGTTGGCCAATCCCAGGAATACTGCCTCTGGAACATTGAAAATGCAGGATTCAGGTGTTGTTGCCAGAAGAAAACTGGACTGCTATCTCTACTCACTACTTGGAGAAGGCCTGGAACCTCAAACACATGAAGAATCACTTAAGCTTCTTGACCAACTAAGATTCAATGTTTCTCCTACCTACAAGAAGTGTCAAACAATAGAAGAAGTATTTGACTACATTAATTATTGGGAACAGAAACGTCATGAGCTACCTCTGGAGACCGATGGTATTGTAATCAAGGTCAACAGCTCTGATCAGCAAAAAGAACTGGGTTTTACGGCCAAAAGTCCTCGATGGGCGATCTCTTATAAATACAAAGCCGAGGCAGCTGAAACTAAACTAAACGGGATTACCTACCAGGTAGGCAGAACCGGTGCCATCACACCAGTAGCGGAATTGTCCCCTGTTTTATTAGCTGGCACCACTGTAAAACGAGCTTCTTTGCACAATGCAAATGAAATTGAGCGACTCGACATCCGTGTTGGAGACATGGTCTTTGTAGAGAAAGGTGGGGAAATTATTCCTAAAATTACTGGAGTAAATACCGACAAAAGACCTGAAGACTCCACTCCCACTCAATATATCACCAATTGCCCTGAATGTGGAACTGAACTGATTAGAAAAGAAGGTGAGGCTAACCATTACTGTCCGAATCAGGATGCTTGTCCACCGCAAGTGCAAGGTCGAGTGGAGCATTTCATTTCCAGAAATGCCATGGACATAGCCAATCTCGGTCCCAATACGATAAAAGGTCTTTTTGACAAACACTTAATCAAGGGGATTGCCGATTTGTATGAATTGAGTTTCGATAACCTGAATGGTTTGAAATTTGAAATCTCTGACATTGTTACCGGTGAAGTTAAAAGCCGATCCATCAAGGATAAAACCGCTCAAAACATTGTAGAGAGTCTGGAAAAATCGAAAGAAACTCCTTTTGAAAGTGTTCTCTTTGGTCTGGGAATCCGTTATGTAGGTAAAACTGTGGCAGAGAAACTCGCAGAACATTTTAAAAACATTGATGGACTAATGTCTGCTTCGTTTGAAGAAATTCTGGAAGTTCATGAGATTGGCGAACGTATAGCTGAAAGTGTGATTGAGTTTTTTACAATTGAAGATAATAGACAGCTCGTTGAGCGTTTAAAGGCAAAGGGTCTTCAAATGGAAATCATCGAAAAAGAAACCGTCGAAGGACTTGATATGGTTTTTGAAGGAAAGACTGTGGTGGTATCCGGTGTTTTCGAACGATTTGACCGTGAAGAACTCAAAGGATTGATTAAATCAATGGGTGGTAAGATAGCCAGTGGTATTACTGGAAACACTGATTTTTTAGTCGCAGGAGACAAAATGGGTCCTGCGAAATTGGAAAAAGCTGAAAAACTAGGCACAAAAATCCTTAGTGAAGCTGAATTTATAGAAATGAGCAACTTGTAGGATGAAAAAGACAATCATCAACTATAAAACAAAGAAGAACCTAAAGAAACATCGTCCACAGGAGATGATGGACTTTCGCACCAGCCAACGCTTTGCCATTGTCTATTCGGATTTGTTTGAGAATGAAGATAAACTCAAGGAGATTGTCAAAGATTTAAAAGGACTTGGCAAAGAAGTGGAAGTGATGGTTTATTGCAATCAACCTAAAAAACGAATCACGGAAATGCCCTTTTTCACAAGTCTGGACATCACTTATGGAGGAGATGTCAAAGGAGATGATCTGGGCAAATTTCTAGCTCAACAATATGATTTCGCACTATGTCTTGATCAATCCGGGCATTTCTTAATTGATTATGTATTTTCGCTTATCAAGACCAAATGTAGAGTAGGAATCAACAGTGACGCACGGGCGCATTACTATGATTTGATGATTAACTCTACAGATGACAAAGCTTCACTAAGCAGTGAGGTAATTAGGTATTTAAAGATGATCCAAAGCAATGAATATCAACCAATTTAAAGGAACAGGAGTAGCCCTCGTCACCCCATTTAAAAAAGATTTGTCGATTGATTTCGATGCATTAAAGCAACTTTTGGAATATGTGAGTGAAGGTGGTGTAGAATACCTGGTCGTATTGGGTACTACTGGTGAAGCACCGACAATCACTGCTGAAGAAAAAAATCAGGTTATAGAATTTGTGCTGGCGAACAACCCAAAAAACTTACCTGTGGTGTATGGATTGGGCGGCAACAGCACACAGTGGACAATTGATCAATTGAAATATGTCAAAGATTATGATCTGGCGGCAATTTTAAGTTTGAGTCCATACTACAACAAGCCTAGTCAAATGGGAATCCAAAAGCATTATGAAGCCATTGCTGATGCAAGTCCATTCCCTGTCATTCTTTACAATGTTCCTGCAAGAACAAGCTCTAATGTGACTGCAGAAACAACCATTAACTTATCCAAGCATCCAAACATTATCGGAACCAAAGAAGCCTCAGGCAATCTTGCTCAGTGTATGGAAATACAGGACAAGACTCCAGATGATTTCATTTTGATTTCAGGGGATGACGCATTGACTCTTCCCATGATGTCGTTCGGTTGCATTGGGGCCATATCGGTCATTGCCAACATCCAACCAAAGACTTTTGGCAACATGATTCGTTTTGGTTTGGAGGGTAATTTTGAAGATGCCAATAAGCTTCACATGCAAATGATGACGGGCTATGATTTGGTTGGCAGAGAAGGAAATCCTGTATCTGTCAAAACGGGATTAGAAGCCCTTGGAATCATGTCCAGAGATGTAAGACTACCGCTTTTTGAAGGTTCTAAGGAACTCCTAAGACACTTCAAAATGTATCTGGGAGACAAGTAAAACACACCATGATCTGGTTGCGGGGGTGCTCATATTCATTCCTGCAATCGATTAATTGAAATCCATATTTTGTCGCTATAGATTCAAAGAACTCAAAAGGGTAAAGATAATCTACTTCTCTTTGGACAAGATGTTCACTCGATTCATCATAAGTGAAGAAGAATCTACCTGTGTCAGTCAAATAATTTCTTACTTCAGCGATATACTCCTCTATTAGTTGGGGACCTACATGTGTAAAGACCGATTGTGCCAAAATATAATCGAATTTCATTCCCTCCAATTCAGGAGATTGCAATCCCTTCATGGAGTGGAATAATAAAGGATTTTTATCCACAAACATCTGACCAACAAATACTTGCGAATAGCTAATCGCTTCACTCGAAATATCGAACCCCGCGTAGTTATCCTTATTCAGATAATCTATGAAGTGCTGTCCTCCACGGAGTGTTCCACAGCCAATATCTAACAGTTGATGATGCGGTTTGAGGCCTTGTGACTTGAGAAACTGAAATTGTAAAGCTCCAATTTCATCCCACATCCCTCCTATAGCTTCCTTTGGATTCCAGAGCACTCTCTGGTCAATATATTCTGCGTAAGACTGAAGATAACCGGAATCAGTTAAATGAAAGAGTGGTGAGCCTTCTCTTCTAACTAATCGTCTTAATAATCTTATCAGTTTGGACATGCGATCGTTAAATTCTGATTTCCATCGTTTCTAAAAACAGATACCCCTCTGTCATTGCTTGTTGCAAATCTCTCCTCAAAATACCCCCATCTAGTGTTCAAATTACGACCTTGAGATTTATCCAAAATTGCTTGCCCAAGAATATTAGTTCCTCCCTTAAATCGCTCATAATCAATAGATAAATTCTCTAGAGGTCTATTGTCCTTTGTTTGCCACAAATGTTCTCCATATGGCTTTAACGGAATTTCCTTAATCTCTAAATAAAGACGTTCCTCTGTCACATGAACCACCAGATAACTCGTCATAGTATTATATCCTACAAGACCTCCATGAGCAATCTGAAGCACCCTTTTTCTGTCTGTACAGGTCACAGCATGAACCTCTCCACACAGATATGCATCAACCTGATACTCCGATAATGTTTTCCACAGCAAAGATTCTGCTCCACCGTTTAGCATTAATCCACTTGAACTCCACAACCTAACTGGACCAAGTACTGGAACATGTCCCATCACAATGGTATGATTCACATCTCGATTTTTATCCAAACATTCTTCAACCAGCTTAACTGTTCTCCAGTTACTCCCGGGAGTATGCGCCCTTGCTCACCTTCACCTTCTTCAAACACATCCAGGGAAATAAACAAAACATTACGATATTTCCACCAAAAAGCGGTTCCCTTCATGTGTTCGGGTCCGTTATCTGGCATTTGCATATTCTCACGAAATGCCGTCTTGTAGTGCCTAACCGCATTAAATTTATCTTCGGTATCCCAGGGATTATCTCCAATATCATGATCACCAACAGCGGTATAATAAGGCAATCCATGAGCATTTAGACGATTTTTCCAAGCACTGTAGTACTTCTTGGCATAACGATGAATATTTACGCTATCATTTCCTTCAAGACCATCCCAATGTCCCATGAGTAAATCTCCCGGAACAAGTAAAAAGTCAGGATCTTCTTTATTAATACTAGATAAAATATAGTTGAGTGATTCTTCCCAACCTGATTGCGGATAATCTGTATCAACATTCAAAAAATCAGGCATGCTCACAAAAGTCCAATAGTCATTTTCCTGGACAATCAGCCCTTCAGATTTGGGCTCCACACAGTCGCAACAAGCAGTGCTCAGAGCAACCAAAGCAACCATCAACGGCAATATTTTCATTGGTGTGATTTAATAAAAAGCCTCTTTTCCTATTTAGTATATGTCGCGGAGATCTCCTCAGGAACAGTACAATCACTTTTTCTTCTCGTATCTGTGAGTCCAAATATCTTCCAACCTGCTTCCAACTTTACCATCTGGAACATATCCACACCACAATGACTGAACGAGTTTCCTATATAAAACGCATAATCGACCCAAACGACCGCATAGTCTCCATCAATCATAATTCGTTCGTTCCAAATTGGTTCCGAGTAAGTCTGCTCCTTTTCCTTACTAAAAACTTCTACTAACTTCTCTACAGGAATGTATGATACTCTGGTTATTCCTTCTTTGTCTTTGTGAACCGTACTCAATTGAGCTCCTTCGGTAAATAAAGAAGCTGCTAAATCGCCATCATTGGTTTCCATAGCCACGAATAGTTGTTTAGCGATTTCCAAAACGGCTTCCTCTTCATCTTGTGATATTGCCATAAGAGAAGCTGTCAAGCCAAATAATATGAGTAGTGTCGTTTTCATCTTCAAATATTAGTAAAAGGGCACAAAAAAAGGGGCTTAAAAAGCCCCTTTCTCATTTATGATCTTTCAATCAGTAGATTAACCTTTGTTCTTCATGTCTTGAACTTCGATTCTGATCTCTTGAGCTATGTTTTTAAGGTCTTGCATACCTTTTCTAACTCTAGTACCAGCTGCAGAATTTTGCTTGTCATAAAATTTCGCAAAGTCAGCTTCAAGTCCGTCTACTAATTCTTTAAGTTGTTCGAATCTTTTCATATTGATAGATCTTTAATTAAGGTTACTGATAATTATTCGATAGAGCAATTTATATAAATTGTTCAAAAATCAAGCATAATGCTCAAAAAAAGCAGAAAATTAAATTTTCGCGTAAGCTCCTTCTACTCCTGCCTTCTTGTATTCACCGCTATCTAGCTTTCCTTTCACCGCTTCGAAAGCAGCGATAGTTTGCTCGACATCATCTAGTGAGTGAACAGCCGTTGGGATGATTCTCAAGATGATCGTTCCCTTCGGTACTACTGGATAAACGACAACAGAACAGAAAATCTTATGATTGTCGCGCAAATCTTTTACAAGATTTACTGCCTCCAACGTATCTCCATTCATAACTACCGGAGTTACAGGGGATTGCGTAGATCCAATTCTGTATCCTTTTTCCACAAAACCTGTTTGGATCGCTCTCACGATTTTCCAAAGGTTNTCTTTNAACTCAGGCTTACTCTTCAATAGCTCCAAACGCTTCAACAAACCGATTACNAAAGCAATAGGTAACGACTTAGCGAAGATTTGAGATCTAACGTTGTACTTCAATACATCGATGATTTTCTCATCACCAGCAATGAATGCACCGATACAAGCCATTGACTTAGCGAATGTAGAGAAGTAGATNTCNATTTGATCCTGNACTCCTTGCTCTTCACCAGCTCCTGCACCTGTAGCTCCCATAGTACCAAAACCATGAGCATCATCAACAAGTAGTCTGAAGTTGAATTTCTCTTTCAACTTAGCAATAGACTTAAGATCACCCATGTTTCCAGACATNCCGAAAACACCTTCTGTGATTACCAAAATACCACCACCAGTTTCCTGTGTGATCTTCTCAGCTCTCTTAAGTTGTCTTTCTAAGTTTTCAATATCATTATGNGGATAAACAAAACGCTTACCCATGTGNAATCTTACACCGTCAATAATACAANCGTGNGACTCTGCATCATATACGATAACGTCTCTTCTATCTACNAAAGCATCGATNACAGACATTACGCCCTGGTAACCGAAGTTCAACAACATAGAAGAATCTTTCTGTACGAACTCTGCTAGCTCTCTCTCCAACTGCTCATGATACACCGTGTTACCAGTCATCATACGAGCGCCCATTGGATAGGCTAGTCCCCACTCAGCCGCTGCATCAGCGTCTGCCTTTCTTACTTCAGGATGATTCGCTAATCCCAGGTAGTTGTTTAAACTCCATGTTAAAACTTCCTGACCCCTAAACTGCATGCGTGGAGCAATCTCTCCTTCCAGTTTTGGAAACATGTAGTAGTTGTCATCGAAGTAGGAATGCTGCCCTAGTGGCCCACGATCCTGTAGTAATTTTTCAAATAAATCCATTTATCGCGTGTTAAATAAACCTTACCAAAATGAGTTACAAAACTAACATTAAATCCACATTGCGCAAACTGATAATTCTCATTTAAAACTAGTAATTATTGAAAATTACTGTTGCACACAATGAAATACTCTGAATATAGGCCAATGAAAACATGCTTTTATTGTAATTGATAAAATTTTATTGAACCAAAAATCGAATTACATAGGAATCATTTTGTCATAATAGTCCATGAGAACTCTCAGCCATAATCGCAGTTCTTTTAAGGTAGGAATCATTATTTTAGCAGTCTATGAAAAAAATCCAGAAAATCCTGATTGCCAATAGAGGTGAAATCGCGATTCGAGTGATGCGATCTGCAAAAGAAATGGGTATCAAAACTGTAGCTGTCTACAGTGAAGCCGATAAAACTGCAGCGCACGTACGATATGCTGATGAAGCTGTTTTGATTGGCCCACCCCCATCAGCGGAATCCTATCTGGTGATGGACAAAATACTAGAAGCATGTAAAATTACGGGTGCTGACGCTATTCACCCGGGATATGGCTTCCTTTCTGAAAATGCCACTTTTGCTAAAAAAGTAGAAGATGCAGGTCTAATTTTCATAGGCCCATCGGCTGATGCTATCAAAGTTATGGGAGACAAATTAGCTTCTAAGCAGGCTGTCAAAAATTTTGATGTACCGCTCGTTCCTGGTATGGACGAGCCGATAAGTGATGTACCAGCCGCCAAGAAAGTAGCTGAAGAGATTGGGTATCCAGTGATGATCAAAGCGAGTGCCGGTGGTGGTGGAAAAGGAATGCGGATAGTCAACGACCCAAAAGACTTTGAAGAACAGATGACACGTGCCGTGAGTGAAGCTAAAAGCTCATTTGGTGATGATTCTGTATTTATTGAAAAGTTCATCACCTCTCCCAAACACATAGAGGTACAAATATTAGGAGATCAACATGGAAATGTCATTTACGTTTTTGAGCGTGAATGTAGCATCCAGCGTAGAAACCAAAAAGTAGTAGAAGAGGCTCCTTCGGCAGTAATCAATGAGGAACAGCGCAAGAAATTTGGTGAAGCTGCTGTCAATGTGGCTAAATCATGTAATTACTATGGAGCAGGAACAGTTGAGTTCATTGCAGATGCAAATCTGGACTTCTACTTCCTGGAAATGAATACGCGTCTTCAGGTAGAGCACCCGGTATCGGAACAAATTTCTGGACTGGACCTGGTAAAGGAACAAATCAAAATAGCAGAAGGTCAAGCAATCAGTTTTAAGCAGGAAGACCTAAAAATACATGGACATAGCATCGAGGTGCGTGTTTATGCAGAAGATCCTGAAAATAATTTCCTGCCGGATACTGGTAAACTACAAGTGTACAGAAGACCTCAAGGAGCTGGAGTTCGTGTAGATGATGGATACGAAGAAGGAATGGACATTCCGATCTATTATGATCCTATGATTGCCAAGTTGATCACCTATGGTAAAGATCGTACAGAGGCGATTGAACGAATGAAACGAGCCATTGTGGAGTATCAAATTGTAGGTATCAAAACCACTCTCCCATTCTGTCAATTCGTGTTAGATCATGAAGAATTTGTCAGTGGTAAATTCACAACCAAGTTTGTGGAGCAGTACTTCAAACCGGAGCTTTTGAAAGATGAAGTTCCAGAAGATATTCAGCAAGTAGCTGCCATATTCGCTTATGATCAGTATAAAGAAAACAAACAAAAAGCGATGCAAACATCGTCCACTTCAGGGTCTAAGACTTCTGGATGGAAAAGCCGAATGAAAGCAGACTAATTTCATGGCAGACATACGAGCATTCGCCGGCTGGCGATACAATAGCGAGTTGGTCCAGCAAATAGATCAACTCACGTCTCCTTTATTTGATGTGGTATCTGATAAACAGAGGGCTGCCCTTTACAACAGAGAGTTCAATAGCATTCATTTGTCAGTTCCAGGTGAAGATCATCCTGCTACAGCAGCACAAGAACGTCTTGAAACCTGGAAAAACAAAGGAGTCCTGATTCAGGACAAACTTCCGGCGATCTACGTCTATTACCAGTATTTCTCTCTGCCAGGATCTTCTAAAGAATACTGTCGTAAAGGATTTATATGCAATATCCGAGTGCATGACTATGATGAAAAAGTGATTCTGCGTCATGAAAGCACCATGCCATTTTCAGTTAAGGATCGATTGGACTTGATAGATAAAACCAAACTCAATGTCTCTCCTACTCATGGATTGTACACAGATCCTAATAAAGAAATTGAAGCGTATCTGGATGATAGCATGCTAATGCCACTTTATGAATCAGAGGATTACCAGGGTGTGAGAGATGTCTTTTCGGTGATTCAGGATGTGAAAATCATCCAAAGAATTCGGGAAATCATTGAACCTAAGCAAATCATTCTAGCAGATGGTCACCATCGTTATGGCGGATCACTCGCGTACATGAAAGAACAAAAGACCCAAAATCCCAATCATACTGGAGAGGAAGCTTACAACTTTCACATGATGTTTCTAACTAACACTGAATCTGATGACCTGAGGATTTTGCCAACTCACCGCGTGGTGAAAGACCTGACGGACTTTTCAGAAGAATGGCTATTGGAGCAATTAGAAGAAGATTTCATCATCAAACCAGTGGAAAATGCTCCTGATGTGAATGAAATCATACTTGGAAAGCAATGGGCTTTTGGCCTGTTGGTTGGAGACAATGCTTATAAAATTCGTTTGAAACCAGAGAACATTGACAAAATCACCTGGAACTTTCCTAAAGAAATAAAAGAACTGGACTTGACCGTAATGCACTATTTTCTATTTGAGAAGATATTAGGAATACCAGGATCCAAACAAGTGAATGCACGAAACATCTCATTTCAGCGAAACTTTACTACTTGTCTTAAGGAAGTGGTTACCGGAGAAGCCCAGTTTGCGGTAATCACAAAAGACATCTCCATAGAAACAGTGAAGGAAGTATGTTACAGTGGATATACCATGCCGCAAAAATCTACTTACTTTTACCCAAAAGTGATTAGCGGTTTCGTATTTAGCTCCATCGACGAAAATGAATTCCACACACCATTTGATACTTGCTTCCAATAGTCCACGCAGACAACAATTGCTCAAAGACCTGGGCTTTGAATTCGAGGTTTTCACTCGAGACTTTGACGAAAGCTTCCCTCAAGACCTTCCTTCCATAGTTGTAGCAGAATTCCTTGCAATCAAGAAGAATCATAACTATCGTGAGCTACGGCCATATGATCTCATCATTACTTCAGATACTACTGTAATCTGTGATGATCAGGTGCTTAATAAAGCTTCTTCAAAGGAAGAAGCCAAAGAAATGCTCAATCTCCTTTCTGGCAGGACACATCAGGTAGTTTCTGGAGTATGTATTTCATCGTCTGATAAAGAAGTTTGCTTTTCCGATATTACGGAAGTGACCTTTGAAAGCATTTCTGATAATGAAATGGACTACTATATAGATCATTTCAAGCCTTTTGATAAAGCCGGTGCATATGGCATTCAAGAGTGGATAGGAATGGCCAAAATCTCCTCCATAAATGGCTCCTATTTCACTGTCATGGGCTTGCCTACTCATTTGGTGTACAAGTGCCTTGTAGAAGATTTTGGCATCCAGCTTTAAAAAAACCTCTTCCCTATGTTTTGATCTAAAAGCCTGGCTAAATCATATGCGATCATTATTTCGTGAGTTCCAGTGGTACTTGCCATCATTTTATCTGACGGGAGCTGATAGGAATAGCCAAAACGCAGCTGGTCTGTAACTAGAATCGATGCATCTACACTTAGCGAATTGAAGTTTCGTAAGGTCAATCCTCCAATTAAATACTCCTTGATGATCAATGCTCCGCTTAAGTCTGCAACAATAGATTTGTTGGTCATACGGATTAGCGTTGAGACCTTAAAGTTGACAGGTCCCGGGATTTGCTCCACATACCCTGCGCTGAGGTAATATGTCCTGAATTGTGTTTTTCCATCCGCCTCCGAATAGGTTTCTAGAAGTTTTGGGATAGATAATCCAATATATCCAAATGGATTTTTATACATCACACCTACTCCAAAATTGGGTTTGGTATTGGTTTCAGCAGAAAAATTTAACTGAGGATCATTCAGTACCTGAGGATCCAATCCATCCAAATTGAATCGATGATTCTCTATACTTGCTTGTAGTCCCATACCAATTCTGGAAACTCCATAATTGATGAAGTATGCGCCAGATACTGTAAAATCAGTATTTCGTCTGATTCCTAATCTATCATCTACCAATACGGCTCCAAATCCAGCTGATTGTCCTACAGAAGTGTATCCAGATAACGTATTGGTCATTGGTGCCCCTTCCAAACCTGCCCATTGATAGCGACTATTCAAACTAAAACTCATTCGCTCCTGCAGGCCAGCATAGGCCGGATTAAATAGCAATTGATTGAATTGATACTGCTGATACACTGGCTCAATTTGGGCGAACACCCCAAGAGCAACCAGTAATAAAACGATTGTGACGATGATTCTCATGGCTTATCGGATTAGTTCAAGAAAACCAGAAGCTTTCGTACGATCGCCTTCCTTAACGATATAATAATAGGTGCCTGTACCAAGCACTCTTCCCTTTGAATCAAAGCCTTCAAACCGATTGGTCGTGTTGTTATAAGCATCACTTTCAAAGACTGTCTTACCAGTTCTATCGATAATTAGCACACTGGGATTTGCAATCTCCTCGATGTTCTCAATAAACAAGAAATCATTTTGGTTATCACCATTCGGGGTAACCAAATTCCTTACGTTCAATTCACCACTTGATTGGATGGTTTGCCTTTTTCCGATTCCAAAAACAGACCCTTGAGACTTATTTTCAGACAGTAAGATTCCTTCAGAAAGGGTTTCAGAGCCTTGTTCTGTATTTAGAATAGTCAAAACCCCATTATGTTCTTCAGCTTGAAGGAGCACCAAATCATCAATTGTCTGATCAACCGGCGCTAGCTCTTTGTACTCCAACTTCAAATATCCACTCACTGATTCACTGGACTCCATTTCCCAGAAATATGCATCATGTATCCATTTGATTGTATCATTAGGAACTTGAGATATTTTTCCTTGATTCACTTTGAATGAGATGGATCGGGCATCTGATGTCTCTGTGTACCAAACTGGTAAAAACCATTGCTCGTTACCAATGGGATAATAGCGATCAGTACCAGAAGTCAATTCCAACTCTCCTATGATATAAGCTTCCTCACTACCTCCAATAATCGTAGCATTCGTTTCAAGGATGACTTTGAAATCTGAACCTGCATTCAATTTGCCATGAACTAAATTCAATGACTCGGTAATGACCAAATCACCTTGAATTGCTTTATCTCCTCCATCAATCGTGAGTTTACCTACAACATATTCATTAAGGCTTACATGCTGCAACTCACTTCCTGTCAGAGCAACTTCTCCGGTTGACTGGTAATTACCCAAATTCATCCAATGCTGTCTAATTTCAATTTTACCAGAATTAAGAACCTGACCTTTATTCAAAAAACTTTCATTCACTGACAAGACTGCATCACTAGAAATGCTCAAAAGTGCACCATCATTGTACAAACTCTGTGAAGTGACGTTAAAGGAAATTGCAACCAGCAATCCCAATAAATTATATCTAAGAATCTGCATGTTAATCAATAACAGCACTGAAATTATTATCTGAAAATGAGACTTGAATCCAAGCCTGAAGAGCACTATTGTATATCAATGAAAGCACATCATACCTACTCATTGCAATTCCCCCGTTCTCTACTAAAATCTTATTGGTACCAGTCGTAGATGTAGCACTCCATATGTTGATTGAAGTGGTAGAAGTCATAATTAACATTAGTTCCTGACCATCGACTCCAGCAGCAATCGTGCTAATGGAACCTCCTGAAGTTGACGTAAGGTTGACGACTCTACCAGAAACCTGGGCAGCTGTAAGTGATGTCGATCCATTTATGGGAATGGTGGTGCTAACTGGGGTAATTAGCTTATTCTCAATGTAAAATCGATCAGCCTCAATATTAACATCACTGGTTGACCGTTCAAAAGAAATCATATTGGTGGTGGACGGCACATCATCCTGTACAGACCTGATAGCCAATTCATTGAGACTTCCATCATAATATATTTCTACACCAAGGTCCGTTGCAAACGTCTCAGTAAATCGTACTGCAGGGCCATTCTCCGCTGAATTCAATGCACCTTCTATCTCCAGGATTGCAGGTCCTGAAGTCTGTTTGATATGCAGCAGTTTCTCTGGAATGACACCAACTCCAACTTGTCCTGCAGAATAATACAAACTGGTACCATCTTCCAACCACTGAGTACTTGTCAACGAAGACAAATCCACAGTACCCCCTCCATTACTAAGCTCTAAATCAGTACCTGTAAGTGAAAGAGTCTGCGGAGCCATACTTGATAAATCGACTGAATTACCATCCTGAATGGAAAGCAGGTAATTGTCCGGATCAAATTCCAAAGACTGATCATCGGGTTCCAAAATACTTGATAGATTTATGGTGGTCGCAGAAGTATTGTTGGTAATCTTTAGTTGACTACCATCCAACTGTAAGTCCTGGATTTCATTGGTATCATCCTCTAATAATGAACTCAGATCAATTGTATTTCCAGACTCAATAGATAATTGAGATAAGGCTTCATCAAAAGTTAACTGTTGATCATCCGTACCACTCAATGAAGACAAATCAATTGTTGTAGCCGAGGCATTATTGGTAATCTTCAGATCAGTACCAATTAATTCTAAATCCTGAATTTCATTAGTCTCGTCCTCCAACATGGAGCTCAAATCAATGGTATTTCCTGATTCAATGGATAATTGAGATAATGTCTGATTAAACGCCAGTAGTTGATCATCCGTACCTGTTAGGGACGACAGATCTATAGCCGTGGCTGATGGATTGTTCGTGATTTTCAGTTCTGTACCAGTCAATTCCAAATCCTGGATCTCATTAGTCTCGTCCTCCAAAATCGAACTTAAATCAATGGTATTACCTGATTCAATAGTTAATTCACTCGTTGCAGGATCAAAAGACAAACTTTGTAATTCATTGGTAGCATCACCATCCAACCCTACGACCAATGAAGATAGGTCTACACTATCACCATTGTCAATAAAGAGCTTACCTGTAGTTGAGTTAAAATAAAGTTGTTGATTGTCTATTTCAGCTATGTCCGCAAGCTCCACAACCGTTCCACCATCAATTCCTGTCAATGACAACTGACTTCCTTCAATCACCAAATCTTGCAATTCATCTGTAGTACTACCCTCCGAAGCTGATCCAGCCAATGAAGACAAGTCCACAGAGTTGCCTTGATCTATAGTCAATTGAAAGGTTGAAGGATCAAATGTCAATTGCTGCAATTCATTCGTCGCATCGTTATCAATTGTATCCGCCAAAAATTCCAAATCAATGACTTGATCACCTAACTGAATCTGGTAATTAGACAATTCGAAAACTGGTAATTCGGAAGAAGCAATCGGAACCCATTGGGTATCTAACCAATAGTAGAATTGATTGTCATCCAAATCGTAAACCAACAAACCGTTTTCGTCAGATCCTAAATTACTGGTGAAGTCAATTGATTGTCTTTGAGCAGTGGTCAACCCTGGTAACATAAAACCCTGATTGGCATCAGGTGAAACAAGTTCTAAAACAGCATTTGGATTAGGAGACTCTACTCCTATTCCGACTGAACCTTTTTGAGCCTGTAATGCAAATGGCACAATCAGCCCGAACATGAAAAAATACTTTAGCATAGCGATGAGTTTTTGTCCTTTTAGTCTTTGATGCTTGATCTTCGGAATTGTAACAATTCCTTTTTATCAATATTTAATGTTGCTAAAGTACTATTGTAAAATCGCTTAAAATAGGCTGAAAAGGCCTTGTATACCTAATGTATACCTCAAATTTTAGCTAAAAATGGGCTTTTTAGCGGTGGACTTTGTGAGACTGCCAAATCAGTATTTGTTCAAGCAAAATGTCAGTCTGGTAAAGCTCTGCATAACCAGAATAGCATTTCACTATTTACCCTTAAAACGAAAAAAGGGGCTCAAGGCCCCTTTCATAGTCATCAATCGAATTGATTTATTCTTCTTTAGATTCTTCTTCTGGTTTCGAATCACCACCACCTTGTTTCTCTACACCATCACCATCTTTCAATCGCTTGGAGACGGCAAGGAAAGGTCCGGAAATCACTTCATCTCCATCACTAATTCCTGAGATCACTTCGATTCGCTCGAAATCACTGATTCCTGTTTTCACAATTGTCTTGACAGCTTTGCCATCTACATATTTGAAGACCACTTCATCGAGTTCATCACTCGAAGTAGTTTCTTCAGTCTCATTATCCGATGGAGGACCTGCCTGAGAAGCCTCTCCATTAGCACCTTCTTTTTTCTTAGGTCTTGTTGTAACAGACGACAATGGCAAAGTCAGAATATTGGCTTTAGTTTCAGTCAGAATATCCACACTTGCAGTCATACCAGGTCTGAATGGATACTGAAGTCCTTTCTCCTCAATTAAATCCTGATAGGAAGAATTTAATATCTTAATTCGAACTTCAAATTCAGTAACTGCATCCGAAGAAGCTTTTGCATTGGCGGTATTGGCTATCTGTGTAACTACCCCTTTGAAGGTTTTGTCCATGTAAGAATAAGAGTCAACATCGATAATTGCCGTGTCTCCATTATTGATTCGAATGATGTCATTTTCGTTTACATCTACTCGAACTTCCATATTGGATAAGTCTGCAATACGCAACATTTCTGTTCCTTGCATTTGAGAAGTACCAACTACCGTCTCTCCTTCTTCTACATCCAATTTGGAAACAATACCGGTCATTGGTGCTGTAATTTCTGTTAATCGAAGGTTCTCGGAAGCTTCATCTACTGATGCTTTAGAAGATTGTACTACGAATTGAGCAGCTTCTACACTTTGCTCTGCAGATTTCAAATCTTGCTTAGCTACGTTATAGTTTGCTTCAGCTAATTGGAAATCAGCTTCAGAAATTACTTTCTCATCAAACAGTTTCTTCTGACGGTTGTATTCCAACTCATTTCTTTTGAAAGTCGCTTTGGCTCTTTCCATTCGTGCCTTAGCATCTTCCAAATTCGCCTTCTGCTGATTGTAGTTTGCTCTTACTCGTTGTAATGCCGATTCGAAATTATCAGGTCTGATTTTCAATAAGAAATCTCCTTTAGAAACAGAATCTCCTTCTTCTATTACCAGCCTAATGATCTCACCAGGAACTTCCGGGCTTATCTTTACTTCCACTACCGGCTGAACTGATCCTGAAGCGGATACTTTTTCTACGATCGTAGCTTTCTCAGCTTTCGAGGTTTCCACCTCAATTGCCTTCTTCTGACCTACCCATCCCTGGGATTTACCGATGATAGCGAAAAGAATTAATGCTACCACAATTCCACCAAGTATGAATAATATTTTATTGGATGATTTTTTCTTTTTAGCCATGTGGTTTAGAATGTTAGGTTTTTGCCCTGGTAGAAATCAAGGACTTTGGTTTTAAAAATGAAGTCAAATTTAGCACGAACTAAATCTGACTTAGCTCGGAACAGGTTGTTTTGAGCCACCTGGTAATCTGTGAAGTTAGCAGCTCCTAAATTGTATTGGTTTTCAACGGATCGATTGGTTTCTTCCAGTGCTTCCACCTGACGCTGAGAAGCCGCATAAGTCTTAGATGCAGCAAAAGCATCGTTATACGCTTGTTCGATTGTCTGGCGCAATGAATTCTGCTGTTCCAATACAGTAATCTCAGCTTGTTCTAAATTGATCTTAGCATTTTGGACATTTGAGTTTGCTCTCAAATTGTTGAAAATAGGAATACTCAATCCTAAACTTAATGATCTACTCAAGTTCTGATCAAATTGATCTGACAATGGAACTGTTGTAATGTTGCCATTAGCATCTGGCAATTTGTATGCATCAGAATAGTTGGTTCGGAAGCTACCACTAAGTGAAATAGAAGGTGAATATCCTGCTTGTGCTACTTTTACGCCCATTAAAGCCTGGTCCACTTGAAGTTGAGCGCTCTGAATTTCAGGCATAGCATTTAATGCTTCATTGTAGACTTCTTCAGCAGAAATATTCAGTGCTGAATCGTCACTCAAGTCAATATCCGGAATTACCAACTCAACCTCCTCCACAACAGGAATTAACATAGCCTGCTTTAGATTCAATAAAGCAAGATTCAAATTATTTTGTGCATTGACCAGGTTTACTTCATTCGTTGCTACCTGAGAGATTAATTCCAACTCATTAGTTCTTGGAAGTGCTCCACCAGCAACCAATTTCTTGGTACGTTCTAGTTGTTCCTGACTTGAACTCAATTGATATTCTGCATTTCCAAGCAGTTCTCTATTGAAAATCACATTGAGGTAAAAAGTGACAATATTGAGAGAGATGTCATTCTTGGCCTTCTCCACATCATATTTTGCCGACTCCCAGCTGTATTTATTCTGCTTAACCGTATTGACAATTCGGAACCAGTTAAACAATGTCACATTGGAACTTCCATTTATTCCAGTAAAATTAATTTGCTGTGTAATGAAATCGTTGGTTGTAGGGTCAATTGATCTACCCCATTGCGTGCCATAGTTACCACCAAGGTTAAGATTCGGAAGCATCTCTGCTTGAGATTGTCGGTGAGTTACTTTGGCTCGTTCTTCTTGTAAAGCACTACGTCTTACAGACAGGTTATTCTCAATGGCAATATCAACACATTGCTGTAAGTCAAGTATTCTTGTAGTTTGCTGACTTATTGCGTTGTAACCAATGAGAAAAACCAATAGTAAGGTTAGGTTTAGTCTTCTCATAATTTTGAATTATTGATCGATATCTGGGATATACAGTACGTTTCTTACCCAGTTTAGTTCGCTTATATATGCTAAAGTTATTGGTTTAATACCTGAATCCATCTCAAACACCAGACAGGCAAGATCATTCTTTCCTTTTCTAGACACTGTCATCGTCGCAATGTTACAGTCATCATGTGATAAAACATCAGAAATAAAGGCAATGCTTCCCATTTGGTCGTTTGCATAGACAATTAAGGTGTGAGAGCTGGCCGTAAAGTTGGTATCAAAACCATTTACAGAGCGCATTCTGATCACCCCTCCACCTCTGCTCTCTCCTATTACCACGGCGCTATCTCCTTCAGCGGATGTAAGTTCTAGCTTCACGGTGTTAGGATGCAAAGTAGAAGCATTTCCAACTGACTTGAAGTGAAACTCCAAACCAACTTGTTCAGCAAGACTTAGAGCATCCTTAATTCGCTCATCATCGGTATGATAATCCATCAAACCTCCCAGGATAGCACGATTGCTTCCATGCCCTTCATAGGTACGAGCAAAAGAATTGTAAAAAGTGATGATGGCCTTTTTGGGGATTGATTTCAGAATTTTTCGAGCCACTCTTCCTATCCTCACAACACCTGCGGTATGTGAGCTCGAAGGACCTATCATGACAGGCCCAATCATATCAAAAACACTGCTACTTTCTGACATTACAGGGGTATTAACGTAGTTTTGGGTAAATGTGATACCTATTTGTATCGAAAATTAACAGTTTATTACACGGTTTCGTAATATATTACCATGAATGGTGTTATACCGCCACCACTGCACGAATGGCAGGGTCTGGATGGTAATTTTCTAATTCAAAATCTTCAAATTTGAACCCAAAAATATCCTTCACCTCAGGGTTGATTTTCATCGTTGGAAGTGCTTTTGGAGTTCTACTCAACTGAAGCTTGGCCTGATCGAAGTGATTACTATACAAATGAGCATCACCGAACGTGTGTACAAAATCTCCTAATCCTAAATCACAGACCTGAGCAATCATCATCGTCAACAAAGCATAAGAGGCTATGTTAAACGGCACACCTAAGAATACATCAGCACTTCTTTGATACAACTGACAAGAAAGCTTTCCTTCTGCCACGTAGAACTGGAACAAAGAATGACATGGAGGTAATCCTGACTTAGCCATCACCGGGATATCTTTTGGATTCCAGGCTGATACAATCAATCTTCTGGAATCAGGTTTATTTTTGATGTCCTCAATTAGTCCTGAAATCTGATCTACTCCTTCGAAGTTTCTCCATTGATGACCATATACTGGCCCCAACTCTCCGTATTGTTTAGCGAACTGATCATCGGTTTTTACTCGTTCGATGAATTCTTTCATGAACGCTTTCCATTCATCAGAATACTTTGGATATTTCTCTTCCAGGTCATTCTGTTTCAAATAACTCTGATAAGGCCAGTCATTCCAGATATTCACACCATTCTGAACCAAATACTGAATATTGGTATCTCCCTGAATGAACCACAACAATTCGTGAATGATCGACTTAAGGTGTGTCTTTTTTGTGGTTACCAAAGGAAATCCTTCAGCCAAATCAAACCTCATTTGATAGCCAAATACGCTTCTCGTTCCGGTACCTGTTCTGTCTGACTTATCAACGCCATTATCCAGAATATGCTGCATCAAATCGAGGTATTGTTTCATTTTCTTAAGTTCTAGGTTCCAGGTTTTGAGTTGTATGTTCTAGGTTTAAGGTTCGGAGTTTTGAAGAAACATAAAACCTAAAACTTTAAACTTTGAACACGAGTTATTTGGCTAAATTAAGAAGTTAACAAGAGAAAGCTGGAACGGATCATCAATAAGTACTACGAAAAATTCAGAAGCACCAAATTCAGGATGGCCATCACCATACTTTGGATTGTAATGACGGCATTTCTAGGCTTTCAACTGAGCTCTTTAAAAGCGGATTTTGAATTTGAAAAGTTCTTTCCTACTGACGATCCGGATATTGACTTTTACTCTGAGCATCTCCAGAAATTTGATTACGATAATGACTATTTGATTTTAGTATTAACTAATTACGAAGGAGTATTTCAACGCTCTTTTTTGGAGCAAACACTCAATATTTCGGAATCGATCCAACAAATAGATGCAATCAATACCGTATTTTCTTTAGTGAATGCACAACTGCCGGTAAAAGGCCCCATGGGTTATGCCCCTATTCCACTCATTCATTTAAAAGAACCGAATAGATACCGTGCTGATAGCCTTAAAATAGTTGAACATCCTGTTTTCAGAAACTTTCTTAGTAAGGATGCTAATTCTCTTTTGGTTCAAATCAATCACAAACATTTATTGGACCCAAATGACTCAAAATCGCTGAACGAACAGCTCATTAATCTTTTAGAAGAATCAGGCTTGAATTATCGACTAGCTGGAAAAGTGATCGCACAAGAGTCTTTTATAGGATACATCCAAAATGACTTTGTTCTCTTTTTAGCTGCTGCACTGGTATTAAGTTTTGGATTGTTGATTGTAATATTTCGCTCGTTGAAAATCGCTTTGATGCCCTACCTGGTCAGTTTGACGAGTTTGATATGGTTGTTAGGGATCATGTCTTTGTTTGGGTATTCAATCACCATCTTAGGCTCCTTAATTCCTCCTGTAATCTTGTTTGTCTCTACTTCGGACAGTATTCACCTGATCAATGCATTTAGAAACACTTCAGAAAATGATCATGTAAGTAGATTACAATCTTCTGTTCAAAAGGTATTGATTCCTACCCTTTTAACATCTGTTACAACAGCCATAGGTTTTTTCAGTTTGTGGACTTTGGACACAGCTCCTATTCAAGAACTTGGCCTTTTTGCTGGTTTAGGTATTTGCATCGCCTTCCTTATCACTTTTGCCTTTGGTCCACTGTTAATCAAAAGAAGTTACCCTGCAGAAAATCGGTCCAACCGATTGGAATCATTAGGAAACTGGGTATTGAGCAACCAAAAGAAAATCGCGCTGTTTTGGGTAGTATTGATTGGGATTTCTGGTTATGGTATCTACGCATTAAAGACAGATGCGTACCTCCTAAAAGATCTACCAGAGGACTCTCAAGTCCGAAAAGACTTCACCTTCGTTGATCAGGAACTCGGAGGATCTAAACCCTGGGAATTAGCGGTTTGGCCGGCAGACAGCAACCTCTCCTTGTTTGATGAATCAGTGATCCATGAAATTGAGAAAATTGATCAATACCTCTACAACACCTACCCGATGGAGAGACTAGTTAGTCCAGCAACATTAGTAAAGCTCTCCAATCAAATCAATAATGGCGGACTGAATTCATCATTTGAAATACCTGAATCTGATTCGTATCAAAGAACAATTAAAAGTCTCCAACAACTACTAAAACGCCAGATGCTTCCGAATGTGAGTCATGGTAATTCTTACGGACGAATTGCGGCTTTTATTCCAGAATACGGATCTCATGAAACGAACCTCAGAAATGATCAATTAAGATCATTCATTGTGCAAAACATCGATTCAGAGATTTTACAAACCCGATTAACTGGCACCACTTATTTAATTGACAAGAGTCATGAGGTACTTTCTTACAACCTACTTAAAGGACTAATCATTGGGATACTGATAATCTCCGTGGTATTAGGACTTTACTTTAGATCTGTTAAGTTATTGTTAATCAGCTTAGTGCCGAATATAATTCCACTTTTGGCAGTTGCCGGATTTATGGGTTTGATTGGTGTTCCATTGAAACTAACCACCTCTGTCATATTTGCTGTGACCTTTGGAATAGCCGTGGATGACACGATTCATTTCCTGGCTGTTTTAAATAAATCCAAAGACAAAACAACCCGTGAAAATCTGTTAACAACCTATAAGTCAGCAGGTAAAGCCATCATACTCACCACATTAATCATTGTTAGTGGGTTTAGCCTGTTCATCCTCTCTTCATTCGGTGCCACGTACTATTTAGGCCTGTTTATGACAATTTCTTTGATGATAGCGTTGTTAACTGATTTAACTCTTCTACCTTTGCTCCTTACTTTGTTTAAAACCAAGGAAACACAGAGATAACACAGCGGTTAACTTGTATATGGGCAAAACACTTCAAAAGGGAGATCTGATCCCTGACGTATCCTTGAAAGATCAGGACGGCAACTTGATAGATCTACCCTCACTCACAGGAGAGAAAGCACTAGTTGTTTACTTCTACCCAAAAGACGACACCCCAGGATGCACAGCTGAAGCTTGTGGATTCAGAGATAAATACGAAGAATTCGTAGAAATGGGTGCGGATATTGTCGGAATATCTTCTGATACGGTAGGTTCTCACAAAAAATTTGCAGATAAATACGATCTGAACTTCACTTTGCTTAGCGATTGCTATGGCAATGCGGAAAAAGCATTTGGAGTTCCAAGAAACTTGTTGGGATTGCTACCCGGCAGAGTTACTTATGTATTTGACAAAGATGGCAGATTGGTTTACAGCTTTAGTTCGACAACCAAAGCGGTAAAACACGTGGAAGAGGCAATGGATGCCTTGAAATAAGCTGAATTATTTAAGCGATTTTGTTCGATTGGACAGCACAGCCACTTCATCATGGGCTGATTGTATCAACTCATTCACGTCCACTGAATTGGCGGGAATGGGTTGCCCCACATTCACTTCAATGGTGATCCGACGTAGTTTATTCACACGAAAATGACCTTCTGGCTCTGAAATACCTACAGGCAGCACGTTCACATCCGCTTGCCTGGCCAACATGAAAGGCCCCTTCTTAAAGTCTGCTAAATATCCATCCTTACTACGAGTTCCTTCAGGGAACATGATCACGCTTTTTCCATTCTGGATCAACCTGGCTGCTTTCTTCAAACTTAGAATCGCCTTATTTCTATTGGTGCGATCGATAAAAATCATTCCTGTAGCCATCATGTACCAACCCAAAAAAGGAATCTTCTTGAGTTCTTTCTTAGCTACAAAATAGAGATTGACTGTAATCGCTCGAAACAATACTGGGATATCCAAATAAGACTGGTGGTTACTAACCAACACATAGGAATGCTCTGGATTGACATTTTCCAAACCCTTCACTTTTAGTTTCACTCCACACACCCAAAGAATGAAAGGTGACCACATGGTTCTAGCCATTGTTACAGAGTGTTTTGGATTCCAGGTAAATGCTAAAACCGCCAATGAGGAGGTAATCATAAGAATACTCCAAAATACCGCTCCAATAACTCGAATGATTGCTACCAATGCTTAATAATTAGAATGAGCCACGAAACTAAGCACAAATTGTCCAAACACCTGACTAATTACTGACCAATTACCACTGCTTTTTGAGGGCATCTTATAACTTTGCCACCCTTATAAAACTGTAAATAAATCAATGGCAGAATACAAACACCTGGAGGTAGAGAAGAAATGGCAAAAGTTCTGGGAAGAAAACCAGACTTACAAAGTCAGCAATGACACCTCTAAACCAAAGTATTATGTATTGGACATGTTCCCTTACCCATCTGGAGCGGGACTTCATGTTGGTCACCCACTGGGATACATCGCTTCCGATATCGTTTCTAGATTCAAGCGATTGAAAGGATTTAATGTCCTACACCCAATGGGATTTGATTCATTTGGATTGCCAGCAGAGCAGTATGCGATTCAAACTGGTCAACACCCTGCCATTACAACAGAAACCAACATCGCTCGATACAAAGAGCAATTGACCAATCTTGGATTCAGTTACGACTGGTCCAGAGAGGTAAGAACTTCTGATCCGTCTTATTACAAATGGACTCAGTGGATCTTTAAGCAGTTGTTCAACAGTTGGTACAACAATGATGCGAACAAAGCAGAACACATTGATTCGTTAATTTCTGCTTTCGCTAAAGAAGGCAATGCAACTGTTAATGCGGTTTGTGATGAAGATACTCCTGAATTCACTGCAGCAGATTGGAATAGCTGGTCTGAAGAAGAGCAGCAGAAGATGTTGTTGAAATACCGCTTGACGTTCATCGCTGAGACTACTGTGAACTGGTGTCCAGCGTTGGGTACGGTATTGTCTAACGACGAAGTAAAAGACGGATTCTCTGAGCGTGGTGGTCACCCGGTGATCAAGAAAACCATGCCACAGTGGAGCATGCGTATTACCGCTTATGCTGATCGTCTGTCTGAAGATCTGGACAAAGTAGATTGGCCAGAGCCGATCAAAGACATGCAGCGCAACTGGATTGGCAAATCCTTTGGAGCTGAGGTGGATTTCCAATTAGAGAATCATGACAAGAAAATCACTGTTTTCACCACACGTATTGATACGATTTACGGAGTGACTTTCATGGTATTGGCTCCTGAAGCTGATATCGTAAAAGAAATAACTACTCCTGAGCAAAAAGCTGAAGTGGAAGCTTATGTGGAAGTAGCGAAAAACAGATCAGAACGTGAGCGCATGAGCGACGTGAAGACTGTGTCTGGTGTATTTACCGGAAGCTATGTATTGAATCCATTCTCAGGTGAGAAGGTTCCGGTTTACATCGCCGATTACGTATTAGCCGGATATGGCACGGGTGCTGTCATGGCCGTGCCGAGTGGCGACCAAAGAGATTTTGATTTTGCGAAGCATTTCGACTTGCCTATCGTTCAGGTAATCGATGCTCAGAAGATAACAGATACCGAGGCTGACCCAACCAAGGAAGGTAAAATGGTCAATTCGGGCATTTTGGATGGATTAGCTCCTTTGGATGCTATCCAAAAAGCAAATGAATTCATTGTAGAGAAAGGCTTAGGAACTCCTAAGGTAAATTATAGAATGCGTGATGCGATCTTCGGTCGTCAGCGCTACTGGGGTGAGCCGATTCCGGTTTATTTCAAAAATGGTGTTCCTTATTTGCTAGAAGATGAGCAATTGCCATTGCAACTTCCAGAAGTAGACAAATACTTGCCTACAGAAGACGGTGAGCCTCCTTTAGGTCGTGCAGAAGAGTGGAAAACAGCCGATGGTGCTCCTTATGAGCTAACTACCATGCCAGGTTGGGCTGGATCGAGCTGGTACTTCTTCCGCTACATGGATCCGAAGAACGATGGAGAGTTTGCCTCTAAAGAAGCATTGGATTATTGGCAGCAAGTAGACTACTACCTGGGTGGAAGTGAGCATGCAACTGGTCACCTACTCTACTCACGCTTCTGGACCAAGTTTTTGTATGATCTGGGCTTCATCAAAGTTGACGAGTATGCGAAGAAATTGGTGAACCAGGGAATGATCCAGGGAAGATCCAACATGGCCTACCGAGTGAAGAATGAAAACAAATACATTTCATTCGGCTTAAGAAAAGACTTTGATTGCTATCCGGTACACGTAGATGTAAACATTGTGAAAGACGATGTGATGAACGTGGAAGCATTTAAGAAATTTAGACCAGACAGTGCGGACGCTGAGTTTGTACTAGAAGATGGAAAGTTCGTTTGTGGATGGGAAGTGGAAAAAATGTCTAAATCCAAGTACAACGTAGTGAATCCAGATGATCTGGTAGAAAAGTACGGTGCAGATACTCTGAGAATGTACGAAATGTTCCTTGGACCAATCGAACAGAGTAAACCATGGAATACGAATGGTATCGAAGGAGTTTACAAGTTCTTACGCAAGTTCTGGGGGTTATTCCATGACAAGTCTGACAACTTTGATGTAAGCGATGAGAAGGCTACCAAAGACGAAATGAAAGTACTTCATGGTTTGATCAAGAAGATTGAAGAAGATGTGGATAGACTTTCACTAAATACTTCTGTCAGTAACTTCATGATTGCAGTGAATGAGCTTCAGGCTTTGAAATGCAACAAGAAAGAGGTTCTAGAACCAATGACGATTGCTTTGGCACCTTATGCTCCGCATCTGGCTGAAGAGCTGTGGCATGCATTAGGCAATGACAGCACCGTTTGTGATGCTACTTTCCCGGCTTTTGATGCAAGTTATTTGGTGGAAGACACCATTGAGTATCCGGTAATGGTGAATGGCAAAATGCGTGCAAAAGTGCAGCTAAGTGCAGACTTAAATCCTAAAGAGATTGAAGAGCAGGCTTTGGCACATCCAAACGTGCAGAAATGGACGGAAGGCAAGACACCTAAGAAGGTGATTGTGGTTCCTAAGAAAATTGTAAACGTGGTGGTTTAGTTTAACCGCAGAGAACACAGAGAAAAACAGACTGTCATGCCTGCAGATAGGCTGGGCAGGCATCACATAAAATACGAAACCACTTCTCAAAAGAGGAGTGGTTTTTTTATGGTTGATAGCCAGGAGGATAAATGGTCCAATGATCATCCATATTAGGGTTTTCTATATACCACTGATCATATCCGTATTTGAATTGATCACCATATACTGGACAACTGAAATCAATCATATTGTCAAATAGTGCATAATAAACACAAGATGGTTCTCCTAAATGCAAGAAGTTTAAATGCAATCCCTCAATTGTTGACGAATAGATTCCGAACGGAACAAACCGATATCCTTCAAAGTTAGACTCCAACATATCTCTCAATTTGATATAAGTCTCTTTGAATTCCTGTTCTGGAGAAACCACCAAACGATGCGTGGCTAAATAATGTCTCGGATTAGAATTTAACTCATGTGATTGAGTAACCAAATCCGTTTGATCAAGTCCGAATAAGGTATAGAATGGTCCCAGCAAGCTCACTGAAATATGAATTTTCTTTGTGAGAATTCTATCTTTATACGTTTCTTCCTCAAGAAAGACATCCGCACTAAGTGATGGAAGTTGACCATAAGTAGTACTTCTAATGGTTAATCCTAGCTCCTGCTGCCATTTGGAAATCTTGTCTTCCCACCTACTTTTATAATTTTCTGGCTGATGAATATTTTCAACGATGAGTTTTTCTTTCTCCTTCCGTCCTGGAAAAGACTCTTCCAAACTTTCAGAAATACCAATCGGATAATACTTTTTGATCGCCTCATATATAGACCAAAAGTCATATCGATCTGTTCGAAAAGAGAAATTATGATTAGTCATCAGGCGTAATTCATTTTAGGATATTCTCTCAAAATAGCACAAAACGTTCGAGGAATCAAATCAATCGTCATTCTAGTGTAGAAGGCATCTCATTATATGATGAGCCCAATATTAAAATTATAAATGATTTTGTACTTATAGGTCTTCTTCTTGAATCATGGAAACCTACCCAACAACCATAGTCAATAGCTTTATTTTATTCATATTTATTCTTCTTATAATTATATTTTATAACTTCCCGCAACCGTTTTGAACCACTATGTTGATGAAACTCACTCTAAGCAGCATCACAATGATGGCTGCAACTATGCTCTATGCACAAGAAATTAACCTGGATATCGAGCCAAGTAGAACCTCGGGAATAGCTCCACTCTATGTCTTTTTTGACGCTACTGCTTCTACAGGCATTGATGAAGGTAACGATCTTGCGAACAGTGACTTCACCTGGAATTTTGATAAAACAGATGTAGATCCCGATGGTCGCCATGAAATTACCAAAGGAATGGTAGTGGGACATGTTTTCGAGCTACCCGGCACCTACACTGTCGAATGCACTTTGACCAACCCAGAAGGACTTACCCATACGAATTCAATCCAAATTACTGTTGAAGCTTTTGCCGGAACCACCTACTACGTCTCTTCTGAGGGTGATGATACCAATGATGGCACCAGCGAAGACAGTCCATGGCAGACAGCTAGTCATGCATTCCTACAATTAAGTGCCAACGAAAGAATCCTTTTCAGACGAGGAGATACATTCGGAGGAGTTGACCACAACCTCAACAACCGAACCGGTGGACCAATGATCATAGGCGCTTATGGAGAAGGTGATAAACCAATAGTATCCTCAAGCACGATGCATATCCTTACCATTCGCAATACAGAAGATCTCAGAATCAAGGACTTGCATCTTATTCCTGAATCTACTGGGTTGGAAGCCGTTTCCGTTCAGGAATCTTCCAACATTCTGGTGATGGACCTTGAAATTGAACAAACAGTCAGCAGAACTATTTACCAGGATGAAGCAGACCTGATGGGTGTTTTTGATTGCGACATTCATGATTTTGGAGTACTGGGAATGTTTTCCGGAGATAGCAGACGGCTTTCCTTTGTAGGTAATAGTCTGGACAACCTGTTTGGAGCAGTTCAACCTGAACATGGCATGCGAATTCAAGGCGGTGAAAAGCAATTCATCGCGCACAATTCCTTCACTCGACTGGACGATACGAAAACGGCCTTGACCATTCGAGGAGATGGCCAGAAACATGTCATGGTCTATCAAAACAAATTTGATCGCATACTCGGAGTTAATCCTCAAAATGCACAAACGGTGGCAGCCATTGCTCATGTGACCATTGAAGGAAATTACATAGGACATAATGAAGCACATATTGGAAATGAATTTGAGCCAAGCATCAATGGAATCAATATCGAGGCAACACACATTGCCATCCGAAACAACGTCATTGATGGCTATCGCAATGCCATTAATGTGAGTCATGATGGTAATGGCACCGTTTCAGGAATTGTGGACATCTATCACAACACCTTTCATTGGAGACCGGTAACCGCATATAGTGGTGATTTTGGTCGGTTGGTCAATGTAAATGATGTGTTTGAAGTTACCGTAAAAAACAACCTAGTTACGGCAGATGACATCAATACCATTGAAATCATCAACAATGATGCGGATAGTGAGGATATTGTGTCAGAAGGCAACTTATTAACGACTGGTGATGTCTATGCAAACACTCTTCCCTCCTCCGCAGCTCATCTGAACACAATCAACAACTATTACCTGTCAGAAAATAGTGATCCGGTAGATGCGGCAACAGAGGACGTGCCTGTATTCTTTGATGCCATTGGAAGTGTCCGTCCAATGGGTTCTGACAAAGATATGGGTGCATTTGAGTTTAGTTCAGGGGTGATCATTGACCCTTTACTTACCAATGCCTTACAAATAATAATCTATCCCAATCCATTCACGGATTATTTGATTATTAAGGATTGGAGAAACTACCAGCAAATACAGGTATTCAATGCTTTCGGTCAGATGATCCTTTCCATTCCAAAACTAGAAAATGAACAAATCGACTTGTCACATTTGAATTCTGGCACCTACTATTTACAAACAACCGAGTCCTTTAATAAGAAAAAATCTGTATACAGAATAATCAAAGAGTGATTTCCTTTCCCTCTATCTTTGAGCCAAACTCTGAAATAAATGATTGAAATCAAATCAGCTGAGACTTCCGATGATTTTCAAACGCTTGAAGATCTGGCAACGATCATCTGGACCGAACATTACACTCCTATCATTGGCATTGAGCAAGTAGCTTATATGCTGGATAAGTTCCAAACTTCGGAAGCCATGAAAAAACAAGCCTCAGAGGGAATGGAATACTATCTTCTACTTTTTAATAGTGCTCCCACAGGTTACTTTGCTGTGGTTAAAAAAGATGAGTCTCTATTTCTAAGTAAACTTTATGTTCAAAAGGAATTCAGAGGTAATGGACTAGCCAAATCCGCCATGCAGTTCATAGAAAATCGGGAAAAGGAACTTGGCTGCAATAGCATTTCCCTTACCGTAAATAAATACAATATCCATTCGATTTCAGCCTATGAAAAGATGGGATTTGTTAAGGCAAAAGCCATAGTTCAGGATATCGGCAATGGCTATATAATGGATGATTATTTCATGGAAAAGAAAAACTAACTTACTGACCTTTAACCAGCTAACATGTATAAATTATCACCTTTGATCTTATTGATTGTGCTCTGTTTGAGCTGCTCTCAATCTGAAAATCAAGACTCATTTGCCTATGAGTCAGCCAACCTAAAACTCAAGCAACTATCGGAGAACTCCTGGATTCACATCTCCTATTTGACCACTGAATCCTATGGCAAAGTGCCTTGTAATGGATTAGTCTATGCTAAGCAGGGAGAAGCGATTGTTTTTGATACTCCAGCTTCTGATAGTGCATCCATAGAACTTCTTAATTTTTTTAAGGACAAGGGAATTACTATCAATAAAGTAGTTCCTACTCATTTCCATTACGATTGTCTTGGAGGCTTAACACCTTTTCACAATGAAATGATCGCATCAGAATCGAGCATTCAAACATTTGATTTAGCAGTAGAAGCTGGTGATGTTCCTGTTCCTAAACAAGTGTTTGAAGGAAATAAAAAGTTTGCTATTGGTTCAGAAACCATAGAGTTTACTCATTTTGGTGCAGGGCACACTCTAGACAATATGGTTGTTTATGTACCTTCTGAGGAATTACTATTTGGAGGCTGTTTAGTGAAGACTATGAAAGCAGGCAAAGGCAACCTTGCAGATGCTGACACGCTACAGTGGTCCAACACCATTCAGAACATTCTCAATGCATACCCTAACTTAAGAACGGTAGTTCCTGGTCATGGAAAAGAAGGAGACACTGAGCTTTTAGAGTACACTGCAAATCTCTTTCAGATTAAATAGTGATTAGAATTAAACCCCAAAATTCTCTTTGGTCAAATCATTGCATAATTAAGCAACAGATACCAAAGATTAAGAATAAAAATGTTCTCATTACTCAGAATTAAGCTTTTATCTGAAAATCCAGCATTGAAGTGGTATCAAATATTTGTCAAATAGAGAATGAACAATTCAAAATGATAAAAAACAGAAACCACAGACCACAACGTCGTTTACCAAACGGCCGAAATAATGAAAATATTGTAATAAATCAGCATTCTATTGTATCGATTTATTATCTTCAATATAGTTTACCTAAAATCTCACAACACTAATGTACCACCAGCGAACACACTCACTCACGCCAGGGTTGCTCCTTTTGCTTACTTCATTACTAACCATCGTAGGTTGTAAACCTGAGGTAAAAGAAGACAATGGCATTCCTCTTCCTGTAAAAACTCTCTCAGGACAAGTAGCCGCGAACACCTTCCAATATCTGGGATCAGTAGAAGGCATTGAAGACGTAGAAATTCGACCACAGGTAGATGGAATCCTGGAAGAAATCTATGTGGATGAAGGGGATTTTGTCAACAAGGGACAACCTCTATTCAAAATCAATGCACAACCCTACATTGAGGATTTGAAAAATGCACAAGCCAACGTGGCTCTCGAGCGCGCTAAATTGAGAAAGGCCAAGACTGAACTCGATAGACTCCAACCATTGATTGATAATGAGGTAATCTCTGAAGTACAGATGAAAACGGCAGAGGCTGATTATGAAATTGCACAAGCTTCCCTAGAAAAAGCGCAGGCCATTGAAGCAAACATGCAAATCAAACTGAGCTTCACTACCATTAATGCTCCAGTAAGTGGGTTCATTGGTCGATTCACCAAATCCGTTGGGAATGTCATTAAAAAGACTGATTCTGATCCGTTGACAGTACTTTCCAATGTGAGTAAAATTTACGTCTATTTTTCGATGAGTGAATCAGACTACCTGTACTACTCGAGAATGAAAAATGATTCTACCTCTAAGAAGATCAGTCCTGATGTAAAACTGATCCTTGCAGATGGACATGAATACGAACATACCGGTAGAATTGATGCAAACTCAGGACAAATCAATAGAAGTACAGGTTCCATCACATTAAGAGCAGTATTCAACAATCCTGACACTCTCCTAAGAAGTGGTAACACAGGAAAAATCCTTATGGAACAGATCTACCCTAACGCGATTTTAATCCCTCAGAGTGCCGCAATATCCATTCAGGATAAGAAATTTGTCTTTATTCTAGATAGTGGAAATCTCACTCTACGTAAAGAAATACAGATAGAAGGAATCTCTGGAAAAGATTACATCATAGCGAATAACAGCTTATCTGAGAATGATCGGATCGTCACAGCTGGTCTAAACAAACTAACAGATAGTATTAAAATCAATCCTATCAAAAGTGGATCTCTACTGACAACCAATTAATCCTAATTGACTCAAAATCCTGATCAAATAATCAGATGACACTATGTTAGAAAAAATTATCTCAAGGCCGGTTCTCGCTCTGGTAATCTCCATCCTTTTAGTGTTGGCGGGTGTATCCAGTATGACCTCCCTTCCAGTGGAACGATTCCCTGAAATTGCTCCTCCCAGTGTGAGTGTGCAGGTTTACTATCCCGGTGGTAATGCCGAGACCGTGGCCAAATCAGTACTTCTACCTATCGAGGAAGCTATTAATGGTACGGCAAATATGACTTATGCCAACTCCACTGCTACCAACTCTGGACGTGGACGAGTCACGGTCTACTTCAAACCAGGTACCGATCCTGACAAAGCAGCGGTAGAAATACAAAACAGGATTTCAAGTGTCACCGAAAGAATCCCTCCAGAAGTAACTGCTGCGGGTATCCAGGTAATGAAGCGAATGAAAGGGAGTATCATGACCATCAATATCTTCAGTGAGAAAGGGGTTTATGATGAGACATTCCTAAATGCCTACACGAGAATCAACATACGTCGTGAGCTGAAACGAATTGAAGGATTAGCAGAAGCCTCCATCCTACGCGCAAGAGATTATGCTATGCGTATCTGGCTGGATCCCAATAAATTAGCCTTATACAAGCTCACTCCACGTGATGTTTACAATCAAATACTGGATCAGAACTTCGAAGCTGCACCTGGAAAATTTGGTGAAAACTCAGACGAGCTATTTGAGATCGTCATCAAGCACGAAGGTCGTTTTGATGAAGAAGAGGAATATGGCAAACTGGTAATCAAAACAGACAATGAAGGTTCCCTACTCCATCTAAGAGATATTGCGAGAATCGAATTTGGTGCCTCCAACTACACTAGTGAAAACAGACTGGATGGCAAACCCGCTGTGACAATTGACATTGTTCAGCTGAGTGGTGCCAATGCCGTGGAGATTGATAAGAAAGTACGTGAAATCCTTGAAGAGCAAGCGAAACTCTTTCCTGAAGGAATGGGCTATCAGATTACCTACAGTGTGCGGGATCAGATTGACCAATCCATGCATCAGGTGGTTCAAACCCTAATTGAAGCATTCCTTTTAGTATTCCTGGTGGTGATCATCTTCCTTCAAAATTTCAAAATAACGTTCATTACAGCAATTTCTATCCCAATCTCTTTGGTAGGAACATTCTTCTTCCTGAACCTGGTTGGTGTTTCCATGAACGTATTGAGTATGTTCTCACTCGTTCTATCCATAGGTATTGTGGTGGACAATGCCATAGTGGTGATGGAAGCCATTCATGAAAAGATGACTCATGGACTGAGTCCAAAAGAGGCCGTAAACGCTGCAATGAGTGAAATAACCAGCGCTATTATATCTATCACTGTGGTTATTGCAGCGGTATTCTTACCAATTGGTTTCCTGGAGGGGCCTGTAGGGATTTTCTACAAAGAGTTTGCCTATACAATCATTTTTGCGGTAATTATCTCAGCTGTCAATGCATTAACTCTTGGACCGGTTCTTACCCGTTTGATGTTCAAAAAACGTGAACAGAAAAGCAAGCAAACACTTAGTCAAATGATTGGAGAAGTAGAGATTGTTTACAAAGCCAATCAAAAATGGAAAGCGTGGCTAGAGAAGTTTGATGGCTATTTCGAACGATTGACAGACAAGTACATTGAGTTAATAAGATGGTCTATCAAGAAGCTATGGATTTCTTTGATTGCCCTGGCAATCATCTTTGTAGCAACCTTTCTATTGCTCAAAGGAACCCCACAAGGATTTATTCCTACAGAAGACGACAACTTCTTAATCATGTCATTACGAATGCCGGAAGGATCTTCGTTGCACCGAACAAATCAGGCACTTCGAAAAGCAGATTCACTTCTCCAACGACAACCAGCAGTGGACATGGTTAATACCGTATCTGGTTTCAATGTGGTGGACAATGCCAACAGCCCTTCCTCGGGAATGGCCTATATTAAACTCAAAGACGGCAAGAAGCGTGGCGAAGTTCAAGAAATGAATGAGGTGGTAAAACTGCTATCAGAAAAAATGCAGCTAATCGATGGTGCCAGCATCAATATCTATCCACGACCTACGGTGCAAGGATTTGGAAACTTTGATGGAGTGCAATTGATGCTTCAAGACAGAGCCGATGGGGATTTGGGTGAATTTGGCCAGCTAGCCAATGAATTTATTGCACAACTCAATCGAATGCCTGAGATTGAAAATGCCTTCACCTCCTTCAACCCTAATTTCCCTCAAACCAAACTGATCATTGACTATGAAAAAGCCAAGGGATTAGGTGTGAGTGTAAAAGACATGATGTTTACCATCAAATCATATTTTGGTCGTACTCAAGCTGGTGATTTCAACCGATTTAGTCGACAGTATGGGGTTTACATGCAGGCAGACATTCAGTTTAGAGAAAATCCATCTGACTTCAACAACATATTCGTCAGAAATGACAAAGGTGAAATGGTCCCAATCAATTCATTGGTCAAATTGGAGCAAGATTTTGGACCTGAGACCGTAAACAGATACAATCTGTACAACGCAGCCAAAATCAATGTAACACCAGCCAAAGGATATAGTACAGGAGATGTAATGGCTGCGATCGAAACAGAAGCATCAACGAAACTTCCTGCTAGCCTTAGCTACGAATGGACCAGCATGAGTTTGGAAGAAAAGAATTCTGGAGGAGATAGTACCATTATCTTCATTATGAGCATAGTACTGGTTTACTTCATCCTGTCAGCACAATATGAGAGTTTTTGGTTACCATGGGCCGTGATATTGTCTATTCCTACTGGTATTATTGGAGTATTTCTCGCCATCACAGCAGCGGGCATTGACAACAATACCTATGTACAAGTAGGTATCATTATGTTGATTGGACTTCTCGCCAAAAACGCCATTCTTATTGTGGAATTCGCCAGTCAAAAACGGAAAGCAGGACGACCAGTCCTTGATGCTGTACTGGAAGCAAGTGCATTGCGTTTGAGGTCCATTGTGATGACTTCCCTGGCCTTTACCGTAGGATTGATTCCTCTGATGTTTGCACATGGAGCGTCAGCTCAGGGTAACAAATCGGTAAGTATTGGAACGGCTGGTGGAATGATGTCTGGAATCATCCTTGGGGTATTGATCATTCCGGTGCTGGCATATATTTTCCAGACTCTGGATGAAAAGTTTAATTTGAATTACGGAGATGAAGATTAAGGGAATGAAGCAGATAGGAAACTTATTAATCATCATATTGGTCGTATTATTTGGTTGTAAAATGACCAAACCCTACCAGGAACTCGATTTAGATGCGCCAAACAATTATTATGGTTATGAAAAGGCGTATCTCAATGACACCACAACTATGGCCGAGATGCCATGGGACTCATTTTTTGGAGATTCCATCTTGATTTCATTGATTGATACTGCACTACAAAATAATATTGACCTTCAAATTGCTGACTTATATGTAGACATTGGCTTAGCACGATTGAAACAATCCAAAGCCAACTACTTTCCGTCGGTAGGCTTCTCCCCTTTCAAATATCGAAGAGACTATTATTCAAAAAACTACAATAACTGGGGATCCAATAGAGCACGAAGAAATCATGGTGACGGCAATGTACCAACTTCCTTTTACACTGAGCGTTTGGAATTTGAATCGAGTTTAGACCTGAGTTGGGAATTAGACATTTGGGGGAAATTGAGTGCTCAAAAAAGGGCTGCTCAATTACAATACATGAAAACTCAGGAATTTCAGAAGGCAGTAAAAACCTCACTAATTTCTGAGATTGCTTCTACCTACTTTTACCTGGCATTGTTAAAGGCACAAATTGATGTCTACAACGACAATCTGGTTTTAAATGACAACACCTTACGTATTGTACAATTACAGTTTGAAGCTGGTGAAGTAACCTCTTTAGCAGTAAAGCAAACACTCTCACAGAAACTAAGAGCGCAAACCCTAATTCCTCAATTAGAGCGAGAATATATCCGCCAGGAAAACCGATTAAACAGGTTATTAGGCAGACATGCGCAATCAATAAGCCCAAGTGATCTTGAACTACCTATGGTAGATGAAGAACATGTTGTAGGTATGCCACTCGCTCTTTTAGCAAATAGACCAGATGTAGCGGCAGCTGAGTATACACTACAGGAGAGTTATGAGCGTGCCGGAATCGCTAATGCCATGCGTTATCCTACCATCAATTTAGGAGCAAGTCTTGGTTTGAACAGCTTCCAATTAGATAAATTATTGAATCCTGCTGGTTCTGGACTTTTATTGCTCAGTGGCCTGGTTTATCAACCCATTTTCCAAAAGCGTAAACTCAAAACGAATTATGAGATCGCATTGAAAGAAAAGGAAATTGCTGAACTCAAATTCAAAGACAAATTCATACAAGCCACGAATGAGGTTTCGAACGCCCTTCTTGCAATTGATAAATTGAAAGAGGAACATGCACTGGCACAGGAGCGTGTTGATGCCGCACAAAGAGCACTTAAAGATGCCAATATGCTTTTCCGTAGTGGCCTTGCTAACTATTTAGAGGTAATCACTGCTCAGCGCGAAGCTTTAGATAGTGAATTGAATTTGGTGAGTGCCAAAATGAGATTGCTTGCTGCTGATGTGGAACTTTACAGGAGCCTTGGCGGAGGATGGAGATAATCTTCTACAACAATCTTTAGTAAAAATCATTTGAAAATGTGAATAGCTCCATTCTATCGCTGTACGCCATCGGAGAATAGCTAAGCCGCATGAATGTTTCTACAAACCGCAAACCATCCTATTTAACGATAATTGTACAGTAGACAATTACTTCAAAATCTTGAATGATTTTCAGGAGTGATTACCTAGTTTTAGTGCTCAGACCTAAACTAAAAGTGATGAAAAACCTATCAATTCTGATACTTGCAGCAGCGTTAATTGCATGTTCTGCCCCAAAAAATGTAGAGATTCAGCCTGTCCCTACCATTCTACCAAAACCACAGTCAGTTAAAATGCTTCCAGGTACTTTCGAGTTTAGCGAAACGGTGACCATATCTGCCAACAGTAGTGAATCTAATGGCATTGCAGAATTGCTGTCAACTTATCTCACAGGTATTCAAATTTCAAATAAAATTGTAGATGAAGATGGGTCTATTCAGCTGAATCTGGACAGTAACACTGATTCGGAAGCATACAAGCTTAACATTTCTGACGAAGGAGTATCTATAAATTCTGAAGGAACATCTGGTCTTTTCTATGGCATTCAATCACTCATTCAAATCATATCCAATAATCATGAGGCATTACCCCAGCTATCTATCGAGGATGCACCAAGATTCCAATACAGGGGAATGCACCTGGATGTATGTAGACATTTGTTTACGGTTGAGTTCATCAAGAAATACATCGACCTGATGTCTCGGTTCAAATTCAATACATTCCATTGGCACCTTACAGAAGATCAAGGCTGGCGTATTGAAATCAAGAAATACCCTGAATTGATGGTGAAAGGGGCATATCGAGACGAAACTGTAGTAGGTCATGCTTCTTCTCACGATCGTGAAGGAGAGAAATTTGATGGAAAAAGATATGGCGGATATTACAAACAAGAAGAAGTTAAAGAGATTGTTGCCTATGCAGCGGCCAGACAAGTAACTATCATTCCTGAGATCGAACTTCCAGGTCATTCTCTTGCAGCCCTCACAGCATATCCGCATTTAGGATGCACCGGAGGACCTTACGCTACCGCTACAACCTGGGGTGTCTTTCCTGACATCTATTGTGCTGGTAAAGAGACGACCTTCGAGTTTTTACAAGACGTTTTTGATGAAATTATCCCTCTATTCCCTGGAAAATACGTGCACGTTGGTGGTGATGAAGCGCCGAAGGATCGATGGAAAGCATGCCCACATTGCCAAAAGAGAATTAAAGACGAAAACCTGGCTGATGAACATGAGCTACAATCCTATTTTGTACAGAGAATGGAGAAATATCTTAATTCTAAGGGAAAGACCATTATAGGATGGGATGAAATATTGGAAGGAGGACTAGCTCAAAATGCTGTGGTAATGAGCTGGCGTGGAGAAGCTGGTGGTATAGAAGCCGCTAAGCTAGACCATGATGTGATCATGACTCCTACAGGTTGGTGTTATTTCGATTATTACCAGGCTGGACCAGAAGGCGAACCCTTGGCATTCCCAGGTCAAATGACCACTTTAGAAAAAGTATATAGCTACGAACCAATCCCTGCAGAATTGAGTGAAGAGCAAGCTAAACACATATTAGGTGCTCAATGTAATGTCTGGACTGAGTACATCTTGAGTGGTGATCATGCGGAATACATGGTCTATCCTCGTGCTATCGCTCTATCTGAAATCCTATGGTCTCCTAAGGTTGAAAATCGAGATTATCAAGATTTCGTAGAACGGCTCAATGATATTGGTCCTTATCTGGATGAGGTAGATATAAATTATGCAAAACACCTCTTTGACCGTTCGGCGAATTGATTTAGAGCTTAATCCCTTATTAGTGCTAGTTAATCTAGAAATGACTTACAGTAATCATTTTATGACTTATCTTCATGTCACCAATTGAAGAATGAAGAGAGTATGTCAGAAGTAAAGGCAAAGTTAGACGAGGCTGAACAAAAAGCTGAGCAACTTTTTTTTGCCGTAGAAAGTCAGGGTCTCATAGCTCCAGGAAAAACTGAGAAAGAAGTCAATCAGGAGATTTTTGAACTGGCTAACAAAATGTTTGGTATTGAAAAATACTGGCACAAGCGCATTGTACGTGCAGGAGAAAATACCCTTCATCCTTACGACGAAAACCCTCCTAACCTCACTATTCAGGAAGATGACATAGTATTTGTTGACTTTGGTCCAATATTCGAAGAGTACGAAGCTGATTTCGGAAGAACTTATGTCTTAGGTAGTGATGAACAAAAACATACCTTAAAAAGAGACATTGAGGATGCCTGGTATGAAGCTCAGGAGTGGTACCTACAACACACATACATTACTGGCGCTGAATTCTACAAATACTTGCAAATACTTGCCAAGAGATTAGGTTGGGAGTTTGGTGGTGAAATTGGTGGTCATTTGATTGGAAAGTTTCCGCACGAACGCATAGAACCAGATAAGTATCAGCTCTATGTGCATCCGGAAAATCATAATGACATGATGGGCAAAGATGTCAATGGAAACAAAAGACATTGGGTTCTCGAGATTCATTTCGTGAACAGAGAGAAGAAAATCGGTGGTTTCTTTGAACAAATCATGTGTTGAGCCCATACGTTGAGGAATTGCAACAAACCCTGCAGGAATATGCTAATGCCAGCATTGCCCAGCAACAACAAGCCTATCTAAAGGATCTATTCGAGCATTACGGCATTAAAGCACCTGTCAGAAGATCGATTACCAAATACTTATTAACTAAAGAAGCCAGACCTTTCAAGGAAGAACTGGATAAAATTGTTAGAGAATTGTGGACTTTAGATCAAAGAGAGTTCCAACATTTTGGGCTAGACCTTTGTGACAAGTACAAGCGCCAATGGGTAAAAAGTGATCTCAGTCTTTTTGAACATATGGTCGTCCATAAGTCCTGGTGGGATACTGTTGATTATATTGCCGTGAATCTCATGGGACCTTATTTCAAACAATTTCCAGAGTTGATTGAAACAAAAATGGAAGAATGGATTCAATCTCAAAACCTCTGGCTACAACGATGCACGCTCATTTTTCAGTTGAAATACAAGAAAGACACGAATACGGCCCTTCTCTCCCGGTGCATTCTGCAGTTAAACCATACCAAAGAGTTTTTCCTCAATAAAGCCATTGGTTGGGCACTTAGGGAATACAGCAAAACCAATCCAAAATGGGTTATGGAATTCACCGATCAGCAACAACTTCATCCTTTAAGTAAAAGAGAAGCATTGCGACTCATGTAGGATTGGCACAATAGATGCTAGATGTTCCGTTAGTTACTTATAATTTAGCTTTCATGAAGAACTTATTCATCGTTTCACTATTCGCGTTGCTCTTATCTCAGTGTGGACGTCCAGATCAGGAGCCTGAGTTCATTGCAATGGAAAATATTACCGTGAGTAAAGTGACTGGTAAAGAAGCCGTCTTGTCAGCAAATGCCAAGTTTTACAACCCGAATAACCAAAGTATTAAGTTGAAAGAAGTGGTTGTGGACATCAAAGTAGACGATCGTATTGTGGGAGTGATTGATCAGGATATGAAATTCAAAATACCAGCAAACGATTACTTCTCTGTCCCTCTTAATGCTTCTTTTAACATTCGAGATCTGGGTTTACTGAATGGGATCATCAGTGTTCTTGGAGGTAAGCCTGTTCGAGTTCATTACCAGGGCTACATCAAAGTGGCTCTTTATGGGTATGTCAAGAAAGTACCGGTTGATTTTGAAGAGGATATCCGAATGTAAAATCCCTACTTTGTGGTATTGACTACTGACTATCAAGGAGATACATTTGTATAAAATCGCCGAAAAATGAAAAAAATTATCGTCTCTTCCGTTATTCTCCTATTGACAGGAGTACTCGTTATCCTCGGAATTAATCAGTCTAAGGTTGTAAAGAAAAAAACGAGCCAGGAACATTTCATTTAGAAACCATCCTCTTCCTCTTCTTCTTTCTCAGGATTTTCTTCGATTAGAGGCTCTTCGATAAGTGGTTGCTCTGTGGATAGGCTATCAGCCTCAACTTTTGGTTTCTTCCTGAACAGATTCTTGAAAAATCCACCACCAGATGCTTCACTAGCCGTATCAAGTGGTGCCGGATTCTTAACCAACTTCACATAAAGCTGATCACCAAAGTACTTATTGTAATATTGTTGCTCAACGTTGAGCATTTCATCCTTAGGATCATATCGATACAGGAATCTGGTTTCAGGCTTTTCTTTCTTCTCAGCCATTTTGGCTATTGGAGGGAATGATGGAATACTGAAAGTGTCCTCCTCGGCGAGGCTTGTGCTATCTGGCTGTACATCCAACTGAACAGCCAAAGACATGGAATCTGTAGCCAGGGAATCATTGAAATCCGAAGCAACAAACTCTCCAAAATCTTTTACGGTATCAGCAGGCAATATTGGTGGTTCTGGAGGTGTTAGCACATTCTCCATCGGGGCAGTCCGCTGACGATAATTTTTCAACCAGTACGGCTCGTATTTAACGATACCATATTTATTCTTGTTGACATCTCGTTCTGGAACTTTGTATTGGGCAACATACGCCCAGTAATCAACCTGACCAGATGCAGAAGCCAAAACCGGACCCCCGATAGCCGTGGTATCATTAGCCATACTACTCGTATCAACCTGAGGTTGATTTTGAGCCAAATACGTTAAGCGTTCTTCCTCATTAAGCTTCCACAAGTAGGAATAATAGATGGATCTAACGGAATCATCAAGGATATAGGTACTCTGAAAGGCAGGACATATCACCTTATCTCGGCATGCAGAAAAGCACAACACTATGGCAATGAATAAAAGAAGTTGCCTCATACGAAGGTGATAACAGCCTGTTTGACAGCCCTAAAAATAGGACTATTTCTACAATAGTGAAAGAATAACGTCAAGAAAGAACAGAATGATATATCACTCAGCTAAGATTTCATGTACCCACGGATAGATTAGTTCCACCCATCTTTCATACATTTTTCCTGAAGGATGTAGGCCATCACCCGCAATTAAAGTAGGATCATCGGCTGCTTCACGAGAAATTGGTGTGATATCGAAGTACTTCACTCCGTATTTCTTGCAAATCAATTGATTGAGATCATTGTATTGATCGATCTCCCTTGCGATCTGTTCTCGATCTCTACTTTCTCCAAAAGGTGTTACTCCCCAATCGGGTATACTGACCACAAAAACCCGAGAAGTATCACTTCCTGCAAAAGCTATGGCTTTCTGAAGCAATTCTTCGAATTCTCTCTCTTGCTGAGATATAGGATATCCTCTATACTGGTTGTTCACACCAATTAACAAAGAAACCAGATCATAAGCATCTGCAACCTCAGCTCGATCAATCGCATCCATCAATTCATTGGTCGTCCAACCGGTTTTAGCAATAATTTGTGGCTGAGCAATGGTATCTCCCAACTCATTCAATTTGGCAACGAGTTGTACTGGCCATCTATCACTTTGTGGCACACTTTCGCCAATGGTGTATGAGTCCCCAAGGGCTAAATATGTTAATGTATCCATTTCTGAATTTTCAATTATGTCTTTTTGATGTTGATCCGCATTGGGAATTGTTTCATCGTCACCCCAACATGAAAAAAGTCCAATGGATATTAGCAGATAAAATACCTTCATAAATTGTTTAATTCCTCCTTAAGCTTTTTAGGCAATCCACTGACTACCAAATCATATGAATGATCTATCCAGTGCTTTAACTCCTCGTCATTCAAAGCACCATCCATCATCACCGTATTCCAGTGTTTTTTGCTCATGTGATAACCTGGCAAAACGGTGTCCTCATAACGTTCGCGCAATTCCACAGCAATTTCTGGATCACATTTCAGGTTCATACTGACAAATTCATCAATGTCAGCGAGCGCAAACATTTTGCCCATCACTTTGAAGACCAATGTCTCCGCATCAAAAGGAAAGCCTTCGGTGACACCCGGTTTCGCTAAGCAGTACTCTCGATAGCTCTCAGCATTCATCTCTGGCTATGATCTCATGATGAATCGTGCAATGATTACAATTACACATATTAAAAAAATGAGCATGGATATTTTATTGATCCCGTGCATCATCTTGATGTTGATGTTGCTAGGTCTATTGGTGTCTTTCTTTCGAAAAAAATAAGTCATCACTTCTTTGAAGTCAAAGTAGTACCCTACCTCTTTCTTTTCTTCTTTATTTTGCTCCTCAGACATATCTTTAGTCATTATTCCACCATCACTTTTTGTGGTTCCAACCACTTGCCATCTTCTTTGATCAACTCAATCAGTTCATCGAGAGCTCTCTCCGATGGCACTCCTCTTTTCATTACTTCTTGTCCCTTGTACAAGGTGATCTTCCCTTTACCAGAACCAACATACCCATAGTCTGCATCAGCCATCTCTCCTGGCCCATTAACGATACAACCCATGATTCCGATCTTCACACCTTTCAAATGATCCGTACGTTTACGAATCATCGCAGTGGTCTCTTGCAAGTCAAACAAGGTACGACCACATGACGGACAAGAGATGTATTCTGTTTTGGTGATTCTGGTTCGTGCAGCTTGCAATACTCCAAACAGGATATTGTTGTACGCTTTTGCTTTGTCCAGATAGGTTTCTTTTTCCGTACCGATGTTATCCATTCCCAGCATCACCCCATCACCAAAACCATCAATCAACAATCCACCCATATCTGTGGCAGGAAACATCATGATCGCATCATCGCCCAGATCTTCATACGTACGCTGGATCACTACTGGATTGTTCATCTGATGATTCATCAGATGAACAAACGCTCTCCTTAAGTCTGCCAATGCATGCTGATTGGTTGTCTTTAACAACAACACAAGGGTATCATTTCCCTTAATTTGTTGAATTACTTCCGGAGTTAATTCAGAAGTATCAACTAAAACGAAGTTTAGTTTTGAATGAAGTGCCTTATCTAACTGATTAACAGTTAGTAATGGATATTTATTATCATCATTTTTAACACCTATCCAGGTATCATAATCTAGGATTTCTTTCAGTCCGTTTGGCAACATGAAGTTGATAGGCTTGCTGCCTGAATAGACATAGTCACAACCCAAATCATTCATGGTCCACTTGTCCAATTCTGGTAAATAGAAATGGCCAATTGACTTCAAGTCCTTAACGGAGACCTCCTCCAAATGCGAGAAATCTGCAATGACTCGAGGTACATTGTCTCCACCAAAGTTTAAAACTTCAGTGGCCGCTCTTTTCTGATATTCGTACGGATTGTACAAGCTAAAATCCTCCTCTGGAATGGCTGCATGACCACTACGAGTGCTGAGACGATCTACCATGATTTTGGCAACAGGTGCCTCCACCTCTGGTTCTTCAGTCAATGATACTCTTACAGTATCTCCTAACCCATCTTCAAGCAAGGTACCAATCCCAACGGCACTCTTGATACGACCATCTTCTGCTTCTCCAGCTTCAGTTACTCCAAGGTGTAATGGATAAGGCTTCAACCCTTCTTCATCCAGCATCTTCACCAACAAACGGTAAGCTTGTACCATCACCTGAGGGTTGGAAGACTTCATGGAAACCACGATATCGTAATACTCCAGGTCTTCACATATGCGGATAAACTCCAAAGCAGATTCCACCATACCAAGTGGCGTATCTCCGTATCGGCTCATGATACGATCCGACAGAGAACCATGGTTGGTCCCGATTCGCATCGCAGTACCGTGCTCCTTGCAGATTTCCACCAAAGGAGTGAATTTCTCACGAATCCGATCGAGTTCTGCCTGATACGACTCGTCTGTATACTCTATTTCTTCAAATTTCTTCTTGTCAGCGTAGTTACCTGGATTGACACGAACCTTCTCAACGATCTTCGCTGCAAGTTCCGCCGCATTCGGTGTAAAGTGAATGTCTGCAACTAAAGGCACTTCACAGCCTTGTGCTCTTAAACCTTCGCGAATTGGTTCCAGGTTTTGAGCTTCTTTGATACTAGGTGCTGTAATACGAACGTATTCGCACCCACTCTCCACCATTCTCAAAGTTTGTGCAATAGACCCTTCCGTATCCATGGTATCTACAGTCGTCATGGACTGCACACGAATAGGGTTATCGCCACCCAAAGGGGTTTTACCAATCTTCACTTCTAAAGTCTTACGACGCTGATAGCTCGTTAGACTAGCACAAAAATCAACTTCCTTTTGCTCGAGGTTCGCCTCTGGGTTCATAGGTCTATTTTGGATTTATCTACCTTAACACAAATTAAGTATAAAAGTTGCCCTGAGACAGTAAACAACTCAGGTATTTCGTTTAAAGATCTCCTAATTGAGGTCTGATGACCAAATCCTCAACCACAGTGCGATCACTCAACTGATAGGTGGCATAAACCATTTCAGCTACATCTTCTGAATTCATGAAACGTTCTTCCGGAATATCAACTCCTTCCCAACTGGCTGTCAACGTCGCTCCAGGCATAACAGAAGTCACCCTTACACCAAATTCCTTCATCTCTTCTCTCAACCCCTTGCTCATGCCGTACATGGCAAACTTGCTGATGGAATAAGAACCCCCATTGGCATAAGCCGTAATACTAGCAATCGAGCACATATTAAAAATGTGACCTGATCTGCGTTTTTTCATGTCAGGAATAATTCCTCTGCTTAGATGGTAAGCACTGTAGAGATTCGTTTCGATCATGGCCTCCAACGAACCTTCATCTTCCTCATGAATGGTACCAGGAATAAACTTACCCGTGTTATTCACCAATACTTCAACTGGCTTTCCTGTCAACCGGATAAATTCAATAAAGCTCTTGACTCCATCCTTATTGGACAGATCAGCAACACTGATCATGACCTTGTTTCCATACTGCTCTTCAACAGTTTTTTTTAACTCATCCAGGTCATCCTCGCTACGGGAACATGTGGCCACGGTATATCCTTTGGAAGAAAACTTTTCTACTATTGCTCGGCCAATTCCTTTAGTTCCACCCGTAACAACTACCAATTTGTCTTTATTCTCTGCCATACCTTAATATCTACTGTTTGAAAATATTGTTAGAAATACTTCAAACAATTCTTCGTTTTAATTCTTTAATCTCTGTGAACACGCTGAATTGATATGTTCTTATTAATTTCGGCAAAGCTAACACATCTGAAGCAAGGGAAAACTGAATGAAGTCACTCGGAAAATTTTTGATTTTTGCCGGACAGCTATTTGTCCGAAGAGAAAGCTTCAAGACTTACGTATCACTGGTAATTGATGAATGTATAAAGGTGGGATACAACTCACTTTTCATCGTCACCATNGTGTCGGTCTTTATGGGAGCGGTAGTTACNGTGCAGACNGCNTANAACCTCGTCAGCCCNTTCATNCCTGACTATGTGATCTCNNTNGTNGTNCGNGACATGACCGTNCTGGAGCTCTCTCCTACNATNATTGCNATNGTATATGCNGGAAAAGTGGGNTCNAACATTGCCGGTGAATTGGGAACCATGCGTATCACGGAACAAATNGATGCACTGGAAGTAATGGGAATTAACTCTACTTCCTATTTAGTACTTCCGAAGATCATCGCTTCTGTTTTGATGTACCCAATGCTGGTAGTGTTGTCAGGNTTCTTATGTATNTATGGCGGTTACCTAACCAGTATCGGAACAGGAATCATTTCCGGACANGATTACATCTATGGTATCAGATACGAATTCATTGAGTTCAATATCACCTTTGCACTAATTAAGGCGTTTGTTTTTGCCTTGTTAGTAGCATCCATTTCTGCATACAAAGGCTATTTCACTACAGGTGGTGCTTTGGAGGTTGGTAGATCTTCTACCGCTGCTGTGACCAATAGCTGTATTGCCATACTTTTAGCTGATTACTTACTAGCACAATTGTTACTCGGATGATCGAAATTCAAGACATAAAGAAGTCGTTCAATGACAAAGAGGTACTGAAAGGTGTTAGTGCAACTTTTGAGGATGGAAAATGCAATTTGATCATCGGATCAAGTGGTACTGGTAAATCCGTGTTGCTCAAAAACATTGTGGGATTGATCCAACCAGACTCTGGAAGTATCTTGTATGATAATCGTGACTTCACTTCAGGAGACAAAAAGGATCAAAGTGAAATTCGTCGGGAGATTGGCATGCTGTTTCAAGGTTCAGCCCTATTTGATAGCAAGACCGTAGAGCAAAACATCATGTTCCCACTGGATGTGTTGACGGACATGACCAAAGAGGAGAAAATCGATCGGGTCAATTTCTGTTTGGATCGTGTGGGGATGGCCAATGTCAATGACAAGATGCCCGCTGAGATTTCAGGTGGTATGAAAAAGCGCGTGGGAATTGCTCGTGCGATTGTTAACAAACCGAATTACCTCTTCTGTGATGAACCTAACTCCGGTTTGGATCCACAAACCAGTATGGTGATCGATGAGTTGATCAAAGAAATCACGGATGAATATGGCATTACAACGGTAGTAGTAACACACGACATGAACTCAGTAATCGAGATCGGTCAAAAAGTAATCTTCCTGTACAAAGGATTGAAACTTTGGGAAGGCTCCAACAAAGACATTACCCACTCCGGTGTGAAAGAACTGGATGATTTTGTCTTTGCCAACCGCATGATGAAAGAGTTTCGTTAAGCTCAAACCCAATCTATTTCAAGGGAATCCTGTAATTTCAAGCCATGAATCAATGGATCAATTTACCGTGGCCCGAAATACTTGCACTGAGCTGTGTGCTTCAGGGTGCCTTTCTGTTGGTTCTACTTCTACTCAATAAGTATCCGGCGAGTAATTCGCTAAGTTTGGTCGTTGCAGGGTCTATCATCCTACTGGTTGGAACAGTTCTTCCTGTTCCTCAGAGTCCGGCCATCCAAATCAATGCAACGATACTGATATTTATTGCCCTTTGGCGATATGTAGCCACCTTCTTTACACAGAAGACCCGGGTGAGTTGGTATCCTTTTCTGATTCTACTTTTAACGATTCCACTTTCTCTATTTCTAGACCATATTTTAATGATCCTTACCTATGGACTTCCCGCTTTCTGGATCATCGCGCTTATCGCAACTCAACGCGTTTTTAAGAAAGAAGGTCAGTCCCGCGGCATTCAGTGGTTCATCAATCCTGGTTCCAGATTGCGTTGGATACGTAACTTCACTTTATTTCACCTCCTCTTTGGGGTATTGATCACCTTATCGATTTGGGAAGTAGTACCGAATTGGATCATTCCATTGACGGTGTTGTTCCAATTATTCCTGGTTCTCTTTCAGTTGGCCAAAGAATCGGAGTTCCTTTCTCCATTGCCACTAGGCACCAAGTACCAGAAGTCTACACTTACGGCCAATCAGAAAGCACACATCCTGTCTAAGCTGGATCAGTTAATTCACGAAGAGCAGTTTTACCTCAACAGTGAAGTCTCTTTGTCCTCACTGGCGGATTCTCTACAAACAACCACCCACCACCTTTCCCAGGTATTGAACGAGTCGCGCAAGCAGAGCTTCCAGGATCTGATTACTCAATACCGCATTCGAGAAGCCAAGAAACTGCTCAAATCCAAAGAGCATGAGAACACCAAAATCGAGTCCATCGCAACGATGGTTGGGTACAACTCCAAATCGGCATTCAATACCGCCTTCAAGAAGCAAACGGAGCTCACTCCAAGCGAATTTAGAGCGTCAAAGGACGTACTGACTTATCGGGACGAACGTCTGCCCGATCGGAAAAACACTGATTTAAATACGAATACACGTGATTTGAGACATGGTTTTACATCAAAANCTCAAAACATCATGTTCACCAATTTCTTTAAAGTATTCCTTCGCCGAACCGGCAGAAACAAGCTCTTTTCCCTCATCAATATCTTTGGGTTAACCGTTGGGTTCACCTGTAGCATTCTGATCTATTTATTCATTCAGGAGCATACCTCCTACGACCAGGAAATTCCGAATTATGAGGAAATCTATCGGGTCGCCTGGATCAACGAAAACCCACAAACCCGAACACCGCATCCGATGGCGCCAGCCATGATGGCCGACTTTCCGGAAGTGGTAGCAGCCACTTCCATCTCTCCTATGTATGGACCGGGACTTACGCGTCAGGCTGTTCGTGTGGAGAATCTGGAGGAGAACATTCACTTTGTGGAGCGAGACTTCTTTTATGTGGACTCCACGTTTCTGGATGTATTCCAACTGAAAGTCATTCTTGGAGATGAAGATGCATTGAAGAAACCTTTTAACCTCGTTATCTCAGAATCAACTGCCAAGAAATTCTTTGGCAACACCAACCCTATTGGCAAGGAACTCAATATGGACGATTGGTCCATTGCGGTAGCTGCTGTGGTGGAAGATCTACCCGCACGTTCGCACTTTCACTTTACCGGGTTGATCTCTTATGTCACGGTCAAAGCTATCAATCCTGACAATCCATGGTTGACATGGAAAGATTTTGGCCACTTCAACTACATCCGAACCAGAGAAGGCGTGGATGCGAAAGCATTGGAAGCCAAAATCCCAGAATGGGTGGTTGGATACCTACCATGGAATGAATCCCAAAAGGAATGGCTGCTCAACAGAGAAGCGAAGTTTACACTGCAACCGATCAAAGACATTCACCTGACGTCTCATTTGCGTTGGGAACTGGAAGGCAATGCCAACATCTTGTATATCTACATCCTATCTGGTGCTCTGGCATTTATCCTGGTGATTGTGTGTATCAACTACATTAATCTCACCACAGCCAAATCCATCGAACGAGCACGTGAAGTAGGCGTTCGCAAGACATTGGGTGCACTCTCAGCTGGCTTAACTGGTCAATTTTACCTGGAATCGCTGGTTTTCTGTGGACTAGCTGCGATCATGGCGTTTGGGCTATCGCTACTGCTCCTGCCCTTCTTCAATGACCTGGCTCAAATGAAGTTTAGTGCCGCAGACATGTTCCAGCCTGAGTTTCTAATCAGTATCGGCTTGGCGGGGTTGATAATCTCTGTGCTATCCGGACTCTATCCGGCCATGGTGATGGATCAATTCAAACCGGTAGAAGTACTGAAAGGTAAATTGACCTCCTCGTTCCATGGCAGACGCTTGCGCAATGGATTGGTCGTGTTCCAATTCTTCGTATCTGCGATCCTGATTATTGCATCGCTAATCATTATGAAGCAGCTCAACTTCATGAAAAACAAAGAACTGGGCTTTGATCAGGAGGCATTGATTTCGATACGTCTCTTCCCAAGTGTGGAATTCGGAGGAATTGATGTGAAACAAATGCGCACACTACAAACGGAGTTTAGAAAAATACCGGGTGTGCAGGAAGCATCTGCTATTTCCAACCTCCCTGGTGGTCAGTTCAACCAACTAACCATTTTCCAAACGCAAAAGCCTGATGAACGCATCGACGCCTCTCAATTAGGAGTAGACTATGGCGGATTGGAAGTGCTTGGCCTATCCATGAATGAAGGCCGTTCGTTTGATAAGTCTCAGGACAGTGACACACTAGACAATCGCTTCATCATCAATAAAAAGGCCGCTGAACTACTGAACCTGGAAGATCCGATTGGCACCAACATCACCTGGGAACAAGGTGGCCGTACCGGTCAAGGAACAGTGATTGGTGTAACGGAAGATTTCCACTATCAATCTCTGCACACGCAGATTCAGCCGCTGATCATGTACCTGGATCCTTATGATGCCAACCATCTGGTGGTAAAACTAGAAGGCAAGCAGTTCCAGAAAACACTCAGTGAAATCAATATCGCCTATTCAGACCGAATAGCTGCAGCACCTTTTGCCTATGAGTTTCTGGATGCGCAGCTAGAAGAGCTCTACAACGATGAAGTACGCACACTTAACATCTTTACCATCTTCACGTCCATTGCCTTGATGCTCGCTTGTATTGGCTTGATTGGACTAGCCATTGCTTTGCTCAACCAAAGCATCAAAGACATAGGCATTCGTAAGATCATGGGTGCCCGCTCGTGGGACATCTTTAGCATGGTGCTGTTTCAGTTCCTGAAACTGATTGGTATTGCCCTGGTATTCGGACTACCGGTGGGCTACTGGATCATGCAGGTGTGGGTACAGGAGTTTTCATATCAGACGAGCATTGGTGCCCTCCCATTCCTGATCTCAGCGATTACGCTGGTGGTGATTGCCATCATGAGTGTGAGTGTGATCATTGTGAAGATTGCCAACACCAATCCTGCGGAGACCTTGAGGTATGAGTGATGTGGCGGATCAATTTGTCACTCTAATACCATTTAGTTAAGCTCATTTTTAGAACTCAGCCTTCACCTTCTCTTATGGAGGAGAGTGTATTTGTGCTTGTAAGTAAAATGACCTTAGGCTATACCCAACCCAATTTCAAATAATTACTAAACTTAAAAACTACTATGAAATACACACTATTTTCAAGAAAACAACGTACTCAGTTATTTCAATTCTTATGGCTCTTTGTATGTGCATTGTTTGCTTCCTGTGGAGATAATTCTCAAAGCAAATTAATTGTAAAAATCAATGCCGTACAAGAACAAATAATGGCTCAAGGGAATGTCACTGAAGATGAAGAACAGGCACTGTTGAGTTTGTGTAGCATTGTCTCACAAGCCGATGGTTTAGGAAACCATGGTCCTGATTTTGGCATCATATTGAAGGATGTAGAAATGGTACCCGTGTATAATGGATGTGAAGAGCTATCCAAAGAAGAGACCAGAGAATGCTTTAAAAAGCAGATATCAACTTTTATCAAGCAAGAGTTTGACCTGAATATCTTGAAGGAACTCAATCTATCAGAACCAAAGCAAGTTGAAGCTTTCTTTATGATAGACGAAAACGGTGAGCGGACTGGTATGAAGGTTAGAAATTCAGAGCTCACTATTCAGGCAGAAATCTTGAGAGTACTAAGACAAATACCCAAAATGAAACCAGCTATGCACAATGGAGAGAACGTATCCGTTTTCTGTTCCCTCGTCGTAACCTATGGAAATGAAATAGATGTTGACATGGTTTACATCCCTAACTATCCTAACGATTAAGGATTAAAACAACTTGGAGGTACGAACTTGGGGCTAGCTTAGTTACTCCAAGGCATATGCATTAAGTGAGCTTTTTGCCGGTGTGCAGGAAGCTCTTGCTTTTAGTGGGGGTTTGGGGTAATTTGGGAGATTAGTATAGTTAGCCTTGATTAACATGGAGAAATTCGATTAAGCTAGCTTTACGGCACAGTGTCTCATATTTAAATGTTGGCAATCTTTCCCAGTTCATGAAAAAATTTCTTCAAATTTCCCTAATTATGTTACTAACAGCTATGGTTGTTGTCGCAGCAACATATGTATACAAACTTTTTGAGTGGGAGCGAATTGACATTCTAAATATTGCAACTCTATCAACAGCGATTATTACCATTATAGCCCTTACATTCAATGCTCGACAATTTTTTCTAAATAAAGAGAAAGTGCTCCATGAACGAGGTGAATTCAGACTAGCCAACCACTATCAAACGAAATTTAATCGAATTAGAGAGTTAAAAATTACCTCAATTGTCAATGAGAAGGTTGTTAACAAAGGCCAAGGGTTTCAACTTAATCCTCGCACATTGCATAATTTGCAACACCACATTATAGAATATCTGATTAACAAATATGGAAATGATTTAGACATTAACGAAATATACCAAACAACTAAAATAAGTCGAGGTGAATTGCAAGCTCAACTACTAGAGGTACTAAAAAAAATACATGACGATATTCAACAGTTTTCACCATGGATGATGTCGTATCATCAAAATTGGATTGATCTCATTTCTGATATTCGAAAGGATAACAGACTTTCAACCGACCAGAAAGAATCAACCATTTCCAAGATCCTACAAACCCATTTGCTTGGCTATAATCATGTCATCAACGACACGCAAACCAACAACTTTAAACTTGTATCTCATTTTAATCAGGAAGATTGGAGCTATGAATCCATTGGTTACTTAGAATTTATAAAACAATTCTTACCAGTTAAAGATAAGTTCTATAAATCATTGGGCAAATTCCAGTACCTGATGGATGAACAACTACCAAAAAAGAAATGACGAAAAACCAACAGTCAAAATAGCTTCAGGCCGTACTTAATTATATACCCCCGCTGGTGCGAGCTTGTAGCTCGTACCTTACAAGCATACTCGACATACCACGAGCAGCATGCTCGCGGTAGCCTGTGAAGCTACTAATCGAGAAACTCAATTTTCAAAAGACCATTGCCTCCACTGTAATCCAATGAACTACTGTACTTCCAATGTTCTGCTTCTGATACAAAGCCAGCTTCTACAGGATTCATATGAATGTATTCTACCTTTTGATCGATTACATGATTACTCCAAAGCTCAATTGGCTGGTTATGCTGACGGTTCGCCGCTGCGATGCCAAAACTGCTTACCTTTAACATTACTGTTTTTTGATCCTGCTCTTTCCATCATCCAAAGCATCCACTGGAACGCCAGCCCGGTCTTTCGACTTTCCTGTGGATCCTCAGCAATCATTGCCTGCATTTTCTTTGAGGTATATGTTTTAAATGACTTTAACAGCTCACCATGGTTTTTATGATCAGCACTAAATATTAGATGAACATGGCTCGGCATAAAGCAGTATGCATAGATTACCATACCCAATTCCTTTTGACAGAATTTCAAACTTTCTAATAACACATCGAAATACCGATCTCTCACAAAAACGTCAATCCAATATACCGTAGCAAAACTGACAAAATAGATACCTTCAGGATTGTGAAATTTATAGTTTCTGCTCATTAATTAAATATAATCCAGTGTTAGTTTAGGTTTCAAGCAATTCAATGTTCACTTGACTTTCCACGAGCAGAATGCTCGCGGTAGCACTTCTCGAGCACTTTCATGTTGCTGGTGCGAGCTTTTAGCGCATACCTCTGCAATCGTCACTCCCTAACGTCACTCTCCGAATCAGTGGACGAGTGATTACCCTTGAAGTTATTCTGTTGATTCTAGGGGAGTCTGACTCAATACTGGCAATTAAAGATTCCCTTAGAATTACAGTTTAAGTAGTTCTTTGTATTGCCATTTCACGACGTAATTCAGGGAATGACGACTACATATAACTTTACCTATCGTCACTCCCTAAGCCGGGTGTGACTCCTTGTAAAGTGCTTGCTTTTGATGCTGATTAAGAGTAATTTAAAATATGAGAATAGCTATTCTTCTGTTCGTTGTGTTCGTTCTTTTCTTCCAGTTCTCGCTATTTGGTCAAGGGGATCGACGCTTTACTTCACTGGAAGAGGCATCTCAACAACCAGAAGAAGTTAAATGGCTAGATCTGGATTGTGAAGACTTTCCTCTCCTACCAGAAAAAGCTGATCAATTAATCAACCTAGAATCCCTATACCTTACCGATTGCAAATTACAGCAACTTCCAGATGGTCTGGGCGAATTAGAAAGTTTGGGATTACTCAATGTTCAGGACAACAAACTAAGCTCGTTACCTGCTGATATGCAGAACCTTAAACAACTAACTGTTCTGAATCTAAGAAACAATGATTTTGAAGAGTTGCCAGAATGGTTATCCGAATTATACAATCTCCGAGAAATCGACTTATCAGGAAATGAGTCCCTGGATATTGATCAGACACTGAATACTCTCTCAACTGTTCGAAAACTTGACTTCCTTTATTTGTTTGAGCTCAATTTGACAAAATTACCTGCTCAAATCAATGAGTTGGACCTTTTAGAAGAACTCCATTTATCCAACAATCCCAATCTGGACCTTTCGGAAGCATTCAAAAATCTCTCTAAGACGCCTAACCTGAAGATTTTAGTACTGTCCAACAACGAAATCACGGCAATTCCTAAGGAAATCAGAATGATGAAGCAATTAAATGGATTAGTTCTTGACGATAATCCTGATATTAAGCTTGAGTCTTTGAATGAATATATCAAGAAACTACCTGAACTCAAAGTGCTGTTGCTTAGAGAGTGTTCATTATCTAAAATTCCGGAAAATTTAGATGGCCTTTCCAATCTTGCCGTTTTGGAACTGAGCAATAACCATTTTTCAGAAGCAGAGCAATTGAGAATCAAAGCGTTGCTACCTAATACCAATGTGGTGTTTTAACATCTCATCGATATCACACAAAGGAGAATTCAATGATTAACTAAGACTCATACCATGCACAAACTATTACCCTTGCTCCTCTTACTCCTGTTCAGTTGTGAACAGAAGCCCACAATAAACAAAGAAAAACTAGCCAAAGAACTGGACAGCATCATGATTGTTGATCAGCAGTATCGTTCGCAAATTCAAGACGCACAGCAAGCATATGGCTGGGATTCTCCTGAAATGCAAGAATTATTACAGAAACAGAATGAATTGGACGAATCCAACCTGAAAAGAATACAGGAGATCATTGATCTGGTGGATGGATACCCTGGAAAGTCATTGGTTGGCATTTCTTCCAGCAAAGTGGCCTTTTTCGTTTTACAGCATGCTCCTGATAGTATCCAAGAACAGTATTATGACTTAATCATACAGGCGGCTTCAGAGGGTGAATTGGATAAACGTTTGGCCGCAATGTATCAGGATCGCTATTTGATGTATCGGGGTGATCCTCAACTATTTGGTACACAAATCCGTACGGAATATGAATTAGACTCCATAACTGGAGAAAGAATAGAAAGCACCTATTTATGGCCGATTTCGGATACAACCAATATCGACTCTGTGAGAATGTGGAACGGACTTGGCCCACTTGAAGAATACCTCAACGGCTTTGGCATTAGCAGATGGGAACAAAAATCCGCTTTCTGGAATATATTTAAACATACGGCATGAAATATAGTGCCCATTGATTATCTTCATGATACTGTATTTTTACTAATCAATGCTTATGAACTGGGTAAAATTTAACAAGGTATTTGAAATAATTGGAGGAACCACCTTTGTCCTTTTAGCCATTGCAAGCATTACTCAACTAATCGATACTCAGACTTTTCTATGGGGTGCAGTTGCTATGTTATTGGTTGGAACGCTTGTTAGCAGACAAGTTCAAGGAACCCTTACAAAGAGGATTCAGGAGCTTGAAGGTGGTGTTAAGGATTAATCTGAACAGCGTCTTTCTTTAGAAATACTCTTCCCCCCGCTAGTGCCAGCTTGTACCCACTACCACGAGCAGAATCCTACTTATTTAATAGTCAATTATTTATAAATCAATACATGCTTTGATCCTATCACCTACCTGTTTACTTTAATGCACATGCATAACGAATCCCTTATCTTTCAGCCATTATGACCATGAAATATATTATCGCGACAACCTTCTTATCAATTTGCATAGCATTGATAGCAAACTGTCAAACACAGGCATCAATGAATCAAGAAGCATCTGAAACCTACAAAAAAGCAGATGCTGAACTTAACAAGGTCTATCAACAGATCAAAAAAGAATTCGCGAATGATCCAGTGTTTCTGGACGCCCTCAGAACTTCACAACGCAATTGGATAACCTTTAGGGATTCGGAGCTAAAACTGAAGTACCCTAATCGTGAGCCGGGATGGTATGGAAGTGTTCAACCAATGTGTGAGTCCTACTACCTGGCCGAACTAACAAATGAACGCACAGCTAAGCTTAAAACCTGGCTAATTGGTATTGAAGAAGGAGATGTATGTGCTGGGTCAGTCAAGACGAAAGAATAGGGAGCCAATGAACTCCAATGAAAGACTCGCTGCTGGTGCAAGCCTGTAGCACGTACCTACTGATAGAAAAATCTACTCAGCACCTTAATTATCATCCATCTTACAAAAGATTAACTATAAATTAATGAATAGAATTGATCTCATTAGGATAATAAGTGACTCATATCCATTTGATCTAGTATCTTTTGATGAAGAATTTCCTAATGATGCCTTTTGCATAAGAAAAAATGAGAATAACTATTGGGAAGTTTATTATTCAGAAAACAGAAATAAGTCTAATTTGAAGGAGTATATAACTGAGTCAGAAGCAATAATTGATCTTCTTAATAGACTGAATCAGACAAAATAAAAGTTTCTACACTCACTTTTATGAGATCGTAGTTCCATCCTTCATGCTCAATATAACCATCAGCTAATTGAGTCATATCGAGGTAAATTCCAAAAATATATTAATCCATTCCGTCACTCCCTAAGCTCGAAACACCCGAATCCTGGAAAATCAAGTCCTTCATGTAGAAATAAACCAGATTCTAGATGAGAATCATAGCTAGCTGCAGTAGATTCCCTTAGAATTACAGTTTAAGTGTTTCTTTGTATTGCTATCTCACGATGTAATTCAGGGAATGACCACCAAAGGTCAGGCTCATTTCAACCTGTCATTACCCGAACCTCCTTGACTCCTACCACTATTTTCACTACTTTGTTGATATACTAAAGCCAAAACCGCCAAACACCATCACATGAAAAACCTGCTCGCAAGCATTCTATTCCTCAGCATTCTGGGATGCTCCACCACGGATAAACGAGAAACCACAGCTGACTTTGACCAACTTACCGATGACTACCTACAGGTGTTTTGGGGTCTTTCACCAGGATGGGCCAGCTGGGCTGGACTTTCTCAGTATGATTCAGTTTTGGTTGTTCCTACTCCTTCCTATTTAGAAGAGGTTAAAAGCACTACAGAGAGTTTATTGGTAATACTAAATAACTACCCTGAAGAGACGCTTGAAGATCTAGACAAGATCGATCTCAACATGATGAAGGACATGTTAAATTCCGCGATTTGGAGCATGACAGAATTCATGAGTCGCGAATGGGACCCTTCCGAGACTAATATTGCATTTAGAGTTGGGATGATCATGAATCGTCCTGATAGCATGGATATCAAACTAAAAACGCTAAATGCACTGCTGACCAATGCTCCAGAATTTTACCGTGTAAGATTAGCAAATGTAAAAACACCATCTAAGCCTCATCTGGATTTGGCCATTCTCCAAAATCAGGGAACATTAAACTATCTGACCTCACTTGAAGGTACTGTGGAGAGCGCAGAGATAAGCTCGGACCAAAAGAAAGAATTGACTTCCAAAATCAAGAATACCAAAGCGGCGGTAGAGGAATTTATAAGTGGCCTGGAAGTCTTTGTAGAAACTGAAAATTTCAAAGATTCCCGAATTGGAAAAGAGCTATTCGAACAGAAATACAAGCACGAGATTAATTCAGAATACTCTGCTAAGGAAATCTATGAACTAGCCCAGGCGGAAAAAGCGAGACTTCATGCTCAAATGATTGTGATTAGCGACACTTTATGGAGTTCCTATTTACCGGAAAATAGTAAGCCAGCGGATTCATTAGTTATGGTCAAAATGCTGATCGACAAGATTGCCGAAAATCATGTAGAACGAGACAGCTTCTTTGTAGAAATCAATCGTCAGGTAAAAGAATTAGCGGCATTTGTAGATGAGAAGGATCTGCTAACTCAAGACCCCTCCAAACCACTTCAGGTACGGGAAACTCCAGAGTACATGCGTGGAATTGCCGGAGCATCAATTACACCTCCTGGTCCTTATGAAGAAGATGGAATCACCTACTACAACGTGACCCCTCTGGATGATTACACAGATGAGCAAGCAGAAAGCTATTTAAGAGAATACAACGATTATATTTTACAGATTCTCAACATCCATGAAGCCATTCCGGGTCATTATACCCAGTTGGTTTACTCCAACAAATCGAAGAGCCTCATCAAATCCATACTAGGAAATGGCGCTATGATAGAAGGGTGGGCCAACTATACGGAAATAATGATGCTGGAAGAAGGTTACAACAACTCACCAGAAATGTGGCTAATGCGAAACAAATGGCATCTCAGAGGAGTAACGAACACCATTCTTGATTACAGCTATCACGTACTTAACTTGACGCAGGAAGAAGCCATGTCACTCATGTTAGATGGCGCTTTCCAGGAACAAGCAGAAGCAGAGGAAAAATGGATTAGACTTACGAGAAGTTCCGTACAACTCTCCTCTTATTTCACAGGGTTCACCCAGATCTATTCGTTCGGGAGGAGATTAAAGCAAAACAAAAGGAGGACTTTAACCTAAAAGCATTTCATGAAGAATTTCTCAGCTACGGCAGTGCTCCGGTGAAGTATATTAGGGAATTTATGCTTAAAGAGAAATAACAATTCCATTATCGCTAGTCTTCCTAACTTTACATCCAAATTAACAGAGACGTAATGAAGAAGCAGGAGGCGAAAAGGCAAGCACCAGGATTGCACAAAAGAAACAAGCATCAGGGAAAATACGATTTTGAGGCGCTGGAAGAAGTTTCTCCTGAACTAAGTGAACACCTGCGCAAAAATCCTAAAGGAGAAGACACCATCGATTTTGCTAATGCAGAAAGTGTTAAAGCACTCAACCTGGCTTTGCTCAAATTGCAATATGGCATTACGCATTGGGACATTCCAAAAGGCTACCTCACCCCTCCTATTCCCGGCAGAGCTGATTACATACACCACATGGCTCAGTGGCTCTCACGTGACAACTCGGGTAAACTTGCTGACGGTCCTAAGATTAAGTGTCTGGACATTGGAACCGGTGCTAGCCTCATCTACCCCATCATTGGAGTGTCTGAGTACGATTGGACGTTCGTGGCATCCGACATAGATCCCACATCTATTGAGTCAGCACAAAACATCATTGATCAAAATTCTCACCTGAAGGAGCGTGTGGAGTTGCGTATACAAAAAGAACCAGCAGATACACTCTATGGCATATTGCAACCCAAGGACCGCTTTGACCTGGTTATTTGTAATCCTCCTTTTCATGGCTCGGCAGAGGAAGCAATGGAGGCGTCTACCAGAAAGGTGAGAAACCTTACAGGTAAAAACATCAAACAACCAAAACTCAATTTTGCGGGAATGCCGAACGAACTCTGGTGTGAAGGTGGAGAAGTTCAATTCATCCAGAATTATGTACGTCAGAGCAGTAAGTTCGCAAAGTCGTGCTTCTGGTACTCCACGTTGGTTTCTAAAGACGCCCATGTAAAGTCTGTATATCAGGCATTAAGCAAATACCAGCCTGAGCAGGTCCAGTCCATTCAAATGGGGCAAGGCAACAAAGTAAGCCGACTGGTTACCTGGACATTCCTCACCCTTGAGCAACAAAAACAATGGCGTTTGAATCGCTGGAAGTGATATAAGCCGCAATTCACCCCTTCTTGAGCCTCATTCTCCTACTCATAATGATTCTTCTTATAGCTAATTTTGATGGGTAAATATGCCTTTACCATGAATCAGCTTAACCCAGAAGTCAAACAGTTTTTAGATGCAATCAACCACCCACTCAGAGCAGAAATTGAAGCATTAAGACAAATGATCATCGAATCAATTGAAGGATTGTCCGAAAACATCAAATGGAATGGCCCGAACTACTGTTTTGGAGAAGAAGATCGCATAACCATGAAAATCCAGCCCCCTAAACAAATCCAACTCATCTTTCATCGTGGGGTGAAGAAAATGGAACAACCAAACACTCCTCTAATAGCTGACCCATCAGGGTTGCTTACCTGGAAGGAAAATGATCGAGCAATTGCTTCTTTTGAAAGTGTTGATATCATTATTAGTAATGAAGTTTTTATCAAGCAAATAGTGACAGCATGGATAGATGCCAATAAATAAAATGGAAACAACCGATGAGGAACAGCTCATCTTGACTTCTAAAAGAAATCATAGAAGCTATCAAAAAGGTACCTTAAAAATAAGCCGTTACCGAAACCGAGCCTGTATGAACCGCACTACTTCCCTCCGACTTGCGTCCATAGTATTGCAGCGATAGTTGCAGACCTAATCCAATGGATTGCTGCCAGTTGACATTCCAGCGTTGGTTGGTTCCCGGCTGTAGGGCCTCCAACAATTCATAACCTAAATAGGAGTTAGATTCTCCAGTAAAACCTATCTCCACCCAACTAAAAGTGGTATTCAAATTCCCTTTTCCAGATCTGATCCATGTAATCTCGGTGGAGTATTCGGTAATATTGGATTGCTCTTCTCTCTCTACTGCATCCTTGTTTCGTTGGGCAACCCCTCCAATAAATCTCAACTTGGCAGTTGGCTGAAACACCAATTGCCCACCAAACTCGGAGCGGTTTAACAGATAGTTTCTACTTTCGAGAAAGTCTGATGAATTGACTGTTTCTCCAATCGTAGTATTCCCTCTTAGAATGACTACTTTGTTAAATCCAATACGCATGTTCCCCACCCAGTCGGATTTTTCCTTCAACTCAAATCCACCATTTAGCAAGTTTTTGGTGCTTTGTTCAGATCTTGAAACGTCAAATCCTATCCCAGGTGCATTCCGGTTATAAAAAAGCGTATTTCGAACCAGGTTTCTCGCTGAGATCACAGAGGTGTCTTCCAAAGAGGAATAATAAGGATTAATACGTTTACCTAATTCTGATTCGGTGGTTTTAAAATTATACTTGACATTGGTATTCATTGATAGCTTCGACAAATGCTCCAGAATTCCTTTTTCATTTTTCCAACCTTTAGGCATTTGAGCATCCAGACTATAGACATAAGCAGTCTGATACGCTTGAATGTACTCATCAGTTGGTGTGAAGAGTTTGATGTACTCACGTTCATCTGGATTGATAGCTTCATAAAACTCATTCAAATCCTGCACTCCATCACCATTTTCATCGCGCCAGGTATGGGTTCCTTCACCAGTTGCCACCTGGACATACACATATTCTCGTCTCAGTTCTCGGGTATTTGAGGTATTGAAAGAAAAATTACTCCGCACATGCTTATCAAAGAAGCGTCCATCCCATTCCAACACACCTAACAAATTGCGTTGATCTGTAGTAGCCACATCTTCATAGTCCACGTCTCTGAACTTTGCTGTGATCCCAAATCGGTGATTTTCCAGGGATCTGGAAGCTACTCCCAGACGATACTCCTCAGAATGAGTATATTCATCCAATTCACCTCCAAGAGGTCTAAAATCAACCCTTTTAATATAATCAAATCGGCCAACGAGCTTACTTGAATCACCAGATTCTACAAACCAATCGTGAGATTGATAATTCATCAATGTACTAACTACACTATCCGTTGCTTCAAGAGCGGTTTGCTGATGATCAATCTCTAGTCGATAACCTGGTTTTACTACCCAATCCACCAACTGTACCTGATCATAGGTTTTGAACCAATCAGATTGATAAACCCCATATGAATTGGACATTAAGAAGTGATTAGTAGTCACCTGTAGTTTTCCTAATTTCTTATTGAGGACTCCTTCGATCTTGGTTCCATCCACTACTTCATCACGATTACGATAGCTCGCATCCACAATGAATTGATTCCAGTTATTCTGCTTTAAGCCTATCATCCATCGAGTGATGACATCTTGCCGACTTGACAAAGTATCACTGAAATAATCATACCCCCAGTCCCGATCAAAGTCTGGAGATCGAAAACGATCAATAAACGCAAACTGCTGCTCATTGTATTCAATACTCAACTCACTTTCCAGCTGGTAACTCAAACCGACTTTCCTTCCATTTGACTTGATGGCGACCTTACTGGCAAGCCCATGATTATCTCTATCGTCCAAATCGGAAAATAAGTTTTGATCTTGTCTGGAAACTGCCAACTCCGCCGAAACTGATTCGTATGAATTAATAGCCACATGCGCTCCGACCACAATCATTTGACGTTCGTTGGGAGCCGGTATTTGTTGTAGTGGCTCGTAATTTCCCTGATTAACACCAACCCATTCATACACTCGACCATTGGATGTATTTCCTGACAACTCATAGCTGCCCTCTCCCGCTCCAACTTCAGAAAACCCGATTTGATAAATCGCTCTATTTGGATCCACACTAGCACGGTAAAATTCAAAACCAGCAGAGTCGATGCGTTCATACAAAATGGCGTTTTCAATAAATCCGGTAGAGTCAATACCAGATACAGCAGCCAATCCATTTACATCACCGAGTTGAGAAAGAGTTAGTTTATCCTCATTATCCAGGTTAAAAGATAAAGAGCTGTTGCGGTTATCCTTCTCTCTGTAAAAATTGAAATACACATTGGTTTTTCCTTTGCTAAATTCCTGACTAGCAGATAGATTCGAACGAGCGTAGTATTGATTGGCGTATTCATAGTCTACTCTGATCCGTGAATACTGAGTGATCACCGTGGTATTGCTGAAGGTGATTTCACCTAAATTATAATCGATCACATAATCCCGATCAAATCCACGTCGTAACAATTGACCATCCAGGTATACTTTCTCAGAATTAGCCATTATTATCACAAATCGCTCTCCATTCCTTCCCCTTAATTTATAGGGACCCTGCACACCTTCTTGTGCTTCAATTACAGATGAAATAAATTGGCCTTTGGCAATCGAGCCCACCGCTTGCGAAGTAGACTTCCATCCATTCTTCATGTCAATTTTATACCCAACAGACAAACCCTGTACATTCTTATAATACTGCAAGAAGTATCCATTTTCTACCGGATTCTGCAGAACTATATCCCCGGCAATTACTTCAAAATCATCGTTGTACAGCTTGATGAAAACATTATCAAAATCACGAATCTGTTGTGTATTCCCCTCAGGCTGATAGGGAATATTCTGATCGGTAATGACTGCAGATATTCGCAGGTCATCAGACAACACACCATCCATTTGTAGATTCAGAGCTGAGTTGACAAAAACGTTTTGCCGATTTCCGAAAGACACTCCTCTGGTAATGGCTCCCTGAGTAGACAGGTCACCAAACTCAAATAATCGTGCTTTTTGAATATCTATTTGTTCTTCACGCTTACGCTCTCGATAATACCCCTGATCGTATTTGGCTATATCTCGATAAAAAATGGGTTTGTGAATTAATGGTGATACCGATCTAAAACATATTTCGATACTATCCTTATCAGTAGTTGACTCAAAAAGAACTTCCTGATGGTTCTCTGAAAGGGTAAAAGGTAATTCAGGAGTAATTGTGACACTTCCATCCTCAACGGGAAGCGTATCTAACTGTATGCGTTGTTGGAATCGGTAGGTTTTGCACTGATAGTTTTGTCCGTAAGAAGTGAATACACTAACTAACAGTAGAAAGTAGAGGCAAAGAGATATAAAAGGTAGTTCCCTCACCCTCAACTGAATCAAACCATATATTCCCTCCAGCGTTCTCAATTCCTTTTTTAGCCACAGCCAGTCCTATTCCGCTACCTGTTGTTTTAGTACTAAAATAAGGAGTAAATATCTTTTCACGTTGATCCTCTGGAATACCTTTTCCATTGTCCTTAATCGTCAATTGTACTTTACCACCTATCGCAGCAATTGAAATATGAATATTTGGCTGATCCTCTTCTACTGATTGGATGGCATTCAAAATGATATTGGTAAGAGTCCTACTAAAGATTTTCGGATCAATTTGAATCATTGCCTCTTTCAACTGAAAGTCTTTATAGATCACGGCGTCTTCTCCATGATATAGGTCCAGCGTATTCTCCACCAACTCCAATAAGTCTAATTTCTCAGGCTTTGGTGCTGGCATTTTAGCAAACTCAGAAAACGAATCCGCAATACTGGAAAGAGAATCCACCTGCGTGATTAAGGTACTGTAAGTCTTATATTCTTTAGATTCAGCATCAATGTTCCGCATCAGTTGCTGAATCTTTAATCGCATTGGAGTCAATGGATTCTTAATCTCGTGGGCTACCTGTCTGGCGATTTCCTTCCATGCCGACTCCTTTTGACTCACGGCAAGAGCATCCTTACTCTCCTCAAGTTTCAATAACATCTTGTTGTACTCTTTGACGAGTTGGCCGATCTCATCCTGAGAATCATATTGAATCGGTTGATTGATCTCCTGGAGACTAGTTTTACTAATTCTATCCCCAATCGTTTTTAGAGGACGCACCAACTGACCTACAATGAAATTGCCTCCTATTAGGGATACCAGGAAAATAAAGGAAAAGATTACCACCAGATTGTTAAACACTTCCACTTGCTGTCTGCGAAGGTGATTTTTACTATCAAAGTATGGCATGGCCAATATACCCAATACTCTACCATCTTTGTATGACCTTAAAGCAGTATAGGATGTTTTAAATTCCAGCATCCCAATGTGTTGATCAGTGATGATATTTTGTTCTCTCTTCTGATTGATCTTGTAAAGCGCCTCACTATTCAAAAGACCCGATAATAACCCCAGTCGGAAAATCTCCGGTTGAGAAGTGGTCACCAATCGCCCATCTACATCATAGATATTCAGATCAGACTGAGCGATTGCTGCTGCTTTCGAGACCTCATTGGCATAGTCATCAATGTTGATCAAACTTGAAAAATAAGCCTCTGACTGATCAATGAGGTTTTCTGCTATGCTAAAAGAGCGTTTCCTAAAATTGCGATCAATTTCTTCTTTGTAAGACGTATTCAAGGTATTGATCAAGGCAACACTTACCACAATCATTGGAAGTAAAAAAGATAACCCCAGGAACAACTGTATCTTAGTGGAGAGGTTGAATTGTGTATTTCGTGTGGTAAAACGAGCGACTAAAAACAGCAATGCCACAAAAAAGAGCATTAGCAAGAAGACAAAACTGAAGTTGGACAATACGGATTGTAGATCATAGGTTGGAGAAACAATGATCATGATCCGTCCATCACTAGTCCGCATACCAAAGTAATGATAGCCACCGCGTTCTAATCCTCCATTATAGAGTTGTGTATCCTTAAAATCCGCGCTAGACAGCTTATTTTCAAAAGTGACTCTTCCTTGTTTGTACAGAATCTCCCCATTTTTAAATACCCCATAGTCAAACTCTTCGTTTCCACCCATGTAATACTTACTCTCTAGTAACAACTCTGGGAAAACGCTTAGAGGAATAAACTTCTTAAGGGTCAGATCCAACACAATATGCCCTACCTCTCTTCCATAAGCTGATATATCCAGAAAACAGACATACTTATTTCTGACGTTCTCTGCCTTATCCTCAATGAAATAGATATTTTCATAGTCCGTTCTCAGGCTGTCGTGCGCATATTCCTGGCGCCAACTCTCATAAGACCGTTCATTATCTTGTAGACTCGCTCCGTCTCCTTCAAAGAGATACACATCGATATCATATTTCTTGAAATACGATGACAAAAACTGTCTTTTGATTTTTTCCCGGATATTCTGACGCGCAAGCAATCGGCTCAATAGTCGAGTTCTCACATAACGATCATTCGCTATGTCCTCTAATATTTGTGATAAGTAATACTCACCGAGTATGTCATTACGAATCAACAATCGACTGGCAAAGCGTTCCTTAGCAATCAATTGATCACGTTCGTAATGTTTGTATATAGAGAATGAAAATATTGAAGCTAAAAACGCAAATACAATGACCAGATAAATGAAGGATTGATAGCGAAGGGTGTTAATTGTTTTGACCAGGTCAAAAAACTGAATGGCAGCCGTAATGAGAACTAGCAAAACAAAAGGAATCCAAAGATCCGATCCAAGTAAAGCCCCTCCAATTATTGCGATCCCTATTAAGAACAGCAAGTATTTAACCTTGGATACTTTACTCGCATTATAAATATGAATGGATAGAGAGATAGCCACAAGAAAGCTCATCCCCATCAATAAAACCACTAAATAAGCCACTACTCTGAGTTGATCAAATTGAATGGAATCACTGATATCCAAACTCACCTGGCTGTGTTCCAAAATTAGCCAGACACTCTCATAGAATAAATAGGTAAACGCCACTAATCCAAATAAGCTTAGGATAATTGTAGTTAGGTCATCCGATCCAGATAACTGCTTGCCTTTTCGCACATACTTACTAACAAACCAGGCATACCCAAGAGAAAGAATTGCCAAAATGATTACTGCATTTAATGCCAGGTCGCCAAGAGAATGATTCAAAGAACCACTGGTAAAATAAATCGGATTGAAAATGTCTATAGAAGAAACACTCATCAATGACCAGCCAAATAAAACCAATCGACCAAGAACTAAAACTGTCACAGCCCAGAGCCAACTTGTTTGACCATTGGTTTTAAGAACCCAGAATAAAGAACATAGAATGATCAGAAGAAGAACTACAAACTCTATCCATTCATTCACACGTTGATCCTGATCACCAATATTGAATCGAAAGAGTTCTTTGCCATTGGACTCAATCACGTGCTCCCCCTGCTCATCAATTGACACCTGTTGATTTACAAAAATCAGACTATTTAAGCTACTTTGAAGGTATTGGTTATTTACCGGAGGCACATCCAGCACATGAATCACTGAGAAGATCTCTATCAGGTCCTTATTGGCCACGATTTCGTGTCTGCGGATGATTTTTACTCCCGTGGCATCTTTGATGGTATATAAAGACTCCTGCTTCTTGAGAGCAGTATATTCAGGCAGGTAATCCGTAGTATTCCAATAGATCAAGCCTCCATTCAGGTAAACACGTTTCTCAAAAAAACCTTCTTCAGAAATACCAAAGGGGTTGGTATAAACAGATAATTGATTCTCAAAATCCTCAATATCCGCCTGCTGAATTTTTAAAAGCTCATGGGTTCTGGAAGTCACCCCAGCTACGATTGATTCTTCTGATGGCTGATAATAATGAGCCACTACTAATGAGCTTAGTAGCACACCTATTAGAATACCAAAAGTTAGATTGATTCGCCGCATACTTCAGATAATACTCCGAAGATACATTATTTGCTTGGGTCGTATTTTATTCCTCCAAAAACATGGGCAAAAAGTATCCTCGAATACCGAAAATTAAGAGGGTACAAAACCAATGCCACAATGACTACAGAAAGAATATAAGTTTTAATAGACGGATTATCCATGAACATGGTCACAAGAAACGCGGTGGTTAAAAAGATCCCAACAGATAGCGCATAACTCACATACATAGCTCCATAAAAGAAACCAGGCTCCACCTCATAGTGCATCCCACAATGCGGACAGTCGTCCAGAGTCTTATAGAACTTTGAAATCTTGTACAGTGGAAACCTAAACATGTTTCCTTTTCTACATCGAGGGCACTTACCCTCTAAGGCGGCTTGAAAGGGACCTTTTTGGCTCATTTACTTTCGCTTTCTTAAACCATAGAAATGCAATTACCGATATGGCAATATAAGGCATAACGAACAGGTAAATAATTCCAAAATTAAGACCTGCTGCCAAGGACGTTTCACCGTGGCTCACATTATTAACCACCTGAGTTCTACACATGACACATTGTGCAAAATTCAAAAGTGGCAAACTCAAACCAATTAAGAAAACGATGACTCTGGTTAACATCTTCATATCTGTTTAACCTTTTTATAACTTATTCAGTTCAAAGGTAATAAGGACTTATCATTAGATAAACCAAAACGCCAGTAACGGACACATAAAGCCATACCGGAAAAGTATACTTGACGATCTTCTGGTGCTTGCTAATCTGATTGGATAAGGCATAATAAAATGCCAACAATACGAATGGCACCACAACAATAGAAAGTCCAATGTGCGAAAGCAAAGTAAATAAATAGATTCCGCGCATTGAGCCTAATTCAGCAGACTCTACCTCACTTAGCACTCCGTCATGATCCATATCTCCAAAAACAGTGGATGTGGTACTGGCATGATACAATACATAGGAAACGAGGAATAAGGTTCCTAACACCAGCGCACTCAACATCAAGTTTCTATGTAATGTGATATTCTTCTTCTTGATTGCAATCAATGCGGATATCAACAATATAGATGTCAGGGAATTAATAATAGCGTTTACTCCTGGTAAGGCTCTCACCCATGCCTGGTCACCCAATGCTAAATTAAATGGAGCAAATAACAAGATGGCTACCACTATTGGTATCACTAAAGATACCACCTGAATCACTCGCAAATAGGTCTTATTGCTCTCTAGTACTTGTTCCATTTCTAAAATTTAAAACGTAAATATCCACCTCAGCCATAAATCGATCCACTTCCTCCCGATTGAAATCGTATATCCCACGAATCATTCCTTCATGATCCACAAAACTCATCGGGTAAGACCATTTACAGTTTTGACTACTTCCTTCAATTAATTTAACCTCTCCTATGTCCATCAATTTTGTAATAACTCTTTGTCTCTCATTTGGTTTGGAATATGCTGTAAGTGAATCCAACCTGACGATAGCAAAATTAGCAGGTTCCTCACATTCAGAATAAGCTTTTTCGATTACCGGCAAATCAAATTTGTTTTCACCAAAAGCTTGTAAGAACAAATACCAACCTACTGGAAAACCAAATACCACCACAAAAAAACCGATAACAACTAATTTTCTCTTATTCATGGGTAAAAAAAAATCATGCCACTCAAAAAGCGACATGATTTAGTTTGTGTCTTATAATTGATTCAATTAATGTAATACTTCTAAGATTGCTGCCCCTTGAACCATCAAAATGAAGATCAAGAATATCACGAATAATAATGGCAACAATATCGACATGATCAAGGACTTTCTCTCATGTCCTAAGTGCATGAATTCAGAAACAATATAAAATGCTTTCCAAAGTGTCAATGCAATGAAGACAAAACTTTTTGCTCCACCTGCTGGTACCGTAAAGGCGATAACAAATTCTACAGCAGTGATAGCAGCTAATATACCAGCTACTTTCCAGATCTTCATGATCTTCGCTTTGTCAGCTGGGATTACTTGAACGTTACTTGTTTGATGTTCCATTTTTAAAGATCGGGTTAAAGTTAGATAAGGTAGAAGAAGGTAAATACAAATACCCACACAAGGTCTACAAAGTGCCAGTAAAGACCCACTTTCTCAACCATTTCATAGTGTCCTACTCTTTCCATCTTTCCAACAGTTACCTGATAGAAGATAGCAAAATTGATCATCACACCACTAAATACGTGAAATCCGTGGAATCCTGTAATGAAGAAGAACAATGCTGCAAAATTGGAAGGACCATACTGATTAGATGTTAGACTAGCTCCTTGCAACAAGTTACTTCCAACATTTTTTGAAAGTTCTGTTCCTGCTATGAAGTGAGACCATTCCCAGGCCTGACAACCTAAGAACATTAATCCACCAACGATGGTCCAAAGCATCCACTTTTCTACAGCAACCTTATCCATTCTGTGACCAGCTTCTACGGCAAGTACCATCGTTACACTACTCAAGATGAGAATGAATGTCATGATACCAACGAACACCAATGGTAAGTGTACTCCATGTAAGAATGGAACGGCATCAAACACCATCTCTGGTATTGGCCAGTACTCTTGTGAAAATGCAAAATCAGAAATCGCACCTTCAAAAGCTGGGTGACTATATCTGATCATACCGTAGGTGATCAATAAAGCTGAAAATGTAAATGCATCCGAAAGAAGGAAGAACCACATCATAAGCTTGCCGTAGCTCGCTTTCATCGGCTCAACTCCACCACGCCATGGGCTGCCTTCGTTTACTACCACTGCAGTGTTTGCCATAGTTTAAGTTAGTCTAATTATTCAGAATCAAAAATAAGTATAAATACAACCAAAGTCCACCTAGAAAGTGCCAGTATGTTGCACACATTTCAATTTGTGTCATACTCTTCGAGTGAACTTTATATTTAAAAGCATTAATCAGTACAATAGAGAGGAAAATTAATCCTCCTAACAAGTGTAGTCCGTGCAGGCCTGTAAACAAATAAATAAAAGATCCTGCCACATTTCCTACCCAATACACATCTTGAGCTACCAGTTCTTCCCACGAATACCACTGCCCCACCACAAAAGCAATAGCCAATGCCGCAGTAAGCGCCAGGTTAATTCGTAGACCTAGTAAATTGTTCTTTTTAGCATTCCAATAAGCCAATTGCATGGTAATACTGCTAATCACGATAATTATAGATGTAGTTATAAATAACTTTGGAAACTCAAAGATCAACCAGTCTCCATCTGCTTTTTTCACCACATATGCACTCGTCAATGCCGCAAAAAGCATCAAAACACTTACAATAAACAACCACATCCCGAACTTTTTGGGATGTACTGACTTCACACGAGCCATTCCTATCAAAGGTATATCTGCTGCCTTATCCATATCTTATAACTTATCTAATAAATAAGCGATCTGTACAATCGGTAAATAAATAAAAGATCCAAACATTATTTTCAATGCAGATTTCCTGGAATTATCCTTCATCAAAGAGAAAGTCTGGGCAAGGAACAATACTCCACAAATCGTTACAATAACTCCACTCGTGATCCCTACTAACCCAAAGTAAGAAGGTAGCAAACCAAGTGGAAGTAAAAACAATGTATAGATCATTATGTTAATAGCTGTATTCAAATCTTGTTTACCTCCTGCCGGAAGTAATTTGAAACCAGCCTTTTTATAATCTTCATCAGCTACCCACGCAATCGCCCAAAAATGAGGGAACTGCCAGATAAATTGAATTCCAAAGATAATTAGCGCTTCATGCGAAATAGAACCTGTAGCCGCTACCCAACCCAACAATGGAGGTAAAGCTCCTGGTATCGCACCAACAAATACAGCGATTGGTCCTACTCTTTTCAATGGAGTGTAAACAAAGGAGTAAAGAATCATCGAGACGATTGACAAAAGAACAGTAAGTGTATTGGTTTGCCAATACAAGATTCCAAATCCTATTAAGCCAATTACAACAGCATATTGCTTTGCTTCGATAACAGATAAACGACCTGTTGGCAATGGTCTATTCTTAGTACGACCCATTAATTTGTCGTATTCTTTTTCTGTTATTTGATTGATGATAATAGACGTACCAGAGATCAAAAAACCTCCCAGGACTAACCAAAAGAAGTGTATCCAGTCTATAGTACCTTGATTCCCTAACAAATATCCAAACCCACAGGAAAAAGCTACAAGAAATGAAAGCCGGAACTTTAAAAGTTCATAGTAGCTTTTCACTTTACTCAATAAGCTGATATCCGTCGCTCCAACTATCTGCATTAGCTATTTTTTACTCTCAAATTCGTGCACAAAAATAAATAAAATATTGCTCCAAAGGCTACACTTGCCAGTAGCAAATGGATTGGTTGAGCAAATGCCGGCATATTGGCGTAGGTCAATATAATACCTAACAATATCTCAGCTATTACCACTCCAACTAACAATTTGATTGAAAAAGTTAAAGTTCCTTTCTTCCAATTGGAATAGGCAAACCACCCAATCAATCCGGCTAATAACAAAGAGTAGGTTCTGTGCACATAAAATATACTTCCTACTTCTTCTAACCACTGTGAACGAACCAAATCAGTCATTGACTTGATCCAATCTATTTCTTCTCTTACTTGCACTCCAAGCACTATTTGTATCGCAAACAATCCGCATATTCCAAGCAACAAAGGTCTACCCCAAATTTGCTTCCCGCTTTGTTCTTTCATTAGAAAGCCCTGTGTAATCAGTAAGCACACTAACAACAGTGCCAGCATCATATGAAATGAAATGAACCCAGGCAACAAATTAGTAGATACTACTAATGATCCTATCCATCCTTGAAACAAGACTAGAATAAAAGAGATGACACTAAGTATCACTACTTTTCTATTCGTCTTCCAATACTTCAAAGCAAAGGCCATGTTCAATACTATCAAGATACCGATAACCACCCCTACCAGACGGTTCACATATTCTACCCAGGCTTTTTGAACATCAAAACGGGTAACCTCTCTGATGTTAGGATCATTTGATACTTTAGTTGAAAGTTGATCAAAACCTAGAGCAGCCAGTGTATTGGAAAGTCGGGCATTTTTCTTTACCCTTGAATCCACGTACATCTGCTCATAACCTTCCGGTAATGCCGATTCATCAGTAGGTGGCACATAGGATCCAAAGCACTTAGGCCAATCAGGACAACCCATTCCCGCCCCCATACTACGAACAATGCCGCCCACTAGTATCAGGAAGTAGACGGCAATGATCGTTACAAGATTAACTCGATAAGCTAAATTATTTCTTTTCATCTGCTGGTGCTGGAGCGACATTTTCACTCTTAGCTAAATCAGCCTCATGAGATAAGTTTGACTCTGGGGTATGACTAAACGGAACTGTTTGAGGAATAAAGTCCTCAGCAGCCCCTGGCTTACTGTAGTCATATGGCCAACGATATACTGCTGGTATTGCACCTGGCCAGTTTCCGTGTCCAACAATTCTTGGTGTAGTCCACTCTAGCGTATTTGATCGCCAAGGGTTCAAAGGAGCTTTTCTACCTTTAAACATGCTGTAGAAGAAATTGAACAAGAAGATGAACTGAGCACTAAATGTCAATATTGCAGCCACACTTACGAATGCATTCAAGTCAGTGAATGAACTAAAAGCATCGAAACTAGTGAATGAATAGTACCTTCTAGGGAATCCTGCTATACCGATGTAGTGAAGTGGGAAGAATACCAAATAAACACCTACGAAGGTGAACCAGAAGTGAATGTATCCCAATTTCTCATCCAGCATTCTACCGAACATCTTAGGGAACCAGTGATAAACACCAGCCAAAAGACCGAAGAACGCTGCACTACCCATAACAAGGTGGAAGTGAGCTACTACAAAATACGTATCATGAAGTGTGATATCAACTGCGGAGTTTCCAAGGAACAATCCTGTCAAACCTCCAGAAATAAAGAATGATACCAGACCAATAGAGAACAACATTGCTGGAGTAAACACAATGTTACCTTTCCATAATGTTGTAATGTAGTTAAATGCTTTTACCGCAGAAGGTACCGCAATGATCAATGTCAGGAACATGAAGATTGATCCTAAGAATGGATTCATACCTGTCACGAACATATGGTGTGCCCATACGATGAAAGACAAGAATGCAATCGCAAGGATAGAACCAATCATCGCTCTATAACCAAAGATTGGCTTTCTAGAATTTGTAGAGATAATCTCAGATGTAATACCTAGTGCAGGAAGAATAACGATGTATACTTCAGGGTGTCCCAGGAACCAGAACAAATGCTGATAAAGAATAGGGCTACCACCTACGTTTGGAAGCGCCTCACCATTGATATAGATCTCAGACAAATAGAAACTAGTTCCAAATGATCTGTCAAATACAAGCAACAATGCTGCAGCGAACAACACAGGGAATGACAATAAACCTAGTATAGCAGTAATAAAGAACGCCCAGATTGTCAAAGGCAATCTTGAGAAAGACATACCCTCTGTTCTTAAGTTGATGACAGTAGTGATGTAGTTGATACCTCCAAGAAGCTGAGAAGCGATGAAGAATACCATGGACACTAACCAAAGTGTCATACCCGTTCCTGAACCTTGAATGGCTTGTGGCAATGCACTTAATGGAGGATATATGGTCCAACCACCACCTGCAGGGCCCGTTTCAAGGAATAATGAAACGAACATGATTACACTTGCAAGGAAAAAGAACCAAAACGACAACATGTTCATAAATCCCGATGCCATATCTCTGGCACCAATCTGCAATGGAATCAGGAAGTTACTGAAGGTACCACTCAAGCCAGCTGTCAATACAAAGAATACCATGATGGTACCGTGCATTGTTACTAGAGCCAAATAGAACTCAGAATCTAATTTACCAGCTTCAGTTATCCATCCACCCAAGATAGGACGCAACCACTCCAAACTCATGTCAGGGAATCCCAACTGTAGTCTAAAGATGATAGACATACCTCCACCTAAGATAGCCCAGAAGATACCAGCTAGTAAGAATTGCTTACCAATGGTCTTGTGATCCTCTGTAAAGATGTATTTCTGAATGAAACTTTGCTCATGATGTCCATGTCCATGATCATCATGTGCTAAATGCTCGTCTACTTTAATGTCTGCTACTGACATGTTATTGTCGTTTATTAATTATTGCTAACTACTGCGTTCTCTTCTGATTGTAACTCTGCATTGTTTTCAATGCCTGAAGCAATTCTTGCCATTTCTTGAAGATCCTTAGGAACTTGAGACAAGTAATCTGAGTTCTGCTTCAACCAGGCGTCCTGACCAGCGTACCATTTGTCATACTCGTCTGGCTCTACTACTTCTATTAAGTACTTCATCGCAAAGTGACCTTTACCGCAGATCTTGTTACAAACAAGTTCGTATTCAAAATCCGGATTTCCAGTCTCACTTCTCATCTCAGCAGTTGTTTTAGTCGGTACAAACCAAAATCTGGTTGGCATACCTGGTACTGCGTTCATTTGAAGTCTGAAATGTGGTTGATATACAGAGTGAATCACATCTCTTGCTCTAATTTGTAGAAGAACTGGTCTTCCTTTTGGCAAGAACAACTTAGTAGGGATGAAATCGTCAAAAGAAGCTTTATCACTAAAATCAATACCTACTTGATTAACCACGTCAATTTTTCTGTAATCATAATCACCAAGCTGCTTGTCTGCTCCACCATATCTGATAGCCCAAGAATACTGATAGCCCATCACTTCAATTACTTCAGCGCCTTCAGGAGCAGGTCCGGTAATGCTAGTCCAAGTTCTCCATCCAGAAATAATTAAAACTGCTAAAACAACAGCTGGGATAGCTGTCCAAACAAACTCAAGTGTATTATTGTGTGCGTAAAATGTCGCTTGATTACCTTTTTTGTATTGGTATTTGTAAGCAAAACCGAATAGGAAAATTTGAGTTACCACGAAAACAAAGCCTGTAATAGCCATTGTAACCCAGAAAAGGAAATCGGTATCTACACCATGCTCAGAGGCAATCGGCTGAGTGAAATCGTCATCCAAACCACCAAATGAGTAGTAGAAGAAACCAAATAATCCAGCAATTAAGAACAACACAAATAGTGCGGCCTGAACTTTATTTCCAGAAGGAACATACTTACCTGAATCACCTTTAACGATTCCAACCAAAGTGGTCACTCTGAATACAGCAATCAGAATGGCTAGAACTAAGATTACAGCTAATATTATGATTAAATTCAACATATCTCGTTAATTAACTTTTCTCCT
>PBTY01000033.1 GCA_002729235.1 Rickettsiales bacterium | reverse complement strand
ACTCAATTATTGTCCTACAGTACATAAATTGTCTCTAGGAAGTTTCAAAATTAGTGAAAAAAAGAGCTCATAGTCATATGAAGGTAGCGATCATGATTAATACCAGCTGGAATATCTACAATTTCAGGCGAGGATTGATTGAAACATTGATCAAAAGAGGAAATGAAGTGGTCGCGATTGCGCCCAGTGATGATTACTCTAGCAAACTAACCGAAATTGGCTGTAGCTTCCGACATTTAGAAATGAGTGCAAGTGGGATGAATCCTGTGACCGATTTTGGGCTCATGGTTAAAATGCGAAAAGTTCTAAAAGAAGAACGACCAGATATTTTATTGACCTATACCATCAAGCCAAATATTTATGGGTCATTGGTATCAGGAAATTTGGATATCCCGTGTATCTGTAATGTCAGTGGTCTTGGTACTGTTTTCTTGTGGAAGGGAACTGTTAAGAAAATCGCAGTAAGTCTATATAAACGTGCGTTTAAGAAAAATTCATGGGTCTTTTTTCAGAATAATGAGGATCGAGATGATTTCCTGAAATTTATTCCTCTCCCAAAAGAGAAGACCAGCCTATTGCCTGGATCCGGTATTAATACCACATACTTTCAACCAATGAAAGTAGACCCCAACGAGCATCCAGTTTTTACAATGATAGGACGACTAATTGTAGAGAAAGGAGTTTACGATTACATCGAGGCAATTAAAATTGTGAAAAAGAAAAAGCCGAACACTCATTTTCGTTTAATTGGTGAGCTGGATGAGACACATTCAAGATCAATTCAGAAAGATGAGTTGGATCAGTGGTTGGCTGATGACCTGATTGAATATGTTCCACACTTATCAGATGTAAGAGATGCCGTTGCCACTTCTGATGTGATTGTCTTGCCGTCATATCGAGAAGGAACTCCTAGAACACTTCTCGAAGCAGGGGCCATGGGTAAAGCAATGATCGCGACGGATGTTCCTGGCTGCAGGCATGTAGTTGAGGATGGCGAAAATGGGTTTTTATGCAAACTACAATCACCCAAAGACCTGGCTGCCAAGATGCTATTGTACCTATCGTTAAGCGATGAAGAAAAAAACCAATTATCGATCAATTCTCGTAAATTGATTGAAGAGAAATTTGACGAAAGATTGGTCATCGAAGAGTACGTGAAACTTATCGATCAGTTTGTCTAATAATGCTTGAATATCAGTTACTTTCCGTCATTCTTTAATTAAATGCTTTAAATTCGTCCGAATATTAAATATTTATGAAAATTCATTGCAGTCCTGTCAGGCTGATCATCATATTTGGAGCGCTATTTTTGGTGAGTTGTCGTGCATACAAGCAGGATATACTTTTCCAATTAGATGAGAATTTCACAGAAGAACAACTGTCTGAGCCTTTGCAAGATGCTGAAGGAAATTACACATTAAGAAAAGGCGATTATTTTGATTTTAGAGTATACACTCATGATGGTGAGCGAATAATAGATCCTGATTTTGAATTGCGTCAATTGAGCGGCGGGGCTAATATGAATCAACAGAATCAAAGCTTGAATTTATCTCCATATCTCATTACTGAAGATGGTAGATCTCATTTGCCAATGATCGGATTTGTCACTCTGCAGGGCAAGACGGTAGTAGAAGCTGAGCAGGAATTGGCGGGTTTGTACGATGAGTTTTATGCGTCTTGTTACGTGCGGGTTCAGGTGGTTAATAGAAGAGTTGTTGTTTTAAATTCTACAGGAAGTGCCGTCATTCCACTGGAAAATGAAAATATGTCTATTGCTGAAGTATTGGCCTTGGCAGGAGGTGTTAATTTTGGATCTAGAGCCCATAACATTAGACTTATCAGAGGGGATTTGTCTAATCCGGAAGTACATATGATTGATTTATCTACAATCAGTGGGATGCGATCTACTGTGATAGGTGTTCAGCCAGGTGACATTATCTATGTTGAACCTTGGAGAAGACCATGGCTGGAAGGTTTAAGAGATGTCTCTTCAATTATTGGTATTACAACAGGAGTCCTTACTCTAATATTTTTTATTCAGAATTCTGCAAGGTGAGCAATTCAAACATCATAGACCAAGAGACGAATTCAGAGGACTTCTTGAATGCCTTTGATTTGGTGAAGTTTCTTCACACCGTGAAGAAGAGTCTAATCTGGGTGGTTTTGCTATTTATTGTAGCTGGCACTGGAGCATTTCTATTTGTGAGATATACGAAGCCACTATTTGAGTCTCAATCTCTGCTAAAGCTGGATATTGAGAGTGAAGCAACATCTTTAGGCTTGGCTTCAGCGAATTATGAAAGTGCTGCGCTAAACAATTTGTCAGGTGAGATCGAACTTCTAAAATCGAAGCTCTTCTTTAGCAAAGTCATTAGCGTAGCCAATCTCGATGTTTCTTACCACTATTATGGTCGGTATTTGACAGACGAGCGTTATAAGAATTCGCCTTTTGTCGTATCCTATAAATTACATAACGGTAGTTATTACAATAGGTCGTTTGATCTGGAGATCTTTGACGAAAATCAATTCAATCTCATTTATGATAGAAATGGTGAGTTAGTTTCAGAAACCTTTAGGTACGGTGAGGAGATTAGCACGAGTGATTTCAATTTACTTATAGAAAAGACCAAAAACTTCAACTTTCCTGAAGTTAGTGGAACCTACTTTTTCGTGATTAACAGTGAAGATGCACTGATCAATTATTTTCAGAACAATGTTAAAGTCACTCCAGAAAACCTGAATGCCCGCACCATTAGAATATCACTCAGTGACCACAATAAATACAAGGCAAGAGATCTGGTCATGGCAATCGATACTTTGTATTTAGAGTATACTAAACAGGCCAAGAATCAGACGATTGATCAGAAAATAAAATTCTTGGATTCTCAGATCAATGAGACTGAGGAGAAGATTGAGGGTTTCGAAGAGTACTTTGAAGACTTTATCGTTGATAATAGAACAACAAATTATCAGACTGAGATAGCTAAGACTATTCAAGTGCTGAATGTCCTGGACACCACAGAGTTTCAACTCAAAAAAGAGATCTCGGAAATTGATTTAATCCTCAGTGAAAATAATGACGAATTGTTAAATGTTAGTCCTCTACTGATTAATAAGCTGCCAGAGGTCGTTGCTACATACTTGATGTCTTACCAGGAGCTGCTGAAAGAGAAGCAGAATAAGATTAGAAATTATAATGAAAACACTTATGTCATTCGGAGATTAAATGAGGAGCTGGAATCTGAAAGAGAGAAGTTTGCTGGAATTCTTGGCGACTACAAAGAGGATTTGATTTCGCGCCTGGGAGATTTAAAGCGTCGACGAGATTTGATAGAAGGATCTTTCTCAAATATGCCATCAATGAGTACCGATTTTAATAAAAATCAGCGCTTTTATGCATTGCAAGAAAACTTCTTGTTAAATCTTACTAAGTCCAAAATGGAGTTGGAGATTACCAAAGCAGGAACAGTTACCAACTTTGTGGTCCTGTCTCCGGCTAGTCTTCCATCAGTTCCAATAGAGCCCAAGCCTTTACTGATCTATGGTGGAGCCATTGCTCTGGCGTTTTTCCTGTCCTTATTCTTGATTTTGATCAGATATCTGATGAATAATCGAATCACCACACTCAAAGAGTTAGAGGGGTTAATTTCCGTTCCTGTGCTTGGCACTCTTCCAAAATATCGTGGTGAGAAATTGGTGCTTACTAAGTTGGTAGTACGTCAAAACTCCAAATCTGCACTGAGTGAAGCTTTGCGAACCATTAGGACCAATATGGAATTCTTGAATGGACCTAAGAAAAATCAATTACTCACCATTACTTCGACCATTTCGGGTGAAGGTAAGACCTTTGTTGCAGTTAATCTGGGAGCCATCATTGCACTGTCGAATCAGAAGGTATGTATTGTAGACTTAGATATGCGTAAACCCAAAGTGCATTTGGCTTTTGGTGATGAACCTCACTACAAAGGGATGAGTACGTTGTTGATTGGTAAGGATCAGTTGGATGATTGTATCATTTCTACAGAAACGAAAGGTCTGGATTACATACCAGCTGGACCAACTCCTCCCAATCCTTCAGAGCTGATATTGAATGAGGAGTACCGAGTAATTCTTGAAGACCTTCGATCAAGATATGATCTGGTTATCTTAGATACACCACCTGTTGGGTTGGTGACAGATGCGGTGCTTTCTATGAAATTGTCAGATTTACAGATGTATGTGGTGCGTTCGGATTATTCCAAACGTTCCTTTACCCAATCCATCGATAATCTTAAAAAGATCAACAGATTCTCAAACCTCACGGTCATATTTAATGGGGTTGATTCTGGTAATAAATCCTATGGCTATGGCTATGGTTACGGCTATGGTTATGGATATTATGACGAGAAATAGTTACTACATACCTTTGCACCTCGAAAACGGGATAGGAAGTAAATGCTAGGTTGGTTCGGGAATACTAAAAAGACATTTAATATTGAGGTGGACATCCATAGTCATCTCATTCCAGGGATTGATGATGGATCAAGATCAATAGAAGAATCGATTGAGATTCTTAGAGACTTTGAGAAATTAGGATTCAAAAAAATAATCACCACACCCCATATTCATTCTGAATACTATCCGAATACGAAAGAGGTCATTCTGGATGGATTGAATGAATTAAAAGCTCCAATAGATGAAGCCGGACTTTCTATTCAATTAGAAGCTGCAGCAGAATACTACATTGATTCTGAGTTTTTGTCATTGATTGAGAATTCCGATGATATTTTGTGTTTTGGTGGCCAGAAGTATGTATTGATGGAGACGCCATTTATGAATAAGCCATTGATTTTTGATGAGGTGGTTTTTCAATTGAAGTCAAATGGGTTTACTCCTATACTAGCACACCCAGAAAGATATTCTTATCTGATGGATGATCTTTCCTGGCTCAAAAAGATCAAGCTGCAAGGGGTATACCTCCAGGTGACTTCAACATCGATAGTTGGAGGTTATGGAAAGATTCCACAAAAGATCGCCAATCAGTTGCTCAAAGAGAATATGGTAGATTTTATTGGGTCAGACATTCATAGAAAAAGCCAGTTGCCGCTTTATCAAAAATCGCTAAGACAAAAAATAATTCCACAAAATCTTAAGAACAACGAACTAATTTGATCGTTTTGTTGTGGATAACTTTTGATGGGTTTATAGTGATTCAAATCTTTTTAAAAGCTATATTCATCCATCATCCATGACATACTTTTTAACTTTTTTATATGCAAGAAGAGTATAAGCGCAAGGAAGAGAGGGAGTTGATAAGAAAGTTTGAAGCCTTCCTTAAAAACAAAGAGTCCTATTATTTTGATGAGGACGCTTACCTTGAAGTGATAGGTTACTATCAAAATCACGAAAAATTTGCCAAAGCTCTAAAAGCCTGTGAACTAGGATTAGAGCAGTTTTCTTTCTCCATTGATTTGACAATGGAGCTAGCAGATGTGCTAGTGAAACTAGATCGTCACGCTGAGGCTATTCTTACCCTTGAAAAAGCATTGAACTATCATCCAAATGATCCAGAAATGCTCATTCAAAAGGGAACCATACATTCTCTAATGTCTCAATATCAGGAAGCCATAGATTGTTATGAGCGCACCATTGAGTTTGCAGAAGAGAAAGATGAGATCTATTACTCCATTGGCCTGGCTTACCAGGGAATGGGAGATCATCTGAAGGCAGCAGAGAGTCATAAAAAAGCTATTGAGCATAATATGCTCAATGAAAATGCACTTTATGAATTGGCTTATTGCCTGGATGTGGCAGGGGAGTTGGAGAGCAGTTTAGATTACTATCATAAATTCATAGATCAGGATCCATATTCAGAATATGCCTGGTATAACCTTGGTATTGTTTACAACAAGCTTGGGCAGTATGAGAAATCTGTTGATGCTTATGAGTACGCGGTAGCCATTGACGATGACTTTAGCAGTGCTCATTTCAATATGGGTAATGCCTATATGAATTTGTTGGAATACAACAAAGCACTCAATTGCTATGTGAAAACCATGGATTTGGAGGGTCCTACTTCTGAAACCTATTGCCATATAGCTGCGGCTTACGAAAAATTAGAGCAGTTTGATTTGGCTATCAAGCATTATCAGAAGTCTACCAAATTAGATAATCTGTATCACGAAGCATGGTATGGTTTAGGAGTGTGTCTGGCACATGAAGAAAGATGGTATGAAGCAATTCACTTCTTCAATAAAGCACTCAAGCTGGATGTAGAAAATAGCTCCTACTGGAAGGCTGTTGCAGATGCTGAATTCAAGACAGGCAATATTGTGTCTGCTCTGGATGCCTACAATGAAGCTGCTAATCTAGATCCAGAAGATGCACATATCTGGTTGGATTGGTCATATGTATACTATGAGCAAGGAGATTTTGATAAGGCTCAGGATACTGTAGAAGATGGGTTGGTAGATTGTCCAGAAAATGCTGACTTGTATTACCGAAGTGTCGTGTACCTTATTGAAGGAGGTAAATACAAAATGGCCATCAATAGACTGGAAACAGGTTTGATGCTTGATTTTGAAGGACATTTACAATTGTTCGATTTTTTCCCCAATTTGCAGACGCAAAAAGCGCTCTATAAAATCATAGAGCAATACAGGAAAAACAGTTAAAATCTAAGTCTTTTAAATCAGAATTGCTGATTTTTGCGTCTTTGCGAAAATCAGAGATTTACGGCGTTCTATGAATTATCAATTAAATCAAATTCCCGAGAGGACTGTCAAGCCAAGAAATACAGGTTTTACCATGGTAATGGACAAAGGCCTAAGTACAAGAGAGGTTGAAGACATGCTCGAAGTTTCGGGAGATTACATCGATATTGTTAAACTTGGTTGGGCTACATCCTTTGTAACCAAGAACCTCAAGAAAAAACTTGAAGTATATAAAGCCAATGGCATACCAGTTTATTTGGGAGGTACTTTGTTCGAGGCATTTATTGCAAGAGATCAGTTTGCAGATTACCAAAAAGTACTTGACGATTTGAATCTGGAGTTTGCGGAAGTTTCTGATGGTAGTTTGGTGATGGATCACGATAAGAAATGTGAATACATCAATACACTTTCAAAACAAGTTACTGTACTTTCAGAAGTAGGTTCGAAAGATGCTGCTAAAATCATTCCTCCTTATAAATGGATAGAGCAAATGCAGACAGAATTGGATGCAGGTGCCTGGAAAGTAATCGGTGAAGCAAGAGAAAGTGGTAACGTAGGTCTTTTTAGGGATTCTGGTGAAGTTCGTCAGGGATTGGTAGAGGAGATTTTAACTAAAATCCCTGAAGAGAAAATTCTTTGGGAAGCACCACAGAAAGCGCAACAAGTTTGGTTTATCAAGTTGATCGGCTCGAATGTTAATCTTGGGAACATCGCTCCAAATGAGGTGATTCCACTAGAAACCATTCGCTTGGGATTAAGAGGCGATACTTTCGATCATTTCTTGAATAAATGAATCAATATTTAGGTCTGTTTTTGAAGGGGTTGGCTATGGGTGCTGCCAATGTGATACCTGGCGTTTCAGGAGGAACTATAGCTTTCATTACCGGAATTTATCAAAGACTAATTGATGCGTTGAAATCATTTGATCTCAACGCACTAAAACTCTTACTGAAAGGAGATTTCAAGGTTTTCTCCCTGAAAACCGACTTGTATTTCCTTGTTGCTATTTTTGCTGGGATTGCAATAAGTATCTTGAGTTTAGCAAAAGTGCTGGAATACGCGTTTGTTAACTATGAAGTACTGACACTAGCTTTTTTCTTTGGTCTAATTATCGCTTCCATTCTTGGAGTTGGAAAACAGATTTCCTCATTTAATTTCTCCAATATCTTAGCACTACTCATAGGAGTGGCCATAGCAGGAGGAATTGCTTTTTTACCTCCAGCTGAAGCTAATGACTCTTTTATTTACCTGACTATTTGTGGGGCTGTAGCTATTTGTAGTATGATTTTACCAGGACTATCTGGAAGTTATATTTTACTTCTCATGGGAAATTATGTACTGGTCATGCAGGCGATTGGTGATTTGAGTATTTCCATTTTAGCTCCAATAGCCATTGGTTGTGTACTTGGTCTGGTTCTTTTCTCAAGACTCCTATCATTTTTATTCAAGAGCTACAAAGACTTTACTATTAGTATTCTAACCGGGTTTGTTGCCGGGTCTTTGGCAATTATTTGGCCATGGAAAGAAACGCAATACCTGGTATTGGAAAGTGGTAAGGAAAAAGCAATTGGTTATGACTGGAATCTACCAGCCATGACAATCGAATTCTACATTGCTTTGGTATTAATGTTGGTTGGTTTTTTATTGGTTTGGCTGATGGAACGATATGCTAACAATAGCCAATCTGGTATATAGTTATCGTTTTCATTAGAATAACACTTCTCTTTTTATATATTTAGCCTTTGTTCCAAGCCCAACCTTCTGACGGAACTTTTAACTGGCTTCATTATGAAAAGATTTGGTCTAATCGGCTTTCCTCTCGGACATTCATTTTCCAGAGGGTATTTCAATGAAAAATTTCAGCGTCTTGGGCTTAATGATCACAAATACGACCTATTTGAGATTGAGTGTCTCAAGGACTTTCCTTCTTTATGGGAAAGATATCCTGATCTCGTTGGTGTGAATGTTACTGTACCTCACAAAGAGAATATCCGACGTTTTTTAGATAGACTAGATAGCAGTGCTCATAAGGTGGAAGCTGTGAATGTCATTAAAAAAGAAGGTACCAAGCTTGTGGGTTATAATAGTGATTTTTATGGCTTCAAGCAATCTCTGGTTAACTACTTTCAGGGTGAGATAAAGGTTAAGAAAGCCTTAATTCTTGGCGGAGGAGGTGCTTCGAAAGCTGTTGAGGCGGCTTTTCTTGATCTTGGAATCAAATACATGGTGGTTTCACGGCAGAGAGCCAAAGGGGATTTGGTGTATGCTGAGTTAAAAGAGGATCCATCATATATAGAAAAGGTGGATATGATTGTTAACACAACACCACTGGGTATGCATCCAAATTTAGAAACGAAACCAGATATTCCATATGATGCCATTCATGCGGAACAATACATTTACGATCTCGTTTACAATCCGGAAGAGACAGCATTCATGAAAGAGGGTCGAATGAGAGGGGCTCGTACTAAGAATGGACTCGAAATGCTGTATCTACAGGCCGATCGTGCCTGGGAAATATGGAACGGATAATTACATGGATTTTAAAATAAGTTCGGAATACGAACCAACCGGAGATCAGCCAAAGGCCATCGGGCAATTGACTGAAGGTATTGGGAATGGTGAGCCCGCTCAAACGCTATTGGGAGTAACAGGTTCAGGTAAGACATTTACTATGGCCAATGTGATTCAGGAGGTGCAAAAGCCTACCTTGGTTCTTTGCCATAACAAAACACTTGCAGCACAGCTTTATGGGGAATTTAAAAGTTTTTTTCCTGAGAATGCTGTAGAGTATTTCATTAGTTATTACGATTACTATCAACCGGAAGCCTTCATCCCAACAACAAATCTCTACATTGAGAAAGATCTTTCGATTAATGATGAGATTGAGAAATTACGGTTAGCTGCTACTTCATCGCTATTGTCTGGTAGGCGTGATGTGATTGTGGTTGCTTCCGTGTCCTGCATCTATGGTATTGGTAATCCAGAGGAATTTGGCAAGAATGTAATTAAAGTTCAGGAAGGGGATTCGATTCCAAGAAGTCAGTTCTTGTTCAACCTGGTAGATATTCTATATAGCAGAACTGAAGCTGAGTTCAAACGAGGGACTTTCAGAGTTAAAGGAGATACGGTAGATGTATTTGTAGCGTATGCGGACTTTGCTTATCGCTTTATTTTTTGGGGTGATGAAATTGAAAATATTCAGCGAATTAATCCAGATACAGGAGAGAAACTCTCTGACGAAAGGATTATCACCATCTTCCCTGCAAACCTCTTTGTGACTGGAAAAGATTTACTCAATACTGCTATTCATGAGATCCAAGATGACCTGGTAGCTCAGGTAGGTTTCTTCGAACAGGAGAGAAGATTTTTAGAGGCTAAGCGTTTGAAAGAACGTACTGAGTTTGATCTGGAAATGATTCGTGAAATAGGTTATTGCTCGGGAGTAGAGAACTATTCTCGTTATTTTGATCGAAGAACTCCTGGTGCGCGACCTTTCTGTTTGCTGGATTATTTTCCAGATGATTTCTTAATGGTCATTGATGAGAGTCATGTGACGGTGCCTCAGGTTAGAGCTATGTGGGGTGGAGACAGAAGTAGAAAGGTGAATTTGGTGGATTATGGTTTCAGACTTCCCTCAGCCTTAGATAACAGGCCGCTTACGTTCAATGAGTTTGAAGAAATGCTCAATCAGGTGGTGTTTGTAAGTGCTACACCTGGTGAGTATGAGTTGAGAAAGTCGGAGGGAGTGGTTGTGGAGCAATTGATTCGCCCAACGGGACTGCTTGACCCAATCATTGAAGTTCGTCCAAGTGTCAATCAAATAGACGATTTGATGGAGGAAATACAGCTTCGAGTAGAACGAGAAGAACGCGTTTTAGTGACGACTTTGACCAAACGCATGGCTGAGGAATTGACCAAGTACCTTGTGAATGCTGGAGTGAAAACCCGATATATTCATTCTGAGGTTGATACGTTGGATCGAGTAGAGATTCTGCGTGAGTTGCGACTTGGTGTATTTGATGTATTGGTAGGAGTTAACCTATTGCGTGAAGGGTTGGATCTTCCGGAAGTTTCTCTAGTGGCTATTATTGATGCAGACAAAGAGGGTTTCTTGCGTAATGAACGCTCTTTGGTGCAAACAATTGGAAGAGCTGCACGAAATGAAAATGGTATGGTAATCATGTATGCTGATAAAATTACCGACTCCATGCAGCGATCAATTGATGAAACGAATAGAAGGCGAGCCATACAGCAAGCGTATAATGAAGAGCATGGCATAGTTCCGAAAACGGTTATTAAGAATCGTGAAGCCATTCTGGGCCAAACTTCAGCTGCAGATAAGAAGAAGGGAGCCAAGAAATACTATACTGGTGAAGAACAGGAGGCGACTGTTGCGGCTGATCCAGTGGTGGCGTACATGAACAAAGATCAGCTCAAAAAGCTTGCCGACGATACAAGGAAACAAATGGAAAAAGCGGCCAAAGATCTGGATTTCATGGAGGCAGCTAGGTTGCGTGACGAGCTGTTGGAGATAGAGAAACTGATGAAGAAATAACGATGGTTCTAAGGTTAATAGGGCATTTACTACTTGTTCTAACCTTGACTATTCTCACTCAAATTGGAGGAGTCATTTATGTTTTGACCTATTTCCTTTCTAAAAGATTAAGTTTCAATACGCTAAAAAGCTTCATGATTTTCCTGGGAGTTTATTTAGTGGTCAGTGTTGCTGTTCTTCCTGTTATAGCCCCTTTTTTTGGTAGGAAACCGCTTCCTCTTTTTGGAAATCTACGACCAGTAAATTATCTAACCTGCGTTCTGAATAGACATTATGTTGTTGCTGAGTTGGATGAAGTGCTAGTTGAGATGTCTGATGATTATAGTGAAAAATTTGGTGGTTCAGTGAATTATCTAGATGCCAATTTTCCTTTGTTTAATGGATTTCCTTTGATGCCGCATTTGAGTCACAATGATGGTAAAAAGGTTGATTTGGCATTCTGTTATGATGATAAATCAGGTAGTATGACTGATCATGTTCCATCCTGGATAGGTTATGGAGCGTATGATGAACCAAAAGAAGGGGAGCAAAATTATCCGAAGCTCTGTTCTGAAAAAGGATATTGGCAATATGGATTATTGAAGTGGATCACTTTTGATAATAGAGGATATAAGGTCAATTCGAAAAGAACGTCATGGATAATCAAACGAGTGACATTGGATGATAGAGTTTCGAAGGTTTTTATCGAACCACATTTAAAAGCTCGTTGGGGACTCAATGGAAATGATAAGGTTAGATTTCATGGATGCCAGGCGGTGCGTCATGACGATCATATTCATCTCCAAATCCGATAAGCTCAAGAACTTTTTTATCTTATTTTTGCCCACAATCAACTTTAAGGATATGTATAAGCGCATTAATGGTATCCAGCATATTGGTGTTGGGGTATTGGATTCAGAAGTTTCTCAGAAGTGGTATCGTAAATTTTTAGGTATGGACATTCGTATGTTTGATGGAGTAGCTCCAGCGCCATTGATGGATGTGTATACGCACAATGAAACCATTACTAAAAGAGCTTCGATGATCCTAAACCTTCAAGGCGGTTGTGCAATGGAAGTGGTGAATCCGACTACTTTCCAATCAAGGAAAGTGGAGTTCGATATTGAGTTAGGAGATATTGCGATTTACATCACTCAGGTTAAAACCAGAGATATCCAAAAGGCATTTGACTATTTCAAAACAAACGGAGCCAAGTTGCTTTCTGATTTGGTGAAAATGCCTGATGGGTCTTCGACATTTTATGTAGAGGATCCCAATGAGTTGATTTTTCAAATTGTGGAAGGAAGTAACTTCTATACCAATAGTAAGCACGTTACTGGTGGCCCTAATGGCTGTGTGGTTGGAGTAACGGATATTGATAATTCTAGAAAACTCTATTCTGATATCCTTGGATATGATAAGGTAGTTTATGATCAGACGGATATTTTTGAAGATTACAAATCTCTAAAAGGTGGAGAAAAGAAATTCAGAAGAGTACGTCTGGCACAATCAAATCCTCCAGGTGGTGGTTTTGCAAAAGTTTCGGCTGATACCTATATCGAATTAATTCAAGCAATTGATTATAAACCTAAAAAGGTTTGGAAGGGACGAATCTGGGGAGATGTTGGGTTTGTGCACATTGGTCTAGATGTGCGTGGTATGAAGGGCCTTGGAGAAGATTTGGATGCCAAAGGATTCGGATTTACCTGTGATACCAAAGATACGCTAGATATGGGCGGAACCACTCGTGTCCACTGTACTTATATAGATGACCCTGATGGTATCTTGATTGAGATGATTGAAGTGTATAAGATTCCAATCATTGAAAAACTTGGGATTTTCCTTGATGTAGAGAAGCGGGATCCATTGAAGCCCCTTCCCGATATGATGCTGAAAGCCCTTAGGTTTACGCGAATTAAAGATTAATTTTCAACAGAAGCAGATCGTCTGCTGGATTTAGTTCCGGTAGACTGATCTTTGGCTATTCTGGTTTCGAAGTAGAAGAACACATGATCATCGTCTGCGTCTTCAAATTCACAGTACAGTTTTTCACCTGATTTACGAGCAATATCAATGAATCCAAGTCCGGCGGTTCCTTTGTCGGACATTTCGTTGCTACTCAAAGCTTTTTTGTATTCTTCACGTAGTTGCTCATCATCCATGCCATTGATCATGCTGAGCTTTTTCTGGATGATGTCTTTGGTGTCTTTTTTAATCAGGTTACGAGTTCCGATTTTGTAGTATTTCTCTAATGACAGTACAATAACCATGTCTGAACTACTGAAGTCAGGGCTTTTGATGCCATGGTAGCCGATGTTTTGAAACACCTCAATGAATACATTGGTGATTTTTCGTCTTACTTTTCTATCACTTTCCAGATTGGTCACACTCTGTTCTAGCGCCTCAACAACTAATTCTATGAGCTCTTTGGTGATAGTTCCCTTATGAAGGAAGAGAATCTGATCTGATTTTAAATTAAGATTCATCGGCAAAAGTGTCTTTTAGACATTATAAGGATATAAAAGTACATCAATAATTGGTTAACCACAAAGAATAACGTTCTGAAACCTAAAGGGTTACTTTGTCTTTCTTCGACTAACTCCTTATTATTGATATAGAAAAGTATTCAAAAATGTAGCAAGATATGCAGGGGGTAGTCAGATCTTCAGGCAAAGTTCCGGACTAAACTGAGTACTGACGAATGCCCCCTGCAACACTACTACCTTAACTGTGTTAAGTAAGAATAATCTACGAGTATCTGTGATTAAGTTCCAAAACAAATCGACGAAAATCGATGAAAATCAGCGATTTAGGTTATTTCTCTAGCGTTATTAGGTATTGTGCTTAGGGGGAATTGGTAAGTGTTTTTTGGTTTTGTAAAAAGAGGAAGCCAAAAATTAATTCAATAGATAATCCTGCTTGATTGATAGCGATTTGGTCTTAATAATATCTTCTACCGGCCGGTTTTCAATTTTACTCTCCAGCCAGGAAATGATGTCGAAATAAACAAAGGCGCGTTTGTCATATTTGCTTTGCGACAGGATGATTAATTGGTTTCTGAGTTCTTTGAATCTATCGATTAACTGATTTGGCGTAATCTCACGAGAAAGGTTTTTGAGGAACTCCAGAATGTATTGCTGGAACGCATGTAAGTCATCTTTCTTCAATAGAAAACGGTAAGTAGACCTAATATAGTAGTCGATGACATCTCTATTCCCGAGCTCAAAGTGCGTAATCAAGTTGACGATGCGCGCGAATGAGTGCACATCTTCCCGAATATCCTGATCCTCGGAATTGATGATTCTATGCAACCATTTTAGCGCTTTTCTGTAATTGCCATTACCGAAATACAAACAGGCTATTTTGTAAAACAGTACTAGCTCAGAGTGCTTGTCGATCATTCCAATGTAGCTCTCGAGTCGTGTCTCTATGCGTTGTAGTAATTTGACACCTTTGGTAAATTCTCCTAGCATGAAATAGCCATTGAATTGGTGGGCGTAACTATACTTAAATAGTCGAATCTGGATATTTTCATTGATACCTATCAGCCGGTGCTTAGCCAGGTCCCTTAGAATTTTATGAGTTTCGAAGAACTCATCGTATTTCATAAGACGTGATTGGGCGTTAAGGAGTTGATTCAATCCCTTGATGTACATCTCAAAGTAGAAAGCAGAATTTGGTGTCTGGTCAAATAAATCCACCCATTTACGTGCATAGTTGTATACTTCGTTGAATTCCTGGATGAAGCTATAGTAACTCAATTGAATCTCATACCAAAGTAGTTTTTCTCGAAATGAAAATTCCTTCACCTCCCATTCAGGAAGTTGCTCATCAAAGATTTGCTGAATTCTCTCTTTGTCTTCTTTACCTCGGATGTAGCCAGTCTTAAGGTAGATAGCATTCAATTCAACAGATAGATTGGTTAGGATATTGACTCGAGATAGGCGTTCATTGATGGTATTAGCTTCTGCTACAATCTGATTGACTCGCTGAATATTATTTCGTCCAAGAGTATATGGTAATAAGTTCTTTTCCCACTTGAGTACCTCGAGCTGTAGTTCCAGGTTGTCACTCTTTTTGATCGCTTTTTTTACCTTCTGTAGTAGCTGCATGCTTTGTTGGTATAAGCTTCTATCAAAAAGAATTTGAATAAAGTCAATCTGTTCGCGAATGTTGATATCCTCGTTAGAAGAGGCGGTATATTCTTTGAGGCTATGAAGAATTTTTTTATACAAATGAGCCTTGAGATTGCTGAATTGTTGGGGATTAATCCATGTATTGTTTTGAATAATTAATTCCTCATTAAATGCCTCTTGCTCAGACAAGGCATCGAATAACATTAGGTACTTTGATTCATCTTTGGACCCACTACTATTCTGAACTTTGAAGTAGCGCTTCTCGCTTTTCTTCATCGACTTGATCAGGGTGTACAAGTGGTCAGATCTGTCTTTAGACATAGTAGTTAAAATGTTGTATTGGAGCCAATTTAGTTATAATTAATTCAAATAATTCGGTTAGAGATCGTAATTAAATTTTTATTAGGTTTTAGACTTCCTCTTTGTACATCTAGATTACAGACCTGAATTTAGAATAGAAAAAGACTCAGACGATTTTAATGGCGGGAAAGACACTTTTCGAGAAAGTTTGGGAATCACATGTGGTTTCTTCTAAGCCGGGTTTTCCGGATGTTCTTTACATTGACAGACATTACATACACGAGGTTACTTCTCCTCAAGCCTTTGACGGTTTGAGAAAGAGAGGTCTCCCTGTATTCAGACCAGAGCAAACTTCAGCTACGGCAGATCATAATGTTCCTACAATCAATCAGCACCTTCCAATCAAGGAAGAGTTGTCAAGATTTCAGGTGCAAAAGCTGCGTGAAAACTGTGCGGAGTTTGGTGTGGAGCTATACGATTTAGGTCACGAGAAGCAAGGTATTGTTCATGTGATCGGACCTGATTTGGGACTCACACAGCCTGGTATGACCATGGTTTGTGGTGATAGTCATACCTCTACTCACGGAGCCTTTGGAAGTATAGCTTTCGGAATTGGTACTTCACAGGTAGAGCAAGTGCTTGCTACTCAATGTTTGCTTCAGGCAAAACCTAAGACCATGCGCATTGAGGTAAATGGTACGCTAGGAAAAGGAGTGGGAGCTAAGGATATCATTCTTTACATCATCACACAGCTATCTGCTGCTGGTGGAACTGGATATTTTGTGGAGTATGCCGGTTCTGCGATTACTTCGCTTTCTATGGAAGCTAGAATGACCATTTGTAACATGAGTATCGAGATGGGTGCTCGTGGTGGAATGATCGCTCCAGACGAAACTACTTTCGAATACGTGAAAGGAAGAGAGTTTGCTCCAAAAGGTGAAGCCTGGGAAAAAGCTGTTGCTTATTGGAAGACTCTTCCGAGCGATGCAGATGCAGTGTACGATAGAGTAGAAGTATTCAATGCAGAAGATATTGAGCCATGGATCACTTATGGTACTAATCCGGGAATGGGAATGGGAGTATCTCAATCTATTCCAGATGTGGCTATTGGGGGTACGGCTAAGGACATGACCAAAGCGCTTGCTTACATGGGCTTGGATCCTAATCAAGCATTGAAAGGAAAGAAGATAGATTATGTATTCATTGGAAGCTGTACCAACTCAAGAATAGAAGACTTGAGAGAAGTAGCTGAATTTGTGAAAGACAAAAAGAAAGCTGACGGTGTGAATGTATGGATCGTTCCTGGATCAAAAGGGGTGGAAGCTCAGGCAATCGAAGAAGGATTGGATAAAGTCTTCACTGCTGCCGGTTTTGAACTTCGTCAGCCAGGGTGCTCAGCATGCCTGGGTATGAATGAAGACAAGGTGCCTGCAGGCAAGTATTGTGTAAGTACTTCCAATAGAAACTTTGAAGGACGTCAGGGACCTGGAGCCAGAACATTTTTGGTGAGTCCATTGATGGCAGCTGCAGCTGCAGTAACTGGGGAGATTTCGGACATTAGAGAAATGATTGCATAATGGGATTTACAACATTGAAAAGCACGGCAGTTCCTTTGCCGATTGAAAATATAGATACAGACCAGATCATTCCAGCTCGTTTCCTAAAAGCGACTACACGTGAGGGGTTTGGAGATAACTTATTCAGAGACTGGAGATATGATAGCAATGACCAGCCAAAGGCTGACTTTGTCTTAAATGACGATACCTACAATGGTAAAGTCTTAGTTGCTGGAAAGAACTTTGGTTGTGGTAGTAGCCGTGAGCATGCTGCATGGGCGATCAAGGATTATGGTTTTGCTGTAGTGGTGAGCAGCTTCTTCGCAGATATCTTTAAAGGCAATTCCTTGAATAATGGATTGCTGCCTGTGCAGGTATCAGAAGCATTTTTAGCAGAGCTTATGGAAACTGTAGAGAAAGATCCTGCAGCAGAGATTTCTGTGGATTTAGAAGCAGAAACCATCACGAATGAGACTACAGGAAATTCGGAAACATTTGAAATCAATGCATACAAGAAGATGTGTCTGATCAAAGGATACGATGATATCGACTACATCTTGAGCGGTAAGGCAGATATAGAAGCATTTGAGTCAAAACGAGTGACCTTTTCATAGGTAGTCACTTGAAGAAATAATATTGATAAACCATTGAAGGTGAGTGATAAGCTCACTTCGTTCAAAGTATAAAATTCAACTTAGTTGATAGACAATGGCAAATAAAAATATAGTAATACTAGGAGGAGACGGTATCGGACCGGAAGTAACAGCGTGGGGTAATGATGTTTTAAAAAATATCGCTGATGCTTTCGGTCATACCTTCTCTTTCCAAAATCATTTAATAGGACATGCAGCAATCGAGGCAACTGGTGATCCTTTACCAGATGAAACACTTGATGCTTGTAAAGCAGCTGATGCTATTCTTTTAGGAGCAGTAGGTCATCCAATGTATGACAATGACCCTTCAAAAAAGGTACGTCCAGAGCAAGGTCTATTGAAGATCAGAAAGTCTCTTGGGTTGTACACCAATATCCGTCCAATCCAGATTTTTGATGAGCTGGCACATGCCAGCAGTATCAAGCCAGAGATATTGATGGGTTCAGATATTCTTTTCTTTAGAGAGCTAACAGGTGGAATCTACTTCGGTGAGCCTAGAGAAAGACAAGAAAATGGAGAAGTAGCAATCGATACGATGCGTTACTCTAAAATGGAAGTTCGCAGAATCGCTGAAAAAGCATTTGATGCGGCAATGACCAGAAGAAAGATTCTTCATTCTATCGATAAAGCCAATGTTTTGGAGTCTTCCAGACTTTGGAGAGAAACCGTGAATGAAGTAGCAAAAGACTATCCGGAAGTGAAATTGGTTCACATGTTCATAGACAATGCAGCGATGCAGTTGATCAAAGATCCGAAGCAATTTGATGTAGTGGTTACTGGAAATATGTTTGGCGATATCCTAACTGATGAAGCATCTCAAATTGCTGGTTCATTAGGTATGCTTGCTTCTGCTTCGGTAGGAGATAGTGTTGGCATCTACGAGCCAATCCATGGATCTGCGCCAGATATCGCTGGTCAGAACAAAGCAAACCCACTGGCAACAATACTTTCTACAGCATTGCTTTTAGATATTTCATTTGGAATGAAAGAAGAAAGTCAGGCTGTAATTGATGCAGTAGATGCTGTCTTAAAAGACGGCTACAGAACTGCAGATATCGCAGAAAGCACAACACCTAAAGATAAAATATTGGGAACTGATGCCATAGGTCAGCAAGTCGTCGACCGAATCAAGGCAGCAGTCGCATCTTAAAACAAACAATCATGAGTGATAAAGTTTATGTATTTGACACCACATTGAGAGACGGGGAACAAGTCCCGGGCTGCCAGTTATCTACCCCTGAAAAGATCGAGATAGCGAAGGAGCTGGAACTTCTCGGAGTGGATATCATAGAAGCTGGATTCCCTATTTCCAGTCCTATGGATTTCAACTCGGTGATTGAAATTTCTAAGGCGGTATCAGAGCCAGTAATTTGTGCTTTGACTCGTTCTGTTGAAAAAGACATTGACTTTGCAGCTGATGCGTTGAAATACGCTAAGCGAAAAAGAATTCATACAGGAATCGGTTCTTCTGATTATCACATCAAATACAAGTTTAGAAGTGATAGAGAAAAGATTCTTGAAAGAGCGATCGCAGCTACGAAGTATGCGAAGAAATACGTAGAAGATGTAGAGTTTTACTGCGAAGATGCTGGTAGAACAGAAAACGAATACCTGGCTCGCATGGTAGAGGCAGTAATTGCTGCTGGTGCTACAGTTGTTAACATTCCGGATACCACGGGATATTGTCTTCCTGAAGAATACGGTGCGAAGATTAAGTACCTGAAAGAAAATGTAAAAGGAATTGAAAAGGCCATCCTTTCTTGCCACTGTCACAATGACCTTGGATTGGCTACAGCCAACACAATGGCTGGTGTATTGAATGGTGCTCGTCAGGTAGAGGTGACAATCAATGGTATCGGTGAGCGTGCTGGTAATACTTCTTTGGAAGAGGTTGCAATGATCATGAAGACGCACCGAGACATTGATGTGCATACTAATATTAACAGCAAGCATATTTATGCATTGAGCTTATTGGTCAGTAAAATGATGCGTATGCCAGTGCAGCCGAACAAGGCGATTGTTGGAAGAAATGCGTTTGCTCACTCTTCTGGTATTCACCAGGATGGTGTGATCAAGCACAGAGAAAGTTATGAGATACTTGATCCGGAGGATGTAGGTATACCTCAGTCTTCGATTATCTTGACGGCTAGAAGTGGTAAGGCAGCTTTGAAGTATCACTTGGATCGTTTGGGATATAATTTGGATGAGAAGCGTGTGGAGGAAGTATATGAAGAGTTCCTTAAAATGGCTGATCAGAAGAAAGATGTTACGGATGAAGATTTGATCGTATTGGTGGAAGGTGCACTTCCTCAAGGAAGCATCAAATTGAAAAACGTTCAGATCATTTGTGGAGAGAATGTATTTCCGTCAGCCACTGTTGAGTTGGAAGTAAATAACGAAGTACTTCATGCATCTGCTACTGGAACTGGATCTGTAGATGCTGCTTTCCGTGCAGTAGATCAAATTCTAGGAGATACTTTTGATATGGACGAATTCCTTGTTCAGTCCATGGGTAATAGAGACGATGATGGTAAAGTTCACCTACGAGTGAAGTATGATGAGCAGCACTACATGGGATTCGGAGTGCATAAAGACATGATTATTGCATCTGTCAAAGCATATGTTGATGCAATCAATAAAATAGCGTCGGTTAAAAACAAAGCAGTTAAGGCTAGCGCTTAATACGATTTTGAATTATGGTTAACTTAATGAAAAGAGAGGTTCTGATGGAGCCTCTTTTTTTTATGCATCCAATAAAGACTCGCCGTTTAGATCAGTTGTTAAATAATCACTCATTACATCGAAAAAGGGTCTCATTGCCTGGATCGTTTCATTGATAATTTGGACAAGTTTGGATCCTAGTACCTCTTCATCGGTGAGATATTTATAAACCAGAAACTGCTTGTGCCGTAGTAATTCAATCGCTGGATCATCAGCAGAAAATCCCTTTGGTGATGTTTTTACCTTTTCTCCTGTCAATTCACCGAAGGTGTCTTTAAATGATTTGTTGTTTAAGACAGAATTCAAAAACTCAGGATCCTGGCTGATTTGCTTTCTTAAATGAAGTAAATCTTGTGAGTTCGGTCCGAAAAAGCCTCCAGCAATGTAGCTCTTACCAGGTTGTAACTGATAATAATAGCCACCTCTCAAATGGTGTGTGGCTCGTTTAAATGATCCAGCCCAGTAGGTCTTGTAGGGAGTTTTGTCCTTGGAGAATCGAACATCTCGATAAATCCTGTATACTTTACTTCCTCCGATCTGATCATGAGTATTCATGTGCTTTTCAACTTCTTTATGAAGTCTTTTGAACTCCTCTTTGTAGTGCTCAAAATCAGATTTATGGCTGTCAAACCAATCACGATCGTTATTATTACTCAGTTCAGTAAGGAATTGGAAGCTTTCTTGACTTATCATAGGTATAAAACTAGTGGATCATGAGGAGGTTTGCATTTCAAAATCAGAATCTGCGAAAAGAATGGTTTCACTTATTTTCTTTAATCCTCTGAGAATGGCAGGTCCTGCATAAAACCGGAAGGCTAAATAGAGAAATGGAGTTAATAGTGCGTGTTTCGATTTTAGCTGAATGTGCATATAGGCGATGGAGTGTTCACTATCGATTTTATTCACACCGAGCGTTGCTTTGCTTGAGCTAACAGGTAGAGAAGTTTCATACACTTCTATAGAGTAATGAGAATTTTCTTGCCAATCAACGATTCGCTCTTTCAGGTAGCTTCCATCGACCATATCACATTGTCTTGTAGCTCCCGGAGTATGATCGCACGACCCTTCTACATAACCTGAAGTCTTCAATAATGGATGGAACTTATGAATGTTTTCGAATTCGGAAAGGTGTCTCCAGACACTTTCTTTCGAAGCATTAATCTTTTTGGTAACCAGAATGTCCATGACTTTTTTATACAAAGAAGCAGCTTGATGAGCTTTTCTATTGGTATAAAAAGGTCAGGGTTTGGGTCATTTCGATCAGGAGGGGAGATTAGTGCGGTATTCTGATGGCGAGCAATTATAATGGGTTCTAAAGCTTTTAGAAAAATGTCCCAAATCACTAAAAGCACATTGATAGGCAATTTCCGAAATCGAATATTCTTTTCCTTTCAATAAGCGGGCAGCTTTCTCTAATCTTCGTTCTTTTATGTATTTCGCTGGGCTCATTTGAAAGATGTTTTGGAAACTTCTTTTGAAAGACGAGAGGCTTTGTCCACAGAGAACCGCCAAATCATCGAGTGACAGGTCTTCAAAAATGTGAGCTTCAATAATGCTACGAAAGGAGTGTTCTTTTGCTGAAAATAGCGATGAAAGAATCTGATGTAGTTGCTCTGATCCTTTTGTATTGTTGAGGAGTAGCAGAATTTCCTTCAATTTTAAAACGATCAATTCCTCATTTACTAGCTCAGGATTGGAAAAGTAAAACATCATTCCTTCAAAGAACTTATCAAATAGCTCATCGTTCGAAACTTTAAATGTTGGAGAAGCGACCGGGTTCTCTTTCACGGAGGTTAGAAAACTAGGAAGTTCATTTTGATAGATTTTATTTAGGATTTCGGGGTATAAATGAACAGCTATTGCTTCATAAGTTCCTTCTTCATTGTCTGAAAGCATTTTGATCAAATAGCTTCCGCATTTCATTAGAATACCTTCATTGGTATAGATGTTTTGCTGAGTTACTTCCGAGTAATGGGATGCATATCCTCTCTTAATGAATAAGAAGCAAGCCTCATCAGGCATGGGATTAGGTCTGGTAAATGGAGTCTTGAGGATAGCTTTCTCAAAAATCATCTTACCATCCAGATTTAGGCATTTGTGATCAATCAGCATTGATATAGGAATAATTAACCCGGCTGTGCCGGGTTAGAGTACGTAAGTTAAAGATAATGACTTATGCCGCTTCGGTTAAAACCAACTGTTCAATTCCGTTGATACCCATACTGCCAAGCATGTTGAATGTCTCTTTCGCGACAGCTTCATTTTCTTCAGTCACGTCGAAGTTCCAGGTCCAGGTGACTATAGCCTGATTGTTGGTGCCGTTGGTTACAGACATTTGTCCAATAATGTTGGAAACTGGAACCATGTGTTGTTTAGGGATTCCGTATTTAAATACACGGTTTTCGTGATCTATTTTAAGTATATCTTCTTCAAAGGAGCCTTCTTCTGTAGCGCAAACACGCTTGTCTCCATCTACGCTACATGCAGTGATAGGTCCTACCCATTTGTCCACTCCGTTGACAGCCCCAATTATTTTCCAAGCTTGTTCTGGAGTGATGTTGATTTCTTTAGAAAAAGTAAAAGATGATTTTTTCATGATTATTGATTTTAAAGTTCTGAAACAAAAGTCCAGCTAAAACCAAAAAATCATTTTTCTCTTTGGCTCAAAAAAATGGTGAAAAAGCTCATGAGAATTTAGGGAGGGTGATAGCCTCAAAACACCTGTGTTAATTATAAGATTCGACCAAGAAAATTATTTTAGTACAGATGCCTTGAGGTAATCTATATATCTAGGCTCGTTTAATCACGCCTATAAGTAAAGCGATCACTGCTATTACAAGTAGTGCGTGAATTAGTGAACCAGCACTGTAAACAAAAAATCCTAATAACCATCCGATGACAAGGATGATTGCGATAATATAAAGTAAGCCTCTCATAATGTGTATGTTTAAGTTTTGAGTATGCTTGTCTTATGCCAATCACCTTGCCAACCTCCGAAAATGGCCTCAAACTCTGTTTTGAGGAAAATATTGTCTCATATCAAGAATAATTTTCTCATAATGGTCGCCATTCATGTAAAAAGCGCATCGATTTGTGCATCAAAACAGTCATTATTATCTGAAACTTGAATTCATATGAAATATATTGTAGTAGTTGCACTGATATTTTTTGCCCACTATCTAATTGCTCAAGAAGATTTGCCATATCGTGAAATTCCCGAATATTCATCGGAGTTTACACCAGAGACGGTTGCTGCAAGAATGGTGGATGGTTTAGGTTTCAGATACTATTGGGCTACTGATGGTTTGAGAGAGGAAGATCTATCCTATAAGCCAAATGAAGATGCGCGAACCGCTCGAGAAACCCTTGAGCATATTCATGGATTAGCCAATTTTTTACTCTGTACCACTCAGGAGAAAGTTCAATCTTCGGTTGATGTTGCGGATTATTCTTTTGAGGAGTTGAGAAAGGCAACTCTTCTGAAACTTGAGGAGGCGAGTACTATTTTGAAGTCTGGAGAAGTACAGTTATCTGAGTTGATCATTGAGTTTGAAAATTCAAACACTACCTATCCATTTTGGAACCAGATCAATGGACCTATTTCTGATGCCCTGTGGCATGTTGGGCAGATAGTGAGTTTTAGAAGGTCTTCAGGCAATCCATTTACCTCCAACGTGAGTGTATTCACTGGAAAGGTTAAAAACTGATTTGATAATTTGTAACTTGAGGGAAACCTCAAGTTATGGATAAGCTTAAACGACGTGATTTTATTGCAAAAGTAGCTGCAGCCTCTGCAGTGGCAGCATTGCCTGCTAGTTCTTTCGCTAACATTATAATCCCTCAGAAAAAGAAGCTAGGTGTAGCATTGGTTGGTCTTGGATATTACAGCACTGATTTGCTAGCGCCTACCTTGCAGTTGACCAATCACTGTGAGTTAAGAGGGGTTGTGACTGGCAGTCCATCTAAAATTCCTGTTTGGCAGAGGAAATATGGCATCAAAGATCAGAATGTCTATAATTATGACAACATGGATCAGATTGCCAATAATGACGCGATAGATGTGATCTATATTGTTTTGCCAAACTCCATGCATGCTGAGTATGCCATCAAAGCAGCCAATGCAGGTAAGCATGTTTGGTGCGAGAAGCCTATGGCTAGAACGGTTGCTGAGTGTCAATCCATCATAGATGCCTGTAATCAAAATAAACGCTACTTATCCATTGGTTATCGGATGCAGCATGAGCCTAATACGCAGAAGTTAATTCAGTGGTCCAAAACGAAACCATATGGTGAAATTAAAGACCTAACAGCTGAGGCAGGTTTTTACAATGGCAGTACCAATCACTGGAAACTTCAGAAAGCGATGGGTGGTGGTGCCATGTATGATATGGGTGTTTATTCACTCAATGCAGCTCGTTATGTAACCGGTGAAGAGCCAATTGCAGTTACAGCTACTTCGAGTACAACTAGACCAGAGATTTATTCTGAAGTAGATGAAACGACGACTTTTAAACTAGAGTTTCCGAGTGGAGTCATGGCGGATTGTAAGACTAGTTTTGGAGCGAACCTTAACGAGCTAAAAGTTAATTGCGATAATGGATGGTATGGATTATCGCCTTTTCAAGCTTATAACGGAATCAAAGGCACAACGAGTGATGGAAAGAAGCTCAATACTCCCATAGAAAATGAACAGGCGAGGCAGATGGATGACGATGCTTTGGCTATAATGAATAAGTCCTCCGTGATTGTTCCAGGTGAGGAAGGGCTTCGAGATATTCGAGTAGTTGAGGTGGTGTATGAATCAGTTAAGAAGGGTGTTAGAATAGAAATTGGTTAATCGGAGTAGAGTGGGTAGCAGTTTTATTTTTTAATCGATTTATAACTTTCTGCAATCACGGTGCTAAAGATCAATGCTCCACCGATCATCGTTTTTCCCGCAGGGACCTCCGATAAGAAGAGGTATCCGTAAAACGTTCCCAGTAGAGGAGTAAGGGCACTCAATATGCTGACCGTGCTCACAGAAAAATGCTTGAAGCTGAATGTAAATAAAGTGTGTCCGGTAGCCGTTGTAAATAGACCCAAAATAAGTAAGCCTTTCCAATTCATGACAATGTTGGTAGGTGTCACCTCACCAATCCAAAGCATTGGCCAACCAAGAACAGAAATGACTAATAGCTGATAGAACATCAGGGACATTCCAGACTGTCCAGCGATTTGTTTTTTCAACAGAATATTTCGAAAAGAGTAACAAAATGCTGAGATCACACCGATCAAAATACCCACTGTATATTCATTTTCTAATGTGAGCTCGGGAACCAGAAAAGATACTCCAACTAATGAAATGATCGCTAAAATGATAGTTGAAGCTTGAAATCTTGTTTTCAGTATCAGTGGCTCCAGGAACGCAGTGATGACTGGATAGGTAAAAAGAGACAGCATTCCTATGGCCACTGTTGAGAGTTGCAGCGCATAAAAATAGGTGACCCAGTGTGCTCCTAGCAGTATTCCTCCAAGAACGATGAACCAGAACCCTTTCCGGGTATTGATGGTTAGATCCAGCTTAAAAGCCTTCATCACTAGTAATAGCGCAATACTTCCAATGACACAACGAATCCAAATTATTGCAGGAGGAGGCAACTCAATATACCTGCCAAGTGTCCCTGAAGTTGACATAATGGCAATAGCCAGACCGAACTGAAGAAAATGAGAAGATTGGTTTTGATTCATCGGTCAGCAAAGGTAGCTCGAACATTCCTTTGTTGTCCATTTAATGTTTTATTGATAGGCTTCAGGCATCTTTCTTACCTGAGTAGCTTGTTCGAATGCGTAGGCTACCTTTAGCAATTCGTCTTCCTTGAAAGGTCTACTAATGAAAGTCAAATTGATTGGTTCACCAGATTCTTTGTATCCCATGGGAATCGTCAGGCAAGGGTAATTGGCAGCTGCCGCATTACCTGCATTCCAGTTGTTAATAGATAATACGAAATCCAATTCAGCCGGAGCAAATGCAGATTCAAAAAAGTTTTTACCTGCCACCCTCAGTTTTGTTCTGAGCGAGTCTAATCCTTCCTCACTAATATTGGTAGTTAGGATTCGTTCAAATCGACCTTGTCCGTACGGTATTCTCATAGCAGAATCCTCGTAATTATAGGCGACAATCTCTTCGATTGATCGGATAGTAATCGAGTCTGAGGCGTATTGATCAAGATAGTTTGGAAGGTCAATTCTCATATCGGCGTTCAATAGATCACTGAATCCTGTCCAGTCCATTTCTGCTGGTTCAAATTCGATCATAATACCTCCTAGTGATTCTATTTTCTTGACCGTGAGTGTATAAATAGAGTCTTCTAAAAACTGCTTATTCACTCCAAACCGCTTGCCTTCCAAAGTTCCGGACTTTACATCTTTCCAGTAGATAGGTGGCTCTGGATTACCAACAGTAGCTGGATCCGCAGAATCTTCGCCGGTCAAAGCGGACATAAATATCGCATTGTCAATAACACTTTTAGTCATGGGGCCAGGAGTGTCCAGGGTGCTTGATAGTGGTACAATACCACTTCTGCTCAGTCTTCCGGTTGTGGGTTTTAATCCCACCAATGAACCCTGACTCGAAGGGGATAGAATCGATCCCGAAGTTTCTGTGCCAATCGCTGCCACTGCATAGTTGGCAGCGATAGCTGATCCACTTCCAGAACTGGACCCACCAGTGTCAAATACTTTGCGGCCATATGGGTTAAGCGTCTGTCCGCCTACTGCATTGTAACCATTAGGACAACCAAGGCATAAGAAGTTGGCCCATTCACTAAGGGAGGTTTTTCCAAGAATGATTCCACCTTTATCCTGAATTCTGTCCACGATAAATGCATCGGCAGCATCGTTGCCTCTTAATAAATAGGTCCCGGCGGTCGTTGGTAATCCAGCGAAATTAACATTGTCTTTTAATAATACAGGCATTCCATAAAGTGGATGGTCTGCTGTGGATTTATTCGCATCACACTCTCTGGCTTCGGCCACTGCTTTTGGGTTGATTGCCAGGATATTGTTGAGATAAGTTGCTGAATCGTTCTCGTATTTAGCAATTCTATAGAGGTACCATTGAGTCAATTGCTCATAAGTTAGTTTGCCTTCTTTGACATGAGATTGAAGAGTCGGAATGTCCAGATCCAGGATGAGTGGCTTCAGTGCTTCATAATCTTCTGATCCGAAATAGCGTATTTGAGGTTGTATTTGATCCCAAAGATCATTCTTGTCAGACACTTTGCTCTGAATGAGCTTATACTGCATTCTTTTAGAGGTATGCTCTGCATTCGCAACAAGTTCTCCTGATTGGTCATAGGGAACCCATGGCTCAATAATGGTTTTAGGTTCTTGTTTGCAAGCCACTAAGGCTATACATAGGATGGGTAAAATTCGCTTAATCATACGTTTGTCTATAGGTGTTGAATTTGCCAGTATAGAAAATTAAGCACAGGCGATCGGAATAGAGAATAGATTTCGATAGGTGGTATCAAAAATCTTTAAATGGAGACAGTCAAGACGGTGTTTATGACATAAATGTGGGGCAAATTGTATCCATTCCATTCATCGAAAAAGCCATTACGCCTGTTTAAGGAATCCTCTGGTTTCTACTAAATTGAAGTGAATGGTTCCGATTATTACAACCCAACCTGCAGGTATTTCATTGAGCTCACTAGGACTTTTTGATGATGTTGCTGAGAATGATTTTGAGAATTTACTTGATATCGCATTATCTATAGCAAATACGACAATAGGATTTATTTCTTTCTTTGGAGAGGAGACTCATCATTTAAAATCTAGAAGAGGCATCAAATCACATCAGCTTTCTGTGAGACAGTTGCCTCAATTTATGGAAGTCACTCACCTAGACAATCAACAGACTCATAACAGTTCAATAAAATTCGTCGAAGAGATTGAAGATTTTACTTTAGATGCTTTTCCTATTTTTATTGAAGAGCAATGTGTTGGGATGTTAGGCTTGGTGAATAGCTCAATAAGTTCAATTTCTCCTAACGTGATTGATGTCCTAAAATCACTCTCATTTCAAACAGCACAATTAGTCCAAAAGAGGATTATCAGATGCGAAATGACCCAGAAATGTGCTCAATATTCCGGTTTAAAAGACGTGTTGGATGCGAGTAGAATTGGTACATGGGTATGGCATGTGCAGACGGGAGAAGTACATTTCAATAAATGGTGGTTTGAAATTATTGGTTATCAACAACATGAATTGGAGCCGATCTCGATAGATACCTGGTACCAGTTGGTTCATCCAGATGATCGACATATCTCTGAAGAAGAGTTGAACAAATGCTTTAGTAAAGACAGTGATTTTTACAACGTAGAACTTCGGATGATTCACAAAAAGGGACATGAGGTGTGGATCAATGATCGTGGTAAGGTACAGGAGTGGACGGAGGATGGTCGACCTTTAATTATGACAGGGACCCATGTGGATATTTCCGAAAGAAAGAAGAAGGATGTTCTTTACCAGGCGATCACTGATAATGTGCCTGGAGTAGTGTTTAGATACCATCTGGATGTTGATGGTAAAGATTGGGCACAGGTTGTTAATACAGGAGTTATTGATATTTGGGGGTTCACCGCAGAGGAAGTTATTGCGGATTTAAACCTGATTTGGGATCATATTGATAAGCGAGACATTGCAAGGGTACAACAGTCTGTCCTAAGGTCTAAAGAGACAATGAAGCCGTGGGTTGACGAATGGCGCTATCACCACCCAAACGGGCAAATGATGTGGTTGCGAGGAGTAGGGAAGCCTATGCGTCAAGCAAATGGAGATATGATCTGGGATACCCACATCCAGGATGTCACAGAGCGTCTAATTGCAGAAGAGGAATTACGTGAAAGTGAAAAGCTACTAAACGAAGCCCAGAAATATTCTAAAATGGGTAACTGGAGTTATGATTTCAGGAATGATCGACTGATTTGGTCAAATGCTCTGTACGATGTTTTTGGGATTGATAACCAATACATAGAGACACATGGTTCTTTTCTGAGTTTGATAGTCCCTGAAGATCGTGAGAATGCCAGAAGGGCAAGTTTGAATACGCAGGAAACCGGAGAGCCTTTTAATGTTAAATATCGGATAGTAACACCACAAGGGGATGAACGGGTCATTGAAGAATTTGGCTTTGCAGAAAAAGACGATTCTGGAAAAGTTATTCGGCTGTTTGGTACTGCACAGGATGTGACCGAAATATTATTGACCAAAAAAGAACTTCAGGAAAATACCTATCAAACGCAGGTAGGGGAGCGGAAAAGAATTGCACAGTTGATTCATGATAGTCTTCAACAATCGCTGATTGCTATATTGATGCACCTAAACTCGTTGGATGCCGATGCAATGAGTGAAAGGAATGTGCAGATATTAAAAGGTGGCACTGACCTATTGAAAGAGACTATCCAACAGGCACGATCCATTTCTCATGATCTGGTCCCACCTGAAATTGTTGAAGATGGTTTAAGAGGAGCATTGGAGGGGCTTGTTAAGCAATATGAAGACACCAATACTCAAATTTCGTTTGAAAATCATCTTAGTAACTTTCAGCAGCTACCAATCACAACAGAGATTGGACTTTATCGAATAGCTCAGGAGGGCGTGAATAACATCTTGAAACACGCTAAAGCCACACAATCCAAAATTTCATTAAAGCAAGTCGGCCAATTTATCCAAATGAGAATAGAGGATAATGGTGTTGGTATATGCAAAAAGCAACTCGGTTTCGGGCTCAATGGCATCAGCAATAGAGTAAAAAACATGGGTGGTACAATGGATGTTAATTCCATACCTGATAAAGAGACCGTTTTGGATATTAGAATTCCATTTGAGGGTATTTGATCAATTTATTAAAGCAAGTACACCACCAAGAAACCAAGATAACTGCCAATTGCATTTCCTAGCGTACCTACCAGAATAGCTGGTAGTATTAATTCTTTGCGGTGAAAAGTTTCTGCCAATGCGATAGCCGTGGTGCCACCACCAATATTTGCTTGACTTGTAATGGCTATCATGTCCCAATCTCTATAAACCAATCCTCCGATAAGGATTGTGACAACTCCATGAATTAATACGGCTAGTGCTGTAAATAGGAAAAGAGTCCAACCAACTTCCTTGAGCTGCTCCACAGCACCGATTTCACAATAAGCACCAATGACAGCCAGGAATAAGAGTACCATATACCAACCAAGATTATGACTTCCTTTGAGATTGGCAACGAATTTGAACTGTGCCAAGATGATCCCGATGGTAGATAATGTAAGAATGGAAGGAATTTCAGGGATGTATTCAGAGATTTTTTCCGAAATGAAGAAAGATCCTACTCCCAAAAAGGCCAACCAGGCTAGTGATTGTAAATCGATAGCTTCATCTTCTGGATGTTTAGTGTGTTGTGTTTCTGCGGTTGAAGTATTTTTGATTTTTTCCTTCCAAATACGATTCATCAAAGTTGGGATAGCAAGTGTAACCAATATCCAAAGTGTAGTTAATACATTGTCAACAGCAATGGTGCCTGCATAAAGTATCCCATTCTCTTGAAAATTATATTCCAGTGCCACAGCATTGAAATTAACACTTCCGCCGGTGTAAGTCCCTGTTAGCATTCCTGCAATGATGTTGGCATCATTACCCAGAACTCTTTCTGGTTGGATGATATACCATGAGGCCAGTATTCCGAAAGTGGTGGCAGCTGATCCAATCAGAAACAATCCTATCATAGGAAATCCGGCTTGTTTAATGGACCTGAGATTTACGTTTAGCAACAGATAAAAAATAGAAAGTGGTGCCAGGTAAGTGAATATGCCGCTGTATAATTCAATGCTATTAGAGGCAGAAGGAATAATTTTCAAATTGGCAACAACTGCCGTGAATAGAATGGCCAGCAATGCTGCACCCAATTGTTTTCCCCATTTGGTCTTGGCCGCATAAATAGCTAGCAGGATGATCAGGCAAAGAATTGTAAAAACGTAGACAGGGTTGCTGGTAAATGGCATAGTCGAAATGCTAAATATAATTCATTTCTGATTTAGGGAACCTCCCCTTTGTTGGTGTTGTCCGCCGAAAGATCTAATATCGCTAGCTCCAAATAGCTTGTTGGTCACACCTGTCATGAGCGTAGCTTCATGGAAGACCAACAAGGGCAAGGAAAGGAAAGCTAATTTTATTTTCCTTCATAGTAATCCAGGAAGGGATCGTTACCGATGGCTAGTTTATTCAGTTCTTTGAATAACGTAATATCTAGCCTACTACCATCTTCTAGTGATAACTCATAGGTTACTTCGTAGGGGTAATTAGACTCGGAGATTAGTGTATCAATAATTACATATTCCATGTCAATGGTGATGGAACCATTGGTCCATTCGATATATCTAGCATCATTGATTTCAAGAGACTTATAATTTTCCTCATCAGGATAGCTACATGCTCCTGTAAATCCACCGCAGGTTGCCGTCCACTGCCAACTTCCCGGCAATTCTCTCAATTGAGGTTCTGCATCTTGTTTTTCGCATGAAATAAGGTTTACTCCGATAATGATGACCAAAAAAAGATAGATAAGACGTTTCATAGCTAAATGCTTTGATTACTGAGACACATGATTTGCTTAAATGATTGGAATGGGAAGGCTTCATATGAACTATCACTCCCGTACGTCTATCTCCCAGTTCAGTTTTTGAGTCACGTTGATTTCATCGCCTACTTTTTCTATCGAGATCACATTGTCACCTACTCGGATGTTATCAAGCTTTGCATTGTCCCAGCCAGAGGGGAAGTTGGGATCTATGATGACTTTCTTTTCATAGGCCATCGGCTTCACTCCAAAGTAATGCTCTATGATCGGAGTGGCTACTGCATAGATGTTCCATGCCTGGCAGATCATCCCATAGTCCGGGCTCACTTCATACATGGAGCCGGGCAGTGCATAGCTAAAGCTGTTGCTCAACATTTTTAGGTAGTCCAATGACTTGTCTGGGTTGCCATATCGTGCTTCGCCAATGGCTTGCACTCCAGTTGGGAGCGTCATCACGGCACCTACATAGCTAAATACTTTCCATTTGGAGGAGGCTTCTGTAGACTCATCTCTATCCAGCCCCGTCACGTACATGCCGTACTTGCTGGCATAGTTGCTACCTGTCTCCAGTGCTTTGGCTGCCTTGTCAGGATTAGCTATGCCAAGTTCCATTGGGGTGTTCATCACCCAGTTGTGATGGACTACAAATCCCTGAACTCGATTATCTCTAAGACGGCCTACTTGTTTTTTCAAACCTTCCAGTTCTTCCACTGCCCATGGTTTGTTGATCGTGTCTGATCGAATGATCGCATCATCGATTAGTTTCAGTGTTTTCACTCTGGAGGCACGGAAATCAGCAAAGGAATTGGATTGCTCCACCCACCAATCGGAGTTGATTTGTTCTTTGAGCTGGTCAGCTTTTTGTTGGTATGCCTCCTGGTTTTCATGGTCATGGAGTTGTTCGGCCATTTTTGCAGCTGCTGAGTAAGCTGCTTGCGTGTAGGTCACCACATCGATCATTTCAGAGTGCAAGCCGTGGATTTCCATCATGCCGGCTCCGTCTGGATAGCCATTGCTATCCTTATCCCGAGACTCCAACCAGGATAGTCCTTTTTGAACTTTCGGATAGATTGTCTCTAAAAAGTCTTTGTCGCCTGTCCACTCATAGTATTTCCAAAGCAGGTTAATGAAATAGGGAGTCGTGTTGAGATTTCCAGGGTTGAACACTACCCCATTGGTACTTGCCTCGTGCATGATGCGTCCATTGTCATTCACCGATTCGGATAATTTAAAGATCAGATCGATCGTGGCTTTTACTTCTTCATGCTGCCCAGTGACCAGAAGTCCTTGCAAGGCATACGTGTTATCAGTGCCAAACCACCAGGGGTAGTCGGGAATACCTGCAGAGAGGCCTCTACCTATTTCTGGGACATCTCGCATCAGCCAGTCCGTATTGTATTTCACCCAGGTATACATTTCCTGAACTCGTTCGTCTGGAATGGTCAGCTCAGCCGTGTTTTTAATGGATTGATAGCGCTCAATTTTTGAAATTAGTAACGCGGAAGCATTTTTCTGCAGCAATTCAAGTGTCTGTTTGAGGTTTTCTTCTGACTGATAGGATCCGGCAATGTAGTATTGGACAGGTAGAGATTCTCCAGATTCTATTTCAATAGAGGATTGAAGTGTCAAATCAACACCTTGACCATTTCGTTTATATACACATTGGTTAGTGCTTTGTAGGAAATCAGTCGCTTCTAGATTCGTGGTAAATGCTGTATACCAACTATTGTTAGCATCCTTTGCCATCCATGATTGGGTTTCTATATCCCAGGTGCTTTCATCATTGCCATCTTGAATGTTGAGACTATCCGCGAGCCATGTAGGGCGGAGATCCACCATGCCAGTGAAGTCTAGAGAAACCTCCAAAGTATTAGAAGATTTGTTGGTGATCACATACTCGATGACCACACCTTCCAGGCCATCTGGAACAAATTGAGACCTGGTTACTAGCAATTCATTTTCCAGATCAAATAGATGCTGATTACCCACTGGAAAGTTGGTGAATTCTGTGGCTTCATGAAGACAGTATTGTTTGGATTTGGTCTGTATTCCTAACGCAAAACCATCCATGAGCTTGATGGGATGATCCCAGATGCCGCCCATTTCTCCAGAAATGTGCCACCCTAAATCCTGGAAAGAACCATTCTGAAGACCAACCAGATATACTCGATCTCCGGCAGCTACATAGGGGGAAGGAAGGTATTCAGACTTACCAGTAATTCCACTGGTGGACTGCAGGAGGTCTGATAAGGTAGTGGAGCTTCTCGGGTCTGAGCAGGAAGACCATAGCATCCCCAGTCCCACTAGTGGGATCAACAACTTCTTCATACTTCTTCATTTTTGGAGTAAGGAAGTTAAACGAAACCTGCTAGATCGTCAAGAGCAGGATGGGTAATAAGTGAAGTAACCTGCATCTAATTGGTGAAGTAGGCTACTTATCCTAGAAAATGATATTATGAATGCATTTGATCGGAATGACTCGTCCACTTTGTAGAATAACACTCTTCATGGTTACGGCCCAAATGTGGGCTTCCAGGCTTATAAGTTCACCTTCCTCACTTTCAAAAATGAGCGTACATGGTTCATTATTTAGTTTTCCTAATTCCGTACCTCGATTAAGGTCTACCCATCGTCGCCTTATGGCTTCCTTTGAGCTGAGTACTTCGCTGTTTTTAAATTGGTAGTTAGCCAATTGGGATTTATCAATGTGCAAAGGGCGTACCTTTCCCACATATAATTGTGATTGCATTGTCAGTATTTTTAAGATAGTTGTAATGAAAACAAATTGGAAGTGATCATTGTCGGAACTATCTTATTCTACTCATAGAAGACCCATTGGCAATGAAGCAGGTAGATCTTCGGGGTATCAATAGTTGTTGATACCTGTACAATATCATGAGATTGGTATACTGGTTTAGGGAAGAAGGACTGTTCTTCCTTGTCAGGATTGACAAACTGAAAACAGGTGGTTTTAATGAGGTGGCGTTCCTCAGTTTTGACTTCTTCTTCCTCTACAGTTTGTGCAGCAAATGCAGAGGAGAAAGTAAGGACAAATGACAATGAGAGTATTCCAAATAGCCTTAGAAAAGTCGGCATTTGAGAAAAGTATCTACTATGTAAGGTCCTATTGATCTGCATTATCTCTTCAAACGAATACAAAAAGTATTAGGTTGTCTCACAAATGTGGCCGGTAAGTTTTGATTTTATGCGGTTTTGATCCGTTATTTCGACCAATTTAATGGAATAGAGGTTCAGGGGCTTGGATTACTTGCTTCAAAGCTTTGGTTGTAATAGTCAAATGCCGCTCGAATATCGGCTTTGTTTTCCAGATCGTAGCCCTGGTTTTTGATCCGAATGGACATCCACTTTTCGTCATCTCCAAACAGGTCTAGAAAGTCCTTTTTCTTTTCCAACTCCTGTAAATGACCTTTTTTCTCAACAAAATATCCAGAATACTCTTTGTGTGTATACGGGTCTTTTTCGATTCCTGATTTATGTAAAATGGAGATTTGGCCAGATGTGACAACTTCCATAAGGAAGAATTCATCGTTCAATTTTTGTCCTACGTAGGCAGATTTGCCTTTGATGATAATCTCCTTGACATCCCGTGCGCTATAGATTTTCATGGAATTGTCAATGCTGAGTAAGACCTGATCCAGATCCATATTCACATCAATGGTGCCTTCGAGTGTTTGGTCATGCAATACCAGATGTCCATAGGCTTTTGCGGAGGCATCGAATGTTTGCGATAGGACATTCTGACTCACCGAAAGCATGACGGTGAGCGTCAGCAGTTTTAGTGTGTTCATTTGTTAGCTTGTTGGGAATACAAATGAACAGGTGGAATAATTCAGAAGCAATGGTCGGCTAGCATCTTCATGTAAGTTTAAAGATGACTTAACCGACCTCAGTGTGTTGTTAAGTTTAGGTTATTTATGACTCGTTAATAGCACTTTGAATTTCATTGATTCGCTTCAAATCCCTCATTTCCTGTACGACTCCTTTGCGGATGCCTACAAACAGTATTATTCCAATTACCAGATAGCTACCATCCATCATCCACATCCAAAACGTACTGAAATACCTGGAAAACTCTGGTGTTAGGGAATAAAATCCAATGGTGTAAAGTGCTATAATTATAGCAGTAACTGGTCCATGTATTTTCTTGCGATAGTTGTAAAAGTCTTTGGCTTGTCCAGCTGATTCCTCACTGCTTGCAGCATAATTAATACCACTTGCTTTTTGATGACTAATGAGCTCGATCACAATTCTCACAATAAGACCTCCTATCATCAGCGCGATTCCAATTCGGCTAAGTGTATCCTGCATAGGCGCTAGAAAATAGAAAAAGGCTAGCAACCCAATAACCACGGAACTAAGAATAGCGGCATTCCAGATATGTGCTTTTTTGGACTTGTTGTGGTTTTCTACCACAGTTTTGAGCATGGTGATGCTATCAGGAGCAGAGTGCTCTTTTTTGGCAGCTTTCCAGCTGTCCTTAAGTTGATCAAAATTATCTTCCATGACTTAATATCTTATTTAGTTTTTGTTTAGCTCTCAAGATTTTCACTCTTAGGTTGCTTTCTGTTATCCCTGTGATCTCTGCTATTTCGGCATATTTGAGATCGTCTAGCACCAGCATGATAATGATCCGGTCCAGTTCCTTGAGTTGACCAATTGCTTGATACAATTCAGTGTAATTTTTATCTGTTCTGGGTTCTTCAGCAATTCCTGAATGATTGGTTTCAAGAGCCTCTGTTTTTTTGTTCTTATTTTTTCTGATGTGAAGCAAACACGTGTTCACACAGATTCTGTAAATCCAGGTTTTAGGAGATGATCTCGCTTCGAATTTTGGTAAGGCTTTCCATAAGTTGATGAAAGTCTCTTGTACCAGATCATTGGTGAGATCCTGATCCCCTTTGGAATAACCAAGACACAGTGTGTGAACCATGTCCTGGTATTCGTTGTAATAGGTTTCGAATTGACGGTTGAGATCCTTCATTTAGTCAAGAAAGTTATTGACTTCCTGGTAGAACCACTCTGGTTGGTCATACATAATGAAGTGCTTACTGTTGGTCGCTATCTTAATTTCCTTCTTTTTGAGGTTTTCATATTGCGACTCAAAATTGGGTAGCACAGCTTCTTTAGTAGGAAAATCTGCTCCAAGAATCAAGGTTTCTGTATCAAGTTCTTTGAGTTTCTCCTTTAGGTCCAGTTTTAGCAATTCTGTATAGCCATAGACATAAGTTTTACGATCTGATTGAAGAATGTAGTCGATCAATTCCTGATGATGGCTGGTTTGATTACTCATCCCCATCGCCATGTATCCGGCAGTTACCCTCAGAGCGGAATCACTGGCAGCAATCATTTGGTTGTTATATGGATTGTCAAATACAATTTGCTCAACCGGAACCTGTGGCATGATGATTTCCCGAATGTTCGGCAGGGCATCTACCAGTACCATTTTCTTGACTCTTTTTGGAAGCTTAGCAGCAATGTCGATCGCTAGCATCCCGCCCATGCTGTGACCGATAATTGTTACATTTTTCAAGTTGTTGTCTTCGATGTAAGCCGAAATCTCGTCTGCCAATGTCCCGTACCATGGCAATTCGATTTCTGGAACGCCACCAAAACCTGCGTAGGTAAATTGATGGGTTTGATAATTATCCTTCAGATTGGAGATGGTATGGTCCCATATTGAACCCGGACAAGTGAATCCTGGTAAGAAGACAATCGGCTGGCCCTTGCCAGACACTTTCACTTGATAAGCCTTGCTCTGAGCAAAACTGAAAGTGGTGAATAAGATGAAAGTAGTTAAGTAAAAAAATCGTCTCATTTTCTAAGTTTTTATTGCTTAGATACTGCGAGACGATTTTTGTTACAGTTTGGATGAAAAAGTTTTTTCACTCTCCATTGAGTCTGTCTAAATAGAAGTTTACATAATCAATCATGTAATCACACCTCTTTTTGTCTTCGATTTGCATGTATTTAGATTTTGCAATCTGATAATAATGTTTGCTCAACTGAAGAAATGTCTGGTTGATATGATTCTGGCTATAAGCATGAGCTATGTGTTCATAGTCAATTGGAATACCTTGATCATCTGGGTTGACAATTAGATTTTCTTCAACATCCTTTAATCTTCTATCAATAAAATCGAGTTTCAGATACCCATCAATGCTATCATTATAGTTGTAGAGATCTGGATTCAAACCTTGCATTTCTTCATACGTAGAGAATTTTTCGAATTGATCCAGTGATATTGGGTGATCTAGTAGTTGCCATCTTCTTTGGCTTGGCAAGTGTTTCTCAACAAACTCTTCTGGTGAAGCAAATAGATGTGCTGTTTTAGGAAATTTGATGTATTCTAATTCTCCAAACATTTCTGTTGCATATCCGCTAGCCCAGGTAACATCGAATAAATAATGGTCATCCCCTATAATCACAATATTCCAAGCGTGATTAGATTCTGTGAAATGCACGTTGGGATCGTAACTATAACCTTTGGCATATCCAGAAACAACCAGGCATTCAATGTGTAGTCGTTCACAGAGTTCTTTAAAAAGGTTTGCATACCCAGCACAGACGCCTTTTTTAGAATAGAAGGTTACGTCCCAATTAGAGGATTGATAGTTTCCAGAAGTATAAGCCTCAATATCGTAACTTACATTTTCCATGATCCAATAAGCAATTAACTCTGCTTGCTCTCTTTGATTTTTTCCTCCTTTTTGGAGATAAGCAATGACTGCTTCATCATCGTCATTTTCTGGGGAATTCTTGACGTATTCATAGAGTTCAGTGTTTATGTTTTGACTCTCGACATGATATGAGCCAAAGGCTAAGAAGAATAAAAGGAGATAGTTTTTCATGATGGCAGTCTTTTTAGAATAGATGCATCAAGAAGGGTAAAGGTTGATTGAAAGCTTTAAATGGATAAAAGTACACCCAAGGGAAATCTAATAGAAACTAGAATTCAAACTGATAATCCTTGTACAACGGTTAGATATTTTGATTCAAAGTTGATAATCCTACAGGTGGGTACTATATTGGTTGATAAACCATTACTATTTAACAGAAAACCAAATCACTTTCAGATGTTGTTAGGTTGTGATCCTCAATAAACTAATGTTGTATGCGTAATCTACTATATTATTTCTTTGGTTTATTTCTTCTCACTACTACGTCATGCGAGTATGATGAGAAACCGAAAGATCCAGTAGCATTGAATGCTGAAGGAAAGGAATTATTGAATCAGGTGAAAGACAAATACGAGTTTGAGCAGATCCAGATTTACCGGACGGAAGATTTCAATGATCAACCGAATAAGTTGGTCATTGAACTTTGGAATGGTAAGAAACTACCCGAGTCACATGACGACCGTTTTAGTCTTAAGCATCATTTTGCTTATGCTATTTTTCCATATTTTGAAGAGGCAGATTTAATAGGTATTGAGAAGTTTGAAGTTTGTTTAAAGGAGGATAATGGGAGATATTTTATTCATCAATCTCAAAATGAAGTACTCCCATTACGAGTAGCGGATGGAAAGCTTCTAACCCAGGGTAGGCCTTTGGGGAGCTGGGCTAAATGAGTTTTCATTCCCCGAATCACTTAAGAAGAAACCAATAAGGTGGATAGCTAATCGTAATGTGATGCTAGGGGAATCTACTTTTTCTTATAGACTCCCTTCGAATCAACAGTATTAATCTAGTGATGAGTAATGACTCGGATGTACCCGACCAGGTGTTACCGACCTTGAGAGTGACTTTTTCATGTTCGTCATTCCCCGAATTCATAGCTGTTTACAATCATTATGTGAAATTAAAAGCATTCTAGGGGAATCTGTTTTTACTTGATGCAGTAAACAGACTCCCTCAGAATGAACAGTATTAATCTAGTGATGAGTAATGACTCGGATGTGCCCTACCAGGTGTTCGCAACCTTGGGAGTGACTTTTTTATGTTTGTCATTCCCCGAATCACTTATGAATTCAATAATATGGATAGCTAATCGTAATGTGATTCTAGGGGAATCTATTTTAATAAATAGACTCCGTTAGAATTACAAGTTAAGAGTACGTGCAATTGTTAATTTTCTACAGTAATTCAGGGGTGCCCGACAAGGGGTGCCCGACAAGGGAGTGACGATGTATTACCTACCTCTCTCAAAATGAATGCCTCCGCCTTTGAATGCTGATAAACTATAAGTAAAACTCATTAAGAAATACCTGCCTAATGAATTTACTCGCTCCTCCTGGATATAGTTGGCCGCACTGGACTGATCCACTCCAATATTTTGATTTAGCAAGTCAAATGCTATCAATTTCAACTCTCCACGATCACCTTTGAGAAGGAATCTAGATAGTTCTGCTCTCCATAAAGTGCGATTGGGTTGAGTGCTAAAATCTTCTGAGGAATAAACCAACCGGTCCAAAGAACTCTTGATCAGCCATTTCTTACCCAGATTAACCGAGAGATCCAAGAAATGATCAAAGTTGGTAAAACCCTGGTCAAACAAGTCGCTCTCCGAGTAACTGGTGTTGTTCAGCTGAACTTTGCTGCCTACCACCAGATCGAAATGATCTTTGTTCCTATTCTCTACCTTGGCAGTCACTGAATGATCCAACCGATTAGCGATATTCTCCACATTGTTGAGATAGACGAATCCTTCATTATAAGTCACCCGATGACGAATGTTGTATTTGACTTTTAGAGGTTTTATCGGTCTTCCAAAACTCCAGGAACCGGTTAACAATAAATCATAATCTGTATTGATTGGTTGTGAGTATTGCACCAGGTTTTCATCGATGCTTGAAGCGGTCACAATATTGTTTTTGGTGTAGACCGCACTTAAGAATGCGAAGAAATTGGTAAATGAGAACTGATCAAACCAGATGAAATTGAGGTTAGCCTCGTGAGTATATTCTGCATTGAGGTCCGGATTTCCCTGGTAGATGCTCAGCGGGTTGTTATTGCTAACTGTCGGCTGGAGTTGTTGGAGGGAAGGCTCACTCAATCTCGTTCGATAGGAAAAATCGAGATTCTTTCCATTTCCAAATTCATATCCAAATCGTCCTGTCGGTAGAAACTTGTTAAAATTCTTCTGCACAGTGATTGATTCTGATGTGATGTCACCTATCAGCTCACTTGTTTGATAATTGATTCCAACCGATACACTTACTTTCTCTTTGTTGAAATTATAACTAGAGCCAAACACATCATACACATAATCTTTAGTGAAAGTCCTGGAAAGTGCCGAATTATAGATTCGCTCATTGCTGATGACGTCATAATAATCAGAAGTCACTTCATTTCGATAATTGCTATGCTTTATCTGGAAGTCGAGATAATCGTGTTTGCCAAGAGGCTCAGTGTAACCTACTTGTCCTAAGTAGCTCAGTACATTATTATCCGAAAGCTGATCCTGAACAAGCGTAGTTCGGATGGTAGAATCAGGATAGAAAACCTCGCTAATGGCTGAAAGATTGTTGTCATTACTTGTTCTACCAAAAGTTGTTTCTAAACTCCCCGTAATCGTTCTTCCTGCCTGGTTGAATTTCTTTCGGTATGAACCAGATAGATTGATCGAGTAATCGTCACCAAAAGTTTCTGAATTACTAACTGACTGATTTTGGTCCACTCCATCCCTGGACGTCAAATCCCGATTAGCGACAAGATATTTGCGGTCCAAAAGACCAGCATTCGTATTGAAGGTAATATCTTGAGTTGGATCAATTTTATATTTCAACCGTGCGGATAGGTTGTGATTGAAATTTCGATTGTCCTGATTCGAATTGGATTGGCTGGCATATTGTGAGCCGTCTTCGAGGAAATTCGTTCGATTGGTCTCTCGAATGATCTCAGCTACTGTGCTGCTAAAAATATAGTTCGAGCGAAGTTCCATTTTTTTTCCAAAATCTCGATTGAAATTGAGTCCTGTAGCCGTACTGGTAATCACTCCATCCTGTCCACTATTACCAATGGAAACACCGTTAGGAACTTCCAGCGAAAAGGATCCGCCTCCAGAACTAAACCCACCACCTCCAGAGAAGCTTAGGTAGTCGTTGATCGTAAATCCAACCTGATTGATGTTATTGTAGTTGCCAATGTAGGATAGCTGGCTTTTGCTATTGAATCGATTAATGTTGGCTTTTGCCTGAAAGCGATTGTCTGTTCCATAGGCTCCAGTGATTTTGCCAAAAGTACCGTCCTTCTTGTCCTCTTTCAGTGCCAGATTGATGGTCTTTTGTTCATTGCCATCATCGATTCCTGAGAACTCTGCAAACTCCGATTTCTTATCAAAGACTTGAACTTTGTCAATAGCATCCGCCGGTAGATTCTTAGTGGCCATTTTGGGATCATTTCCGAAAAACTCTTTTCCATCAACCAGTACCTTTTGAACATTCTCGCCCTGAGCCTTCACGGTGCCATCCCGCTGAACTTCTACACCCGGAAGCCTCTTTAATAGATCTTCGACGGAAGCGTTTGGATTGGTTTTGAAAGCGTTGGCATCATACTCGATCGTATCTTTTTTTAAGGTGATTGGAATGCGCTCACTTCCTATCACCACTTCCGAGAGCATTTGATCTTTTGGTCGCATGTCTAAAGGTTCAAGCACATACGGAATGGGTGTTTCATCTGAGATTACCAATTGTCTGGTGTATGGCTCATACCCAATAAAAGAGCCCATCAGGATGTAATTACCTTTTGGTGCTTTTTCCAGTTTAAAATTTCCTTCGGCATCGGTTACTCCGAATGCCACCATAATGGAGTCACTCTGATTTTGAAGGGTGACAGTCGCACCGACCAAACCTTCTCCATTCTCATCCAATAGTTTTCCCTGGATTTCCACTCGTTGGGATAAAGCAGGCATACTTATCCCAATGAGCAGTAATCCCCATAAAAAATGGCGCATAATTAATTCTCGATGGTTTGAATAAATACACCACCTTTACCTCCATACTGAGCACGCATTTCTGCTAGTTTTTCAGCTCTGATTTTTTCAAATTCTTCATCAGAGACCTTTTTACCTTTATTTGGTGCTACTATTGGTTCTTCCACATCACCCAAAGTAATTTCTTTAGCTGTTATGACTCTATTCAGACCAGGGATTTCTACTTCAAGGATCATTCCTGGTAGATTTCCAAATTTATCCGGACCATTGGAAATTTGCAGCTGTGGCGTAAACCAAGCGATTACTTCTAGTGTATCCATAGTCGTGGTTGCTTTTTGGACTACATAATCGAGCACTTTCTTCTGATCCGGAGCGATCTTCCATTTGAAATCTTTGATATCACCTTTCATCAGAAAAGTGCGATCGAGAAAGTCTCGCTTTTCTACTTTGCTTCCCTTGTCAGTATTCTTATAGTATTCATCTTCAGGAATATCATTTTTGATTTCCAGATGAAAACCCTCAGACTTGATCTCATTGACTACAGGTTCTTGTGGTAGGTTCTTGTAAAGTGATTCTTTGGCATTAAACAGTAATACTTTTTTGGCCACGTTCTCCGTTGGCATTTCAAATCCCTCTGGCACTTCCATACCCTCTGGAAAGTTGATTTCCATTTGGGTTACTTCATCGTAACTGATTTTTCCAGATTGTTGAGCGGTTGCAAACAGTCCTAATAGGATACAGGTAGTTAGTAATAATTGCTTCATAATTAGATAGTAATTGGTTTTGACTATCTGAATCGTAATACGCTTGTTAAAAGGTTCTTAACAAAAGTTAAAGAGTGTTAAGCATCGAAAAAGTATTAAAAACTACAATTAAGGTAAAAATAATTTGGAGTTGATGAAATATATTAACTACGTTTAAGGTAAATATATTCATCATGGGAAAATATCAACTCGGAGAATTTGAAGAAGTGGTCATGCTGACCGTGGCCATCCTGCAAGGAGATGCTTATGGAATTAGCATCATTGAGGAGATGGAGAAACGTCTGGATCGTAAAGTGAGCATTGGATCCTTACAGACCGTGCTTCGGAGATTAGAAAAGAAAGGATATCTGAAATCTGAGTTCGGCGAAGCCACAGCGGTAAGAGGAGGGAAGCGCAAACGCTTTTTTGCATTGACTCAACACGGTCAAAGCATTTTGAGAGATACCAAAGAGCAGCGCCTGGGCCTTTGGAATGCTATTCCTGATTTTGCCCTGGATAAGAGATGAGTAAGAATCATCCACCAAAACTTCTATTGGCCTTCTTTCGCTGGTTTTGTCACCCGGACTTTGTTGAGGATATCGAGGGAGATTTACTTGAGCGATATGAAATGAATACCCTTGCCATGAATACTGGCAAGGCTAATTTGAAATTCTTTTTTGAAGTGATGAAGCTTTTCAGATTCGACCTATTGCGTGTGCCATCTCCAGGAGTAAACATTTTTGATAGTTTTCAAAATGATGTAAAAATAGCTGCAAGAAATCTGAAAAAGCACAAGACCTATGTATTGATCAATATGTTGGGAATGGGCTTTGCATTAGCATGTTGTCTGGTCAGTTTTCTAAATCTTGATTATAAGCTTCGATTTGACGAACATCATAAAGTCGAAGCAGCAGATGTTTACAGAGTTAATACTGAAAGAGTAACTCCACAAGGTAAGGAGAACTGGGGTTTGGCACCAGAGGCTTTAGCCGATGTACTTATTAATGAGGTTCCTGGTATAGACAAAGTTGCACGACTCAATGTTGGTGCCGGTATTGTAAAGTCGAATGGAAAATCCTTCAGTGAGAAAATCCATTTTGCCGACATGTCTCTGATTGAGATGTTTAATTTCCCATTGGTTTTCGGTAGTACTAATGCTTTGCACGACAAGAATGTCATTGTGTTAAGTGAGCAAACTGCCAAAAAATATTTCAATGAATCAGACCCAATAGGGAAAGAAGTAGAAGTGTTTCTTGGAGATCAAAAATTTCTATTTACAATTGGAGCAATAACTCAAAAAGTACCAGAGAATACGAGTCTCTTATTTGATGTATTAGTCCCGTTCACACAATTCCATGAACAGTTTGTAGATTGGTCCTCCAGTAATCAAATTACCGTTTTTGCGCAGTTAGATGAGAAGACCACACCGGCTCAAGTTGATAAAACACTAACCGGATATACCAAACATTTCAATGAAGCTGCGGATCATCAGTTCGAGGCTAGACAGTTTTATCTTCAACCCTTCTCGGAGCTTGCCCTGACCTCTGATATTGATTTGCCCAATTGGGTAAGAGGCAGAATGCTCAATCGCAACGCAGTTGGTTTTTTGGTGGGAATTACATCGATTTTGTCATTACTTATTCTCATAACAGCAAGTTTCAATTTTACCAATACGGCCATTGCTTTTTCTGGAAATCGGCTGAAAGAAATTGGTGTTAGAAAAGTGATTGGAGGAACTCGCTCTCAGCTGATTGGTCAATTGTTGATTGAGAATGTGCTTCTCTGCTTATTGAGCGTGGCGCTTGCCTTTGTGATAGCTCATTATCTAATTCAGGGTTATAATGGACTATTTGAGCAATCCTTGGATCTGAGATATGCATTGAAACCAAGAGTATTAATTTTTATCATTGGCTTTCCACTATTGATGGGTTTGCTTTCTGGTATCTATCCAGCCATTAAAATTAGTAAGTACCAACCTGTTCAGGTTTTAAAGGGTAAGATGTGCGTCATGAAAATGGGATGGTTTACCAAATCTCTTTTGGTAGGCCAATTCATAGTTGCATGTTTTGCGATCGTTGGAGCTATCGTCCTAACACAAAATGCTAAATATCAAGAAGAGTTGGATTTTGGATATGGCTTACATGAGATTCAAGTGACTTCATTAAATGATCCTGATCAACAGAATGAGTTGATTGAAGCGCTATCACAAGTTCCAGGGATAAATGAAGTTGCCGGTTCCAATCAAATAATTGGGCAATCTTTTGAGGTTACAGTCAAAACTGAAGTTGAAGATTACGGCTTACCTGTTCGGCAGTTAGGCGTCGGGGTAAATTATCTTCAGACTACCGGTATTGAGTTAGTGGGTGGAAGAGATTTTAAAGGCGATAGTGATAGAAAGTCTGTTATCATCAATCAGAAAATGATGTCCCAGTTAGGTGATAACAACGTTTTGGGTAGATCATTGATCATACAGGATAGTTCCTATACCGTGATTGGTATTGTTAAAAACCACAAAGAATTTGGCCTTACTGGAGAAGAGCCAGCGTGTATATTCAGCTATGTCGGACCTGAGCAATATGGTTACGTGAGTGTTGAAGGTGCAGGTAATTCATCTGAGACATTCAGCTCAATGGAGCAGATATGGTACCAATTGAATCCTAATCAGCCATTTAATGGATTTGCGCAATCCATGTTGATCTATAAACAACTGCATATCAATTCCATCATTCGAAATTTATGTTTGTTCTTAGCTGTGGCAACGATGATTATGTCAGCAGCTGGATTCTTTTCTATTGTGTCACTGAGTGTGCAAAAACGTACCAAAGAGGTGGGGATTAGGAAAGTTTTCGGAGCGACCATTAGTCACATGGTTCGCCTGATACTGAAGGACTTTGTGGTCTATATTTTTGTAGCATTTGTAGTTGGGAGTCTTTTGGCCACCTTGCTAATAGAAGGCGTTTTATTCGGACAGTTTTATGCCTATCACATGCAGCTGGGTTTGGCTTCATTCCTTATGGCATTATCCATTATGATTCTAATTCCAGGTCTTACGGTTGGGTTTAAAGTATTTCGAGCCGCTTCCGCAAATCCTGTAAATACACTGAGAGATGAATAAAAATCAACCACCGAGATTTCTATTAGCCTTCTTCCGCTGGTTTTGTCATCCAGACTATGTGGAAGACATTGAGGGGGATTTGTTGGAGCGGTTTGAGAATACCTCTGAGCAACACAGTATAACACTGGCTAAGTGGAATTTTGCTTTGGAGGTTTGCAAGTTATTTCGTCCAGGGTTGGTTAGATCAATTGGAAGTACTCAACAATTAAATACATACAATATGTTTACTCATTACCTAAAGATCGGTTCCAGAACATTATGGAGAGATAGAGCATATTCCATGGTGAATGTCAGTGGTCTTGCTATTGGTATGGCTGTGTGCTTGATAATTTGTCAGTATCTCTATTTTGAGTTGAGTTACGATTCCTTTTTTAAAGACAGTGATCAAGTTTACAGGCTTGTGCAAACCGTTCATGTTAATGATGAACTAAAGTCGGTACAAGCGACAACTGCGTCAGCGCTAGGTGTGTCGGCAAAAGAGAATGTACCAGAAATTGAAAGCTACGTTCGCATTCACCCTCAACAAAAAGGGGCAGTTATCATTAATTCTGAAAAGGAGCTTATGTTCAAAGAAGATAAGATTTTCTTCGTGGACCAAAACTTCCTGGAAATGTTTGATTTCTCAATGCTTCATGGGAATGGTTCTTCAGCTCTGCTGAATCAAAACAGTATTGTTATTACAAAAAACGCGGCAGAGAAATATTTTGGAAACGAGATTAACCCTGTCGGAAAAGCACTCGAGATGCACGGTGTGTTTGCNAGCGATACNTATACTGTAAGTGGTGTTTTAGAGGAGCTACCAGCTAATAGTCATCTGAAGTTTGATTTTTTAATTCCCATGTCAAAGCTAATCAATAGTAATTATGGTGGAAAAGTGGCCTGGGGAAGGACTAACTGGACAACTTACATAAAGCTAAAAGGACAACCACAACCAGAAGTGGTTCGAGATAAAATCAATCAGGTGATCGAGGACAATACTGCCGAACGGTTTTCTGCCTGGGGACTTCAGTGGCAAATTGATTTACAACCTTTGGAAGATATTCATTTGAAGTCCAATTTTCTCTATGATCATGCTTCGGGAAATGGGAGTTGGTCTGAAATGAAGACTTATGCACTAATCGCAGCTTTCATTTTGTTGATAGCTTGGCTAAACTTCATTAATCTGACCACCGCGCGCTCACTGAAGAGGGCTAAGGAGGTTGGTGTCAGAAAGATAATGGGAGCAAAAAGAAATCAGTTAGTATCCCAGTTTGTAACTGAGTGGTGGCTAATCAATACAGTATCTCTGATTTTGGCTTTATGTATTTCAGTGGCATTACTACCAGTGCTTGGCAATCTGTTAGGTAAAAACCTTCAGTTCTTGCTATTTACTGATTGGCGTTTTTGGGTGTGCCTAATGTTAGTGATTGCTTCAGGATCAGTTGTAGTAGGATTTTATCCTGCTATAATATTGGCATCATTTCGTCCAATTAACATATTAAAAGGGGGTATTTCTTTAGCGTTCAAGAATAGGAACACTTCTCCTAGAAAAGCTTTAGTGGTCTTTCAGTTTTTTGTGTCCACTCTGCTGATCACTGGTACTGTGCTGGTATATAAACAGGTCTCTTATATGAAAAGTAAGGACCTGGGGATTAATATGGATCAGGTTCTAGTGATAGATGGCCCTCGAAATGTTGCTTTTGATGATGAGTTGGTTGCTTCTGTACAAACATTTAAAAATGAGGTCTTAAGGCACAACTCTGTATCTAGTATTGCCGGTTCTGGGCAAGTTCCAGGTAAGGGGTATAACTCAATTGTGCCGATGAGTAGACTTCAGAGTGAATCTACAATTGATAATTCAGTGGGAGTAACAAGTGTAGATGAAGATTTTCTGAATTCTTATGCTGTTGATTTTCTTGCTGGAGGTGATTTTGGTAGCGGAGCGAATACCAGGTACCGCGAGGTTGCCATCAACGAAGAGGCTTCAAGAGTTTTGGGATATGAATTGGCAGAGGATGCGATAGATCAGAAATTATTAATTGGTCGAGATACAGTTTTGGTTTCAGGTGTTCTCAAAAACTATCATTGGAGTAATTTGAGAGATGCATTAACCCCAATGGCTTTTGCGTCTTCTGAGGTGGCTNTTGGTTATTTTTCNGTAAAAGTCAATGTTCAAAATCTTCAAGAAACAATTGATCATTTGAATGACGCTTTTAGTTCTTCATTTCCAGGGGATCCATTTAGTTATTTTTTTCTTGATGATGAGTTTAACAGACAATATCAATCGGATGTACAGTTTGGAAATTTGACATTAGCACTTTCTGTTTTAGCAGTTGTACTGGCTAGCCTTGGATTGTTTTCATTGGTGTCTTATTCTTATTCATTTAGAACAAAGGAAGTAGGAATTCGGAAGGTCCTCGGTGCATCATTGAGTCAGTTGATGATGCTCTTATCAAAAGAGTATTTCGTATTACTGGTGATAGCGTACATTCTAGCTATTCCTGTAGGATTCTATTGGGGATTATCCTGGTTAGAAAATTATGCATTCAGGGTCGATTTTGGACTTGGTATTTTTCTAGTGCCAGTCATTGTTCTTGCCTGTATTGCTGTTACTACAGTGGGCTATAGAACTTTTAGAATTGCCTCAATCAATCCTTCAGATTCTCTAAGAGATGAATAATAATCAACCACCGAAATACTTACTGGTCTTCTTTCGCTGGTTTTGTCATCCGGACTATGTGGAAGATATCGAAGGGGATTTGCTGGAGCGGTTTGAATACAGGCAAAAAGCGAAAGGATTACATCGAGCTAAGTGGTACATTTTTCTTGAAGTACTCAAACTTCTCAGGCCTGGACTTCTCAGGCCACTATTTAGGACTAACTCAATAAAATCAAACGCAATGATCAAAAACTACATCAAAATTGCCTTTAGAAACCTGGTAAGACACAAAGCTTTTTCCATACTCAATGTGGCTGGACTGACAGTGGGTATTGCATGCAGTATCCTTATCATGATTTATGTGCAGAATGAACTTTCATACGACAAATACAATGACAAATATGATCGCATTTATCGGGTGCTCAATGGATATGGCAAGGCTGATGATCCATCCTCTTTCCAGTATCAGGTGTGGGGTTGTGCCCCAATAGGTCCAGCGCTACAACAAGAGTTTCCACAAGTTGAAAGTGTGTTTCGATTTACGAGCCCTTCACCCTGGCTCATCTCCACGGGAGATAAAAAATTTCAGGAAGAGAATATCGTGTTTGCAGACTCTACAGCCTTTGATGTTTTTAGTTGGAGGCTGTTAAAGGGGAATCCTGAGATGGCACTTGTTCGGCCGAATACCGTGGTACTTACTGAGAAATTAGCTAATAAATACTTTGGCAAGGAGAATCCTGTAGGTCAAACAGTGATGATGGATAATGCGGAGCCTTTTGAAGTCACGGGAGTGATGGAAAATATTCCAGCTAATTCTCATTTCACTTTCGACGCAATGATTTCTATGAGTACGTTTCACAATCGAAGAGAAGGCATCTTTTCTAGCTGGGGTTATGTGGATTTCTATACTTACTTCACCATAAAGCCAGAAGCAGATATTCATGGAATTACAGCACAAATCCCACTAGTAGTTGATAAATACGTAGGCAACGCAAAAAGCTACTACAATTTCCAGATAGAACCACTTTCAGAAGCATACTTATATTCCAATGCTATGCGCCAACCTGGACCAACAGGTAGTCTCACAAATATTTATATGTTTATCACCGTGGCGGTATTTGTGCTACTTATTGCTTGTATTAACTTCATGAACCTCTCCACGGCTAGAGCGGTTGAACNTGCCAAAGAGGTAGCCATACGAAAAGTTATTGGTTCTTATCGCACGTCTTTAATTGCACAGTTTCTTACTGAATCAATACTAATGGTTTCATTATCCGGTGTAATTTCATTGCTAGTTGTATTACTAACCTTACCATTCTTGGAGGTCTTGTCAGGTAAGCAACTCTCATCGGAATGGATGGTATCCAATCAATTCATTGTCATCTTTGTTGGAGGTATATTACTGGTTGGTTTGTTATCAGGCAGCTATCCTGCGTTGGTTTTGTCAAACTTCAAACCTGCCAGAGTACTCAAAGGTTCTTTTAAGACCTCTTCATCCGGAATGCTATTGAGACAGTCTTTGGTGGTGGTGCAGTTCGCACTATCCATAATCTTGTTGGTGGGTACTACTGTAGTATTTACCCAGTTGGATTATATTAGAAATCATCAGTTAGGTTATGATTCAGAGCAAATGTTAGTAGTGGATTTCGGTTGGGATCCAGATGTGCAAAAACATTTGAAATACATCAAGACAGAGTTTGCTAAAAACCAGTATGTAGACGCGGTTGCCGTGTCTCGTGCAGTTCCAGGTTTTTTCTTTCCAAATGCGGGTACGCAAATTGAATCTCCGGATGGGGAGATGATTGGTCATTCTCCTGCTATTTACGAAATCGACAATGATTTTATTCCAACCTATAGGATGGAAATTGTGGCTGGGAGGAATTATTCAAATGATTTTCCTGCGGATTCAACCAATTCCATTATTCTAAATGAAGCCGCGGCAAGGCTTTATGGTTATCCAAATCCTGAGGAGATCATTGGAAAAAAATTCTTCCAATGGGGTAGAACAGGTCATGTGATTGGTGTAGTACGAGACTTCAATTATGTATCGCTTCATGATCGAATAGAACCCTTGTCATTACGATATTCCACAGCTCCGAATACCTCTATGTTTTCATTGCGCTTAAAGTCAAATGATATTAAAGCGGCGCTTGAATCCGTTGAAAGTCAATGGAATGAACTTGTACCGCAGAGACCTTTAGTGAGTTACTTCCTCGATCAAAATTTCAATGATCAGTATGAAGCAGATGATCGATTTGGATCAGTATTTAGCGTTTTCTCTGGTGTGGCAATGTTCATAGCTTGTCTGGGCTTACTGGGTCTTACCATCTATAGTACTGCGCAGCGGGCAAAGGAGATTGGTATTAGAAAAGTACTGGGAGCCTCAGTTGGACAGATCGTGAGTTTGTTATCCATGAGCTTTGTGAAACTTTTTTTAATAGCTCTGGTCTTGGCAGTTCCGATATCATGGTATGTGATGAACCAGTGGTTACAAAATTTCGCTTATAGCATCAGCATTGGTTGGGGAGTATTTGCTATGGCAGCTATCATCACTCTGCTGATATCTCTAATTACCATGAGTTTCAAAACAGTGAGCGTTGCCGTGGCTAATCCAGTGAAGTCATTGAAGGATGAATAAAAAATCTTCGCAACCGAAATTTCTACATCAGATTCTTTCGCTGGTTTTATTACGGAAGAACAAATCGTTTTCTGATCCAGTTTAACAGTGATTATTATACTTTTTCTATTTCTTTTACAACTTAAATAGAAATACTTCCGTACATTAGTTTTACAAAATAAATACTAATGGGAAAATCAACTTTTCTGGGAGAGTTTGAAGAGCTCATCCTCACAGTAGTCCTGATCCTCAATGACGATGCCTACGGCAATACCATCGTTAGTGCGATCAAAGAGCATCAAAATCGGGAAGTGAATCTGAGTTCTGTGCACATCACCCTGTATCGATTGGAAGAAAAAGGGTTTCTGCAATCAGATATGGGAGGAGCTACGCAAGCAAGAGGAGGAAGACGCAAGCGCTATTTCAGAATCACTAATGCAGGGAAAGCACTTCTTCAGGAGATGAAAGATGCAAGAACCAGCCTGTGGGAGCTGACACCACAACTCAAGTTTTCTCATGAATAATCAGAGACCCCCAGGATTTTTTATCTGGTTTTTTCAGTGGTATTGTCGCCAAAATCTGCAGGAGTTCATTCTAGGTGATCTGGAGGAGCAATTTGAGCAGGATATAGAGGACTTTGGATCAACCAGGGCCAGGAGACGATTTGCCTGGAATGTGCTCCGGTTCTTCCGGCCAGGAATCGTCCGACCAATTTTTGGATCAATTAAACTCAATAATACAGGAATGTTCAAAAACATGATGACGCTAGCTTGGCGCAATGCGCTGAGGCAGAAACAATTCACCTTAATCAACCTTTTTGGGCTCACACTTGGCATAGCGGCTTGTCTGATGATCAGCCTTTATGTCTACGATGAGCTGAACTACGATAAGTTTCATACCAAAGCAGATCGGATCTACCGTGTGAATCAACCGAGTATCTGGGGCGACTGGGACGAGATGATTGCCAGCACTGGACCCAATGTAGCTACGGCGCTGAGAGAAGAAGTGCCAGAATTTGAAGAGGTAACAAGGGTAATGCAAGTAGGTTCTTTAGTCGTGACTCCAAATCAAAAGCAGACCATTTTTAAAGAGGATCGGATTTTTGGAGCAGAAGAAAATTTCTTTAAACTATTCGATTTCACTTTGCTTCATGGAAGTGCTGAAACAGCCTTTTCTCAGCCAAATAGCATTGTGCTGACCGAGGAAACCGCTAAAAGATATTTTGGAGATGAAGTAGATTTCACCGGTCTGATGGATCAGTCCATTGAGGTCAAAGAATGGGATGGTAATTGGAAACCATTTAAAATAGTTGGCATCTTAAAAGACATTNCTGAGCAGTCCCATCTGCAATTTGATATGTTGGCNTCCATGTCNNGTTATCAANNTCAAATGGANAATCATGGATGGAANTGGATCTGGAACATATTTGGGACGTATGTTTTGGTGAAACCGAATGTCGATGTTGCNCAGNTNGAAGAACGAATTCAGGACTTACCAGCTAAATGGGCTGCCCCAACAACTGAAAGAATATTCAATCAAACCGTGGAAGAATTTACCAAAGGACATCCATGGACACTGGAACTACAATCATTAGGTACGGTTTACAGTGACGGTAGTCCAGTTGATCATGGATTAGGGCCAACAGGAAATCCTTTGTTCATTAAAATATTCACAGCCATAGGTGTTTTGGTGCTGTTACTGTCAGCAATCAACTTCATGAACTTATCAACGGCACGATCTACAGGAAGAGCAAAGGAAGTAGGTGTGAGAAAAGTACTAGGTTCCGCTAGAAGTATCCTGGTTAATCAGTTCATTTTGGAATCCATCATGTATGTGGCTTTGGCTACTTTGCTCGGAATCGGCTTGGTTTTCCTTTCTGTGGATTGGTTCAATTCCCTCACATTCAAAGAAATGGATTTAGTGGGTTTGCTTAGTCAACCAACAGTGATAACGGCACTTGCGGCATTTATTCTGATAGTTGGGGGTTTGGCTGGGTTCTATCCGGCTATGGTGATCTCCGCTTTCAAGCCTGTACAAGCGCTAAAAGGTCACTCAGGTCATGCGATAGGAGGAAAGTGGGTAAGAAATGGATTGGTTGTCTTTCAGTTTACAGTCTCCATTGCATTGATCATATGTGCTGCTTTTGTGCAGAAGCAATTGACTTATGTTTCCAATCTCGACCTGGGTATGGATAAGGAGAATGTGCTACAGATTCACAACATTGAGCAGTTTGGATTTGAAACTGGACAGCTAAAATCGAAACTAGAGTCATTACCAGCTTTTACCAAAGTCGGAAAGTCTTTTGGGTTACCCCCAAATATTTTATCTGGTGATCGATACATGGCTGATGAAGTACAGAGCGAAGTAGTTCAAATGAGGAATGTGCGATTAGAAGGCGATTATTTGAATCTGTTGGATGTAGAGTTCGTCGAGGGAAGAAATTATGATTCCTCTAGACCAGCAGATAAGTACAAGGTCATTATCAATGAATCTGCAGTGAAAGTGCTTGGTTGGTCTGGTGAAGACGAGATTTTGGGGAAGAAAATTGCCCTGGCCAGTGGAGATGAGGATAAGTTTGAAGTGATCGGTGTGGTCAAAGATTTTAATATCAACAGTGCCAAGTCGGTGATCAATCCTTTGGTTATCATTCATCAGGATAATGATCAGGTTTGGGATTATGGTTTAGGCTTGAGCTACTTTTCGCTAAAACTTGATGAAACAAAAGTAAAGTCATCTGGAGAATTGATGGCAGCCATTCAGCAGGTGGAAAAAATCCTTGCGGAAACAGATGCTACGGTTCCGTTTGAGTATAGTTTTATGGATCAGGAGTTTGATAAAACCTTCTTGTTTGAACAGCGAATGGGGGTTGTTCTAAGTGTTTTTACCGCTTTGGCTTTAGTGATTGGATGTCTGGGATTATTTGGATTAGCAGCGTTTGCTGCTGATAGAAGAGTGAAAGAGCTAGGTATTAGAAAAGTGCTGGGAGCCAGTATAGCTGAGCTTTGGGTGTCTTTCTCTTCCGAATTCTCTATGTTGTTGATTATCGCCGTTTTGATAGCCATTCCATTTTCATGGTATTGTGTGGATCAATGGTTGACCAATTTTGCTTTTAGAACTCCAATCGACTGGTGGGTATTTGGTATAGCCATTATCGGGGCATTCCTTCTAGCTATAGCCACTATTACTTATCAATCACTGAAGGTTGCTTATAAAAATCCTGTGGAGTCATTGAGAGATGAGTGATGATTGTCATACAAACTATATAGTGATTATCAGGTGCGAAGAATGTAGCAGCTTAAATCCCCAGGATCACTTGTTTTTGCTCTGCTGCCCAAATGGATAGACTATTGGCTTGCTTAGCAATGTCTAATTTGGTAATAATATTGCTGCGGTGCTTCTCTACTGTTCGTTCAGATATGTGAAGCATTTCAGCGATTGCTTGTGAACCCATTTGTTGAGCTATTAGTTTCAATATTTTAAGTTCAGAAGGTGAAAGTTGAATTAGCTGTTCGGCTATCGAATCGGAATTATTGACTTCATTGGTAATCGAGTGGCTATAATAGAACTTACCATAATAAACTTGCTCCAGACACTTGTAGATTTCGGTTGTTGTATCCTCTTTTAGGATGTAACCGCTAATATTGAGGGCTTTTGCCTTGGCAATGAACTTGTATTCCTTATGATAGGATAGAATGATGATTTTAGTGATCAGACCTCTTTTTTTACATTCTTCGGCAACTGATAGTCCATTGAGATAAGGCATTTCAATATCTAAAATGGCAATGTCAGGACATGATTGAATGATAGCTTCTAATGCCGATGTGCCATTATTAGCTGTAATAATTTGATTGAACCGGTAGTGTTCCAAAGTGTCTTTCAAACCTTGAAGTAATAACGGATGATCATCTGCGACTACCAGTGATATTTCTGATGGATCAAACATGCTGAGCAGGTTTGTTGATATGTAATACAATACTGGTACCCTTGTCTCTGGTGGAGTCGATGAGAATTTTACCTCCCAGAAGTTGTGTTCGTTCCCTTAGGGTTTTCATACCTAGACCTTGCAATGATTTGATATCCTGAGTTAGATCAAAACCTACACCATAGTCTGTGATTTCTAAACGAATCAGATGCTCTTGATTTTCAATTTTGATTAAAGCCGATTTCGTTTTTGAATGTTTGATCAGGTTGGAAAGGGCTTCCTGAAAAATTCTATAGATCTGAAGCTCCTGATCTTTTGGAAATATGAGGTCGATGTTGTCAATCTCTTCAGAAAAGAAGATTTCAGAATGGCCATCGATTTCCTCCATTTGCTTTTCGATGCTTGCTGTAAGTCCAATTTTATCCAATGTGGCAGGATGGAGTGCTTTGGATATCGATCTCACCTCTTCCAGAGCTTTAGTCACCATATCAGCTGTAGAAGAATCACTATTCAAAGAAACTTTATTTTTAATGAGAATCAGACTCTGACCAACAGAGTCGTGTAAGTCTTGTGATATTCGTTTTCTTTCAGTTTCATGAGCCACTAGCAATTGTCTGGAAAAATCAGCCTCCATTTGTTTGGATTTCAAAGCGAATCGATAGGACCGGAATAGGTAGATGCAACTGAATATCAGAATCAAACCCAATGAAATAGCCCAGATCAATTTTGTTCTAAATGAATTGGCAGCATTTGCAAGCTTCAATTCCCCTTTCTGCTCGGCTATCGTTAGATCTTTTTGATTGGTTTCGTAGATTGTTTGAAGTTGCTTTATTTGCCTGGATTTTTCTTCATCCAATATAGAGTCTTTGACTGTCAGGTATTCACTCAGAGATTCATAGGCTTTTTTATAATTACCTACTTCGAAATACGCTTCAGCCAGACGACCTAATACACGTTGACTTACCTCTATATTGGGGTGGTGATTTAGGTAATCAATAGCTTCTTCACCTGTTTGAATGGCTTTTTGTGTAATGCCATGCTCCTGATAGATTTTTTGATAGTTTCCTAAAGTATAGGCAATCGACCGAGTGTTGTTGATCCTTTTTTTCATTTCATATGACCGATTCAAATAGTTTAGAGCCGAATCAAATTGTCCCTTTTCTGATAGCATTAGAGAAATATTGCCATACAGTACAGCCTCTCCCTCTGTGTCACCAAGTGACTTAAAAAGCTCCATGGATTGCTCTGAAAGTGCAATTCCTTTATCGAGATCTCCTCTTTTTTGGTTTAGAAGGCCTAGGTTCAGGTAGTCAGATGCAATAGACAGAGTATCCTTCAGAAGTAAATCTATTTCCAAAGCCTGTTTGAGATATTTATCAGCGTTTTCATAGTCTTTCAACGACCAATAGAGATAGCCTAAATTGCCACTTACCATGGCCAGACCTAAACTATCACCTAGTTCTTGTCTAATCTCCATAGAGTGTAGGAAACAGTCAATAGCTTTTGGCATGTTGGAGAGTGACCGGTGAACACGTGCAATAAAATTCCAACAATGTGATTCATATTTTCTATTTTCTGAATTGATGGCTATCTCCAATGCCTTGTTGTGATATTTCAGTGCCAAATCGTATTGACCTTTTTCATGATAGTGATAACCGACATTGTTTAGGCTTCTAATTTCACCAGGTTTGTATTCAATGACTTGACTGATTGAAAGTGCTTTTTCTGCATATTGAATAGAGGAATCTATGGCTATTCGTTCGAATTCATCACATATTTTGTTTAGTAAATCAACTTGTGCCGAATCTTTCGCAAACAATAATTCTGATTTTAATTGATTGATTTTTTCCGTTTTAGCAGAAGAGGGCTGACCCGAACTACTAACAATAGCTAGAAATGACAGAACATAAAAAAGTTGTCTTCTCAGGATTTCGGACATTATTGGTTGGTAGTCTCTTTAGGTTGATACTAGTGAAAAATTACCCAGAATTTTATCAATTAGCTTGCAATCTGGAAGTTTTACGAGGTAATACGTACCAAAATACGTGGTGCCACGTATTTCAAACGGTCTTTTTTCTAGTCTTATTTGTGTCATAATCATCAGCTTGATCCCAATCTTGTACGAGTGGTTTCGGTAGTTAAAAGATTTTTACCAGGATTAAGCACCGATGTTAAATGGCGGCTTTGACCAGCTAGTGTATGAATGCATGACCTTTCAAGCATGACTGGTCGAAAAGTATAGGTCTTGATTAAACAGTTCAATTCTAGGGCAATGAATACTGTTTCGTCAAGGCCTTTTTTTATACCCTACCAGATTAATATTATTTTCAACTAATACTACAATTAGGAAAAAACCTTTTTTCTTTCTATGATTGCAATACTGCAATTAGGAAAAAACTATGGGAAAGTTTCAACTTGGAGAATTTGAAGAGGTCGTAATGCTCACTGTTGGTGTATTGTTTGGCAATGCCTACGGTGTATCCATCAAGAAAGAAATAGAAGAGCGACAAGGTAGAAATGTCAGTGTTGGAGCACTGCAATCAGCACTGAAGCGCCTGGAAGATAAAGGGTATCTCACGTCATATGAGGGAGAATCTACGAGTGAAAGAGGAGGTAGACCAAAGCGCTATTTCAATATCACTGCTCAGGGAAAAAATGCAATAGAGGAAACACGCAAGATGCGCAATCAGCTCTATGATGCCATCCCGAAACCAGCTTTGGACGTGAAGATCGGGTAAGATGCGGTCACAACCACCAAAAATACCGCTCCGTTTTCTGCGCTGGTTCTGCCAACCAGATCTCCTTAAATACATCGAAGGAGATCTAATAGAGCTATTCGAAGAGAATGTGGAGCAAAAAGGTAAAAGAAAGGCTCGCCTTCATTTTACCTGGGAAGTACTCAAGTTGTTCCGTCTCGGAATTATCAAAAGCAAAAGATCAATTACTCAAATAAACTATTGGACTATGTTTAAAAATCATCTGAAAATCGCCTTACGCGTTTTTAAGAAGGAGAAGTTCTTCACTGCGGTTAACGTGTTAGGTTTGGCTTGTGGTGTTTGGTGTGCTCTACTTACCTTTTACTGGTGCATGGACGAGTACAGCTATGATCGTTTTCACGAAAAAGGGGATCATCTATATCGAATCATGATGAACCTTGATTTGAATGGTGAGAACTACACCGATGAAGGTACAGTCTATCCTTTGGGAGATATATTGGTTGAAGACTTTCCAGAAGTTAAGAGTCGAGTGCGTTATTCAGTTGATGAGCCGATCGCTGCAACCCTAAATGGTCAGCTGTCTGAGCAATCCTTTGCTTCTGCGGATCCTAATTTTTTCGAAATGTTTAGCATTCCTCTGTTGGAAGGAGATGCTCAGAACTGCTTACAAGATAAGTCCAATATTGTCATTTCAAAAAAGCTGGCTGAAGCGTATTTTAAGGGTGAATCTCCTGTTGGAAAACATATTTCTCTGCATTACGAATCTTACAGGCTGGAATTTCTAGTTTCAGGGGTCTTCGAAGACTTCCCACAGCAGTCTTCAATTCGTTTTGATATGTTGATTCCAATAGAGAATCTGGAAGCGTTCTATGGCGAGGCTATGAATGATTGGGGTAATACCTGGTTTGTAACCTACATTGAACTAGATGATCAGTCGGACATTGGTCAGTTTCAGCAAAAGATTGAAAAGCTTCCCACTGACAAAGCAGGGATGGAATGGTACGATTTGACGATTCAGAAATTTGGTGATCAGTATTTGTTTGATCAGTTTAAAAATGGTGTACAATCTGGAGGTAGAATTGATACCTTAATCCTTTTTATCATTATTTCTGGTTTCACTTTACTTATTGCAAGTTTTAACTATGTCAATATCACTACTGCAAGAACGATCAAGCGAGATAAGGAAGTGGGTATTCGCAAAACCATTGGTGCTTCTCGTACCCTTCTAATTTCCCAGTTTTTGACAGAGTCAGGTTTAATTGTTTTAATAGCGATGATTCTAGGTGTTGGTGTGGCCTGGATTACACTACCCTATTTCAATGCAATGACTGGAAAGTCTGTATTTGTGGATCTAACTGATGTAAACTTCTATGTTTTATTGGGAGGAGTCTATTTAGTCACATTGTCCATCTCTGGGGTTTATCCTTCTATTTCGCTCTCCAGGGCCAATCGTCTTTATGTTCTAAAATCGTCTAATGAAAACAAGAGATCATCTTTTGTTAGAAAGGGACTTGTGGCGTTGCAGTTTAGTATCTCAATCATGATCATAGGTGGGACGGTCATCATCTATCAGCAGCTCTCTTATATTATGACAAAGGACCTGGGACTTCAAAAGGAAAATGTGTTGTTTCTAGAACTTGATCAACAATCCAAACCAAAGTTCAGGGAGATCAAAAATGTATTTGAAGAAAGTACTTCTGTTAAAGGTGTTGGTGTATCAAATCATGATTTTATAGGAGCAATTGGCTATACAGGAGATGTTAACTGGCGTTTAAAGCAAGAAGGAGCAGAACATTTCATTGCCGTTCAAAGTGTAGAAGCGGGAATGCTCGATCTGTTAAATATTCAACTTCAAAAGGGTGCTTTTTTCTCTAGTGCTACGCATCCTGACTCTACTCAATTCATTATTAATGAAGCCGCAGCGAGTCTATTGGGGTTTGAAAATCCAATTGGTGAATCTTTGGAGTTTTGGGGTAAGAGAGGAACCATTATAGGAGTAACCAAAGACTTTCATTTCTCTACGCTTCACGAACAAATTAATCCATTGGTCATACGCAATGTATCAGAACCCAATTACCTTTTTGTAAAGACTCAGGCAGGTAAGTCGAATGAAGTGGTGGAGTTAATCGATAGAGTGCATTCCGAGTTTAGCTCGCTTCCCGTCAATATGCATTTTCTTGATCGTGAAATAGAAGCGAAATATACGGATGAGCGAACCTTGCAAAAACTTGCCTACTGTTTTGCTGTGCTAGCGTTGATCATTTGCGCATTAGGATTGATGGGCTTGGTGTCTTATAGTATTGATACGAGAATCAAAGAAATAGCCGTCAGGAAAGTTTTAGGTGCTAGTTTGATAAATCTTGGTCAGCTGCTATTCAAAGAATATCTATGGTTGATGCTTGTAGCTGCTGTTATTGGTGTTCCTGTATTCCTCAAGTGGTCAGGAGATTGGTTGGAAAGCTATCCATANAGNANNGAAGTATCNNCTGGNGTNATCTTAATNNCAATTNTGAGCTTGTTTGCTTTGGCNTTACTNATCATAGNAGCATANATGCGNAAAGTACGTGCNCATAANCCTGCAGACTTNCTNAGAGATGAATAATCCTCCGAAAATAGCACTCAAATTTTTTCGGTGGTTNTGNAGANAAGATCTTCAAAANTACATCGAAGGAGANCTTTTCGAACTTTTTGAAGAACAGGTCGAGACCAAAGGACTTAATAAAGCTCGACTGCTCTTTACCTGGGAAGTTTTGAAACTTTTCAGACCAGATATTATCAGACTCAATAGATCAATTACTCAAATAAATCAATGGACCATGTTTAAAAACTATCTCAAAGTGGGGATTAGGAATATCCTCAAGTACAAGACNTTCTCATTNATCAATGTATTTGGNTTGGCNGTNGCNATGTCNGTNGCNATGCTGATCATCTTGATGATTGTAGACCANAAGCAAGCAGACCGATTTCATGAACATACGGAGAGGATGTCTCGTGTGGTAACTCGCTCTGATGATGGACCTAGAAATGCTTCTACACCAATACCATTNGCAGAAGCGCTNCAAGAAGANCCATCAGTGGAGCACGTAACTCAGTTAGTCAAGGGAGTAGGTGGAGATTTGGTGTTTCCGGATGGGCAAAGNAGTACCGAAATCCGTGGTTTTTTTGCAGATGACCAGTTCTTCAAAGTCTTTGGATTCGAATTGGTTCAGGGTAANGCTAATAGTGCTTTATCTAANCCTCGAAGTATTGTCATNAGTCAGCGAGTTGCANAACGACTNTTTGATGGAGATGCAGTGGGNAAGTCTGTAACCTTCACGGATCGNGGATTAGATCCNATTCAGATAGATCTNGGNATGAGCAACGGAAAAGAAGCNAGAGACTGGGGTGGATTNATTATTTCNGGTGTAGTAGATGTGGCTTCAGTTAAATCACATATCCAATTCGATGCGCTCATTTCAGTAGCTAGTATTGAGCCTTTGGTGAAAGCCAATCAACTAGATGAAAACTTACAAAACAATGTGCGTAATTGGGCCCTTCACTCTGGAGCNTATACNTATGTTTTACAGAAAGAATCAACTTCCCAAGCAGAACTAACAGCTTCTCTGCAAAGAATCATGGCTGATAAGAAAGACTTGATTGGAGAAAAGTCTTTTGANGTGCAATCATTTTCAGAGATCAACCTTGGTGAATTCATGGGAACTCCTATTTCATTGAGNTTGCCAATTGAAGCGTATTATGTGNTAAGTATTCTCGCCCTGGTGATTTTNATATCGGCGATATTGAATTATACCAATCTGTCCATCGCCAGGTCTCTAACACGTACTAAGGAAATAGGGGTTCGTAANGTNAATGGAGCNACNAAAAATGACATCTTTTCCCAATTTATGGTGGAGTCTGTGTTGATCGCCTTCATTTCATTGTTTGTAGCAAATGGTATGTTGTTAATGTTGAAACCCATGTTTCAGTCGATGTGGGTGATTCAGCAATTACAAATGAATTTGTCGTTGAATTTGACCGTATTCATTGCTTTTGTGGTTTTTACTATGGTTGTAGGAGTATTTGCAGGAATCTATCCNGCAAGTGTNCTTTCNCGNTTTGCNCCTACCCGAATTTTNNCNANNGCAAATGCCTCAGGGAGTGGTAAACTGAAGACCTTTATTAATGTGACTCAGTTCGTTTTCTCNTTATTCTTCATAGTGACTTCAATCGCCATAGCTAAGCAATTCGAGCATTACTTGAGTTTCGATTATGGTATGAATACTCAGAATATCATCAATCTACCTCTTCAAGGCAACGACTATGAAATAATGATGACAGAACTCAAATCTGTGCCGGGGGTTGAAATGGTTTCTGCATGTCACCTGATACCAGCAATGCCTAATAATTTTGGAACCTACTATTCTCTAGATGGAGACTCAGAAGGAGACTGGCTGCAGGCAGAGTTAATGAGTGTTCATCCAAATACNNTNTCNACNCTGGACTTNNCATTGANAGCAGGAAGAAATNTGGATAATAACTCCANGCAAACGAATCAGCTGGTNATAAATGAGTTNGCTAGTNAGCTNATGGGCTATGANTCNCCNCAAGAAGCTCTNAACCAAANCATATATGTAGGAGGTCATGAAGGACAATGGCAAATTATAGGAGTTGTGGCAGATTTTAAATTCCAGGCTTTAATTAGTGGTGCAGGGGATAAGTCATTATTGATGCGATATGATCCTGATTATTTCAATTATCTGAATGTCAAAATAGCCTCTACGGATAATGAAGATATTCTGGTGGGACTNGAAGAAAAGTGGGCNTCTGTCGATCCTGTGCATCANATGCAGTATTATTATTTTGATGAATCGCTGGCTAAGTCCAATCAATGGTTAGGGGATGTTGCATCTGTAATTGGTTTCATCGCTGTATTGGCCATTATCATCTCGTGCTTAGGGTTATTGGGAATGACAGTCTACAGTACTGAAAGAAGAGTTAAGGAAATAGGCATTAGAAAAGTTTTAGGAGCCAGTCCAGGTCAATTGATCATGATTTTGGGAAAATCATTTTTGATCATGATCGGCGTGGCGATTATCATAGCTGCTCCAATGAGTTTCTTTGTTAATCGTCTGTGGATTGATAATATCCCGAATCAGGTGAGTTTTGGGTGGGGAACAGTTTTACTTGGAACAGCTATGATGCTCGTGCTTGCCAGCATTACCATTTTGTCTCAAGTATTTAAAGTATCCAGAACAAATCCAGTGGAGTCACTCCAATATGAATGATCACTCTGGGTACCAATTCTTTAATCTCACGTCAATGGAGGCATCGCCTTCATTGACGATTTTTTTGAATTGCTCTACGTCACTCAATCCTCCCTGTCCTCTGTAGTGGTATGGATAAACAATGGCTGGTTTGAATGCCAATACACCACTTGCGGCCTGGTTAATATCCATCGTGTAAGGTAGATTCATGCACACAAATGCCACATCAATTCCTTTTAGATCACGCATTTCCTCAATGTCTTCCGTGTCACCAGAAAGGTAAACCTTTTTACCTCCGAGATTGAGAATGTATCCATTACCACGTCCTTTTGGATGTCTGGAGTCATCAGTTTCTGGCAAGTTGTACATTGGGATTGCCGAGAGAGAGATATCATTTACTTTCCTAGCTTCTCCATTAGCCAACGTGAATAAGTTCTTTTGAAATGCTTCTGGCAGTTGCTCTTTTACAGCTTGCGGAACTACAAACTTCGCATTGGAGGTATTGATAGCCTCCAATGTCTTCACATTTAGGTGATCTCCATGAATATCCGTGATCAGAATCATCGTAGGATCTTTTTGACCTTTGTATTTATCTGCTCCAAACGGGTCCACATAAATCACCTCGCCATTCCACTCCAGGATAACTGATCCATGTCCAATTGGCTGAATCTTGATGTCGGTATGTTTTGCTGGGATCATGTCTGGCTCGATTTGAGCTGATACTGATAGGATAGATACTAGGGATAAAAGGGTGAGTATGGTTTTCATAGTTGTTGGATTTTTGTAGGGTTAACTGAAGATAATAATTTAAAGTTTAATCCTATTGGCTACATGTTTCACTTATCTTGACCCAATAAGAGATAATTTAGACAAATGAATCTTGCTTATTTATTTTTTCTCCAAATGTTAGTTGAAATAACCCCAAATCTTGGAGGATCTACTTTTGTTGATTCAGTGGAGTTGGAGGAATTCATGAGAGTTAATGAGAATTTACCTTCAGGCATTTTAGAAGAGGAATTATTGTTCAATTTTTATTACCCGGATGAATGTGCGTGCTGGGGAGATGGCTTTTATAATTGTGTTAGTCATACAATTAGCGCTTCTTCAAGTTTACCAGCATCAAACTCCTTTTCTTATCATTCAAGTAATTTAATAGACCTTGACCTTAGAACTGGTTGGGTTGAGGGAGTTTCGGGTTATGGAGTTGGAGAATCAATTACGATTGATGTCGAGATGTCACCTGCGAATTCAGTTGAAATTTCAACTTTGGTAATTGTTAATGGATACGTGAAGAATGAGGAGGTTTGGAGAAAGAACTCAAGAGTTCAACAATTCAAGCTATATATTGATGATCAGCCGAAAGCACTTTTGAATTTGTTGGATGTAGAGAATTATCAGCTTTTTGATATCCAATCAATAGTAAGTGGTCTAACGAGTTTTGAAATGAAACTCGAAATAACAAAAGTTAATAAGGGGGATTTGTATGAAGATACTGTGATCTCGGAGATTTTCTTTAAGGGAACTGGCTGCATGTGACTTTTCAGAGAAAGAATTATGCCTCTTCACTCAATCAAATCATCCGGATCGACATCAAATGGCCCAACTCCTGGAGGATTGAATAGTCCCCATCTGTCGATCACATAATCCCATTGATCAAAGCCTGCCACCCAATCAATAAAGAGCAACCGAAATTCTTCTATTTGGTCTCTAACTAGTTGATAATAGGAGGTCTCCTTAAATTCGAAAGCTTCTAGTGTGTGGTTGTGGAGCATTAAGTCTTTGGCGGATTTTCGGATAATAGCTGCTGCCTCCATTTTGAGATCGTAGAGTTCGCCAGCTTCCGCCCCAGCAATTTTTGTACTCAGCATTCCAGCATCAGCAAGCATAAATTGTTTGACGCTCATCAAGTGCTCATTATCCTCAGGGATGAGGTCTGCTATTTGATGAACCAGATCATAGATTTCCAGAGCCTTTTGGTAAATCGGTAGCTTTTCATGCTTTCTAAAATCTTCTTCCATTGATAGCGGGTTTAACTTCAATCAAATAAAAAACCCTGACAAGTTTCCGAATGGTTAATGCCAGGGTTTATATGAAAATTTATCAATCTTATTTCGCAAAAGCCACTGCTCGAGTTTCTCGGATCACAGTCACTTTGATCTGTCCAGGATACTGCATATCCTTCTCAATCTTCTGAGAGATATTAAATGACAGCTCTCCAGCTCTCTGGTCAGTTACGTTCTCAGCATCTACCATCACACGAAGTTCACGACCTGCCTGGATGGCGTAGCACTTGTTCACTCCTTCAAAGCTTAATGCCACGTCCTCTAGCTCTTTCAAACGCTTCAAGTACTGCTCCATGATTTCTCTACGAGCACCAGGTCTACTACCTGAAATGGCATCACAAGCTTGTACGATAGGGGAGATCATAGAAGTCATCTCTATTTCATCGTGGTGAGCTCCGATAGCATTACAAACCTCAGCATTCTCTTTGTATTTCTGAGCAAGCTCCATACCGATGATTGCGTGCGGTTTCTCTGGCTCATCTGGCCAAACCTTACCAATATCGTGTAGCAAACCCGCACGCTTCGCAAGCTTAGGATTCAATCCAAGTTCAGAAGCTAGTGTAGAACACAATTTAGCTACTTCACGAGAGTGCTGCAGCAAGTTCTGTCCATAAGAAGAACGGAATCTCATTCGTCCAACAAGCTTGATCAACTCTGGATGTAAACCATGGATACCCAAATCAATGACTGTTCGTTCACCGATCTCTACGATTTCCTCTTCAATGTTTTTAGTAGTCTTAGATACGATCTCTTCAATTCTGGCTGGGTGGATTCTTCCATCTTGTACCAGACGGTGAAGGGATAGTCTGGCGATCTCTCTTCTCACCGGATCAAATCCTGAAATGATGATTGCCTCTGGTGTATCATCAACAATAATCTCTACTCCAGTAGAAGCTTCGAGTGCACGGATGTTTCTTCCTTCACGACCGATGATCTTTCCTTTGATGTCATCGCTCTCAATGTTGAAGACTGATACACAGTTTTCAATGGCATGCTCGGTAGCAGTTCTCTGGATGGTCTGAAGTACGATCTTCTTAGCTTCTTTAGTTGCTGTCATGGTAGCTTCTTCCATGATCTGCTTAATGTGTGCAGAAGCATCGGTTCTTGCCTCGTCCTTAAGTGTCTCTACTAGCTGAGCTTTGGCTTCTTCAGCAGAGAGGTTAGAAGCTTTTTCCAGAATAGTTACTTCCTGGGCTTTTAGCTTTTCAAATTCTTCTTTTCTCTTTCTAACGATCTCAAGTTGTGCTGTTAGGTTTTCTTTTTGAGATTCCAGTTCAGCTTCAATACGCTTATTTTGCTCAATCTGTTTAGATAGATTGCCTTCACGTTGCTTCAGCTTGTTTTCGTTAGAAATGATCTGATTTTTCTTGCGGTTCGACTCTTCGTCAAACTCCTGCTTCATCTTGAAGAACTTCTCTTTAGCTTCGAGAATACGATCTTTTTTGATACTCTCGCCAGTTACTTCTGCTTCTTTGAGAATGAGNTTTTTCTGTTCTTCAGCTTCTTTCAGCTTTTTATCGACTGACCTTTTCAGGAGCACTCGATCAACCGCAAAACCGACAGCAATACCAGCTATTGCGATTACTATATATATAATATCCATTGGTGTTGTGTATATGTATATTTAAACATACACGGTACCAGGCTAGGACAAGGTAGGCTACTAATGAGCTATTTAAATAGCACTTGATATCAACTGGCTAATGTTACGTATTTGATCGAGGGCTATTTCATCCTTAGAATCAGTAGTTTCCTCTTTTTTCATTTTCTCCACCAGGCAGTCAAAGGCTACCATGGCAAGAAGATCCTGATTGTCATCAATTCCNAACTGGTCTCTNTATGCTTTGATCTTCTCATTGAGCATTTTTCCAGCCTTTCTGATGCCTTCTTCGTCCTCCGCTTTCACCTTCATGGGGTACTCCCGGTTTGCTAATTTTAGCTTTATTGATAATTCTGTCATTTCGGTTTGTTAAGCTTCACCCAAATGAGCAATGCATTTATTTATCTCCTTAATATAGCCGTCAATCACATCCTTCAACTCTTCCGAATCGTTTTCGCCGACTACCATGCTTTCTACAATTTTACTAATTTTCGTTTGATTTTGAAAGCTCGAGATTTTGGAGTGTTGATCCTCAATCTGCGTGCGCAAGTGCTGGTTTTCAGCCTGGCTTTTATCAAAATCCGTTTTGAGCTGGGCATAGTCACTAAGAAGAAGTTTTACTTTTCTCCCAAGATTGTTCAATTCCGTTCTTAGTGTCTCGTTTTTCATTACTTTCTGATGATTGCCCCTACCTCATTTTCAAATGTTCTGATTAAGCCATTCATTACTTTATCAATGACTTTATCAGTAAGCGTCTTCGTGGTATCCTGAAGATAGAAGCTAAGCGCGTAGGACTTTTTACCTGCTTCTAATTTGTCTCCTTCATACACACTGAATACATTTATTCTAGTTAACAATTTTTTCTCAGACTTAAAAGCTAAATCACGAATCTCATTGTAACTCACGTGTTTATCCAGTACCAATGACAAGTCTCTTCGTACTTCCGGATACTTGGAAATTTCACTGAATTGAGACTCCAGTCTTGTTGCTTTCACTAAGTCTTTCCAAAGGAATTCTGCATAGAATACCTCTTGCTTGATCTCGAAATACTTCGTGATCTTGCTTTTCAACTTACCTAACTTCCCAACGACTTTATTGTTGAATTTGATATATAAGCCATAATCAAATAACTCATCATCGGTAGTAGGCTCCGTTGTGTAATTTTCTATTCTCAAGTGATGTAGCACTGCAAAGCCTGCTCTGGACAAATCGTAGAAGTCCCTTTTCTTCGATTCTGCCAGCCATGATTCCTCATGCTTGTTGCCCGTAATGTACAATCCCAGAGTTTCATCTTCCTTGTATTTTTCATTCTTGAGGTAATACACCTTGCCAAATTCAAAGAATGAAAGATTTGAAATTCTACGGTTCACATTGTGGCGAACAGATTCCAAAGCTGTGTAAACAGGACTGGTCTTCATGTAACCCAAATCCTCACTTGACTTATTCAATATCTCAATTGGCTCACCACCCAATTTCAAATCCTGGTAATACTTAGGATTGGTCAATGAGTTGGTTTGAATCTCAGACATTCCTGTACCTGACAAGAATAGTGAAAGGCTTTCCTGCACTTTATAAGGCTCTTTCTCATCAAAAGAAGCTAAGTATCCAGCCGAGAATGATTCTTCCANCGGAATNTTGTTNAANCCATAGATTCGAAGAACCTCTTCNACTAAATCNGCTTCACGAGTAACCTCACTTCTAAATGGAGGAACAGTTGCCGTANAGGTGCTGTCTGTTACATTGGTTGTTTCAATGTCCAGATTGTTTAATATCTCGATAATTCGCTCATTCGATANNTCNATTCCGATCAATCGGTGNAAATTNGCNAATGAAGTNTCNATCTGAATNGGTTCTANTNTCGATGGATANATATCCNTNTACTCNGANGCTAAATACCCTCCAGCNATTTNCAAAATCAAATCAATCGCCATGTGAAGAGCTGGAATAGTCATTTCTGGATCTGTTCCACGCTCATATCTGAATGATGCGTCAGTTGAAAGCGTATGTCTCATGGCTGTCGCTCGTACTGAGTCGGCAGAGAAATAAGCGCTTTCCAGGAACACACTGGTCGTGTGATCTTTAATACCCGAACCAATACCTCCAAATACTCCGGCGATACACATTCCATCAGCTTCATCACAGATCATTAAATCAGCTTGATCCAGAGTTCTTTCCTCTTCATCTAGAGTGGTGAATTTTGTACCTGCTGGCATGGTCTTCACGACAACTTTTCCTCCTTTGATCTGATCTGCATCAAAAGCATGCATCGGCTGTCCCAAACTCATCATCACATAGTTAGTGATGTCTACGATATTGTTGATAGGAGAGAGGCCTATAGCTCTCAGTCTCCACTGCAACCAATCTGGAGATGGTCCTACCTTGATTCCACGGATTGTCGCTCCGGAATATCTAGGACAAGCCTCCGTATTTTCTACAACAACAGAAATTGGGTTGTCTATCTTAACCTCCTTAGCGCTGGCTGTAGGAAGTTTCATTGCTCTCTTGTAAAACGCTTTTAGGTCTCTGGCTACACCAAAGTGACCAGTTGCGTCACCACGGTTTGGTGTAAGGCCAATCTCAAACACACTGTCAGTTCCTGTTTCAAAAAGATCTTTTACAGGCGTTCCAATATCAACTGAATCATCAAGGATTAACAACCCTGCATGGCTCTGGCCAAGACCAATTTCATCCTCTGCACAAAGCATTCCTTCGGATGCTTCTCCTCTGATCTTCGCTTTTTTGATTTGGAAAGGTTCTCCTTCAGTCGGGTAGATCATCGTTCCCACAGGGGCTACGATTACTTTTTGACCTTGAGCAACATTAGGAGCACCACATACAATTGGTAGCAATTCTCCAGTGCCTGCATCTACTTTCGTCAACTTAAGTTTATCGGCATTTGGATGAGGAACGCATTCTTTCACCTCACCAACCACCAAATTAGCTAACCCTCCTTTGATTTTCTCTACATGTTCGATACCCTCAACTTCCAGACCGGTTTGCGTTAATGCATCACCAATCTCTTCAGGTGTTTCGGTAATCTCAATATAATCCTTCAGCCAATTGTAGGAAATCTTCATCCTGCTTCTCCGTCGTTTTTTGTATTCTAATTTTAGCTTTTGCTCGTATTCTATTGTTGGTTATAATCTCGCTACCCAACTCCCAAATTCTCAATAAGTTCTACACTGAACGAGCAATCGACAAAAATAGGAAAGTGATGTCAGATGAACGGTGTAAAACGCTGCAAAAATTGTGTTAAGATTTTATTGATCAGTATTAATGATCAAAAGCCTTTTCTCCAGCTTCAATTTTTAAAGGAAGAACGTTCTCAATAGGAGGTAATGGGCAAGAATATTCCGACACATAGGCACAGTAAGGATTATATGCCAGATTGAAATCTATCTCGATGTTGTCTGACTTTCCTATCTCCAAATCAAGGTAACGCCCACCACCATAGGTGCTTTCTCCACTGGTGTCGTCTGCGAACGCAGTAAAATAGGTGTTAGGAAGAGCGCCAAAACCTGCAGGTTTGAGAATCAAGAGACGAAGATCTTGTCCTTCCAGTTTAAAAGTGGCGTAGGCAAACTTGCTGTAGGTTGTGGAAGTGCCATCACTGTTTTGTACCGCCATTCTCACAGGTGAGCTGATTCGCTCGAGATTCGCCCGGACTTTATATTTGGAGTCAATTTCGAAATAACTAACCGGTTGATATTTTTTGTCGAACTGTTGGAAGGGTGATTGTTCAGAGCTTTTCAGGAAACGAACTCTTTCGGCACGCACATCAGCTACCTTTTCCATATAAGCTTGATCATTACCGCCGCCGCCCATGGAGTAATAGATGATTGCAAATACAATGACGATTCCTACCAAATATGCGATTTTCTTCATGGTTATTCTGACTTTCCTAATTAGTTGCTAAAGTAATCGATATCCAGAAGCGAAAGGAGACTTACATCATTGATTCGTCAGAAAAGCTGTAGTAACTCTGATCAGTAAATATGATGTGATCATAGATGGGTATCTCTAACAGTTCGCCACTTGTTTTGAGTTTATGTGTTAGTTTGATGTCCGCCTGACTTGGTTTTAAATTGCCTGAAGGGTGATTGTGAACTAGAATAATGCCGCTTGCGAGGGCATCCAATGCTTTTTTGAAAATCAATTTGGGGTCTACGATTGTGCCAGATACTCCTCCAAGACTGATTTGTTCCTTCTTGATGACTTGATTGTTTCGTTTGAGAAGGATAATCCAGAACTCTTCATGTGGTAAATCAGAAAGTTCTGGTTTTAGTAATTGATAGGCATCGTCAGAGCAGGTGATTCGTGGTTGTTTGACCGGTTCAGAATCTTTTCGCCTACGACCTAGTTCTAAAGCGCTGACTATGGAAATGGCTTTAGCTTCACCAATTCCTTTGAATTTGCATAGATCATTCACACTCATTTTAGCAAGTGTGTGTAAATCATTGCCAACAGAATTGAGGATTTGTTTTGCCAGATCAACTGCACTCAATGTTTTGGTGCCTGATCCTAGTAGAATACCGATCAGCTCAGCGTCAGAAAGACTGGATTTACCTTTAATGAGTAGCTTCTCTCTAGGTCGATCTTCCTCGGCCCATTGAGTGATAGAAAGGTAAGAATTAGGTGATTTTTCCATTATCTGTCAATCATTAGAAGATTGAAGATAACAAAAAACCCTACTTGACGCATCAAGTAGGGTACGTATATCTTAATAACGAGTCTTAAAGTGAGTTAACTTTCTTAGTTAAGCTAGACTTAAGGTTAGAAGCTTTGTTAGCATGGATGATATTCTTCTTAGCAAGTTTATCTACCATTCCTGATACTTCTTTCAAAAGTTTTTCTGCTTCAGCCTTGTCTGTAGTCTCTCTCAATCTCTTGATGAAAGTACGTGTAGTCTTGTGCTGATAACGATTTCTAAGTCTTTTCGCCTCGTTAGATCTAATTCTCTTTAATGCGGATTTATGATTTGCCATAAGCTTGTTATTCTCCTATCCTTGATTAAGGGATGCAAAGATAGACCAATTGCTAAATAAAACAAATACTGAGCGAAATCTATCTCATAAATTTATTGGAAAAAATCTGTATTTTGGACTTTATGAAGCGATTGATGTCTATTGTATTGATAATGATGGTTTTTACCGTGTGCTATGGCTGGGGATTTTATGCTCATGAGCGAATCAATCGCATGGCGGTCTTCACGCTACCTCCTGAGATGATTAAGTTCTACAAGCACAATATTCAGTATCTGACAGAAAAGGCGGTCAACCCGGACAAACGTAGGTATATCATGAAAGAAGAGGCCGCCAGGCATTACATAGACTTAGATGTCTATGGGGATAGTGCGCTCTATACTATGCCTCGATACTGGAATGATGCGGTGGAAAAGTACACTGAAGATACACTTCAGGCTTATGGGATTGTACCCTGGCATATTAACCTAGTTAAATATCAATTGACTCAAGCTATGCTTAGTAGAGATATTGATCGTATTCTAAGATACTCAGCGGATATAGGTCATTATATAGGAGATGCCAATGTGCCATTACACACCACAGAAAATTACAATGGTCAATTGACTGGCCAATATGGTATACATGGCTTTTGGGAGTCCAGATTGCCTGAGTTGTTTTTTGAGGAGTATGATCTCTTTGTAGGTAAGGCTGAATATATTGACAATACACAGTTGGAGGCCTGGAGTGCTGTCGAACATGCTCATTTGGCCTTAGATTCGGTGTTAAGGTTCGAAAAGGAATTAGCTGAAAAGTTTGCCGAGGACAAGAAATATAGTTTCGAAGAAAGAGGCGCAATGACTGTTAGGGTTTACTCTTATGAGTTTTCTGAAGAATACCATGAGATGCTCAATGGTATGGTTGAGCGACAGATGCGTCGAGCTATTAAAATGGTAGGTGATTTTTGGTTTACCGCCTGGGTTGATGCTGGTCAGCCTGATTTAAACGAACTGCTTGAGTTTTCTCCTGCTGAAGAGCAACTCAACGATCCTGGTGAGACCCCTTCCAATCTCCGAAATCATGAAAGCGGTACAGATGTAGGGAGTAAGTAGTTGTGTGTTGTTGTAGTTTTCAAAATACAAGCTCTTTATTTTAAAAATGTTAAAATAAGCATCTATTCATCTATGTTTTTTGCCATTCAATACGATTTGACTCGTAACTGATCACCTGAATTGTACTTTTCGTCGATGAGGTTAGGATATTTCTATTAATTCTATTTAGATTTAATAATAATCTCAAAAATACCATCATCATGAAACCTAATATTGTTAAACTTGTAATCGGTGCATTTTTATTTGGTGTAGCTTCTTTTAGTAATGCTCAAGTGCTTACAGAGGATGATATAGGTTTTGAGATTTTAAAATGGCATTTCCATCATTATCCTCAGAGTGAAAGTAAGCAATGGAATAAAGTAGGCGAGCATGCTTTGCAGGCTGAGTTTACTTTTAATAACAAGGATTACAAAACCACTTATTTGTCCGATGGAGTTCGGTTAAGTGAAGAAATGGATATGACCAAAGAAGTGCCGGTATCCATTACATACTATCTAGACGAGAAGTATGATAAGTATAAGGTTCAGTCCTTTAGAAAAATTACTGTTTTTCAGGATGAGCAAGTTTACTACGCAATGTCAATTAAATCGAAAGATAAAGGTGATGAGACATTGAGTTTTGATGAGCATTTAATACCAGTGGATTTTGCGCTGATTAGTTCGATCGACTAGATCAATAAAATAACCCCTCAAAAATGATGAAAGCCCAGACGATATCGTCTGGGCTTTGTTTTTACATTCTAATATTGGATTTGATTATCCGATAGAAACTCTTTTGAATTCAGTTACAGTCAAACCTTTGGTCACAGAGTCAAGGTACTGCTCAATAGAAAGAGAATTGTCTTTCACGAATTGCTGGCTAAGCAATGTGTTTTCTTTGAAGAACTTCTGAAGTTTACCTTGAGCGATTTTGTCGATGATGTTCTCAGGCTTACCTTCTTGTCTTGCTTGCTCTTTTCCGATTTCGATCTCTTTCTCGATTACAGTAGGATCTACACCGTCTTTATCAACAGCTACTGGGTTCATAGCAGCAATTTGCATAGCCACGTCTTTACCAGCTTCTTCTACATCTGCACCGTTTACGTTTTTCAATACAACCATTACTCCTAATTTGCCATTAGAGTGGATGTAAGGAACTACTGCTTCACCTTCCATAGTTTCGAAAGCACTGATTTCGATTTTCTCACCTATTTTACCAGTAGTTTCAGTGATTTTCTCACCTAGAGTGATGTCACCAGCACTAAGAGCTAGAAGTGCATCAACGTCTGCAGGAGAATTTTCGAATGCTAGATCAGCAGCTTTGTTAGCTAGACCTACGAAATCTTCGTTTTTAGCCACAAAGTCAGTCTCACATGTAAGAGCGATTACCAAACCTTTAGTGTTGTCAGCGTTAGTTCTCGTAACTACTACACCTTCAGTTGTCTCTCTGTCAGCTCTACTAGCAGAAACTTTCTGTCCTTTTTTTCTTAGTAGCTCAATTGCTTTTTCGAAAACCATCTGCCTCAACCAATGCCTTTTTACAGTCCATCATACCAGCACCGGTCATTTGTCTAAGTTTGTTTACGTCTTTTGCAGTAATAGCCATTA
>PBTY01000032.1 GCA_002729235.1 Rickettsiales bacterium | reverse complement strand
AGTGTTAAAACGGCGTATTTCATTTGTTCATTTTTTGTTCTAAAGTTGCGAGTTTCCACACACTTTGCTAGATGTGCAGTGGTGGGTAACGCCTAGCTATGATGAGTGGGGATTAGAAAGCACTAACCTCTCGTCTCGCACATAGCCACACCTTGATTTAATTTTAAAATACGTGGCGGACTCTCCAATCCCCACGAAAATATCCTTACCGATAAAACCCCATTCATTCATAGCAAATGTTAGGAGCTTTTGTTCTCTTTCAACTCGTTTTCCAGTCCTTTGAGGCGAAGTTCAAGTTTTTGATAGATTTCGACATTAGAGTTGATCTCCGATTTGAGTTCAGTCTCTCCACCGTGAAAATATCGAGCTGAAAGCAAACCAATTTCAGTAAGCTTTCTGTCCATGAGTTCCTGAGTCATGGTTAGGTCTCGTACTATTTCTGTTTCCGTTCTCATTCGTCAAGGAGGTTAAAGAATTTAAGAAAGTGGTATGAAGGAGTTGGCTTTCCATCCAGTCCTGTGGTTTTACCTGCCCAGAAGAATTTCATCTGGCTAAGAGCTCTGTAGTTGTTGGATTCCAGTTCATAATCAATGTTGGAGATCTTGAAATGAACTTGATTATAGAAGTTAGTCTCGAAAAATCCATAAGAGTTCATGTCGTTATAGGAATAAAACTGAACCCAATCCTTCTTCTTGTTGACCAAACGTACAACGTTATCGAATCCAATTATTTCGGTATCGACAGAATATCCTTCTCTGGCAGCAGTCACTTTAAATTCAGTTAGTACGGAAAAGAGTTCGTGTATTAAGAAGACACTTACACCTCCATCTCCGTATGTTTGCATACTTCGCTGATGTTGCTTGTATTTCCACTCTGAGAATACAGAATCAGGATTGAAGTTCGCAATGAATCTGATATAATTGACCTCCGAATCTTCATAAGTGACTTCTAGTGTCAAAGGCTTAATCTTAGAGGTAATATCAAGTTTGTTCAGAAGTTCGGGAATTTGTTTAGCCGCAGTTCTGAATTTTTGTTCGTACTCTTCGCTGAGTCCGTTGATTTCGATTTTAATGTCGTTCGAGGTAAACTGACCGTAGGAGGTAGTTAGACAGAAAATCAGAGTTATGGTAAAGATTGCTTTCATGAGTTTCGGGAATTGCTCCTAACAACCGGCTAACGCGCACCGTGCACGTTATCCGATATTCAAATATACCCTTTCAATCCATCAAATCAAGTGGACTCTTAATCTCTTCCAGGTTTTTAGTGGACACGTGCGTGTAGATCTCCGTTGTTTTGGGATTGGTATGACCTAGCAGCGTCTGGATATAACGTAGATTAGTTCCATTTTCCAATAAATGCGTTGCAAAACTATGTCTCAGGGTATGGGGTACTACCTTTTTTCGAATCCCAGCCTTTTTGACAGCTCTACTCAGTACTTTCCTCACACTTCCAGCCGTATAGATGCCACCATCTGGTCCCTCAAACAGATAGATTGAGGGTCGATAGGCTTTGAAATATTCTCTAAGAACCAATAATAGCTTTGGCGACAAAACCGTAATTCTGTCTTTTACACCTTTGCCTTCTCTAATCCAGATCCGCATACCATGTGAGTCAATATCCGCCACTTTTAAGTTGACCAACTCCCCCACCCTTAGCCCCGCAGAGTAAATAGTCATAAGGATTGCTCGATGTTTGAGGTTGTCTACCTGGTTGAAAACCGACTTTACTTCTTCCAAACTCAATACCCGGGGCAATTGCTGAACCTTTTTAGGACGCTCCAGTTCATAAGTGGTCTTGTCCTTGCCCAAAACATGCTCCAAATAGAATTTGATGGCATTGATGGACTGGTTTTGATAGGATCGAGACACCCCCTTCTCCTTCACAAGCAGGTAATGATATCGTTGAATATCTTCTAGTTGAACTTTATACAATGGTCTGGGATACAGGTATTTCAAAAATTCACGAAACATATACCGATAACTGTTCACAGTTGACTCACTGTAACGTTGCGATGCTAATTTCATCAGCAAAGCCTCCATGGCTTGTTGGTAGGAATGCGTGGTTGTTTCCATAGAAGTTAAAAATGCTTCACAAATGATTCTTAACCATATATATAAACGTATAGATTCGTTTATAAACGTAATTATCCGTATATTCAAATCATTATGCTTAGTACGAATACGTGTCTCAATTGTCAGAAGCCTTTACTAGGAAGGTTGGGAAAGAAATTCTGCTGCGATCAATGCCGAGCCACCTATCACAACCAGAATAAACGACCATACGAAGAGGCCATCAAATTGGTTAATTCACAACTTCGAAAGAACAGAACCATCCTAAAAACACTTTGCCCGCTTGGAAAAGCAACAGTCAGAAAAGAAGTATTGGTCCAAATGGGATTTTCATTCAGGCACTTCAGCTCCCTTTATGGTCAGCCCGACAAAACGTATTACCTCTGTTATGATTATGCCTACTTACCCATAATGGATTACTCCAATTCCGAAGGAAAGGAAATCCCAAAAGTTCTGATCGTTCAGCAACAGGACTATATGAAAAAATTTGATCCCTGGAAATATGCTAAAGAGCTCTGACCACAAAAAAGGCGGCACCACTCCTGGTACCGCCTAACTATCAGTCCTACTCTTAAACCCTGACGAATGCTTCTAGAAATAAGAATTAACTCATCACGGGTAACACCTTAATTATTCATCATGCCACCGTTGCTATCACCACCTTCTTTCAGGTCGTTGTTGTCCACATTTTTACCTCTCCTACGCGGCTGACCTACACTTAGCTTACCAAATCGATAGCTAAAGTTTACTTTAAAATTCATGTTGTACATCACATTGGTATTGTACTGGTCAATGTATGCAGAACTAATCTCAGAGGTACGCTTCATCTTTCCTCCTATGAAGTTCTCTGCTCCAAAACCAATACTACCACGGTCTTCATTAAAGGATCTGTTCAAACTCAAGCTGTACATGTAAAAGCCTGTTTGGTAACCTTGAAGCTGTACTTGCTTACCTCGGAAGAAGCTAAAGAACTGGAAAGACCAGTTGTCATTTACTTTGTAGCTACCAAAGATTCTTCCACTCAATACGATTCCACTATTACTCGCATTGTAAACAGGATCTTCTACGTTATTGTTCATAATGGAGTAGTAGCTATCCACACCCCCATTCACCATGAATTTCTTACCTAATTTGATATTGGCAAATACACTTACACCATAAGCATCTTCCTCACCAATGTTTTGATAGGTAGTTCTAATCGTATCCTGCCCCACAATTTCTCTCACCTGCTGAATCGAGCCATTGGTGTTTCGCATAAATGCAGAGAAGTTCAGTGAAGTTCCTTTCTTAAAGGTACTGTAAGAGATTTCAAAATTATCTGTGTACTCAGGATCTAGCTCCGGGTTACCTTGAGAGATATTCTTTGGGTTAGATGCGTCTACGTTTGGATTCAGGAAGCGCAAGGATGGACGCTGGATTCTTCTGTTATAAGCAGCTTTAATCGTGTTACCTAAGCCAAGCTTTTTAGAGATATTCACACTTGGCACCAATACACCATATGCTGGCAGATCCAGTTCCACTTCATCTTCAAAGTTTGCAGTAATGGTAGTATATTCATATCGACCTCCTGCTTTCAAGCTATATCCCTTCAAGAAATCAAGAGTGTAGCTCACATAACCTGCCGTCACATTCTGATTGTAATCAAACACATTGCTAAAACCTGCTCCTGATACCTCCTGGTATGCGTTGTTGCCATCAGCAGTGTAGTAGGTAAAGTCACTGGTTACCACACGCATGATATTCTTAGCTCCAAATTCAACGATTTGCTTCTCCCCGATTGGATTTACGTAATCGGCTTGTATGGTAAACTCTTTATTGTAGCTATCATTATCGTTTTTGATTCTAGACAAGACATCCTCCGTATCAGTATCCTTGGAAATGTTCTCAAAGTCGTTGGTTCTACTGTTCTGACTATACAGTGACAAAATGCTAAACTCCTTACCCTTCGTCTCAAAGGTCTTGATGTAGTTTAAACTAACATCTACAGTGTTACTCAGATTGGCTGTTGAAATGTCTTGCAAGTTCTCATTCAATAAGGCACCATCACCATTCACTGTCTCAGAAGTGCGATCATCCTGATCGCTGTTAAAATTGAATAGGCCGAACTTTACGGATGCATTGATCCAGTTGTATTTATTCAACTCATAATCAAAACCAAGATTGTATCTACCCATCAGCATGTTGGTCATCGTGCTAGCTGACTGATTAGTTATGGACAAGATCGTTTGATCACTACTTCTAAGTGTCTGCTCATTATCAAAATCTCCTTTGATGTTGTAACCAGCTCTACCAAAACCACCAAGGGTAAAGCCCGCTCTACCCTTTCTGTAAGAAGCATTTACACCCAAATTGGATCCTCGTAATCCTGCGCTGGAGTTCACACTCACAGAGGTGCCTTGCAGGTTATTCTTTTTGGTGATGATGTTGATAATTCCACCTGTGCCTTCAGCATCGTATCTAGCTGAAGGTGAGGTAATTACTTCTACAGATTTGATTTGATCAGCTGGAATCTGCTTCAACGCATCTGCAATGCTACTTGCTGAAATAGTGGATGGTCTATTATCGATCAATACCTTGATATTGCTACTTCCACGCATTGACACGTTCCCATCCAGGTCCACGCTTAGTAATGGTACTCGTCGCAACACGTCGGTAGCATCTCCACCAGTAGTAGTTTTGTCTTGTTCTGCATTGTAAACGATTCGGTCTACCTTCTCTTCCATCAACTCTCGCTGGCCTTCCACCACCACTTCGTCAAGTTCCTGTGATACGGATTCCATGTTGACCTTTCCAAGGTCATACGTATCTCCTTTACCAGAGAAGCTGTATGGACCTTTCTCAATCTTATCGAACCCAATAAAAGAAAGAGATACCTTGTAAGATCCCTCTGGAATCGATTTGAGAATAAACTTTCCTGATTCATCGGCTATGGTACCGTCTATGGTTTTGCCATCCTTTACATTGATCAATGCTATGGTAGCAAAGGGTACTGGTTGGTTCTCAGGGTCGAGAATTTGTCCCGTAATCTTTCCATATCCTACTTCCGGCTGAGCACTCTTACCTTTCGCTCCCGAATACCCTGAAGGCATCTGAGCGAATGCAGATAGTGACATTAGCGTTAATACAAAGAGTAATGATCTTTTCATTGTTAATATTTGATAGTGTCTGCTTGAGCGCAATTAGTTACATACAAATAGACGGGAATACGGCCAGAAGGTGATTGGCAATAGACGTTCTCCCGGTATTCATCTGCATTGTCCCACTCACAATCGACGAAATCGAATGTCGATTCCCAGCCAAAAACCGTCGGTACATTTCGGTAGTTGGCAGAGTTCTCTTATATTAATTGTATACTGAATCTTAGGTTTGTCGTATTGTGATGCACATGATTACTAGAAGACGTAAGCGATTGTTTTGGTTGGAGTTTGGAATTACCACCACCATTTGGATGCTCCTACTGGCTTTACCACCATTGGGTTGGGGAATCGACTGGCCGATACAATACTGGATCAAAACCATGATTTTTGCCCTGGTATTGACTTCCATGTATTACATCAATTCGGTTTACCTGGTACCCAAGCTACTCCTCACTAACAAAATTTGGCAATTTGCTCTTGTGGTAATCGTTTTGGCAGCTGTGATCTTAATCGGTATGAGAACCATAGAACATAGCCTGGATCTTCCGAGGTTGATTCACGAGATCATTCGGCCCAACGAACCTTACAAATCAAGGGGATGGTTCCGCTTCGATTTTACCGGCATGCTCATGATTTTCCTTGTTATTGGATCCAGCACCAGTATTTTGCTTCTGAGAAAGGATCAGCAGGACAAACTAAAGCGTGAAGAACTTGAAAAAGAGAAAGTAACCACTGAACTCTCATTCTTAAAAGCACAAATTAATCCACACTTCTTCTTCAATACGCTGAACAGCATTTACGCATTGACATCACTGAATGTCGCTGATGCGCAAAAGGCAATTCATAAACTGTCTGCTATGATGAGGTATGTATTGTACGATTCCAGAAAGGAGTTTTGCACCTTGTCACAAGAAATTGATTTTGTGGCCAACTACATCGAGTTGATGAAATTGCGTTTACCAGATAAGGTCGAAGTTAATTTCCACAAGCCTACAGACACACAACACATTCTCATTGCACCAATGCTACTTCTTCCTTATGTAGAGAATGCCTTCAAACACGGTATTAGCTCTCAGCACAAGAGTACTATTGAGATCAACATAGATCTTAGTGCCAATAACCTGCAGATGATAGTGAAGAACAACATGTTTGAGTCTACTGGGCTTAAGCTGGAAGGTAGTGGCATTGGCATGCAAAACACCCAAAGACGGCTGGAATTGATATATCCTGAGAAGCACCAGGTTCAAATCACACAGGAAAACGAGCAATATATTGTTGATTTTCAGATAGATTTGGCTTCATGACACTCAGATGCCTCGCGGTAGATGATGAACCATTGGCTCTGGGCCTTATTTCATCCTTTATTGACCAAACTCCTTTCCTTGAGCTTGTAGCCAAATACGACAATGCCATAGAAGCATTAAGACATCTGCATGGAGAAGATCCTATTGACTTGCTTTTCCTGGATATCCAAATGAGTGATTTAACAGGTATTGAATTAGCTCGAATTTTGGATGGAATTCCAGCAGAAAACAAACCTCTCATAGTCTTTACTACGGCATTTGATCAGTTTGCCATCGAAGGATACAAGGTCAATGCCATCGACTATTTGCTAAAACCATTCAACTATGAAGAGTTTTTAAGAGCAGCGAGTAAGGCTAGAACCCTTCGATCATCCAAAACCGAAACGGTTCAGAAACCTACCGGTGAAACAGCTGATTATATCTTCTTAAAAGTGGAGTATCAATTAGTTAAAGTCATGCTGGCTGATATTCGCTATATCGAAGGGTTGAAAGATTATGTAAAAGTCCATTTGGAAAGTAAGGAACATCCTATTTTGTCACTTTCCAGTCTGAAGTCCATGGAAGAGAAATTACCTGAGAAGCAATTTATGCGCATTCACCGCTCATACATTGTCAACCTTCAGAAGATCGACAGCATCACAAAAACGTATTTGCAAATTGGAAAGGAACAACTGACCATCTCTGAAAATTATAGAGATGTCTTCCATGCTAGAATAAAAAGTGGGTTGTAACTTTTAGTACTTACGATTCAGTATTTCCCCCAAAATCACCGCTTTTCGGGCATCCTCAGGGTTTCGAAGCATTTCTGAGATCTCAGTAGCAAATCCAGAGCGATCAGATTCTTCCTCTTTTCGATCTTTAAGTTTAATCCTAAAATGCTCATCACGCTCGAAATTGATCTCAGCACCTTCAGCATTCTTGATTGACTCCTCATAAACCCTCCGACTCTCATCATCAGCAAAAGTTCTATTTCTGCCTTCATTGCTGAAGTCTTCTACTGTTTTATTCTCCTGCTGCCACTTGCGCTCCTCTACCGCACGACGTGTCTCCACAGGTTCTGGTGTTGGTTCAGGATCAGCTGCTTTACCTTCCGTAAACTCGCGTAGCAATTCCTCAAATGACACTGGCTTGTTAGGTGAGCTAGAAGGTGCAGAAGGTCGAGAACCCGTTGGTTTTCTCGGCACTGCATCCGGCTTTTTCTTTTTCAAAGCCCTGGAGATTAGGTAGATAGCTCCGGCCACTATATAGATCCAAATTCTAGCGTCATCCATGTTGGTAAATTAACGAATAATCCTCCGAAAAGGATTAACAAGTTGATAAAATTGAAAACTTTACGAACTAGCTGCAATTAACAAAAACGGTTAGGCCAGAAATCTAAAATTAATCTTAAATTTGTTAGTTTCGACTGAATTTCAAATCACACCCACTGCATGCAGCTTACACGCTTAGAAATCAAGGGATTCAAAAGTTTCGCGGATAAAATGACCATCAATTTTGATGAGGGCATCACCGGTATAGTAGGTCCAAATGGCTGTGGTAAATCCAATGTAGTGGATTCCATCCGATGGGTATTGGGAGAGCAAAAGACCCGGGTGCTCAGATCAGACAAGATGGAAAATGTGATTTTTAATGGCACCAAAGGTCGAAAACCAACTCAGCTAGCTGAAGTATCCCTTACCTTCAACAACACCAAAAACCTCATTCCTACAGAATACACACAGGTAACACTGACTAGAAGATACTTTAGATCTGGTGAAAGTGAGTACTTACTAAATGGTGTCCCCTGTAGACTGAAAGACATCAAAGACCTCTTCCTGGATACAGGAATCGCCTCCAATACGTATGCCATCATTGAGTTGAAAATGGTCGATGATCTGTTGAATGACAAAGACGGATCCAGAAGAAGTCTCTTTGAAGAAGCAGCAGGTATTTCTAAATTCAAAATACGTAAGAAGGAAACTCTTAAAAAACTAGAGGACACCGATGCCGATCTCGATCGTGTAGAAGATCTTCTTTTCGAAATCGACAAAAACCTAAAGTCTCTGGAGAAGCAGGCTCGTCAGGCCAAGCGCTACTATGAGATGAAGGAAGAATACAAAGAATTTAGCGTAGCTCTTGCTAAAAAATCAGTTGCAGATCAAACTGCTGTATTTGCCACGGTAGAAAAACGTATCCAGGAAGAAGGAGATAAAAAGAATGCACTAAATACTCAGATGCTTGAGCGAGAAGCAACTTTGGAAAAATCTAAAACAGATTTGGTGACCAAAGAGAAGCTCCTCTCCTCTCGTCAAAAGTCTCTCAATGAGCACGTGACCAAGATACGTAACTATGAGAGTGAAAAGAAAATCAAAAACGAGCGCCAGCGGTACCTACAAGACAAAATAGAAAAGCTGCAAGAGCAGATCTCGCAGGACAAACAGAGCAACGAAAGAGCTTCATTCTCTTTGCAAAGTCTGGATAAAGAGCGCGACAATGCGCAGCAAATCCTATCGGATATTAGCAAGAAACTAGAGGAGTTTCAGGAAGCTTATGAAGAACAAAAGCAAACTACTCAGGAAGCTCAGAATCTACTAAACGAATATAGCCAACAGTTCAACACCAAGAGAGAGCAAGCGTATCAGCTAGGTAAAGATCTGGAGATCAAGGAAGTACAAATCAATTCACTACGAAGTGAGTTAACTAAGTCCCGTGAAGACTCATCTGTTCAAAGTGAGAGCTTAAAGAACTTTGATCAGAAATTGGAAGAAATCACCTCAGAAAAAAATCAGAAGAACGAAGAGTATCAAGCACTCAAAGCCAAGGAAGTTGCTTTAAAGGATAAGATTGAAGCGTATCAGCAACGTATTGACATCATTCGTGAAGAATTAACCCAGGTAAATCGCAAGTTGGATTCGAAGCAAAACGAATACAACCTAACCAAATCGTTGGTAGATAGTCTTGAAGGTTTCCCGGAAGCCATTAAGTTCCTGAAGAAAAGCAAGCAATGGCAAGATGCTCCGCTTCTTTCAGATGTAATTGCCTGTCCGGAGGATTATCGTATTGCAATAGAGAATTTCCTGGAGCCTTACATGAACTATTATGTGGTAGAAACACATGATGACGCACTAAAGGCTGTAAATTTATTAAGCGACGCTTCGCGAGGAAGAGCTCATTTCTTCATACTGGATAAGCTTACCAATTATCACGCTAAGTCTTCTCATATTTTCCCAAATACCATCCCTGCTACGGAGGTTGTTGAATATGATGATAAGTATAGACGTCTTATAGCACATCTGCTGGATAATGTTTACATCTATGAGAACGAAATACCTGCAAGTGATACAGATGAAGTAGTCTTTGTATCCAAAAGTGGTCAGGTTATTCAGAAGAAATACAGCATTCACGGCGGATCTGTAGGGCTTTTTGAAGGAAAACGTATTGGTAGAGCCAAAAACCTGGAAAAGCTAGCCACAGAAATAAAGGACCTGACTAAAAAACAAGAGAAGGCAAAGCAAAACCTAAACGAAAATCTGGCGGAAATTGAGCAGTTGAAAAACTCGACACAAGCAGCGTTATTGGAGGAGTTGCAATCTGAAATGAATCGGATCAACGAAACGTTTGTTTCCATACAAACCAAGCAACAACAATACAGCGAGTTACTCAACTCCAATGAGACCAAGCGAGAAGATATCGAGGAACGAATTCAAACGCTTGCTGAAGAGCTGGAAACGATGCGTCCAGAATATGAATCATCTGCTTCTTTACTTGCTGAATTAGAACAACAAGCCACCAATCAGCGTGAATCTTTGGCTGAGATGAATGAGATGCTTTCCATCAAATCATCTTCCTACAATGAGCAAAACGTACTCTACCACCGTCAGCAAAACAAAATCAGTAGCATCAAACAAGAGATTAGCTACAAAGATGAGACTTACGTAAGTAGTGCTGCACGAATTGAACAAAACACTGAGGAACTCCAAAAAGCCACCCAAGACCTCAATGACCTGGTCAAAAAGTCGGAAGAAAGTGATGACGATTTGGTGGCCATGTACGAAGAAAAAGAGTCCATTGAGCAAGGAGTTAACGAAGCAGAGAAAGAATATTACAACGTCCGAGGACTGATTGATGAGCAGGAAAAAGGTCTTCGAGAAATCCAGAGACAAAGAGAATCATCTGACCATGTGTTGATGGAGTGGCAGAACAAACTCAACGAAACCAAAATGCAACTTAACTCCATCAAGGATAGGTTGTCTGTTGAGTTTAATATCGACATGAAGCAAATAGAAAGCTTCGAAAATGAGGATCTTCTCAGCAAACCTCAGGATGAGCTTCGTGAGAAAGTGGATAAGCTAAAAAATAGACTGGATGGCATGGGTCCTATCAACCCAATGGCCATGGAAGCCTACGAGGAAATCAAAGAACGACACGACTTCATTGCCACCCAGAAAGAAGACCTCACAAAAGCTAAGGAATCACTATTGACCACCATTAGTGAAATAGATGAAGTAGCCAAAGAAACCTTCCAGGAGGCTTTTGAAAAGATCAGAGAAAACTTCATCAAGGTATTCCGCACCTTGTTTACGGAAGAAGATGATTGTGAGCTAAAACTAACAGATCCAGAAAACCCTTTAGAGTCTCCAATCGAGATCATGGCCAAGCCAAAAGGCAAAAGACCACTGACTATCAACCAGTTATCAGGTGGAGAGAAGACACTAACAGCTACTTCACTCCTGTTTGCCATTTACCTGATCAAACCGGCTCCTTTCTGTATTTTTGATGAGGTAGATGCTCCTTTGGATGACGCCAACATTGACAAATTCAATGAGATCATCAGAAAGTTTTCGAAAGAGTCTCAATTCATCATTGTGACGCACAATAAACGAACTATGGCAAGTACCGATGTGATCTATGGAATCACGATGATCGAACAAGGTGTATCAAGAGTCGTTCCTGTAGATTTAAGAGAGTTAGCTTAACCTCCATTTATCGCTTATTAAACACCGTTAATCGACCAAATTCGGGATAATCTTAAATTCTGGTTAACTTTCCTTTGTGCCTAAAAAGATCATCCTTGTCCTAGTACCCTTCATTTTACTGGGGACAATCAAGTCCTCCGTAGCTCAGGACATCTTTTCCTACAGTTACCGCTCGGCTGATGGGTTAGACACAGATGTCATCAAGTGTATCACCCAGGATAGTCTCGGCTTTATTTGGATTGGCTCTGATGATGGACTCTTTCGATTTGATGGAGTCAATTTTGAACGCTATGCAGAAGGGGCCCCTGGCAACTTCTTCAAAGAATTTGTCAAGACATCAGATGGCAAACTATTAGGTGTACATGACATGGGTGTCTATGTAATCAACCCAGACATTCAAAAACCTACCTTTATCCCCCTTTTTGTAGGAAATAGATCAATTTCTGATTCCACAATATGGTATCCTAAGCACGTATTTGAAGACTCCAGGAAAAGACTTTGGATATCAGAACCCCAATCTCTTATCAAATATGAAAAGGGAAGCTGGAAAAGATATGCTTTTGGTCCTGAAGATAATACAACCTCATTCGTGAGATCATTCAATTACCTCGACTTGGATGATGGCAGGTTGCTCATGGTATCTAATCCTGGCAACTACTTTGTTTACAATGAAACGACTGATTCATTCAAGAGACTTAGCTCCTCACACCATTTTGTCACCTATGATATCAAGAAAATTGGTGATCGAATTCTTATTGCTACTGACCAGGGTATCAAACAAATCACCCTCACCAAGGATAAGATCAACATCTCGAATTTTGAGATTAGAGGTATTGACAACTCTTTGGAATACAGACATTTACAACTACTAAATGAAGAACAATTAATAGTAAGTGGCATTTATGACAATACCTCAATTATTGATTTGAGTAACGACAATACCGCTAAAAAACTTTCTACTTCAGAAATGTTCGTCAATCAATCCTATGTTGATGATGAAGGCAATATTTGGCTCAGTACACAAAAGGGTATTTTACTGCTATCGTTACCTGAGTTTCGAAAAATTGAACTCAACAAGCCAAATAATTACATTGAAGCCCTTGTTACAAGCAAAGAATCCGAATTCATCCATGCCCTGCGAAGTAGCAGCGTCTGGAAGATAAATAAGATGACTGAAGAGCCATCTCTACTAATCAATGGTGATGAAAACGACTATTTCCTTAGTGGTGTCCAAATTGGTGAATACCTGTACTTATCCTCAGGCTACAAACTCATCAAATTGAAGGGAGACCAAATAGTTGATGAACTAAATCTACAAAACTATGGTCGATACATCTTTGATGTGGTTTACGACTCCATCAGTCAGAAGATCTGGATGAGCCAGGAATCCTTTAAAGGAATACGGCAGATAGACCCTGAAAACCTATCTCATGAGTCTTTTGGTTCTGAGAAGGGAATTCTAACTGAAATCAGTGGTATTAAAGTGAATTCGAATGGTGTTTATGCTTTATCGTCCAACCCTGATCACTACCTCTATTTCAAACCACATGGAGAGGATCGATTTAGAGACGTCAGTATTCCATTTCGAGAGCCCTACAGAGTTGGGCTAGTCGTAGATGATTTAATACAAATCGATGACATGTTCATTTTAGGTTCTAATTATGGCATGTTCGTTTATGCAGATGGCGAAATCAACAAAATAGAAATCAATTTAAATTTTGACAATAGTGCGGTTAGGTCCCTCCTATTAGAGCAAGATTATTTGTGGGTTGCAACCACAGCAGGATTGATCAGATATGGATTAAAAACACATGAATATGCCCAATATTCAGAAAGCTCTGGATTACCCGTCAACACGATCAATAAAGAATGCTTGATCATCGATCAGAATAAACTGTGGGTTGGAACCTCGCAAGGAGTTGCTGTTACAGACTATGCTCCCAGCAATGAACCTCAAAAAACACGGAAACCAGTCATTTTAGATTTTGTTGCCAATGGCAAATCAATGAACACTTCTCCTGGAATAAACCACATAGTACCGTTTGATTCGTACATCACCATCTCGTTTGCATCACTATTGTTTCCGACTAACGATATGGAGTATAGTTATAACATTGGAGGAAGTTGGTCGGCTCCACAGGTGAACAATCAGGTAAACCTTGGTGATTTAGAAGATGGCTCGTATAACTTCGAAGTTAGAGCAAAGAAAACTGGCAATTACCACTGGAGTGAGCCTAGAACATTTCAATTCGTTATCAAACCTCCTTTTTATAAAACAGCTCCATTCTATCTTTCTGTGTTATTAATCTTAGGGGTCGCCGTTTATGCCACCAGATATCTCACCTCCAAAATGGAGAAGAGACGACAGTTATTGTTGACTATGTTGGTAGAAGAACGAACCAAAGAATTGAACAAAATCAAAGGTCGATTGGAGGGTATGGTTAAGGATCGAACTGAAGAACTTGAAGAAACAGTCAACCAATTACAAACAACTCAAAATCAACTGATTCAAGCTGAGAAAATGGCCTCTCTTGGTGTGCTCACTGCCGGAATTGCACACGAAATCAACAATCCTGTAAATTATCTACAAGCAGGGCTCTATAGTGTAGAGGCTATTATTGAAGAAAAAGAGATGCTCAAGGCGGATCCTGAACTCGAAGAAGTGGTAACTATGATGAGAACAGGAATTGATCGCATCACCAACATCGTGAAAGGCTTGAGTAGATATAGTCATGGCGGAGAACAATTGATGGAATCTTGCGACATACATGATATTATCAAAACATGCCTCATCATCATGGAGCATGAATTGAAAGATAGAATTGAAGTACAAAAAGAATTAAATGCAGAAAACCCACTGATTTTTGCACATGATGGCAGCATTCACCAACTGCTAATCAATCTCATTTCGAATGCAGCACACGCCATTGAGAACACTGGCAAGATCAAAATAGGAACAGAAAATATTGAGAATACCATTTTAGTAAAAATATCGGATACGGGCTCTGGAATAGATCAGCAATACCTGGACAAGATTTTTGATCCTTTTTTCACCACCAAAGCACCTGGAATAGGCACGGGTTTAGGATTATATATCTCAAAAAGGATAGTCACCGAACATCTGGGACAAATAAATTTTGAGTCAATAAAGAATAAGGGAACAACTGTTTTAATTACTTTTAAATCATGGTCAAATGGAGACGATAGTGAAAAAGAAAGTGTTGTACGTGGATGATGAGTATCCAAATCGGATCACATTCCAAATTACTTATAGAAATGACGTGGATATCATCCTGGCAGACTCTGCAGATGAAGCATTAGAAATCCTTAAAGAGGAAGAGGGAATCGAAATCGTCATTACTGACCTCAGAATGCCGGGCAAAAGCGGTCTTGATTTAATCAAAGAAGCTAGAGAACAGTTTCCCGATGTTCGGTTTTGCCTATTAACTGGGTTTGAGGTGACAAGCGAAATCAAAGAAGCTTTGGATTCCAAAATACTCCAACAATATTTTAGAAAACCCTTCGAACGCTCTCAAATACTAGACTTTGTGAACAGTTAACGATCTAGCCATTCTTTAAAATCAGCAACTCGTTCGCGAGCAACAATCACCTGTTCATCGGTAAAACCTTCTATCTTGATCTCCAACCTTGAATTGGTGTAGGCTACAATATCTTTTATATAATCTATCTGTATCAGAAACTTTCTACTGATACGAAAAAACTCCATTTTGGACAACATGTCTTCCACTTTATCCATGGTATAATCCACCAGAAATCTTTTTCCATCATTGGTAAACAAATAAGTTCCCTTGTCTTGACTGTAGATTAATTGGATGTCCTTGGTTAGCACCGATTTTAAATGATCCCCTACTTTCACCACAAAGCGCTCTTTACCCTCGGGTCTCAGGCTTTGCATCAGCTGAGTCACCTCCTTATCATCTTTGACCGAGTGTTTTTCAAACTTGGCAATGGCACCCGCTAACTCCACAGGATCAATGGGCTTCAGTAGATAATCGACACTATTGGACTTAAAAGCTTTCAATGCATACTCGTCATACGCTGTGGTATAAATGATCGGCACATCAAACTTAATCTGATCAAAAATGTCAAATGAATTCCCATCAGCCAATTGAATATCCATGAAAACCAGGTCCAATTTCAGTGCCGGTAATGAGATCACAGCAGATTCAACAGAATCCAGGCTGAGCACACAATGATAATCAGGTCTCAAGTTCGCAATCATCTCTTTTAGTCGATTGGATGCGATCTTTTCATCTTCTAGAATTAGATACCTCATGAGTCTATTTTCAATAGTGGAAGGATTACTTCGAAGGTTTTTCCGTCGTTGTTAATTTGAACTGTTTTATTGGACAAGTACCCATATCGCTCACGCAAATTACTCAAACCAATACCTGTTGAGTCCTTGGACAATTTCTCCTGAATGTTATTAGAAACTTTGATTTCACCGTTTTGAATAACCACTGTGACTGTTAGTGGCTTAGCTTCAGAAACGATATTATGTTTGATAGCATTTTCAAGAAGTAGTTGCATAGCTACTGGGGGAACCATGCCATCACCCTGCCTGGTCACTTTTACTCTAAGGTTTTCACCAAAACGTATTTGTTGGAGGAAGGCATAGTTATCAAAAAACTTTAATTCGTCTTCCAGTGGCACCAACTCCTGATCACGCTTGTCCAGTACATAGCGATAAACCTCAGACATTTTACGAATAAACTCCACCGCCCTTGCCTGATCCTCATATACCAATCCTGAAAGCACATTGAGAGAATTGAACAAAAAATGCGGATTGACCTGGTTTCTAAGGGACTCAAATTTTGTTTTGAGGGTTTCTACTTTCAGCTTTTCCTCTCTATAAAGTGCTTCTTTCCACTCCAGATAAAAAGCTCTGCCATGCAGGAACATGGAAATAATCAAGGTAATCAAAATACTAACCAGATAGTTTTCAAAGCCTAATCGTGCCAACGTAACTGATGGTGGATCACCATAATAATACCAAATAGTAGTGACCAGGATAAATCCGAAAGCAAATACTGTGTAAACAATCATAGCTACCATCCCTACTGTAAGTCTTAGGACTGGCTGATCCACCCAACTAATCCGTTTATCGATTAGCTCAACCAACCAGCCATTACCCCGACTAAGAAAAACCCAAATCAGCACTGTCACTGTGATATTGAAGGCATTCAGATCACCAACGAAAAGGCTGTAAACGAGCCCAATCATTCCCATGATAAAAATCTCTTTCAGATGACCTATGAATTGTTCACGCGAGTATTTCATTGATTACAGTTATCTAATGCAGCTCTTGCACTTCCCATTCCCCAGGAAGGATAGATTGTTGGTTCGTCAGGCTGCTTCTCAAAGATATCATAAGCTTTCTTAACATTGGCACATGATTCTTCAATCCCAGTCCCAAAAAACTGAGCCATACCGTATTGCATTTGCCCCATAAACAATAATGCTCGTGGGTTTTCTGAATCCATTGCCAAAGCCTGTTGGTACAATCCTAAAATTACTGGGCTCAACGTCTGTCCTCTGGTAGCCGGATCAACAGTTAACCTCAGCATTTGAACAAACCCTTCAAGTGCTAGAAGTTCTGAGTTTTTCTCGATCTTTTTTCCAGACTCAATTAATTTCAGAGCGGTGTTAAGAGTAGCTTCCTTCGACTCCAAATCGACATCCCTACTAGCAATAAAAGTTAATACCTGTGCCTGATAATACAGTGGCAACCACTCAGAAGTCTCTTTTTGTGCAACGCGTTGAAAATAATTGGCTGCATTCTGTAACCCTGTTACAGTGTCTGGATTCTCAATCAGTTGTTTTCCTTTCAGAATTGCTGATTCAAATTTGGACTGTGCAATCGTAGCTGATGCTACCAAAAGTGTTAGTATAAAGGTGACTGATCTCATGATGTGATTAGTTTAATTGGATAGAATGAATTTGATTGGATTGATTCAAAGAGAATTTGGAGTCTGCATATGACGCAGGCCCAAATCGCCCTTTAGCATTGTTCGAAAAGGCATATGGCTCAGTAGGTATGCCCATGAAGTTGGCATCTAATTCACCGTTATCATTTTGATCATGATAGATGGATATCGCATACTCACCGTTAGGCAAACCTGTGAAAGACACCTTTACTAATTCCTGACTGTAAACCAGGGTATCGGATGTATACTGGCTATCCTTTAAGTAAGTACCTTCACTGTTAAACAAAGCCACCCGAAGTTTACCGTCAGTGTTTTTGAAATTGGTGACCTCTATGGTGAGATTGGTGGTCTGTGCATAGCTCCATGATCCGATGATCATACCAATAATGAATAAAAATGTAGTTTTCATAAGATTAGAATTTGATTGTTTATAGATTTTCAAGTTGTTTATTGAATGCTCCGATAGTTAGGAAGCAACCTATGAATATGAATCGTTTAGCAGGAAGTCTGATCGCTTCCGAAGCATACACGCCATTATCATTGGGAGCATTCGCATAGCGATAACCGAATATCTGGTCCTGACCCAATAGATTCGTAGCAGAGAAGTAAATGATCAATTCCTTTACTGGTAGATAAGCCATATTGAAACTCAGATCTTGGTACAAATTGGTTTTACTCTCATTGAAGCCTTCCTTATTCGGATCATTGTATGGTCTTCCGGAAGTAATGGAATAAGTAGCGCCAAGTTGGCTTTTGATTCCAGGAATGAATTTCTTGATAACAAACGAGGCATTGTGAGCGGTTGAAAAACCAGGAACAGCTTTCTCAGAATAATCCTGGAAGAGTCTTTCACTCTTCAACCAGGAATAAGAAACCCAGTAATCAATGTTCTTAAAACCACCTCTATCCCTCCAAAAGACGTCCAAGCCATACGCATATCCCTCTCCAGAATTACTGAATGTAGTCGGATCATATTGATTGGTGTAACGAATAAGATGATCATAGTCCTTTAAATAGGTTTCAATTCTAAAAATTTTGCTTTCCTTAATTCTCTGAAAGTTTAGTATGTAATGTTGTGCTCGTTCTTGATCAAGGTCGGTGGTCACTAACAGATAATCCTTCTTAGGTGCTTGGTAAAACTGACCCGTGGCCAGGGAAAATTGAGCAAACTCTCCTACTTGATAGGCCATGGAGAATCGTGGTTCTAATGTTGTTGAGTTTAGAACTGTTTGATTGGACAAACGAGCTCCAAAGCGCATAATCAACTTCTCAGTGATGTACTGATCAAACTCACCATAGATTGCCATGTTGATATTGGAATAATCAAGAGCAACTGAATCCGAAGAAGTCACTATCTCTCTCTCCACTGAACCATAGAATACCTCAGTCCCCACATTAATCAACTGCTTGGGAGTAAACTCATGCAAAAATTTGGTTTTCAAGTGAAGATTGAGTTCTGGAGTGGTTAGTTCCACGTCATCATAAGCAACATCATCCGTATTCCACGCAGCGGATCCTCCAGCATAAAAGCTATCTTTTTCTCCCACTGGCAAATTGACATTGGAGGTAACAAACGAGTTGGTATTGCCAACTTGAATATCATAGAAACCTTTTTCATTGAGTATGGTGGATTGTTTTAAGTGGAAGCCAGAGGTATTCGTCATCCCAAGCACTTTGAGCATTCCACCATTGTTCAATTTTTTCTTGTAAGCCATCGTACCATCCCAGCTTGTGCTCCCGTTGATCCATTCCACATTCTGACTAATCAGACTCGTATATGGGTTGAGATTCATGTAACCACCCTTTACATAAAGCGACTGATCATCCCATGACCTTGTAATTCCTGCATCCAAACCCACAGACATCAGCGACAGGTCTATCTTGTTCTCTGGATCCACATCGTTAGTATTGAGGATCAAAGCTGATGAAAGAGCCTGTCCGTATTCCGCAGAATATCCGCCTGTACTGAAAAACGTTCCTTTAAAAAGGAAAGGAGAAAAACGGCTTCTGGTTGGCACCCCGTTTGCACTAGCTCCATAATAGTTTGAAGCTTCTACTCCGTCAATGTAGATTCTGGTTTCATCGGCAGTGCCACCTCTTACAAACAATCGGCCTGATTCACCAACTTTCTGTGTTCCAGGCAGTGTGTTCAATGCACCAGTAATGTCAGCAGTGGCACCAGCGGTAGTAGCAATGTCCAAACTCTTTAGGACAACTGCTTTCTTCTCATCGCTAGCTTCAAATGCTCCTGCAGTAATCGTAACTGCTGCGATGCTATTGAAAGATTCTTTTAGTTCTAATCGAAGGTTTTGAGCATTGGCTACCTCAATAGACAACTCTAAAGTCTCAAACCCAACAAAAGAAACCACTAGTATTTGGGCCCCACTTTCATAAGTCTCAAATCGAAAGTTTCCATCAAAGTCAGAAGTGCCTCCATCATAAGAGTCTTTGATGTATACATTCGCTCCGATCAACCCTTCATTAGATTTATCGGTAACCATACCACTCACTACTGACTGACCAGAAGCTGCAAGTGTGAAGAGAATAAGTTGAAGTAAGAAAATGTAACGCATAGTTTGGATCGTTTGATTGATCCAAAAGTGACATACGCTACTACTAATCTGAATTTAGTGTTACCGAACTGTTGATTATTCCAGATGAACTGTAAAATGCTAGATACATTTAGTCTGCTCGAGTCTTTATACAAAGACTATCCATTGCAAATACCACGTTCCTATGGCCAGGACATATCCTAACAAGGCAGGAATGGTTCCTTTTTTAATGTAATAGTTTACCGTAAGTGTCGGCACCTGCCCCATCGCCGCAACTCCAGCTGCAGACCCAATCACCAGTAAGCTACCCCCTGTACCCGCTGTGATGGCCAGCAACACCCAATACTGGTAATGAATATCACCCGGTAGCATATCGATAACACCAGCAGTCAATGGAACATTGTCAAAAATAGCCGATATCAAACCTAAAAGAGAGTGGCCAATGACAATAGCATTACCATCACTTCCAGGATCTGAACCAAACAACAATCCGGAAATTTGATCAAGAATACCATATACATTGAGTGCATTGACTGCCAACAAGATACCTACGAAAAAGATAATAGTGGACATATCAATGGTTTTGATCACATTCACAATCTTATTGCTGCTCTTTTTGAGCTTCCCTCTTTTCATTCGGTAATCAATGACAATTGCAGCGGTTCCCAACCCAAATAGAATACCGAAAAATGGAGGTAAATGCAACAGGTTTACAACTACAGCAAACCCGAATGTCATAAAGCCCAACAAAATGATGTTCCATTGTAAAGGCAATACTTCCTCACTATTTCTTCCTACCCTATTTTCTTTTACAATTTGCCTGGTCAATAAGAATTGAGGAACTACCCATGCTGCCAGAGATGGAAAAATGCCCCACAACAAAATTTGCCATGCGGTAAACTTCTCAGCCAGCCAGATCATAATAGTAGTAACATCCCCAACTGGAGACATAGCCCCTCCGGCATTGGCAGCAATAACCGTATTGATAACGAAAATATTGAAGTTCTCCTCACGCAAATAAAGGCGCCTACCGATCTGAAGCATCACTAACGTGGTAGTCAGGTTGTCTAATAAAGAAGAGGAAATAAACGTGATAAGTCCAAGTAACCAGAATAGTTGAGTATTGGAAATATTTAATCGAGACAACCGAAACTCCAACCATCTAAAGAATCGGAAGTGTGCCATCATCTCCACAATTGTCATGGCTCCAATCAGAAAGACTATTAGTTCAAATATTTCAGCTGACCCTTCTACCAGATCCTGATGAATGGTTGATTTACTAAGATTCATCGCCACGATCATCCACATGGTGGTACCCGTGAATATGGCAATCCAACTTTTATTGATTCCTAGGGTGTGTTCAAAAGCGATGGCTATTATAGCATTGATGAAAATAGCCAGCAGAATTATTGAAATAGTGTCCATAGCTTAATGGCTCTTATTATGAGGTCTTTGTGAGCGCAAAGCTACTTTTCAAGCCATGGGAGTTTATGAGCCATGAGCAAGGTGTAGATGATTTTAACCATCCTATGATGTCATCATCACAATAATTTTTAAATTTATTATGCATGCATAACATTTTTCTTTATATTTGAAATAGTATGCATGCATAACATATTAACCTCATTATAAACATTAATTAGAAAATGGAATCAGTAGCACAAAAACAAGCTATTAAAGGCGGTGAGTTCATCGTCAGAGAAACAGAAGCCCAGGAGATCTTCATCCCAGAAGAATTCTCAGAAGAACAAAAAATGATGGCAGCTGCCACTCAAGATTTCATTGATAAGGAAATAGCCCCAATTACAGATCGAATAGACAGCATGGAAGAAGGTCTGATGCCTTCATTGATGGACAAGGCTGGAGAGCTTGGATTGTTAGGTATTTCTGTTCCAGAAGAATATGGCGGAATGGGAATGAGTTTCAACACAGGTATGCTCATGGCCGATATCATCGCGGCATCAGGATCATTCTCCACAGCATATGGTGCCCACACCGGCATCGGAACCCTCCCTATTCTTTATTACGGTACGGAAGAGCAAAAACAAAAGTACATTCCAAAATTAGCCTCTGGTGAATGGAAAGCTGCATATTGTTTAACAGAGCCAGACGCTGGTTCGGATGCTAATTCTGGTAAGACCAAAGCAAAACTTTCCGATGATGGCAAAAACTACATTATCAATGGTCAAAAAATGTGGATCTCGAATGCGGGATTTGCTGACCTGTTTATTGTGTTCGCCAAAATCGATGATGATAAAAATTTAACTGCTTTTATTGTTGAGAAAACATATGGTGGTATCACCATGAACGATGAGGAAAGAAAACTGGGCATCAAAGGATCTTCTACTCGTCAGGTCTTCTTCAATGACTGTACTGTCCCAGTTGAAAACATGCTTTCTGAGCGTGAAAATGGATTCAAAATAGCAGTAAATGTATTGAATGTAGGGCGAATTAAGCTTGGTTGCGGTGTGATCAATGGATGCAAGGACATAGCGTCTAAAGCAACTAATTATGCGAATGAACGCAAGCAGTTTGGCGTTTCCATTTCTAGCTTTGGAGCTATTCAAACTAAGCTTGCGAACATGGCGGCTAAAACATTTGCAATAGAGTCTGCGGCTTATAGAGCAGGTCAAAACATTGATGACAGAATTGACTCTTTAATTGCTGAAGGAATGGATCCAAGCAAGGCGAAATTGAAAGCTTTGGAACAATTCTCTATCGAATGTGCGATCATCAAAATTCATGGATCTGAAGTATTAGATTACTGTGTGGATGAAGGTGTACAGGTATATGGTGGTATGGGGTTCTCTGAAGAAGCACCAATGGCCAGAGCTTACAGAGATGCCCGAATCACAAGAATCTATGAAGGCACCAATGAAATCAATAGAATGTTGTTGGTTGGAATGATGTTTAAGCGTGCCATGAAAGGAGAAATTGATTTATTGGGTCCAGCGATGGCTGTTGCCAAAGAATTGACTTCAGTTCCTTCATTCGAAATGCCAGATCTAAGTGCTCCTTTGGCTGAAGAAAAGGATGTATTGAAGAAGTTGAAGAAAGCTGCTTTGATGGTAGCTGGTAAAGCTGCTGAAACTTTCGGACCTAAGTTAAATGATGAGCAAGAAGTACTGATGCATGTTGCTGATATGCTGATTGAAATCTATGTTTTGGAGTCTTGTCTACTTAGAACAGAGAAACTAATCGGCGTGCATGGTGATGAAGGAAGTAAACTCTTCATGGACATGACCAAACTGTACATGCATGAAGCGATTCAAAAAATCAAAAACCATGGAGACGAAGCTGTAGCTTGCTTCACAGACGGTGATGAACTGAAAGTGATGATGATGGGAATGAAGCGATTCACAAAATATAATCCTGTCAATACGAAGGCACTCAGAAGATCAATTGCTGAGAAAATGATAGTGGAAAATAAGTTTCCTTACAGTCTTTACAATTAATTACCTTTTGCATATTTCTGAAACAAAAGCCGGCCTTGCCGGCTTTTTTATTTATGTCCCTGATAAGTTTAATTTGACCTTGTTATGGCATAATTTTAAGTTGAAATCATAGGCATCCTTAATGGACTCATTCAAAACACTCACCACAAAAGAGAAAGCACTTTCACTCAACCTTGACGACAAAATCTACGGTACCATTGCAGAGATCGGTGGAGGTCAGGAAGTTGCAGACTATTTCTTCAAAGCTGGAGCTGCCTCCGGCACTATCGCTAAAACCATGTCCGCTTATGACATGACTTTTAGTGATGCCATCTATGGAAAGAGTGTTCGATATGTCTGTGAAGACAAATTGATGAAAATGCTCGATCGGGAATATGCCCTACTTGCACAAAGGTTGACGAACAGAGCTAAGCGATCACATTTCTTTGCTTTCGCCAACACGGTGGAAACCCTTAATTACAAAAGAACCAACGAGGGACATGGATGGATTGGTTTGAGATTCCAAAAACACCCAAATTCCGATCCAAATGATTGTGTAATTCATGTTATTTTAAAGGATACTGATCCATTATGGCAACAACAGGTATTGGGAATGGTGGGCGTCAACCTGATCCACGCCTGTTTTAATTATGCCGAACCAGAAGATATATTAAACTCATTGACGGACAACATTCACAAGTCTCGCCTGGAGATTGACATGTTCCGTATAGAGGGACCAGACTTCCATCACGTAGACAATCGCTTGATGAGTTTGAAATTGGTCAAAAATGGATTAACCCATGCAGCCATGTTCGGACCCAAGGGCAATGTATTACAACCTTCAGCAGCACTATATAAGAAAAACATATTCGTTTTGAGAGGACGATTCCGTCCTGTTACCCATGTCAATGTGGACATGATGATTACAGGAATGCGTGCTTTCAGAAAAGAGGCAGATGTCGAAATACAGAACGTCACTCCTATCGTTGAATTAACGCTCAATGACTTAACCATGGAAGGTGAAGTGGATGAAACAGATTTCCTTGATAGAGTTGACTTATTATGTTCTTTAGGACAAAACGTTTTGATTTCCAACTACCAGGAACACTACAAATTAGCAGCCTATCTATCCCAATTTACCAGACATAGAAAGCTTGGCATTGTTATGGGATACTATAATCTGGTGAGGATCTTTGATGAATCCTATTATGAAAACCTTAATGGTGGAATTTTGGAATCATTCAGTAGACTCTTTGGAAGTAATGTAAAACTATACATCTATCCTACTTTCAAATCGGATACCGAAACCATTGTAACCACTGAATCTTTCGAACCAGAACCACACTTAAAGAACCTCTACGCCTACCTAATGGACAATGACAAGATCCAGGACATTGAGGGTGCTAAAACAGAAAATTTACACATCATCTCTGATGATGTATTGGAAATGATTCAACGAGGGGCTGTCGGTTGGGAACAATACGTTCCAAATAAAGTGGCTGATTCAATCAAACAAAATCATCTATTTAGTTACCCATATGAGGTTCCTCTGGATGACGATGACCTATAATCCAATCTTATTTACATTCAACTTAAAGACCAGCTAAATGCTTTGGTTGGTTTTGCTATATTTGGCATTTTAACAAATAAAACAACATGGCTGGAAGAGGCTCTTTCTCAAATAAACTAGGATTCATTTTGGCTGCTGCGGGTTCTGCAGTAGGATTAGGTAATATTTGGAGTTTTCCGTTTGAAGTAGGCGCCGGAGGTGGTGCTGCTTTTCTTGTGATGTACCTCTTGTTCTGTTTCATTCTTTGCTTTCCAGTAATGATCACAGAGATTGCCATAGGAAGAAAGACTCAACTAAACCCTGCCGGAGCTTATCGAGCTCTAGGTTTTAAAAAATGGAGCATTCTTGGATTACAAGGTATTTTCAGTGGATTTGTAATTCTCTCATTCTACAACGTTGTTGCTGGTTGGGCTTTTGGCTATTTCATAGAACTCCTTACCGGCCATTTCGAAATAGGAAAGCAATTTGGAGAATTTACCAAGGACGTAATCAAAGTTGGAACATACGCCTTGGTATTTATGTTCGCAACTGCATTTATCGTTTCCAAAGGAGTTGCTGGAGGTATTGAGAAAGCTTCAAAGATCTTGATGCCAACTCTAATCATTATGATTCTTGGCCTGGTAATCTATTCATTGACATTAGACAATGCAATGGTGGGACTTAGTTTCTACCTGGTACCTGACTTCTCCAAATTGACGTTGGGAGTTATGGGTAATGCAATGGGACAAGCTTTCTTCTCTCTTTCATTAGGCATGGGTGCGCTGATCACTTATGGTAGTTATGTAGGCAAAGGTGACAACATTGTATCTTCGGCTGCATTCATCACTTTAGCGGATGTTGGAATGGCCTTTATAGCAGGTTTAATGATGTTCCCGATGGTTGCTTATTTAACCGACGGAACCATGGAAGGTGCTGGCCAGGGTGCTGGATTGATTTTCACCGTTTTACCAGGCGCATTCGAAAGTTTAGGACCAACCTTAGGCGTGATCATTGGATCTTCATTTTTCCTTTTGTTGTCTTTTGCAGCATTAACTTCTACCGTAAGTTTATTGGAAGTTCCTGTTGCCTATGTGGTCGATGAAAAAGGTGTAAGAAGAAATCGTGCTGTTTGGCTCATCGCAGGTTTAATTTTCCTAATAGGTATTCCATCCTTGCTTTCCAATGGGTACTCTGAATTCTTCTCAAGCTTTATTACTTATGTTGGCGCAGACAAGGCTACCTCTTTCATGGATTTTGCACAAAATGTAGCAAACGATACCCTTCTACCACTTGGAGGTTGTCTGATTTCAATATTTGCTGCTTATGTATGGAAAACAAGAAACCTTAGTGAGGAGATTGCTCAAGGGTATCCTGGATACACCGGCTCTTTTGTTGAAAAATACTTGAATTTCGCTGTTACAATCTTGTGTCCTGTGGTTTTAGGAACAATGTTTATCCTAACGTTCCTTGAAACGTTCCTTGGGATCAGCCTTTTCTAAAAGCTAAATCTTGGTAAACACCCCGGGGTCTTTGTTATCGAAGTAGATAATGTAGTCCCCTCTTTTTAAATCTCTGATATCGATGGAAGCACCGGAGCCTGACATCACCAGATTGTAACCTCCATCATATATTTCATAACTGGCATACCTTGACAAGGTAAGAGATGTGCTAGACTTCTTTGGAGTGAAAGTCACCGGCTCCTCGTAATAGTGAAAATCTATTTCTCTTGAATAGATATAATCTCCACTAGGAAAGGTGTACTTCAACCTCAACTTATTAGGACCTTCTTTTAACTTAGGAAAATGCACGTAGGTGGCCCCTTCATGTTTGCCTTTTGATAATACAGTATCTTGTGTTTGCCATATTCCATAATCATAAGCATCAAGTGTATATACTCCTTGCTCCTGATCACCTATACTAGACCAAACCAGCACAGAATCATTCATCGAAATCTCTTTAAAGGCAAAGGTGTATTTATAGGCAATAGCGTCTGGATTGATAATAATGGGTTGACAACTATCTGAGTGAATGATATGTAATGCGATAGGTGAGTTCTCCTCAATTCCGTTGAAATCGATTTTAAGTGCACTTGAACCGTAATTAAGATTTAACCTACGATTGTTTAATCTAACTTCTGTTATACAAAAAGAACTAGATTCTCGATCATAGGGGTTTTGAATAAATAATGTCTTGCCACGGTACACACCAGTGTAACGCGTATCCCCTGTCTTTTCGGCACCAATAAAGACAGCAAGGATCAATGATGACCATATAAGCACATTATTCAACACAATCGGCGGAAGTGGTTCAGCGTGGAAGTTAATTAAATTTCATGTTTTGGCTACAAAAGGAATTAAATATTGGCCTTAGAGCACAACATAATATGTTCTGTATCATTAGGATTTGGTAATACTTTATTTTATCTTATTGTTAACACCCAAAATTTTGCAGAGATGAAACCCCACAACAACCCAAGAATATCTCTTGCTATTATCGCAACAATATTCTCATTCTTTTTATTTGGACAATCAAGTGATGTCAACAATTCACTTGAAGGCTCATGGAGCCTGACGCAATTCGTACCACACAGCGAAGGTCTCACCAAGTGGACTTCCTATGGAGATAGTATCATTTATCAAAAGCACCTTTCCAACGATCATTTTATCTGGTTCAAATATGATCAGAAAAACAATCAATTATTAGGAATGGGTGGTGGTAGCTATGAAATAAAAGAAGGCAAATATATCGAGGACATTAAGTTTTTCTATCCTCCTGGGAGTAATGAAAGAGGTCAGGCTATCCCATTTGATTTTAACTTCTCGGATGGTCTATGGAACCATACTGGCTACTCCAAGGTGATGGACCTGGATGAAAATAGTGGAGACTTAATAGTGATAGACTCTAATAAAATAGAAGAAAAATGGGTTAAAACCTCTGAAGAGAGTAATCTGAGTGATAATCTACAAGGAATTTGGGAGTTAGTAGCTTACCGCCAACAGCCAGGAGATGCTTACATTGAGTACCCGGAGTATGCAGGCTATCTAAAGCTCATTACACCCACACATTTTATATGGGTCTACTACAACAAAAATGATGACCAGGTATATGCTGCAGGATCAGGCACCTACTCCATTAGCCAGATGCTTTATTCCGAAAATATTAAGATGATCTATCCCGAAAACAATGGAGAATTGGGAGCAACAATTGATTTTAGCGTGGATTTTCAAAACGATCATTGGAGACATTTGGGTAAAATAGATTTGGTAATTACTGACCAAACTGGCAACAAATCGAAAAACTCTTCGTTAATTGATGAAATATGGAAACCACATAGGGATTGATCAAAAAAAAGATTAACTTATTCCTTTAATGAGGTTACTTTTATAGCTAATTTTGTATTAATGGGAGGAACATTTATACTATTTGTTCAATAACCCATTTTTGACACTAGACGAACATGCAATTTATTTGGTACAACCCGGACTTGAATGCTTACCAGAAAGGTACTATGAAAGAGTACGAGGCTCTTGTGCAGGCAAGTTCTAATGGTGACCGGTTTGATATTTTATATGAATTCCCCGAAGAGTCTGATAAGCTGATTGACAAAATTTTGAATTCTCTGAATACGGTTAGAGAGTTTGGAATGACAGGTTAATCCAAATGAAATCAGTATACCGAATTCTGTTTATAATCCTATTAATAGGATCGGCATCCTGCTCCCCCAAAATCGTACATTTCACCAATAGCAATTCTAATTTCGCGCAATATGAGACTTATGGAATTGTGAATTACAAAAACACCAAAGATCTCTCGACTGAAGGCGCAGAGATTTTTTCGTTTATTGAGAATCAGGTAAAAAAAGAGCTCTCGAGAAGAGACTATTCACTCAACCCCAAAGATCCTGATATCGTCTTAAGATTTGAATTAATTGCGAATCAAAAATCCGATGTTAGCACAACTTACAATAGCCCATACGGCTATTACACCTCCTATCCCAGATATACAGTTAGTACCATCCTTCAGTCCGCACTCTTACTCGAGCTATATGATGTGGCTACTAAAAAATTGATTTGGCAAGCTAGCCTTGATTTGGACAAAGAATCCAGAAAGAATAGCAAAGAACAAATATTGACAAACACAGTCACAAAGCTTTTCAATACGTATCTTTATCGAGCAAAAACTAATTCAACCGATCAATCCCTAATCTCTGAATGACAGACTTTGGATTCCTATCACTCTTACCTCCTATTATTGCCATTATTTTAGCTATTAGAACCAAACAGGTTATTGTTTCTCTATTTGTAGGTCTAATAATTGGTTATATTATCATTACCGGAGGCAATATTTTTGAGGGTGTAATACTCACATTAGACAAAACCATCGATGTATTTGCTAGCGCAGGTAATACCCGAACCATTCTATTCACGCTATTAATTGGCTCCCTGATTCAACTCATTAAAGTCTCAGGTGGAATAAACGGATTTGTTCATAGAATTCAGAAACTTATTCTTCAGAGTAAAAACCCTAAATCCAGACTGCAAGTGGCCGCCGGGCTTACTGGCTTTCTTATTTTCATAGAGTCGAATATTTCGATCCTTACTGTAGGCACCGTTTTCCAATCGTTATTTGATAAATTCGGAATTTCAAGACAGAAATTGGCATATTTAGCTGATAGTAGCTCAGCACCATCCTGTATCCTATTTCCTCTCAATGCCTGGGGAGCTTATGTGATTGGACTATTAGCCGTGTATGAAAATGTATCACCATTTCAAACCTTACTATACTCGATACCTTTCAATTTCTATCCACTTCTGACCCTAGCATTGGTCTTTTACCTTGCTAAAAGTGGTAAGAGTTTTGGACCAATGAGGGAATTTGATAACAAAGCTCAACATCCTAACGAAATCATCACCAATCCAAATGAACCAAAAGATGGAAAAGCTAGAAACATGCTGCTACCACTAATGGTCATGATCGTTTCAATGCCATTGTTTCTATTATACACAGGTTGGGACTCTTCTTTGTCTGAGTCATTTGGATTAAAGGTTTGGCATGCTATAGGTAATGCCTCAGGATCTGCAGCTGTTTTTTATGCCGTTACTCTGGCAGTTGTTTTTGCAGGAGTTTATTTTGGAATACAAAAGAAGCTTACTCTTAAAAGCTTTATGAATGAAAGTATCAACGGCATGAAGGACATGGTGACCATGTCTATTTTGATGATGCTGGCTTTTGCTATTGGTAATCTGTGTAAAGAACTTGGAACAGGTATTTATGTAGCCTCTATCACACAGGATTGGCTCTCCCCATCCTTGGCTCCTGCCATTATATTTTTAACCAGCTGCTTTATTGCGTTTAGTACAGGAACATCCTGGGGGACTTTCGCAATAATGATATCCATTGCTGTGCCCCTAGCTCAAGCCATTGACGTAAACATGTATTTAGCGATTGCGGCGGTATTAGGAGGAGGAGTTTTTGGAGATCACTGCTCGCCAATCTCAGATACCACACTCATTTCATCCATGGCATCTGGATCGGATCATATTGATCATGTTCGCACACAACTGCCATATGCCCTTTTCACCGGTGGCTTAGCAACAATCTTCTATCTAATTGTTGGATTTATTTGGTGAGTTAGTTGGAGTAATGGGCCTGAGCCAGAGGTCTGAGATTGTATTCATTTTTCATTGTTTCGCCATAAGCACCGGCAGATCTTATAGCAATGATGTCTCCACGCTTTGATTCAGGCAGTGACAACCCTTTATTGAAAACATCAGAGGACTCACACACCGGACCAACCAGATCATAGACTTCCTCAGTTGCAGAACGGCTGGAAAGGTTTTGAGCCAAATGCTGGGCATCGTAAAGTGCAGGACGCATCAAGTCAGTCATCCCAGCATCCACAATAAGAAAACTGGTATGACCACTACGTTTCACAAACAACACCCTTGTAATTAAACTACCACACTGGCCAACAATGGACCGTCCTAATTCGAAATGAAGCTCTTGTCCAGGAAGAAGTTGAAGGTTATCCCGAAAAACGCCAAAATAGTGTTCAAAATCTGGTATTGGGTTTCCATCAGGGTTTAGATAATCTATACCCAATCCTCCGCCTACATTCAAATGAGGCAATTCAATTCCTTTGTCAATAAGACCTTGTTGAATCTCATTGATTCGAATAGCCAAATTCTTGAAACGGGTCAAATCAATGATTTGTGAACCAATATGATAATGCACACCAATAAAACTGATATGCTTTAGGGATTTGATTAGATCAACTGAAGCGAACAAGTCGTCATCCGAAATACCGAACTTATTCTCCTTAGTGCCTGTCGTAATCTTATGATGAGTTCCAGCATCAATTGCTGGATTTATTCGAATAGAAATGTTTGGCTTTTTTCCTTTTGAACCTGCAATTTCATTGATTACTTCCAATTCCTCAATAGATTCTACATTGAAGGAAAAGATGTCATTTTCAATAGCATAGGCAATCTCCTGATCAGTCTTGCCTACTCCTGCCAATACAATTTGAGAAGGATCAAAACCATTGTCAAGTGCGTGCTTTACCTCTCCTCCACTTACACAATCTATCCCCAATCCTGCCTGCTTAATTCGTTCAATAATTCTAGGATTATTGTTAGCCTTTAAAGCATAATGAACATGGTAACCTTCTTTATTGGCTTTTTTCAACGCATCAAGCGTATCATCCAATAATTTCAAGTCATACCAATAGAATGGAGTTTCTATCTCCTCGAATGTAGAAAGAAGGTTTTTCAAGGTATTATTTACAATATTTGGTTTGTGCCTTATCCGCTTCTGGTACTCCGAGATTTACCGCCTTAGCAATATCAGAACATGCCGATTTTGATTGATTTTTTCCAATTTTTATAGCAGCACGATAAAAATAGGCTTCACCATAGTCTTTATTGATATTGATGGCCAGGCTGTACGATTCTAGAGCCTTATCTAAATATCCCAACTGATGTTTAGCCCTGGCAGACAAAAAATGACCTTGAGCAGAATTATCGTTAACCTCAAGTGCCTTATCCGCGAAAATTACAGCTTTGTTGTAAGTTCCTTTTTTATAGTTTACTTGCGATAGGCTAAGAAATGCACTTACATTTTTCTCATCTAGCTCCGTTATTTTGGTGAAATCAGCTTCAGCTTCATCCAGTTTTCCCAACTCTTCAAAAGCTCTGCCTCTGTTATACAGTAGCGTAATATCAGAAGGATTGGTCTCTAGTTCATTATTGAAAACTGCTACTGCTTCTGCGTACTTTCCTTTTTTAAATAACTGATCACCCTCACTGACATTCTCAGCTCCACAACTCCATAATAACCCAACAAGGATCAGTAATACGTAAATTCTCATAATTTGTCCCTTTAGCCCGCAAATATAGGTCTAGCCTACTGATAATCGGGTCCGTACTTTATATTTCTATAACTGGTAAGGTCACAATAAGCCGTACCAAAAAACATTTCCGCTTCGATTCGTAGGGGCAATTGATTCGAATCAGCAGAAATCCAGGCAACTATGCCTTCTTCATTTGGGAAAATGTCGCTTGGGGGTATTAAAAAGTTTAGTTTGTAGGCCTTTAGATCTCCAACTTTACTATCAAAATTATCTATGCCTCTCATTACCATCTTAAAATGATACAACTCATCTTCATAAAACGTGTCGACCGTTATGGTATCTCCAGCTTTGTACTGCTTAAAATCAAGATTTCTAAGATAGAGATATGAACTCATTAAATCATATACTTCACCTTTGATATCATATACCTTAGCCGGCTTTCGCTTGTCTTTTCTTGGATCGTACCTTAACACTTCTACCCTTCCTTCAGCGTGGTAAAAATCTGTTTGTTCAACCCGCATGTATTTACCCTCTTCAATATCTCGGTATGCATGAATAGGAAGCAAATTATCATTTCTAATGTATGCTCCCCATCGATCATCCACGTGTGTGAATACGCCGAGCAAACCAGCAGTTTCTCCTTGCACATCCACTTTGTAGCAATTGCTCTGTTTGTAATCATGAAAATTCTCATCTATCTGCAATGAGGCTTTTCCAACCGTAAACCAGCCATAGCTCAACTTGAAATCAAGCTGTTCTCCTTTTCTAAAATTGTAAGAATCAGAAATGCTCCCTGAAGTAATCTCATTAGGACTCTGGGCAATGCTTACCAGAAAAGCAAACAACACTGCGACACTGATCATATACCTATAACGTTGGCTCATCATTTAGGGTTAAACAACTAATATGCCAACAACGATTTATACAGATACATTATTCTCTCGGAGCGCGCTATTTAGTGAAGTCTTTTTATCAGTGCTTTCTTTTCTTTTACCAATGATCAAAGCGCAAGGCACCTGGTATTCACCGGCCGGGAATTTTTTAGGCATTGTCCCAGGAATGACAACAGATCTTTCAGGAACATATCCTTTGTATTCTACTGGCTCATCACCTGTAACATCAATGATCTTGGAACTTGCCGTTAGTACCACATTGGCACCTAAAACAGCTTCTTTACCTACACGCACTCCTTCGACCACAATACAACGAGATCCAACGAAGGCATTATCCTCGATAATCACAGGAGCTGCCTGAACAGGCTCTAAAACTCCTCCAATGCCTACACCTCCACTTAGGTGCACATTTTTACCAATCTGTGCACAACTACCAACAGTGGCCCAGGTATCCACCATAGTACCTTCATCAACATATGCACCTATATTCACGTAAGAAGGCATCAATACTGTACCAGCACTAATGTAAGAACCATATCTAGCAATGGCATGTGGTACCACACGAACACCTAGTTGATCATATCCAGACTTAAGCTTAATCTTGTCATGCCATTGGAAAGGACCTACCTCTATCAATTGCATTTTCATTAATGGAAAATAGAGAATCACAGCTTTCTTCATCCACTCATTCACAATCCATCCTGAACCATCTGAAGCAGGTTCAGCAATTCTGCGTTTGCCCATATCCAAATCATCAATCAAAGTTTTGATAGCCACTGCTACCTCTTTTTCTTCAATTAAAGAACGATCTTCCCAAGCTGACTCTATGATTTCCTTTAAATCCATATTTCTTAAATTCGTATTCCGATCTAAACTACAAGGCAATATTAATCAGCATTGCCAGATGCCAAAAAAAATCAGCATTTTTTTACTGGAATTTTAACGAATAGTTAAACCAACCGTCGCGTTAGTTACGTGATAATTCTGAATACAGTGACTCACACCAACTGTGACAATTACAAGTTTTAAAGTGATTCCAAATGTGACATTTGCGCTATTATCGCCATACTTGAAGTCGATAGGATCCTCAGGCAACTGGTAATTGATATCTCCTGCTGGATAAGTTCCTGTTAGTCTCACTCTTGAACCAGCTCTGGAATATCCAATACCTCCATAGAGTGTAATGATCTTGTAGTATTCTTTTGACGCCAATGCTTGCAGATTAAATCCAGAAAGATTGAGAATACCTTCATTTTCTTCAGTAGCTGGAGCATCATAATTCAATCCATATTTCATGGTTAGTTGATTGTAACCAGCAAATACTGCAATGCTGATATTCTGCCATTGTAGTTCTTTAAACCACTGACCCAGATCATGCTGCAAACCAAACCCTATCATTGACACACTAGCATCATCAAAACTGATTTTTGGTAAAATCCTAAGTTTAAGGTCGGTGTTCTTGATGATTCCTAGTCCAAATTGATACATTGGCATGGGTACAGCACTAAAGCCCACAGCATCTTTCATATTGATGGCTCCAGGAAAAGAGGTAGCCCTAACCAACTCTTCTCCATTATCATCGATGATTGTTAACTCTGGTCGATCGGCTTTATTCTCAGGACCAAAAATGGTAGATAATTCTGCAGAATTTCCAGAACTCACTTTCAAATGATCGAATTGAGAATTATTGAAGGTGAACGTCAAGTCCTTGCGAGGTATGAAGGCCACATTTGCTGAAATGGTGAAATCGAACCCCCATCGATCATGAGTTGCAGCAGTATTGTACCAGCCACTGTTAAATCCATAACCAATACCATTAAAGAGTGGGCTTAGATAATTCTTTAGATAAAGCTCCGCATCAGACGTACCAATCTGAAAATAAATGTCTCCTTCCTTTTCCTGACTCAGCACAGAAATAGATGGAATTAAAAACAATAGCGCAAATAGTTTTCTCATGAGATTACAGGTCAAATTCAACAGCCACCGTTATATCCATTTGTACATCTATCGTAAAATCAATAGGTGCATTATCTAAATCATAAGTCACCAGTGTACTCAAATGACCAACTCGATTAATCTCTTCCTCCAGGGAATTAATGATCNCGTCGACAGGAGTTACNTCTATATAATCATTACTAAACCCGGATTCAACCGAAAAGAAATTTACAGTATCATTTCCAATTATTACTTCAAAAGCAAGATCACCTGAAGCTGGGTTTGGTGACGAGACTAACATCCTGTAGGCAACAGAATTCAACTGGTATGACAAGGCGTAATCACTGTAGTCATTCAAATTATCATGATCTCTAATTTCTAATACAGCCAGAGAATCAAAGTGAATAGTATCACGGTGATGGGAGTAGTAAAAACTTAGCTTCTTACTAATATTAAATTGACGGGCAGGTTCTGAGCATGNTGATATAAGAAGAACCGCTATCAACGNAAAAAATGAGTGTTTCATAGAGTTAGGCTGGTGAGTATAATGCAATTTAATCCAAATAATACAATATTCCACTACACGGCTTTATACTCGAAAACTCTTAAATCATATCCTGAACTAACACATTTACAACAAGAGCTAAACAATTGATTAACATTNGGTTATCTATTAATATATAATTGNATTTAAAATTATTTTTAGATATACCTAAATTTATGTTTACCTTTACTNCATGAAATTAAGCCTTACTGAGGAAAATTATCTAAANGCCATCTANCATTTATCTACTGATGCTGAAGATGGAGTGAGTACCAATTCAATAGCGGAGGAGCTTAACACCAAGGCTGCCTCTGTCAGTGACATGCTGCGAAAGCTATCCAAGAAAAAGGTTATCGATTACCAAAAGTATAAGGGAGTGCAAATCACAGAATCTGGTAAAGCCATTGCTCTTCAGGTTATAAGAAAGCATCGACTATGGGAGGTTTTTCTGGTAGAAAAACTCGACTTCAATTGGGATGAAGTTCATGATGTTGCAGAACAGCTCGAGCACATTAAATCCACCACCCTGATTTCCAGATTAGATGAATTCCTCGGCTACCCCACTATGGACCCTCATGGTGATCCTATACCGGATGAAAATGGAGAAATCAAAATAAGCCCTCAATTACCTCTATCTGATTTCTCAGAGAATACTATTGGGATAGTTGTAAAAGTTCCGGATAGTGACCCTTCTCTCTTACGTCACCTGGACAAATTAGGAATGAAACTAGGTTCCAAAATCAAAGTAATCGAAAAAGTGGAATTTGACAACTCTGCATTAATCACCATTGATCAGGGAAACGAATTATATCTCTCTGGTGAGATTGCTAAATACATCATGCTTGCTGTGAAAGAATAACTATGAATGCTAATCCATACATACTGCTGCTCTTATTCTTTTCGATTTCTGCATTGATCTACATAGGATGGAAATTGAAATGGACCAAAATCTTCATATCCTCTGAAACCAGAAGAAAGACAGCCATAGAAGATATCTTAAAACAACTATACCACGTGGAATACAGTGGTAAAATAGCCACTTTCAATGCCATGTCTGGCGCTCTTAACTTGTCAAGCAGCAAGTTGGTTGAGTTAATTGAGGAGATGAACCTCTTAGGGCTAATTCGAAACAATGGTGACATACTTGAATTAACAAATGATGGTAGAGATTACGCTTTAAAGATTATTCGAATCCATCGCCTTTGGGAGAAATACCTTTCGGAGAAAACAGGTATACATCGTTCTGAGTGGCATAGTCGTGCAGAACAAATGGAGCACAACCTAAGTAAGCAGGAAACTGAAGACTTGTATAAATCTTTAGGAAGTCCGAGGTTCGATCCACATGGAGACCCCATTCCTACAGTAACAGGAGAAATCATTGCATCAAATGAGGAGACTTTGTCCCATGCGAGTGCCGGTTGTACGGTTCGAATCACTCATATTGAGGATGAACCAGATGCTATATACCAACACATCATTAAGCAGAAGTTACATATGGGTCAACAGCTTAAAATTGAGGACTCAGATGACCAGTATGTACGTTTCACTTCTGAGGGTGAAGAATACACACTCTCTACAATTGTGGCCAGCAACATCGGCGTAAAAGAACTAAGTCCCGAAGAGATATTTGAAGCCGAGACCATCCGACTGTCTTCTTTAGATGTTGGGGAACGGGCTAAGGTAATAGGAATATCTTCTGAATGTAGAGGAGCTAACAGGCGTCGTTTGCTGGATTTTGGGTTCATCAAGGGAACCACCATTGAAACTGAAATGCAAGGACCTTCGAAAGAGCCAAAAGCTTATAAAATAAGAAACACATTAATCGCCCTGAGAAATGATCAGGCCGATTTGATTTTGATAGAAAAAACTAGTNAAGAATGGAAGAGGTAAATCAAGGATGTGAAACCTGTGCATTCTACAATGNTGCACAATTAAAGAAATTAGGAATCAGTGTAGAAAATGCTGATTATGTAGTTGCCTTAGCAGGTAACCCAAACACTGGAAAAAGTACTGTTTTCAATGCGTTGACCGGATTGCGTCAGCACACAGGTAATTGGGCTGGCAAAACAGTAACGAGAGCTGAGGGTGGTTTCAAATANAACGACAAGCGTTTCAAGTTAATAGACTTACCAGGAACCTACTCCCTTCTTTCCACTTCGGAAGATGAAGAGGTTGCCAGAAATACTATACTATTTGGAAGACCAGATGTGACAGTAATAGTCGCTGATGCNTCCAGACTAGAGCGTAATTTGAATCTTGTTCTTCAGGTTCTTGAGATTACCAATAAAGCTGTTCTTTGTCTGAATCTAATGGATGAAGCCAAACGTCACGGAATAGAAATAGATGACAGAACNTTGGCTAAAGANCTAGGNATNCCTGTAGTNGTAACTAGTGCTCGTTCCAATGAAGGTATTCCAGAGTTGATTCAAACGATCTATCAGGTAGCATCTGGAGAAATAGCNTGTAAACCGCACAAGATTAAAAGCTTACCTAAAAAAGTTGAACAAGCTGTGAAATCACTNAGTAAGAAAATCTCTGCACTTTATCCAGATATTCCGAACAGCCGATGGCTGGCTATGAGATTACTAGATGGTGATCAACAGATATTGAATGCATTGAAAAATGGTGAACTAATCAATCAAAGCAATGAACAATAAGAAGAATCAAATCGACGAATTATTGAATCAGGCTTCTGAATTACGCTGGCAAATAGGCAATGACTATCATGATAAATTAACTGAGGGAATTTACTCCGATGCAGCTAGCATCACACAACGNGCTGAAATCAGAAAAGAGGATCAGTCATCCTATCATTTCGATCGAATGCTNGATCGTGTGTTGACAAGCCGCACATTTGGGTTTCCAATCATGGGGNTTATTCTCTCGATTATACTTTGGCTAACNATACAAGGAGCNAACTATCCGTCTAGTATGTTGGATACACTCCTATTAGGCAATTTATATCCTTTATTAAAGGACTTCTCCTCTCAAATTGGAGTCCCTTGGTGGTTGGATGGGTTGTTTTTAGATGGCATATATATGGCAGTTGCCTGGGTAATTGCAGTGATGCTCCCACCGATGGCAATCTTCTTTCCCTTATTTACTCTATTNGAGGACTTTGGATATTTACCTAGAGTAGCTTTCAACTTAGATGGGTTATTCAAGAAAAGTGGAGCCCATGGAAAGCAAGCTTTAACGATGAGTATGGGNTGGGGTTGTAATGCAGCGGGTGTTGTTGCCACCAGAATCATTGATAGCCCAAGAGAACGACTCATTGCTATCATCACNAACAATTTCTCCCTTTGTAATGGGCGCTGGCCAACACAAATTCTCATAGCTACCATTTTCATAGGTGCTTTGGTACCANCAGCATGGTCAGGTTTTATNTCTACAGCCGCAGTGATCAGTATAGCGTTCTTAGGCATCTTTTTCACCTTTTTCACTTCCTGGTTATTATCCAGAACGATGTTGAAAGGAGAAGTTTCGACCTTCACTTTGGAATTACCTCCATATAGACCTCCACGGTTTTGGAAGACCATTTATACTTCACTAATCGATCGTACCATTATTGTTCTCTGGAGGGCAATTGTATTTGCTGCGCCTGCCGGAGCTGTAATCTGGTTGGTATCCAACATTGACATTTCAGGACACTCACTGGCGTATTACACCATCAACTTCCTGGATGATTTTGGATTTCTAATAGGTTTGAATGGGGTGATTCTTCTGGCTTACATTGTGGCTATTCCTGCAAACGAAATTGTTATACCGACAGTATTGATGCTTACGGTAGCACATTTTGGGATATCGAATTTTGGAGCAGGTGATGGTGTAATGTTTGAGTTAGATTCGGAAACACAAACAGCTGAGATCTTAAAAACCGGAGGTTGGACACTACTGACAGGCATTAACTTGATGCTATTCAGCTTGCTTCACAACCCTTGCAGCACCACGATATTTACGATCTATAAGGAAACAAAAAGTTGGAAATGGACATCTGTAGCGACTATTCTTCCAATTATTTTTGGAATCATTGTTTGCTTCTTAGTTGCTCAGGTTTATAGAATCTTGATCTAACAAAAAAGGCTGCCAGAGGCAGCCTTTCTATCACTTTCCAAACTGGTAACGAATGTTTAAGCCAAAGCGCTCTGCGTAAAACCCAGTAGTTTCGATGAGAACCAGGGCTGGTCTCCAATCTGCACTTATCGAAATAGGCACATCAGGTATACTATATGCTAAACCCAACTCGAAAGACCCTGCCAATGCAAAATCATTGTTGCCAAGAAAAACAGTTGGTCCAACACCCATGTACCAATTCATAGGAATATCCCCCAATGGACGATAGACAAAATCCCATAAGGCATCAACGCCAACACCTCCGCCTCCAAAAGACACATCGGCATGAACCATGCTAAACTGACTCGTAGTAAATAATGCATCTACAGCGACATTACCTCCAGTAACATCACCAAAACGCACACCTAACTCTTGAGCATTTGTGAATCCAACAAAACCAAGTGCAAATACAGCGATTAGTAATACTTTTTTCATAATAGATCTGGTTTAAAAATGTATGCGAATCTAATCCGATTCATCCATTTCAGATATACTAACTAGCAAAAGGCTACATAAGTTTTAAGCTAATTAATGTTACCCTAACTTTGCCACATGAATTTGGATACGATTGTAGCATTGGCAACACCTCCAGGTGTCGGGGCGATTGGAGTGATCAGAGTTTCTGGAATTAAAACTATTGAAATTGTTAATTCCGTTTTCAGAGGAAAAGACTTAACAACTGTTGCCAGCCATACCATTCACTTAGGAACAATTCGTGAAGGAGAAACCATCGTGGATGAAGTGTTGATTTCCATTTTCAAAGGACCAAATTCATATACTAAAGAAGATGTCATTGAAATCTCTTGTCACGGGAGTCAATTCATCATTCAGCAACTTATTAAACTACTTCTTAGAAAAGGTGCCAGATTGGCTAAGCCTGGAGAATTTACTCAAAGAGCATTCATCAATGGGCGATTCGATCTTGCACAAGCTGAAGCGGTAGCAGACTTGATCGCATCAGAAAATGAATCTATGCACTCAGCGGCAATGAACCAGATGCGAGGCGGATTTTCTCAAGAAATCAAACGATTAAGAGAGGAGCTGATCCACTTTGCTTCGATGATCGAGTTAGAACTGGATTTTGCTGAAGAAGATGTGGAGTTTGCTAGCAGAGACGACCTGAAGCAGCTCATNTTCAAACTCAAAACGTTGATCACNCGACTTACCGAAAGCTTCACNNTNGGNAATGCNATTAANAANGGTATTCCAACNGTAATTGCNGGNAAACCAAATGCAGGTAAGTCTACCCTNCTCAATGCTTTACTAAATGAAGAAAAAGCNATTGTNTCNGATATNCCNGGTACTACAAGGGATGTAATTGANGATGTGATCAATGTNGATGGNATTGCNTTCCGCTTTACNGATACTGCNGGAATCCGAACAACCGAAGACAAAGTGGAAGCNATTGGNGTNGAACGTACCTATGCTAAAATGAAAGATGCTTCTGTNATCATCTATTTGATNGACATGATCAATGATGANNTACACGACATAGAAACACAACTAGNCTATTTGCATGANTTAGGAGTNCCCTATTTGNTNATTGGCAATAAAATNGATCAGGCTCAGCCGGATATTAAAAGAAGCANTNGAAAANGAAAAGGCTCTNTTCATCTCAGCNAGNCAAAAAGANAACCTNGAAAACCTNAAAGANGCNNTNAAAGAACTGGTNTCTCTCGACAGCTTCAAAACTGGGAATACCATCGTTACNAACTTGAGACANTATGANAGNTTAGTTCANACCAATGANGCNNTNGACAGAGTTATTACGGGTATNGACCANCAGGTNACCAANGANTTTGTGGCTATGGACATCAGAAANGCCCTTCATCACCTNGGTGAACTCACAGGNGANATCACCACAGACGATTTGCTAGACAANATCTTNAGNAAGTTTTGTATNGGAAAGTAATTACATTTCCCTTGATACGCTAAACCCTTCTTTTACTNNCNNTTAGNCTGTTTNTACTTCCTTTACTTGTTGCTAATTTTCCTATTTTTTCCTATCTTTCGTTTCTAATTTGTTGCTGAACAATCAATATTTGTTGTTAGCAACAGATTTTTAAGATAGAGGCGAGATAATGTTACATACAGATACATCCTGATACAAAGGGATACACTCTGATACAGAAACAAGCCCAAAAAGGAAACACCATGAGCAGCAACATTCGAGTTCCCAAAATCTGTCAGCATTGCGGTACTGAGTTTATCGCAAAGACAACTGTGACCAAATTTTGTGGTGATAACTGTGCCAAGCGTGCCTACAAGAAACGCAAGAGAGACCAGAAGGTGCAGGAGATTGCCCCTACTGCGGTACAGAAACAAGAATACAATCAGGAGCAAGTCAAAGACAAAGACTTTCTAAGTATTGCCGAAACCTGCAAACTACTTGGAGCAAGTAGAATGACTCTGTACCGTCAGATCAAGAACGGAAAAATTCAAGCTGCGAAAATTGGTAGCCGTACCATCATCAAGAGAGAAGAAATCGAAAAACTGTTTCAGGCATGAAAGTAACACTAAGAAAACGCAATCAAGGTGGCAAGACCAGTCTATACCTCGACTACTACCACAAAGGGAAAAGGAAAACCGAATACCTCAAATTATACCTTTCTCCCAATGCAAAGACCAAAGAGGAAAAGGAAGTCAACAAAAAGACCCTTCAATTAGCTGAGACTATTAGAGCACAGCGACAAATCGAAATCCAAAACGGTGTTTATGGATTCAGAGATAATGAGAAATTGAAAGGCAGCTTCCTTGCATACATTGAGCTACTGGCTAACCAGAGACAAGACAGTCCAGGCAATTACGGCAATTGGACAAGTATGCTGAAACATCTAAAGGCTTTCTGTTCCTATGAGGTTTCCTTCTCAGATATTGACCGACAGTTTATTCAGGATTTCAAATACTACCTTGATAAGAAGGCTATTGCACATGGTGACCAGAAACTATCTCAAAATTCTAAGTACTCCTACTTTAACAAGCTGCGAGCAGCTTTAAAGCAAGCAGTGAAAGACGGTATTCTACCTACCAACCCAAGTGAAGGAGTTGACGCCTTTAAACAAGGTGAACCTGAAAGAGAATTTCTGACTTTGGAGGAACTACAAGCAGCAGCCAATACGGAATGTGAAATACCTCAGATGAAAACGGCATTCATATTTTCATGCCTTACTGGTTTGCGGTGGTCAGACATTAATAAGCTACTCTGGTCAGAGGTGCAGCATTCCAATGATAACGGATATTACATCCGGTTCAGACAAAAGAAAACCAAGGGAGCAGAAACCCTCCCTATTTCAGAACAAGCCTTTGGCTTGCTCGGTGAAAGGCAAGCTCCAGAAGAACGAGTATTCAAAGGATTGAAATACTCTGCATGGCATAACCTGAAATTGCAACAATGGATGATGAAAGCNGGTATCTCCAAAACCATCACTTTCCANTGTGCNCGTCATACNTATGCNACTTTGCANCTTACGGCAGGAACNGANATTTANACAGTCTCAAAGCTCTTAGGCCATAAGGAATTGAAGACNACCCAAGTCTATGCNAAAATCATAGATGAAAAGAAACAGGAAGCAGCCAACAAAATCANACTTGACCTATGAGCAATCAAACNAAANTACTTGANGACATCCTATACCANGAGCTTCGCCCTTGGTTAGGAAAAAACAGCCTTGATCAAAAGTATGCTTCCAAACTCAGCAGCGTAAAGGAAGCCTCCACAGATTTTCAATTCAAATATGAAATCAATTTTCACAGGCCATTCGATCACAAAACAAAGTACTATTCCAAACTGATATTGAGTAATGTCAAAGCAGAGTGTGTCAAACTTATAGAGCTAATCAGGGAGGACAACAACGAAAACCTAATCAAGTATTGGATTGAAGACACACTCAACAAACGGATTAAAACCCGTTTAAAAGACCTTGGAAAACTCATTAAAGAAAAGGACTATGCACTGACGTACATAGATCCTAAAAACACATCCTTTGAATTAGACCAAACCCACAAGGCAAACACATTCATTGTACAGCTTCTAAAGCTTGCATACATGCAGCTTTACTTAGAAATCCAAGATGCTTTCAGCACTTGGATAGATGATAAATTAATACTTGAGGACTTTTACAGCCAACTACTTTTAGAGCCTGTCCCGGACAAACATTTCTTGAAACCAGTTCAAGTAATTGAAATTGAATCCAAACCAGCATCGGCAGCCAAAACGGAAACCACAGCAACGGCAAATTCATTTCATTCATTTACCTATAAGCAACTACCTACTAACCCAGATAAGTTGACCGATTTGTGGGATAGCCTAAAGCTGAATCATTTCATTAGCAAATCCACAACCCTACTCAACTTCAAAAAGGTATTCTCAGGAGGTGAAATCAAAACACCTATAGAATGGACAGGAAATATCAGCGAGCTATTCTATTTCATTAAGCTGATATACTCAGAGTATAAGTTGGTGGATGATCTAAAGCAAAAGCAATGGGAAGTGACTTGCCTATGCTTCGTTGATGCTGATGGAAATTCCTTTGACAGGTCAAAGTTCAGGTCTTTAAAAAGACCGAACCTGACAGGAGATAAAATAGAAAAGGCAGTTTCGCACCTGCTTTAGTCCACTCTGCACTATACTCCTTTTATCTTTTTTCTGTTTTTGTTTAGTCCTCTTTTACCTTAAAAGTGGGCTATCAATTTTTACAGCCCACTCTGCACTCTGCACTCTACACTGCACCATGCTTTAGAGCCTCATAACGCCCCTTTTAGCCTCCTACTTTAGCATCGTATTCGACAATCGAATATGACTTTTGGCCAAGAGTCCATTCATTAATTCTTAATACGATTTAAGATGGACGAAATAATTGAACGTCTTGAAAATCTCCAACGCCTAATTGAGAGCCAGGGGATTTACACGAAAGAAGTTTTAAACTTCAATGAGGCTTGCCAGTACTTGGAGCTTTCACAATCACACTTGTACAAGTTGACAAGTGGAGGGAATATTCCACACTACAAGCCAAATGGGAAAAAGCTCTATTTCAAGAGAACTGAGTTAGAAAGCTGGTTGCTACGCAACCGCAATGCCACTCAGGAAGAAATAGACCGTAGAGCTGCGGATTACCTAATCAAGAAAGGGAGGGTAAAGCTATGACAGAGGTTTTCGATATGCTCTTGACAGTAGCTCAAGACATAAAAACAATCAAAGCATACCTCCTCAATTTCCATAAGTCACGATTGGAGCAATTCAGTGACGAATGGATTGATGGTCAGGTAGTGATGCAAACGCTGCACATTAGCAAAAGAACCCTTCAATCCCTTCGGGATAGTGGGGTTCTTCCCTACAGCCGAATCAATGGCAAGTTCTATTATAAAGTTTCCGACATGGAGGCTTTACTGGAATCCAACTACTCACCTTCAAAATCAAAGCATTATGGAGATAAGTAGAGAAGCCATTTTGAGCAAAACACATTACGGCTTAAATATCTATGCCCATGTGTTACGCCACTACTATCAAGGCGAAACAGTCCTTTCCCTTTCGGGAAGGGACTGCAAACCTGCTAAGAATCCTTTCAATGCGGACGAGCCCACATTGATGGTTAAAGTAGTTGACGGCATTGCTACACACACAGATACAGAAGAAGCCATTGCACAAGGCAATGTCTTTGATTTTGCTTCATTGCATTTCAGCCTCGAAGGGCAAGCCCTTCTCGATAAGATCAATGAAGAACTATACCTGAGAATTGGCAAGGAAAGAGGGTTTTATCACCAAGAGGAAACGCAACCTGTGGTTGCTATTCCTGAAATTCAAAAACCTATGCCGCCAGTATTCAGCTATTTCAAAAAGCCTGTATCTAATGTGAAGCCAAGTCGCCAAGTCTCCTTGATAGAGGTGTACCACCTCATCAAAGGCAATGATTTTGCTTCGTGTACAAGTACACTTCGCAATATCTCTGAGCCAAAGGATGCCCGAAAGTATAAGGCTCAAAATTTCGATTATGTGACCTTCTCAGGCTCATTCTCCAAACGGAATGATGCAAACCTCCAAAGACATTCAGGTTTGCTCACAATCGATTTTGACCACATTGAGGACATCCCTACACTCAAGGCATCATTACTCAATGACCATTATTTTGAAACAGAGCTACTGTTTGTATCTCCTTCAGGTGATGGGTTAAAATGGGTAATACCGATTGACTTGACGCAGGCAAAACACCAGGACTATTTCAAGGCAGTGGCAAACTATGTTTCCCATACCTATCAATTAGAAGTAGACCAATCAGGAAAGGACATTTCAAGAGCATGTTTTCTTCCGCATGATACAGACATATTCATCAACCCTAAATACATATAGGTTATGGAGCGAAAAACATTCAATCCGCTGGAATGGCTTGATAAGCCAAACCAACAAGTAAAAGTTACAGAGCAAAGCGATTACAATACAAATACACAACTCGAAGAAGTTGAACGAATCATACAAGGAGTTGAGGCCAACCGTATAGATATTACCTCCGCTTATAGCGATTGGGTAAATATCGGCTTTGCCTTTGCAGACGAGTTTGGTGAGACAGGTAGAAACCTGTTCCACCGAGTCAGTCAATTCCATCCTGATTATTCAACACAAGAGTGTGACAAGCAGTTTGATAATTGCATGAAGGCAAGAGGTCAGGGAGTTTCCCTGAAAACCTTCTTTTTTCATGCCAAACAAGCGGGCATTCCTTTGGCTACACCAAAGCAGGAACGACAGGACTACAGCCCTGCAAGCAAGTCTGAATACCAAAGCAAGAATCTCAACACTCAGGCAGAAAACAAAAAAGAACCGGAATTAATGCCAACATTCCCAAATTCCTTGTTTCCTGAACTTCCTGAGTTTTTGCAAAAGGTAATACAGATAGCCACTTCCAATGAAGAAAGGGATATTCTACTCCTTGGCTCCTTAGTGGCTATTAGTGCCTGTTTACCTAAAGTGTCAGGCATCTATGATGGCAAGCGTGTCTACTCCAATCTGTTTCTATTCATTACCGCCCAGGCATCCGCAGGTAAAGGTCGTTTGGTGCATTGTCGCCAATTAGTGAATCCAGTTCACAAAGAGTTTCGGGAACAAGCCAAAGTTCACAAGCAACATTATGAACTGGAATTGGCTGAATACAACGCCAACAAAGGGAAAGTTGAAAGTATCGAGAAACCTGACAGGCCACCTGAAAAAATGCTCTTTATTCCTGCCAATAACAGCTCTACAGGGGCTTATCAATTATTAGGAGATAGTGATGGTAAAGGACTGATATTTGAAACAGAAGGTGATACACTTGCACATGCCTTTAAAAGCGATTACGGAAATTATAGTGACGGCTTTAGAAAAGCCTTTCACCATGAGACTATTTCCTACTATCGCAGGACAGACCGTGAATATGTGGACATAGAAAGCCCTTGTCTTTCTACTGTCCTTTCAGGTACGNCTAAGCAAGTAGCAGCACTAATTCCGAATGCAGAAAACGGCTTATTCAGCCGTTTCATATTCTATTACATGAATGTTCGGCCAGTGTGGAAGAATGTATTTGCTTCGCAAACTACAAATGGATTAGATGACTACTTTGATGCGTTAGGTAATGAGTTCTTTAGCCTTTACAGTTCGTTGAAAGCTGGACAGGATGTCCAATTCTTTCTCACCGCTGACCAGCAAGATCAATTCAATCAGTTCTTTGGTGAGATACAAGAAAAGTACATGAGTATTCAGGGAATCGACTACATGGCAACCATCCGAAGATTAGGATTGATTGCCTATCGTTTCTGCATCATATTCTCCGCTTTGCGGATCATGGAAACAGGAGAAACATCATCAAAGATGCTTTGTGAAGAAAGGGACTTTCAAGCTTCGCTTGCAATGGTGAAAGTATTGGTGAAGCATTCGAGTAAAGTGTTTGCAGAACTGCCAGAAGATGTCCAGAAACCTACTCGATTAAACAGGAAAGAGAAGTTCTTGAATAAGCTGCCCAAGCACTTCAACCGCCAAAAGTATCTTGAAGTGGCTACCGCTTTAAGTATTCCTCATAAAACGGCAGAAGGTTATATCACTAACTTCTGCAAATTCGGGCTGATTCATCGTGAGTCTCAGGACAACTACCTCAACTGCTCTATTGAGGAATCTCAGGATTCTAAGGAAATCAAGGAAGGATAAGCCCGTTGGGCTTTCCTTCCGAAGGTTCGACCAGACCATTAAAAATTTACACCACTGGTCAACCTAAGGACAAATAATCCTTAGTTTCCTCTATTTCCTCAAATTCCTGAAATCAGTTTATCACTTCTTTTTGCTTTTACTATCGCTTTCTTTTCTTATATTTGACAAATTCTGACAAGTCAATAATACGGCAATGAATTATCTGGGCAATAAGATCAGGGAGCTTCGGGAAACAAAGGGTTTACTGCTCCGGCAAGTGGCGGCCCATATCGAAGTGGATACCGCACTGGTGAGTAAGTTGGAGCGTGGAGAGAGAAAAGCCCAAAGGGACCAAATTTCCAGGATTGCCGACTTTTTGAAAGTAAAGGAAGATGAACTGCTTTTCTTATGGCTGGCGGACAAGATCATGGACGATATCCAAGACGAACCACAGGCATTAGAAGCATTGAAATTTGTAGAACGCCAACTCCATTCAAATCTATGAATGATAATTTGTAAATGATGAATAAAACAGACCTACAAAAAAGGACAAAAACATTTGCGCTCTATATTATTAAAATAGTGCAATTGCTTCCCGAAAACCGGGTATGTTGGACTTTTTGTGATCAAACCATAACCCCTATTCCCCTGGATAAAGACAAGAAAGGACTTGCTCCGCAAGCCCCTCGATATACTTCAATTGACAAAGTGTTGAAGGCTAAAAAATTATCTCAGGTGTTTTAACCTATCGAAGAGCTATGGATCAGGACTTATTCTTCAATGTACTCACATTCGACTGGCCAAAGGAGCCCGTAACACTCTATTTTTCAAACGAAAGTAATGACAGGTGCCAGGATCTCTATTTCAGCCTTTTCCCTAATGAAGCCGAGTCATTGTTCCCCGGATTAGTCCGCAATAGCACAAATACGCTCCATACCACCTTTGGTTATCCAGCAGAAGGATTTCAACCTTTATCCATTGATCTCAAAAATGAGAATCAGGATTTTGTTAAGAGATACTACAACCATCAGATCAATTACTATTTCCGAAAGATTGCCAAGAAAATTGTTAGGACGGGATTTGTGAATGAAAACCAGGTATGGTTAAAAACAAGTGTAGGAGGAACAGACTTGTATGATGTATATGAGAAATTCTCTTTAAAGGTTCAAATTTCATTGATTAGTGACTATCCGGAGTTGGTGTTATCCTATGATGGTCAATCCAAAATCTCAAAACAGAGTGTAGCTGAATTGATTCAGACAATCAGCCCAAAATGCTTCAACAGAGTCCTACACGGTAAGAGTTTATACAAATGGGAAAAGTGTCAGGAAAATGAATTTATTGATCCGGAGAACTGCTATCCGGTTATTAACAAAGACCTTGAAGCAGCATTGGGCATTCCGTTCGGGCTCCCTCTCAGAGACAACCGGTATCCGGTATATCTAAGCTATATCAAGGGATTCTATTGCAAATATCTGAACCAGCCCAAATTCAAAAAGCTCATTCCATTACATAAATCAGGTTTTCTTTCCGTTGTTCCTTCAAGAATTGACTCCACGTCAGAAGAGAGCAACCAGTTGCTTTTCGGCAACAATCAGCCAGATACCACACCAAAATATGCGCTCAAAAGATTAAAACCATTTAAGAAAAGTCCCTATCCCAATATTCATTTATTCTTTATAGTCCACGCTGATGATGCGGAGCACACCTTCACAATTAAAGAGCACTTTGAGAAGGGATTCGATTCATTCAATGGCATGCAGAGCTATGTAGGGTTGTATTTTCACACTGCAGAAGGATTTAGTGTTGTCTTTAAAGACAAGGAAGATCCAATCTCTGAGATTGAAAAGGCTCTGAACACAAGAAATTTTGACCCGGAAATCAAGTACATCGCAATCTATGTCACTCCTTATGGCAAATTCGAAAAAGAAAAGCCTAAACGAGAAATATACTATCAGTTAAAGGAAGTACTTCTAAAAAGAAGAATCACTTCTCAAGCCATTGATCCTCAAAAAATGGTTGAACAGGGTATCAATTGGAGATACAGCCTACCCAACATTGCTGTAGCTATGTTGGCTAAATTAGATGGTATTCCCTGGCGTCTAAATACACCGGTAAAGAATGAATTAGTCGTTGGCGTTGGAGCATTCAAGCAAGTAGATATAGGTGTTCAATATATTGGAAGTGCCTTTAGTTTTACCAATAATGGGCGTTTCAATCGCTTTGAGTATTTTTTAAAAGATGAAATCGACATCCTCGCAGGATCAATTGGAGCTGCGGTTAAGCAATATGCCACTGTCAATGCTGCCCCGGATAAATTGGTTATTCACTTCTACAAAACCATGAATGAAGATGAAATGCAACCCATCCTGCAACAATTGGAGGATCTGGGACTATCAATTCCGGTTTTCATTATCACCATCAACAAAACGGAATCGGAAGACATTGTTGCTTTTGATAGAAAGTGGAAAGGTTTGATGCCAAATAGTGGCACCTTCATTGGAATAGGCAAGGATAGATACCTGCTATTCAACAATACCAGATACAATGGAAGTCCGGTGGGTAAGTCAGATGGCTTTCCCTTCCCCATTAAGCTAAAAATCCAATGCTCCATTCCCGAACTTACCAAAGACATGAAAACAGTCAATGAGTTGATAGATCAGGTGTATCAGTTCAGTAGAATGTATTGGAAGTCTATAAGGCAACAAAATCTTCCGGTCACTATAAAATATCCTGAAATGGTAGCTCAAATAGCTCCTCACTTTAAGGGAGATGATATTCCACCTTATGGAAAAGACAACCTTTGGTTTTTATGAATGCAATACATAAAAGACCGGGATTTTGAATGAGGTATTGGCTTTCATGGTATTGTCGATCCTAGAGGAAATATCGTGGATGATTACTGTAAGCATTATGCGACCCTCCAATGCCGCATTTCCATAATTTGTCAAGGATATAGTTAAGCCAAAATTTCTACAGAATTAATCCCGTATTTTGAACTTATGAAATTACTCATCGTAGAAGACGAGCCGCAGTTGCTAAAAAGCCTGGAAGACTTTGCTTCCGAAGAAGGGTTTATTTATGATTCTGTAACAGGGCTTCAGTCTGCTATGGAGCGTATTTCCCTTTATGAATATGATTGCATAATACTGGACATTAACCTTCCTGATGGTAGCGGATTTGATCTGCTGGAAACACTTCATAAGAATGGAAAGACGGACGGGGTGATCATCCTCTCAGCACGAAACTCGCTGGATGACAAATTGAAAGGCCTGGGACTTGGGGCTGATGACTACCTCACCAAGCCGTTTTACTTTTCCGAACTCAATGCCCGGATAAAAGCCATCATCCGCAGAAAACAATTTAAAACCAACAAACTTGTCCGCTTTGCTAACCTGGTTATTGAACCTGACCAGTACCTGGTCGGGGTAAACGACCTTGAAAATCTTATTTCATTTACAAAAAAAGAGTATGCTATTCTTACACACCTGATAAATAACCATAAGCGGGTGATCTCCAAAGTATCGCTGGCGGAATATATTTGGGGCGATTATGTGGATGAGGCCCAAAGTTTTGATTTTCTGTTTTCTCAGATCAGGAACCTCAAAAGAAAGCTGAAAGATGCCGGGGCGCAGGTAGAAATCAACAACATCTATGGGGTAGGTTATCAAATCCAGGCATTATGAAGCTGCTTACCTACACCTCCCGCATTCAATCGCTTTATTTCCTGATCCTGTTTGGGATTTTTTCCATATTGTTTTACCTGGTGCTAAGCTGGAACGTACTTCAAAATGTAGATGAAGTGTTGTACAACCGCAAAGCCAACCTGCTGGCTTACCTTGAACAAAACCCTGAAGCACCGTATAAAGAGGACAACCCGCTGGACGATTTCACCTTTTATCTTGTTGAAGAAGCTGCTTTTCAGGAAAGATACGAAAGTTATACCGATACCCTCATTTATGAGCCTGTTGATGACGAGTTCGATGAATACCGCATGCTAAACACTTTTGTGAAGCTACATGGCAAACATTACCGGCTGGAAATCATAAAACCTCACCTGGAAGCGGCTGAAATGATCGGAACCATTGCTATCACGCTGGGATCTTTGTTCCTGGGCCTGTTGCTTTCTTTTTATGTATCCCAGCGCGTTATCTCCCGGAAAATATGGGGCCCGTTTTTCGAAATACTCGAAAAACTCCGGCTCTTTCGATTTGATAAACAAGAATTTCCTGCACTGCCACCTACACATATTGATGAGTTCCGGATGCTGAATGAAGCTGTGAATGAGCTGACCCGAAAAAACAAGGAAGTATTTGAAAGCCAGAAGCAATTTATCGAAAATGCTTCCCATGAAATGCAAACACCCCTGTCTGTTATCCAGTCAAGGTTGGAAGGGCTTATCGGACAGGCAGAACTCACACAAGAGCAGGCGGAAATTGTGGAAGGCATTATCGGCTCCACACAGCGCTTAAAAAAATTGAACAAAACCCTGCTGCTCTTATCTAAAATTGAAAACCGGCAGTTTCTCCTTTCAGAACAGGTTGATATAAACACAATAATCAGCCGATCAATGGAATATTATGAAGAACAGAAAGCTGCCCTGAATATATCGGTGAAAACGGAACCACAAGATAACTTGATTGTGCAAGGTAATACGATGCTTGCCGAGATACTGGTACAGAACCTGCTTAAAAATGCATTTCTGCATAACAGGGAAAATGGCACGGTGAACATTCAAACAAAAGAGAGAAAGCTCGTGATTGCCAACACAGGGGATGAAAAGCAAGGAAAAGGGAGAGTATTAGAGAAAGACAAATTATTCAGCCGTTTCTACAAGCAATCCGGTAATCCCGATACCTGGGGACTAGGGTTGGCCATTGCCCGGAAGATTGCCGAAACAAGCGGCTGGGAGCTTCATTACCGTGAAGAAAAAGGGTTGCACATTTTTGAGGTGGATTTCGGGTAACCAGACGATCTTCCCAAATTTCTACAGATTTGATGATTTACTTTACCTTTATAAATACGTGTATTATCTAAAATAAAATGACTTCAATGATGAACAGAAAGGATTTTCTCAGGAATTCGGCAATATTGGGTGGAGCGAGCATCCTTCCCATCAACAACGTTTTTTCACAGAATGTAACAGAAAATGGCATGGATAAACTGGTGGACAGCAATGGTAATTTCATCCAAAAATCGCTTCCATATAACAAGACATTCTTAGAACCACACATGGATGAAGAAACCCTGCACCTGCATTATGAATTTCATCATGGAGGAGCAGTAAAAGGGGCGAATAAAGACTTGGAAAACATCAAAAAACACCTTCAATCAGGCGAGATGGATCAAGTAGATATGTGGACTCGTAAGCTGGCCTATCATTTTTCAAGTCATGTCCTGCATTCCATATTCTGGTCTAACCTGACCAATAAAAAAACACAGCCCAAAGCGGAATTACTGAAACAGATAGAGAAAGACTTTGGCTCTTTTGATAACCTGAAAGCATACATCTCCAAAATTTCCAAATCTGTAGAAGGGAGTGGCTGGGGAATATTGGGCTATCAGCCCTACTCACAATCCCTCACTTTACTGCAATGCGAAAACCACCAGAAGCTCACGCAGTGGGGTGTGGTTCCCCTGTTGGTCATTGATGTATGGGAACATGCTTATTACCTGAAATACAAAAACAAGAGGGCAGAATTTGTCGACACTGTATTGGAAATTATCAATTGGGACAATGTGGCAGAACGGTTTGTAACAGCTAAAAAATTACACGGATAACTTTTGTTGGAATATAGAACTAAGACCACATGACCTCTCCTCTGTTACCACCAGTATATTCAGCATATATAGATAATATATGATCGATAAACAGGTCTCCTATAAAGAAGCCCTAAAAGTGTGGGTTAAAGTTGCCATCTACAGTTTTGGAGGCCCGGCCGGTCAAATTGCCGTGATGCACAAAATATTGGTAGAAGAAAAAAAATGGATCAGCGAGAACCGTTTCTTACATGCATTGAATTATTGCATGTTGTTGCCGGGCCCTGAAGCACAACAACTGGCCACTTACATCGGTTGGCTATTGCACAAGACCAAAGGAGGATTGGTTGCCGGAGTACTGTTTATCCTGCCGGGATTCATCTCCATTCTGATCCTGAGTATTCTTTATGCAGCCTACAGGGACGTAGGAATCGTTGAAGCCATATTTTTTGGTATAAAGCCAGCAGTGCTGGCCATCGTTATTGGTGCGGTCATCAAAATAGGTAAAAGGGCGCTAAAAAATGAAGTGATGATAATAATGGCTGCACTGGCATTTGTGGCCATATTTTTCTTCGAGGTGGATTTTCCTTACATCATTATTGTGGCAGGGCTGACCGGTTTTATTGGTGGCAGAATTTGGGAAGAAAAATTTCATGTAATAAAAGGACATGAGGCCAAATCGGATCAGGATAATAATTATTTCATTGACAGTTATATTCAGCCCGTTAAGCCTTCAATAAAGAAAACAGTCAAAACAGTTTTGCTGTTCATAACCTTATGGGCACTGCCGTTAGTACTGATCGCCCTGTGGATAGGAACAGAAAATATTTTCTTTTCGGAAGGCCTGTTTTTCAGCAAAACGGCTGTGGTCACCTTTGGTGGTGCCTATGCAGTGTTGGCTTATATAGCCCAGAAAGCTGTGGAGGATTACGGCTGGCTCAAAAGTGGGGAAATGCTTGACGGATTGGGCATGGCAGAATCCACCCCCGGGCCGCTCATTCAGGTTGTGCAATTTGTCGGGTTTATGGGAGCTTATCGTTTATCTGGTACGATGGATCCACTTCTGGCCGGAATCTTAGCTTCCTTACTGGTAACCTGGACTACTTTTGTGCCTTGCTTCCTGTTTATATTTACCGGAGCTCCCTATATTGAGTATTTAAGAGGCAATAAAAACGTCACTACTGCCTTGTCCGGAATTACGGCTGCTGTTGTAGGAGTCGTGCTCAACCTTGGCGTGTGGTTCGCTATCCATACACTTTTTGGAGAAGTAAACGAAAGCCATTCCCTGGGGATTAGGTGGATGATACCTGAGTGGGCTACAATTAACATTCCTTCATTGGTGATTGGACTTATTGCTGCATTTGTTTATTTCATCCTGAAATGGGACATGCTGAAAACAATCCTGGTCAGTATAATATGCGGCATCCTGTATTATTTCACCTTTTCATAATATAAGTCCCTCCCCACTTCCTTCTCCCCATTTCCCCGCTTCCAACTCCATTCCCATATTTCTACAGAATCGGATCATAGGTTTGTGATGAATTGATTCCAAAATTGAAAAATGGTTCGAATATTCAAGATCACCCTGCTGATAGCAATTATGGCATTCGCCCGGACGGGAGCACGCTCCCAGACGCTAGTTCCCATAAAACAGCTATTGGAAACAGCCACAAAAAACTACCCGGGAATTCTTGCCGCAGAGGCACAGGAGCAAGCATCTGGAGAAAGGGTCAAGTCAGCCAGGCGTACGTTGATACCCGATATTAATGCTTCTGTCCAGGCCAACTATTCGACTTACAACAACCTCACCGGGATGTTTTATCCTGAATACATTTTACCGGTGAGCGGTCCCCCATCTATTGAGAATCTCAACGATATGGTCTGGGGATCGGCTGCCGGTTTGCTCATGAAATGGGAGCCTTACACCTTCGGACGCAGAGGCAATGAGATAAAAGCAGCCGAAAGCAACTATGAGGCCGGGGCAGCCATGAAAAACCTTACCCTGCTGGAACATAACGTGCAATTATCAAGCACCTACCTGGATTACCTCTTTGCCCTTCAAATCCTGAATGTACTGGAAAGTGATCTGGAAAGGGCCGAAGCAAATTATGGACAAGCCGTAAGCCTGGCCACTTCCGGATTGGTTTCGGGGGTGGATACGGCACGTTTTCATACCGAACTATCCAAGACAAAAATTAAGATCCTACAACAACAAAATATCCTTCATGAATATGAAGCAACACTGTCGGAATTGATTGCGGCTGACTTACCTGAAAACCTGGTGGATTCGACCTTTTTTAAAGCACTACCACAGTTATCAGGAGTTACAGAAATGATCCATCCGAGAGAACAACTGGCCATGGCTGAGTGGAAAACCTCACAATACCTGTTCAAAGCAGAGAAATTAAGCTGGATGCCAACCCTTAGTGTATGGGGCACTGCTTATGGCAGGGGTTCCGGTGTGCAGCTTGACAACAACGGCAACACCTTTGTCGATAGCCCGTCTGATGGGCTTAATCTCACCCGGTTCAATTATGGCATTGGTGTACAACTGGCCATGCCGCTGACCCAGATCAGCCGCTATCAAACCCAGTGGAAAGCAAAGGAATTGGAAGCTGAAGCCGATAAACAGGAACTGGAGGAAGTTCGCCTGGCCCTCAATAAGCAAAAGTCCGTTGCTGATAACACATTAATCACTGCACTGGCCATTGCCGGGGAAACTCCTGTACAATTCCAGGATGCCCGTTATGCGTATGAAGCCATACAATCCCAATACCAGGCTGGCCTCATCACCTTTACGGAGCTGATTGAAGCCCGGAATGAGCTGGTAACAGCAGAAATCGAACTTCGAAGATCCTATTGGGAAGCCTGGAAAGCACTACTGTATGTAGCCGCTATAAATGGTAATCTGGAAATCTTTTTAAACCAATTATAGAGATGATCAAACTAATAATATCTGCTTTAAGGAAACCTTTAACAGTTATGGTAGCCCTTTTGGCTATCGTGTTTTTTGCTGTGTTGGCTATCCGGAACATGTCGGTCGATATATTCCCGAAGCTGGGTACGCCAACTATATATGTGGCTCAAACGTATGGAGGTTTGGCTCCCAACCAAATAGAGGGTTTTATGACCTCCTACTACGAATATCATTTCCTGTACATTAATGGTATAAAAGAAGTAGAAAGCAAAACGATCCAGGGCGTTTCCTTAATGAAGCTCACCTTTCATGAAGGAACCGATATGTCTCAGGCTCTGGCGGAAGTAGTGGCCCAGGTCAACCGGTCCAGGGCATTTATGCCTCCGGGTACCGTACCCCCTTTTATTACCCGGTTTGACGGAGGAGGCGCACCGGTAGGCCAATTGGTTTTTAGCAGTGAAACCCGGTCCTTGGGTGAAATACAAGATCTGGCGCTTTTTAAAGTACGCCCCAAATTTGCTTCTATCCCGGGCGTGTCAGCTCCTCCTCCCTTTGGCGGAAACCAGCGTACGGTGCTCATCAAGGCAGACCCTTCCAAGCTGCGTAGTTACAACATCAGCCCGGATGAACTGGTTATGGCCATTGCCAAAGGCAACACCATATCTCCCTCCGGCAACATCCGGACAGCGGACAAACTCTTGATCGCAAATCAGAATACGGTGGTAAGTGATATTCAGGAGCTGGCCAATATCCCCTTAAAGAAAGGTTCCGGACCCGCTGTATACGTAAGGGATGTAGCCGAGGTGCAAAACGGATCCGATGTGGCTTCAGGCTATGCCCTGATCAATGGAAGCCGCTCCATATATATTCCGGTAACCAAACGGGCGAGCGCTTCCACTTGGGATGTCGTCAAGCGCATAAAGGCAAGCCTGCCGGAAATGCAGGCGGCTGTGCCGGATGACATCAAAGTAAGTTATGAATTTGATCAGTCGGGTTACGTGATCAACTCCCTGAAAACCCTGTCCTTTGAAGGGGTATTGGGAGCAGTGCTTACCGGCTTAATGGTATTGCTGTTCCTGGGTGACAGGCGCAGTGCACTCATTGTGGTTCTCACCATACCGCTTGCCATATTATCGGCAGTAGTGTGCCTCTATCTGACCGGACAGACAATCAATATCATGACGTTAGGCGGACTGGCACTGGCGATAGGTATTCTCGTAGATGAATCGACTGTGACGATTGAAAATATCCACCGGCATCAGGAAATGGGCAAGACGAAGGCCCGGGCCATTCTGGATGCCTGCAAAGAAATTGCCTTGCCCAAACTCCTCATCCTGATCAGCATCCTTGCCGTATTTGTCCCGTCCTTTTTTATGAGCGGCACGCCCAGGGCCATGTTCTTACCGCTTACGCTGGCGGTAGGTTTTGCCATGATCGCCTCTTTTCTGCTTTCTCAAACAATGGTACCCATTCTTTCCAATTGGTTTTTGAAAGATCATGTTCCTAAAAACGAAGATGGAAAGTTTCAACGGTTTAGAAACCGGGTAACAGGATATACAAAAGGTATCACAAACATGGGCGGATGGGCCATCGGTATTTACCTGGTAGTCATTATTGCTATGCTTGCGTCCGTTTGGCAGTCTACCGGCACAGAGATATTTCCAAAAGTAAACTCCGGACAGTTGCAAGTCCGGTTAAGGATGCCCGATGGCACCCGTATCGAAAACACTGAAGAGAAAACAAAAAAATTCCTGGAGGTAGTAGACGAGGTGGTGGGTAGAGAAAATGTAGAGATCACTTCAGCATTTGTCGGCATCCAGCCTCCGAGCTACCCGGTCAATACTATTTTTCTATGGACAAGTGGTCCGCATGAGGCAGTTGTCAAGATCAAGCTGAAAGAAACAGGACAAGACTTGGACGTCCTCAAAGAAACCCTCAGGAAAAGCATAGCGGAAACCATACCTGAAATGCGCCTCTCTTTCGAACCTGCTGACCTGGTAGACCAGGTGATGAGCCAGGGGGCCAATACATCGGTGGAAATTGCCGTGCAGGGTAAAAACCTTGTTGAATCACGAAAATTTGCTGAAGAAATAAAGAACAGAATAGAAGGGTTATCTTTTATGCGGGATGTACAGTTTGGCATTCCGTTGAACTATCCTTCCATTGACCTGGAGTACGACCGTGTACGTGCCGGCCAGTTGGGCCTTACCATTGAAGACATCAGCCGGTCGGTAACGGCCTCCACTTCTTCCAGCCGTTTCACCCAGCCCAATTACTGGCTGGATGCCGGATCGGGTAATGCTTATCAAGTACAGGTAGAGTTTCCACAATATATGGTAGATCAACCCGGTGATATCGAAAAGGTGCCGCTTAAATCGGAAAATGGAAAAACCGTCTATGTGGGTGACGTGAGCAAATGGAAACCGGCTACCGTGATTGGGGAATACGACCGCCTTAACCAGCAACGGTTCATCACCATCACAGGAAACCTGCATAACAAAGACCTGGGAAGCGCCATTAAAACCCTACGTAATGAGGTGAATGCAATGGGTGAACCACCTGCCGGGATGAGTGTTAAATTCAGAGGACTCGCAGAACCTCTCACCCAAACCTTTGATGAACTGAGCACCGGCCTTTTGCTGGCAGTAGCTGTAATATTTCTGCTACTGGCAGCCAGCTTTCAGTCGTTCCGGCTTTCCTTCGCAGTGCTATCTACTGTTCCTGCCGTCATAGCCGGATCCTTCCTTCTTATCTGGATAAGTGGGAACACGCTCAATATTCAATCTTTCATGGGCAGTATCATGGCCATAGGGGTGGCGGTGGCCAATGCCATTTTATTTGTCACCATAGCCGAGCAATATCGGAAAGATCAAAGACAAAACCCACACCTGGAAGGAATAAAGGATCGGTTGAGACCCATACTCATGACCAGCATTGCCATGATAGCTGGTATGACTCCTATGGCGCTTGGACTGGGCGAGGGAGGCGAGCAAACCGCCCCACTGGGGATAGCCGTGATTGGCGGGTTGCTGTTTTCCGTGTTTGCCACCGTGTTCATCCTGCCTTCCGTTTACTGGCAACTTACGGGAAGAAAACACTATAAGAGCATATCACTCGATCCGGACGATGAGCAGAGCGCCTATTTTGGACAGTAGTAAAATTTACATGAAACCAGAAAAAACAGTAAAGTTTAAACATAATGAGAAAATACATCCTACCAATTTTATATATGGCCATTGTTTCTGGCTGTTCGAATAAAGCTGAAAACAGCAACATGGAAAGCAAAGGTGGGCCGGCAAAAAAAGCGGAAATAATAACAGTGAGTTACGAAAATGCCCCACAGGCCCTGACACTCCCGGCAGAGTTGCATGCTTTTGAAAAGGCCGGGCTGAATGCCAGGGTGCAGGGATATGTAAGCGAGGTGCTGGTGGATATTGGTGATAAAGTAAAAAAAGGAGCAGTCCTGATAAAAATAGAAGCACCGGAAGTAAAGGCAGCTTATGCTGAAGCCCGTAGCGAGGTAGAGTCTGCCAGAGCAGATTATTTGAGCAGCAAAGATGTCTTTGAGCGGTTGGTGAAAGCCTCCGGAAAGCCTGGTACGGTTTCAGAATCCGACCTGATCAAAGCAAAGAACAAAGCTATGGCTGACAGCACCCGGCTGGTGGCAGCAGATTATACCGCCAGGGCAAAGCAACAATTGCTGGATTATCTTACCATCCGGGCACCTTTCAACGGAGTGATCACCCAAAGGAATACCGATCCGGGAAATCTTGTCGGAGGAAATAATGGTGTCCCTTTGTTGGTGATCGAAAACAATCAAAAATTGCGGTTAAAGGTACCGGTGCCGGAAGCCTTGACCGGAAGTTCTGTGGCGGAGAACGCTGTGACATTTAAAGTAGAGCCATTTCCCGCGACATTGTTCAATGCAGATTTTTACCGGAGAGCCAGAAGCATCGATCCGGACACCCGCACAGAGATGTGGGAATTTATCGTGCACAATCAAAAAGGTGAGTTGAATGCAGGGCTTTTTGCAGAAATACAATTACATATTCAGCGAACCGGTGGAAGTATGTGGGTACCTCAAAGTGCTGTATTGACCACCCTCCGTAGAAAAGCTGTGGGAAAGGTGGTAGAGGGTAAGCTGAAATGGGTAGAAGTAAAAACAGGCATGAAAAACGAAAGTACGGTTGAGGTGTTTGGCGCGCTTGATGCCGGGGATCACATCCTCTTGCAGCCCAATGAAGAAATGACAGAGGGAATGCCTATCAACTAACTTCCGTTTGTATGGGCCGTTTCTTTATCACGTTTCTGGTTTGGGCCATTTGCTATGCTACTTGCAAAGCCCAAACAAGTAAACCGGATACGATTTACGCAGAGTACGTTCAGGAAGAAATTCAGCTTGATGGCAAGCCGGATGAAGCAGTATGGAAGCGAGCCGTACATATCAACAATTTCACACAGCGGGAATTGAACATTGGTGAACCGGCTACCGAAAGAACAGAAGTTGCGATTCTATATACTGCCAAAACCCTGTACATCGGGTTTTGGGGATATGACAGGAATCCTCAAAAGATAATAGCCCGCGAGATGAAAAGAGACTTTGACTGGGGAGGAGAAGACAATTTTGAGGTGATCATTGATACCTACAATGACGACCGCAACGGATTCCTGTTTGCTATCAATCCCAATGCGGCAAGAGCGGATGCGCAGGTTCTCAATAACGGTGAATCTTTTAATAAATTCTGGAATGGCGTTTGGGATGCCAAAACCACTATTACCGATGAAGGCTGGTTTGCAGAAATAGCCATCCCTTTTTCCACTTTAAAATTCCCCACTGATGCACAGGAGCAGATATGGGGCATCAACTTTGAGCGGAATATTCGCAGAAAGCGTGAGCAACTGCTTTGGCAGGGCTGGTCACGGGATTCCGAACTGGAACTGTTGAACAGGGCAGGTACCCTGGCTGGCCTGGATAGTATCGTCAGCAAGGATTTTATTGAGATAAAACCTTATACCATTGGCGGGGGTGAATTTACACCGGGTCAGGAAGAAGGGCAATGGAATGCCGGAGGCGATATTAACTACCTCATTACACCCACCCTCCGAATGAACCTTACCCTAAACACTGACTTTGCGCAGGTGGAAGCCGACCGGCAACAGATCAACCTGACCCGATTTCCCCTGTTCTTCCCGGAGCGCAGGGAGTTTTTCCTGGAAGGACAGGACTATTTTGATATGGGAATGGGAAATAGCATTATCCCATTTTATAGCAGGAGGATTGGGTTGGCCGAAGACCGTTCCACCGTACCCATTATTGCCGGGGCAAGGATTCTGGGTAAAGTAAAAAATTCCACCCTGGGAGCATTGTCTATGCAGACAGCAAGCCGGGACAGCATTCCGTCCACCAACTACTCAGTGGTAAGCTGGCGTCAGGATGTGATGAAACAATCCTCCATAGGCATTCTGTCTGCCAATAAATACGAAAATGGACGCTGGCACAGCACTACCGGTGGCTACGGGCTTTACAGTACATCCAAGCTATTCGGTGATAAAAATTTGAATATTGGAGCTTCTTTTACTCAAAATATTAATTCTGATAATTATGATTCTAAAGCCAATGCTCACCGCATCTATCTGAGCTATCCCAACGACAAAGTGGAATTTGATATGGCCTGGCAACGAAGCGCTCCCGCTTTCAACCCGGAGGTGGGTTTCCTGCGCAGGGACAATTTCCAGGAGTTTTATGCAGAACTCGAATGGAAGCCCCGGCCTAAAAACTTTCTGAAATGGATACGGCAGTTCAGCTTTAAGGGGCTTGATATGAACTACTTTGTCTTTGATGATACAGGGGAACTGCAATCGTTCTCTTATGAAATCCGGCCATTAGGCTTTGAAACACGCAGCGGGGAATTTTTTGAGTTTAACCTGCAAAGGAAGGCAGAAGGTTTGCGTGAACCTTTTGAGATCAAAGAAGGCATTACCATACCTGAAGGCGATTACTGGTACAACCGGATGGAAATACAAGCCGCTACATTCAGTGGTCGCACCTGGTCGGTGTATTCCAGAATAAACTGGGGAGATTTCTTTACAGGCAAAAGTACCGAAAGTACATACGAACTTTCCTGGCGAGCCAGCCGCTATCTTAAAATAGGCGCTAACTATGAGAAAAACTGGATTGACTTACCGGAAGGAAGCTTTGATACCGACCTGATCGGAAGCCGGATGGAATATGCAGTCAACCCGAATTTGTTTGGATCATTGTTTTCACAGTGGAACAGCGAAGATGAGGAGGCCATCCTCAATTTTCGTTTGCAATGGATACCGATTATCGGGGCTGATTTCTTTTTCATTGTCAACCAGGCCTATGATACATCAGGGAATGATTGGAAACTTGAAAGGACAACCATCCTGGGGAAATTGATTTGGAGATTTGTAATTTAGAAGGGAGTTGGGAGAGGGAAGAGGGAAGTTGGGATATCATGTCATGTCCTGAAATAGCTTGACAGATTAAGTCAAAATAAAAATAGTAAACGTGAGCTTTAAATTTGAAAAATTACTCATTTGGCAAAACGCTATGAATTTGGGAGAGGAAGTTTATCAGATCGCAGATAAATCCCCCAAATCCGAAATATATAACCTGACTTCGCAGATTCGGAGAGCAGTGGATTCGATTGCTCTGAACATTGCAGAAGGTTCCATACTTCAATCGAACAAGGAGAACAGCAAATTCTTGGGTTATTCCATACGGTCTATTGCTGAAGTAGTTACTTGCCTTCACAAAGCAAAACGGAGAAAGTACATGGCAGAAGATGTCTTTCAGAACAATTATAAAGCAGCATTTGACTTGATGAATATGATTATTGCATACCGAAAAAAACTACAATGATGATGAAACTCCAGCTTCCTACTCCCAACTTCCAGCTTTCAGGATTATGAAACAACTAACAATCCTATTCACCACTATTTGCCTGCTACTCACGGCATGTAACCCTCCACCCGATGAAGTAACCGTTTACAGCACCGTTGACCAGGTCTTTTCGGAACCTGTATTGAAGGATTTTGAAAGAGAAACCGGCATTAAAGTAAAAGCGGTGTACGATACCGAAGAAACCAAATCCACCGGAGTGATGAACCGGCTGATAGCAGAGAAAAACAATCCCCGGTGCGATGTATTTTGGAGCGGTGACCCGGTGCGCAACGGGGTGCTACAGTCCAAAAGTATCACCGAAGCATATCAATCGGAACAGACCCGTCTCATCCCTGCCCAGTTCAAAGAAAAGGATAACCATTGGATTGGTTTTTCAGCCAGGGCCAGGGTGCTGATCTACAACAAGACGCTTATCTCTCCTGATTCATTGCCCCGGTCTGTTCTCGACTTCACAAAACCCCGCTTCAAAGATCAGTTTGCCATTGCCAACCCCTTGTTCGGCACCACCACTTTCCACATGGCTGCTTTATTTGTGACATTAGGCGATGAGAAAGCCGAACAGTGGGTGAATGATATTAAAGCCAATGGAGTGGTGATAGCTGCCAGCAATGGGGACGTTAAAAAGCGGGTGATGAACGGAGAATTGGCCTTTGGCCTCACCGATACCGATGATGCTTTTGAAGCCAAAAAAGAAAGTGATGAGGTGGATTATATCTTCCTGGATCAACAGGAAAATGGCATTGGGACGCTCATCATGCCCAATGCGCTTAGTCTTATCAAAGGTTCGCCTCAAAATGAAAACGGGAAAAAGCTCATTAACTACCTGCTGACACGGGAAACGGAAACGAAACTGGCCAAATCCTGTGCACAGATGCCGCTGATCAAAGGAACGGAAGTGCCGCAAAATGTTCCTTCATTGGATAACATTCAACCGATGAAAATCGATTACAAAGAGACTTCTGATAAACTGGAAGCAATACAATCTTGGCTAAAAGCATGGACAGAGCAATAGTCAGGCATATTATACGGATGGTTCCTTCACTGCTGCTGTTTCTGCTGCTNGGGTTGCCACTGGTATTACTGCTTCTGCAATGGCTTAGTGGTGAAGATAAGTCAGCGCTTTTGTCTTCCATTAGCAGGGAGACATTGGTTCTTGTTGGCAAAAGCCTGCTGATATCTGGTATAGTGGCTTTGCTTGCCACCTTCACAGGAACGGTATGTGGATTTATTCTCTACAAACTGCGGTTTGCTTTCATCGGCATTTACAAGGTGGCGCTGCTACTGCCTTTACTCATTTCCCCTTATATTTTTGCGGTGGCCTGGAAAGATGGTTTTTTCTGGCTATTTGGAAATAATGCTGCCATCTATTCAGATGCAGGTGTGATCCTGGTACATACCATAGTCTTTTTCCCCTTGGCGATGCTCATTACCGGAAGTGCACTGTCCCAAGTAGATGCCGGTTATGAAGAAGCCGGATTAATGCTGATGCCTTTCAGGAAAATGGTGGTGAAAATTGTCCTCCCCTTGATCCGTCCTGCCTTAACAATCTCGTTCCTGCTCGTCCTGATATTCAGTCTCAGTGACTTTTCAGTTCCTGCTTTCTTTGGCGTGCGCACCTTTACCACTGAGATATTTACCCAGTTTTCTGCCCTGTATAATTTCCCCTTGGCTATCGGGCAATCTGTTTTATTGCTGTTTATATGCCTGTTGCTTATGCTGGCAGAAGCCCGCTACCTTTCAGATGCTCCATTCTTTTCCGTGTCGGTAAAGGGAGGCGTGCCCAAAAAATACAATATCCAGAAGCGGCAAGCCTTGTTTCACGCTTTGCTTTGGTTATTGTTGATAATGGTTTTGCTGATACCTGTCTTTATGCTGGGAATACAGTCGTTGAGCGGAAGAACCTTATTCTTCAGGGAAGCATGGATACTGATGCGTCCGGCTGCCCTGCAATCGGTAAAACTTGCCCTGTCGGGCACCTTATTGCTGACATCTGTTGGCCTCTGGACGGCCTACGCTAAAGACCGTATGGGAAACCGGCTGCCCAATGTATTGCTTTTACTGACTTTTATTGTTCCTTCTACCGTGCTGGGCATCGCCCTGATAAGGTATTATAATCTGCCTGCCATGAATTTTATATATGGCACTACCGCAATTCTGCTGCTTGCCTATCTCGGCAAGTTTGGTTTTATCGCTTCCCGGATCATCGGCAATGGTATCAGGCAAATACCGGTTTCTTTGGAGGAATCAGCCCTTGTGATGGGCATACCTTCCTGGAAAATATTTGTGAAGATCAATCTGCCTTTATTGGTACCATCATTATTTGCCGCATTTGTTCTATCCTTCATTTTAAGCCTGGGAGAGCTGGGGGTTACCATGCTGGTTTATCCTCCCGGTATGGAGCTGATGCCGGTCAAAACATTCACCATCAGCGCCAATGCACCGGAAGCCCTTACCAGCAGCATGACCCTGATCAATCTGGCTGTAACCATAGCATTGATCGCGCTGTTTTTTGTGGCTGGAAAATGGTTGTTCAAAAGATATCAATATGCCTGAGATCATCCTGCAACATATCACCCATTGCTATGGAGATAAAGAAGTGTTGAACAATTTCTCCTATTCTTTTGAGCAAGGGGGAACAACCTGTCTGCTGGGTCCTTCCGGTTGTGGTAAAACCACTGTGCTGCGATTAATTGCCGGTTTGGAGAGGCCTTCCAGCGGGGTGATAAAAATAGACGGAGTTAAAGTAAGCGAAAAGGGTGTCATCCTTATCCCACCTCATCAACGTCAGGTTGGTTTTGTCTTTCAGGATCTGGCGCTTTGGCCGCATTTTTCGGTGTACAAAAACATTGCTTTTGCCTTGAAGGAAAGCAAAGAAGCAAACATCAAAGAAAAAATATTTGAATGGCTCGAATTATTCGGGATAAGCGATAAAGCCAGGAAATACCCGCATCAGCTTTCGGGCGGACAAAAACAAATGGTGGCCATTGCCCGCTCGCTGGTNCTGCAACCCAAGATACTCCTGATGGATGAGCCACTAGCCAATATTGATGCTCATTTAAAAGAGCGCATACTTGGGCATTTGAAAGACATTCAGCGACAGCAACAGTTCACTATGCTGTATGTTACACATGACCAGAAAGAAGCCATGAACACAGGTGATTACATAGTGGTCATGAATGCCGGAAAAATAGAGGCTGCCGGATCAAAGGAAGAAGTCAGCCGTTCTTCATCTGAATTTGTAAAATCATTTCTAAAAACTTGAAGAGAGGAATTATGAAAACAACAGTAAATTATTTAATGCCCATAATCGCATCCGTTTTGGTAACGGTTGCATGTGGTAATTCGACATCAAGGCACTCGGAAGAACAAATCCAGGAAATCAATGAACAGGCGCAATTTCCTGATTCCGTAAAACCCACTGAAACAACCCGGTTTGATTTTGAGAATTACACTGCCGGTCAACTGCCGGACGACTGGTCGGAATACTATACCGGATCGGGCGGCACGGAATGGAAAGTGACAGAGGATAATGGAAATAAAGTGCTGGCACAATTGTACAGCGACAATCCCAACAATCATTTTAATATAGTGGTCAATAAAGACATTACGGCAAAAGACATGGTACTTACCGTCCGGCTGAAAGGCGTTACAGGCAACCATGATCAGGGAGGCGGCTTTGTTTGGCGGTTTACGGATAAGAACAACTACTACGTAGTGCGGGCCAATCCGCTCGAAAACAATGTAGTATTATACAAGGTAGAAAACGGTAAACGCACAGACTTGCCGCTGGTGGGTAAAGGAAGGACTTATGGAGTTGATGTTCCGCCAATGGGAAACCGGTGGCATACGCTGAAATTAATTGTAAAAGACGATGTGTTCACGGTATTTCTTGAGGATAAAGAACTTTTCAAAGTGCAGGACAAAACCTTCACAAAAGCCGGTAAAGTGGGTTTCTGGACAAAAGCAGATGCCGTGACGTACTTTGATGATTTTGAAATACAGAAATTTAAATAGACTACTAATTTTTAACATTATAAAAAACATGATATTATGATATTGATCACCAAAATTCAAAGAAGCACCCTGGTTGCCATCACAGTTTGCTTATTGCTGTTTTCTTGTTCTCCAAAGCAAGAGCGTGAGAATGACAAGGAAATGCACGCTCCCTCAGCTGCTCGCAATGCTGAGAAAATAGAACTGGAGTCTCTGGATATTCAGGTCATTGAGAACGCCTTGGGAGGTTTGAAAGGCACCGAAAACAATGGCGAATACAAAGTCACCATCCCGCAAAATGATCTTAAGATCATTGTAGATGGCTTTCAGATCATCCCTCCTATGGGACTGGGAAGCTGGGCGGCCTTTGCCCCGGCAGCACAGGGGGCCATGCTGATGGGTGATGTTGTGGTTACGGAAACTGACCTCTGGCCCGTTCAGCAGGAGGTGATCCGGCAGGGCCTCACTATTACCGCTATTCACAACCATTTTGTCAGAAACCGTCCCAATGTGATGTATATGCACATCGGAGGTATGGGTGATGAAGCAGATTTGGCTGCCAGTGTAAAAGCGGTATTTGATAAGGTGCAGGAAGTGCGCGGAAACAACCCGGCTGATGGTCCCAAGACGGATGTGGAGAATACCCTGGACACTGCAATGATTGCAGATATATTAGGCTATAATGGAAGCATGAACAGGGGTGTGTACAAGGTAGTGATCGGCCGACCGGATGTCAATTTGACCGAGCATGGCGCTCCGGTGAGTACATTCATGGGCTTCAATACCTGGGCAAGCTGGCAGGGAACTCCTGAAAAAGCAGCTGTGGCAGGGGATTTCACGATGCTTGCCGATGAAGTAGCCCCTGTTATCAAAGCTTTGGTAGAAAACGGCATTGAAGTAGTTGCGGTTCACAACCACATGGTGCATGAGGAACCACGAATCTTCTTCTTGCACTATTGGGGTACAGGCCAGGTGGAAAAACTTGCGAGAGGGCTCAGAGCTGCACTTGACCATACACAAAAAAGGAAATGATCTTAATTTGATAAGAAGCAGCCGGGATTTTCCAATCCCGGCAATTAGGTACACTAAAATGGAGATTTTTAATCAACCAACAATAGAAAATAATCTTATAAGGGTAGTTTAGTTTAGTTCCAGTTGGGCCATCTCTTCCCCCATGTGCCTCCAGTAGGTTCATTCCGTTCGTTCGTACCTCACTCTCTTCATTCGCCCACTTCCAGCACCGCATAGCAAGAGTAGCCCGTTATTCCATTCCGCTACGCTACATTCCATACCGTGCCACACTTGCTTTTCCAACGCACTCCCCAACGCAGGTAAAGCGGTGTTCGTCAGTCGTTCCGTTTTGTTCCGCAAAAACATATCTGCAAGGGTAAAATGAACTCCCTTCGGTCGCCCTTGCATATACCGTTCACTTGCCAGGTGTCTTGCGCTCCAGTGGGTGCTCGCCACCTGCCGTTCACTTGTTTTGCTTCACACACTCTCTCCTTCCTCACTCGCAGCTACTTCATCCCCCCAAACCCCATCTAAGGTGTTCGCTACACTCACAATATTTTTTATTGGGGGTCTGTCGCTGCTTATTGTTTTTGCTCGCCTGCGGGTCGCTGCGGGCTGATCGGGCTGTCATGTTTTTTGCAATTTCCCCTGTGCCTACAGTCGCTTCGTTTCAGTCATTCGTTCCTCACTCCTTCAACTCAGCCACTTTCAGCACCGCACACAAGAGTAGCTCCTTCTCTTCACTCCACGAACCAACCCACCGTCATTCCGCAATCTGCCTGCAATCCTTCCTCAATGTATTTGTTGTGCGATAAAAGATAACAAATACAGCCAACACCATTGCAGTCAGTTATTGCTCCATTCCTTCCCCTAAATCGTTTCGTTCCGTTCAGTCGCTACCCTTGCCTTTGCCGACCCGAAAGCAAAAAAACACGCCAGCCCTGCCGTAAACGGTAGGCGTCTGCCGCCCTCATTCTTCGGGCTTTTGCAGCCACCACCCTTGCTCCGCTCGCAGGCGGCTCGCAGAAATGGCTTCGCCTTGGTTTACCTGCGTTTCCCGCTCGGATTCCCACTCCGATTGAAGTATATTCCTCAACTATGAAGCAGTTGTTTGATTACTTCTATTGTTTGATTTCCCCAGGGATGAAGAGAAAGTTTAAAAGTCAGATACCGATAGTCCTTTATGTGTTAAAATTCTGATTGTGGCATTCATCGGATTAATGGAACTGATGGTAACTATTGCCTCCTGATCTAATAATACTTCAATTTTCCTATCCCTCTTAATGCCCTGATTCCGGAATAATAAATAACTCAAACATATAGCAAAGTTACAGGCATGCGGATGCGAGAGCTGCAAGGGTTCGCTACGCCTGTTTGGAAAAAAAATCTCCACCCTGCGGGTAGTATTTTTTTCCCACAGCCCTTGCTGCAATCGCACCGTCCTGTAGTGCGAGGGCATTATGTTTAAGTTATTATTTAGAGTCCGTTGCGGCAGCCGGTGGTTGCTGGCGGGCGTTCGCACCTCAGGTCTTCCGTTCCATGCAGGCATTCAGCGTTGTGGCATCACAGATTATACGCTACGTGTCTTTTGGTTCGAGTTGTGCCTTTCAGAGCTCCCTTTTTAGGGGGCTCTTTTTTTTACTCGTACAGGGAAAATTTTAAAAAGATGAAAGCAAAGATAGGCGGGTTCGCACATGCCCACCGCACTTTCGGACAGTCAAGGTCAAGCCCTCCGGGTTTTGAAAAAAATCTCCACCCTTCAGGTAGTATTTTTTCCAAAAACCTTGACAGCCGACCCTCACCCGCCTGAAAGACAGCTTTCTCTTTTCTTTTTTTCCCTTTTTTCTTTTCTCTTTTGAAAAAATGTGTGCGAAGCGCAGCGAGCAAAACTTTAATGGCTCACTGTATGAAATCGTTTCGCATCAAAACCCACCGACCAGATGGCAGCTACAATCAGCCGCACTTCTTCATCCTGAACAGAGGACTGAACAGCGGAAAACCGCTCAACCAACCTTGCCCGAATTGCTTTGTCTGCCTTATCGAGAACAAAGAGGACATGGAATTTCTCTACTGGCTCTGCTTCGGATTGTGGAAGTCAAAATCCTTCCATCATTTTCTGAAAGGTTCCGTAATTCCATTCGTGACAATTGATGAAACCCGAAAGCTGATCCGGGAAAGTTCAACTAAGGCAAGCTGTAAAGCCCAGGCATTTCAAAAGGCTATTCATGCCCTACGACTACTCGACACCAATGAGCAAAAAATCAAGGTTGCTTTAAAGACGATTGATACTGCCCGACAAGCCATATTTTATGACTTGATGAAAGATTCAGGCGCAGGATAAATCCTTGACCTGCCAAAAGAACAGGGCAACAAAAGCAAAATAAAGCACATAAACGCAACAACACCAAAGAGAGAACTACCGCCTAATTCTTGAAGTAATTTAGTTGGCGAAGGGCAAATCCATGGTAAGTCCGTGTCAAGTCCAAGCAAATGTTTAACCCCTAAAAAATCGTAAAGAGATGGGAAAAATTAATCAGGGTATTCTCGGTGGTGTATCAGGCCAGGTAGGGAATGTAATCGGTGGAACTTGGAAGGGCATCGATTACCTGCGCATCAAACCTTCCAGTGTAGCGAACCCAAGAACTGAAGGTCAAGTTGACCAGCGTTCTAAGTTCTCAACCGTCTTGCAGTTCTTGCAACCTATGACAGACTTCCTGAGAGTCGGTTTCAAGTTGTATGCTAACAAAATGACCCAGTTCAATGCGGCTATGTCTTACAACCTGAACAATGCGATTACCGGAGCTTATCCAAACTTCATGATTGACTATGCAAATGCATTAGTTACTCGCGGTAATCTAACCGGAGCGTCAAACGGTGCTGCCAGTTCTCCAAGTGCTGGAAACGTGGAAGCAACCTGGACAGACAATTCAGGAAGTGGTAGTGCATTGGCAACAGACAAAGCTCTGATTGCTCTTTTGAATACTACCAGAGGAGAAGCAGTGTTCACCACTGCGGGACCAGCAAGGTCTGCCGGATCAGCGACCATTCCAGTGCCTCCTGAGTACTCAGGAGAAGACGTTGAAGTCTTCTTAGGGTTTGTGTCAGAGGACGGAACTAAAGTCGCTAACAGCGTTTATTTAGGCTCTGTAACAGTTGCGTAAAGCGATTGGTGTTTTCGATAAAAACCGCTTCCTTTGTGGAGCGGTTTTTTTATGTCCGCTCCGCTCTAATTTTCCTTTCTTATCCCTTATTTTGCTAATACTCAGCTGTTTTTGTTGCTAATTCGTTTCTATTACTTTAGCAACACACTGAAATACAGCAAGTTAAAACCAATTCAAATATTTTGTATAGGGAAGTAATATCAAGCCATTTTCAAGTTCAGAAAATGCGTTCTCTCGTGGGTGTATTCTTTGATAAGGTAAAAAATCAATTTAACAGGATTCAACCACCCATGTAATTTCAAACTAGATTAGTCCAATTGTACATTAGGTTCGTGATTTAAGGAATTAAAAGCAATGACTAAAGCAACATCTTCTACCCTATTTGTATTGATCATTTTGAGCGCATTGGCTGCGTGTTCTCAATCCAAGAAACCAGTTACTCTCCAATACCGCGATGTATCGGATTACATCAAAATCTATCGAAAAGACAAAAAAACGGTCATCACAAGGATGACCATGAAGTCCGTAGAGAGTATTTTACCAGAAGGGTTTGTAAGAGTTCATCGGTCCTATATTGTAGCTAAAAACAAAGTGGAGCAATATAATTCGAAACAGATCTCTATTGATAATCAACAAATACCTGTGGAACGAAAGTATGTAACAGTTGTTAGTGAATACTTTAACTGATTCGTTCAAGGATATTGTTTCATCACTCATCTCCCGCACTAAGCCATGCGGCTATACCTACCACAGCCGCAACAGTCAACCCTAACACAGTGATATTCAAATAATGCTGTGTCTTCTTTGCCTTCTCCAGCTGTTTCGATCCAATACCTTTTGATTCGATAAGATCTTCTATTTTCTTAACTCGTGTTTCTAATTCGTGCTTGATGTCCATAGTGTTAAAAATTCGTTCAACTATTTAACCTTTGAAACACCCAACTGTTTGATTTAATGTCTGGAAATGTGAACTGCATCATCACTTGTTCGTTATATTAATAGTACCATTTTGCTTTAGAAATGTCATTCGGTGGTCCTATCGATTCGATGGTTAATTCCAATAAGAATAACCGGAACTTGCTCAAGAAAAACAAGCGATTAAGGGAACTATTGGCCAGCTACAAAACCAAACATCAACCTACAATCGAGAAAGCACTTAGTAAAGAAGATTCGCTACGAGTAGAACAGTTGCTGGTGAAAATCAAAAGGCAGAAACGAATCAGAAACTGGATTACCATAATCCTTAGTCTCACACTATCAATGTTGATTATTTATTGGATTCTGACTGGTGATTATACAGGGATAAAAGAAGTAATTGATTAACTATTTACAAATGAGGTAAGCCTCAAGTAAAGTAGACCCACCAAAATGGCCAGACCAAAGCTGATCAACGTGCCTATTAGTACATACTCTGTCATTTTCTTGTTCTTAGCTTTGGAAAGATCACCAAATCGAAAAGCCGACTTAGCAGCAATCAGAAAGCCAATTGCCTGCCAATGATCCATGATCACAAAGGTGAAAACAAAGAGTCTTTCCAGAATACCAATATACAATCCTGCATTATCCAATGAGCCAATACTGAATCGCTGAAGGTCCCATCTACCCATGATCATTTTAAGAATGACGGATGACACACCTGTTACCAATACAAGACACAAAGCAATAATGAGGATTTGTTCATTGACAATCGGGTCTCCACTGATGGTGAACGGCACCAAATAATAAATCACCGAGGCAATTACCAATAAATGAGCTATCTGGTCCAGCCAAAAGAACCATGCGTTTGATCCTGTCTTATCAAGGCTAATCTTCACTCCATCAATTAGGATGTGGGAAAGAGTGATGATCAACACTGCCACACCAAACATTTGCCAATCAAACTGCAAGAAGGTTAATAGTAACCCACCATGTACCAGGCCATGCACATACAGGTATTTGGATCTGATCCCCATTTCAAACTTATCCTCTACCCATCGTTTGGGCTGCAGCACAAAGTCCCCCAGGAAGTGAGCTAATAGTAATTTGAGTGAAAGAGTAAGAATCATAGAGTAGCTGAGAGTTTCCTGTAAATCTGTAGCATATTCATGACCTTATCAAGTCCTGCTCGTGAATAGGTCTCACTAATATTCGCCTGACTGACTCCTAACAGTGCCGCTATCTCTGATTGATTCATTTCCGGGTGGTCCAAAGTCGTGATTACCACCTTAACAATACTTTTACTCCATCCATCAATCAGAAAAGTAGCAAAATCCAGCATGACATTCATCAACTGATTAAATGGCTCATATTTAACACTAAGAGCGAGGGTGCGTTTCTTCATTTGATCAAATGTCTTACCGGATAGTACGAATGCTTCTCCGTTGGATTCTGTAATCTTATCTGACTGAAAACCCTCCTCTCCGATACCTATAGCTATTCGGGCGTTCAAATCACCAAACTGCATCATTGCAAGCTTGATAGCTAGTGCTGCCTCCAAAGCTTCCTGTGGCGAGACTCTCAGTTGAAAACTATCTCCTCGAAACACCTCCCACTCCTTTGGTTCATGACCATATCTACCCAGTGTTTGCTTTAAGATTGGCAACCAAACTTCACCAGGCTCATTCCTGGAATTAATGACATCTCCAGTTAATACAGCTTCCTTCATTATAACCTATTTCAATTATAAATACGAATATAATCTATTTTGGTTATATTTTAATTTATAATCTTATTTACCTATATATTCACTATTCCTTGTATTCATAGTATATTTTTCATTTCTTGTAAAGAAACCACCAAAATATGCCTTCTAAGAACCAAAGCAATGCAATAGGTTGTCTCCTTTTCTTAGTTCTAATTGTTCCTCCCTTTTTCATATTGCCAATTGGCGCAGCCATAGGATTTGCAGGACTGTGTACCATCATCTCATTTCTCATAGCAGAAATCAACCGGCAGATAGGCAATCTTAGAAAGCGTAGAGAAACCAATAAATCATTGATTTCTAATGCAAATGAAGGTTTTGTAGAGTTGATCGCTAAAGTTATAGATGAAAGCAAGTCATTAACCTGGATTAAAGAAGTTCCTGTTGCATATCATGAATTGGCAATCTATCAGTGGAAACCCGGGACTTCCAACTCCAAAGGACATTGGACGGGGTTGTATCAAAAAAGAAGTCATGAAAAGTACTTTTCGATATCTGATGGATCTGGAGAATGCTTTGTAAGCCTGCATCAAACCACTTTCCATATTAAGTCAGATTCAAAACGAATGAATAGTCGTCAGTTATTACAAATGCTTACCAAAAAGGGTTTAGAGGACTTTCCTGCCCATGATCTGATCGAAGGCAGAAAAATTAAAGTAGAGGAGCACTATATACCGTCATCAACAGATATTTACTTTTATGGAATCCTGCATAAACAAAACCGTGAAACTCCACCAGATCATCTATTTGATCAAAAAGACAATAAAAAGGCAATTAGAAGCCAGTCATCCTATGCTTTAGACATCCATGATTGGCATAAAATGATTGCCTATTCCTCTCAGAGTGATATTAAAATTCTAACATCTGACTATTCTCCGTCTACCTACATAGAAAACCTTGTCATCAGCTTAAAAGGTGATAGCAACATTCAACTCCGAAGCTACTTCGGTATTTTCATCAGTTTAATAGCCATTATAGCATTGATTGCCATCTACCTTCTGATAGTTTCCAGAACATATCCGGATCTGGCAGTAGAAATTGAAAGCCTATTAGCATCTTAATTGATCACCTGTGCATCAATCTCTCCATATTAACAAATAGAACAAGACATCTTGTTAGCATTTACCTTGATACACCCCTAATGCTTCTAGTTGGAGATTAATAGCTTTATGACGTTTGGATAAATCACGTCGCCAGGGCCAGAAACTCAATTTTAGTAATCTTGACTTTTCCTTAAGCAATTGCCGGATAATCGCACTCCGATTATCGTCATACAACCCAATAGTCTTACAAGACGTATTTAACTCAATAGGTGAAGCCTGTCTCCTTTCAATTAAACATACCTTGAAACAAATAAATCGAGACAACCTTCCGTAAACAGTGGGAATCTTCATTAGCTGGTTTTTAAGTGAGATTCAAAAAATGTGGTTACGGTAATCTTCAGCAAAGGTAATCATATTATTTTCCATACACCTCTTCTATAATTCACTATCCAGATAATTATTTGAATTACGTAACTTTGTTTTATGGATCACCCATTGAGTTTAGAAGAATTTTACGAACGTAAGTTCAACCATATTCCAGATAGTTTAAGAAATGGAGTTGGTCACTTCAACCTTTTCAATTATAAAGATTTTATAGGCTCAGAACCTAAGCCTGTTCCGTACAGCAGACGAGAATATTACAAAATCAGCTTTATCGTAGGGCAAAATCGGTATCACTATGCAGACAAAGTGATTGAGGTAGATGGATCTACGCTGATCTTCGCAAACCCAATGGTCCCTTACAACTGGGAACGCTTGAGTGACCATCAGTCTGGGCATTTTTGTGTATTCACTGAGGAGTTCTTCAACAACTTTGGTTCGCTGAAAGATTACCCAATGTTTCAACCTGGAAACATTCCTATTTATAGTTTACCAGCCGATCAAACTCAGGAGGTTCTGAATTTGTATCAACAAATGATTCAGGAACTTAACTCTGATTACAGCTATAAATACGATCTCCTCAAAACCCTCGTTATCCAATTAATTCACAAAGCCATCAAACTCAAGCCTGCAGAGGTCTCCATGTATGGCAACTCCTCCGCAAACGAACGTATTTCGGCCTTATTCACCGAATTATTGGAGAGACAATTTCCCATAGAATCTCCTCTACAAAAGATGAAGCTAAGAGCCCCTGCTGAGTTTGCCAACAACCTGGCAGTACATACCAATCATTTAAACAGAGCATTGAAAGATTCTTTAGGAAAAACAACTTCTCAATTGATTTCTGATCGGATTCAACAAGAAGCCCGAATCCTCCTCAAGCATACCGATTGGCAAGTCAACCAGATAGGATACTGCCTGGGTTTCGAAGAACCATCCCATTTTATATCCTTTTTCAAGAAACGAGCAGATGCTACTCCTCGTAGTTTCCGACATACCTAGCATTGTTTGAATTTTACTATTTTTTGATTGATTGGGGCTACCAGAACAAGGCGTTCAATTATCACTTTTGCTAAACAGATCAATTAACACGATGATCTCTTACTAAAAGTGAACCAAAACTCAAATCAACAAAATAATGAAGTACAACTATATAGGGAACACAGGTCTGAGAGTATCTGAATTATGCTTTGGCACCATGACGTTTGGCGGTCAGGATGCCGGCATGTGGAGTCAGATCGGGAAACTCCAACAAAAAGAAGTTAATGAAATGCTTGGAGCGGTTATTGAATCAGGTATCAATTTCATTGACACAGCCAATGTCTATTCATTTGGTCAATCGGAGCAGTTATTAGGACAAGGGTTGATAGACCTAAACATCAATAGAGATGAGGTAGTCATAGCAACTAAAGTGCTTGGTCCCATGGGACAGCAGCCCAATAACGTTGGACTATCCAGATACCACATCTTCAACTCAGTAGATGCGAGCCTGAAAAGACTACAGATGGATCACATCGACGTGCTATATGTACATGGAGTAGATCCTAGGACCTCTTTGGAGGAAATTGTAAGATCACTCAATGACATTGTAGATACGGGCAAGGTTCGTTATGTTGCCATTTGCAACTGGCCAGCCTGGATGGTTGCTAAAGCTCAAGCCATTGCAAAATACAATGGCTGGCACCAATTCATTGGCTTGCAATACTACTACTCTGCCGCAGGTCGAGACATTGAGCATGAAATCGTACCAATGGCTGCAGATCACAATCTAGCCATCTTCCCATGGAGTCCTTTGGCTGGTGGTTTCTTGTCTGGGAAGTTCACCAGAGAAGGTAGTAAGGAAGCGGGATCAAGAAGAGCCAACTTTGACTTCCCTCCTGTCAACAAGGAAATAGCCTATGACCTGATTGATGTAATGGCAGAGATTGCTAATGCACACCATGTATCAGTAGCGCAAATTGCTTTAGCGTGGGTACGTCATCAGCCAGGCATTACCAGCACGATTATTGGAGCTAAAACGCTGGACCAATTAAATGCCAATATCGCTTCCACGGAGGTTAATCTTTCTGAGGATGAGTTGTCTAAAATTGACTCAATCAGTCCGTTATCGAAGCAGTATCCCGGATGGATGGTGGAACGTCAGGCAGAATACAGAAAATAGATCAAAAAAAGGCGACCCGTTGGTCGCCTTTTATTTTTGTGGAAAAGATTTTCACTGAAGATTTAGTCCCCTCCTACAGCTCTCCTATTTTTGCAGTATGTACATGGCGATTTGTGGAAATATTGGATCAGGCAAGACAAGCCTGGCAGAGAAGTTGGGACATCATTATGGAATGAACGTGTTATTTGAGAGTGTGGATGACAATCCGTACCTCGCAGACTTTTATGAAGACATGCCTAAATGGGCTTTCCATTTACAGATTCACTTCTTAAACAGTCGATTTTCACAAATTAAAACCATTCAGGATCAAAAAATTTCTGCAATACAGGACAGAACCATCTATGAGGATGCGTACATCTTTGCGATGAATCTGTACAAATCAAAGATGTTGAACGATCGGGATTACCATACTTACCTGGCCCTTTTCAACAGTATGGTGGAACACATTTCTGCACCTGACCTCTTGATTTACCTCAAATCTGACGTACCTAAACTCGTCAATCAAATCCAAAAACGTGGAAGAGATTATGAGAGTGGCATGCGTATCGATTACCTGAAAAACCTAAACAAGCACTATACCGAATGGATTGCCGATTACAAAGAGGGGAACCTACTCGTTATTGATGTTAACAATATGGATTTCGTGAACAATCCAGAGGATTTCTCCTTCATCGTAGAACGTATTGATGCGGAAGTACATGGTTTGTTTAGCAATCCGCGTAATTAGGTTTAAAGATTAAATCCCACCATCTCTTCAAACAAGCGTTTCAAGCTTTTCTCCGGATTTTGGGTATTTCCAATATGAACGGGAGAACACTGAATAATGGTGCTTCGACTTGCGGTCAACCAACGAAAACGCTCAGGCATGGACAATTGAGCAATTGGGCCTCCGTCTTTTTCACCTCTACAGATTTTCTCGAAAGAGTGTACGTACTGCTGAACTAGTTCTACATCTACTTCTTTGAAAAGTGCATTAATTCGATCAATATCCAAATGAAATTGACAATCACAAAAGCGATGACCAGAACTGTAAAGCCCTACTCCGATGTTAATGAACTCACCTCGCTCCACTAATGGAACCAGCCGAATGATGGCGTACTCAAACAAGTGATTGTCTTGCATCTTCAGCTTCTTTTACAAATAGTTGAGAATTGGACAAGCGAGTAATTAGAAAGTCCTTGTAGACTTGTCTTTGAGCATCAGCTGTTTCAAATGATCGGTCATCTAACCAATCATCCGGAATGGAATTGACAATGCGATCAATGACCTCCTCNCTNANNANNGGACGAAATTCNTCATCNACTGNANNTANNTGNGTNGCTTTATGAAGTAAAACGTGCTTGGANACAATNGNNAAAGCNTGCTTNCCATCGGTATTGTTCCAGCTATGNTGCCAGTAAAGCGAAGCTCCATGATCNATNAGCCAAAGCTCCTTGTGCCACCACAGCATGTTGGTNTTACGNACNGTTCGGTCCATGTTCATCAACAAAGCATCNAACCAAACAATTTGAGAAGANAGNNTCTCATCNAGATCCGTAGCAACTGGATCNAATGTGATNGCNCCTGACAGATAATGCAAGCCTAGNTTGAGACCAACACTTCCTTGNAGTAAATCCTGAATCTCTTCATCACCNTCNAGACGACCAAATCCTTCTGCAAGGTTTACNTANACCAANTCAGGCATATTNAAACCNAGCATTCNNGCGATTTCTCCACCNATNAGTTCNGCAATCAANGCTTTGGTGCCCTGACCTGCTCCTTTNAACTTNAGNACATANTTGAAGCCATCNTCNGCNTCNATGATNCCNGGCATAGAGCCTCCTTCACGTAAAGGAGTCACATAGCGAGTGGTATTCACAAGTCTTAGACCNAATGGATTGTTTACTAATTCCATANGCGNTCAAAGATAGAACAAAGAAAGAGTTGTGATNAATCAGAACAGCATTAATAAATCACCACATCATCATAATACACCNAATTGGTATATGGAATGGTCGGATTACGATAAAGACCAAACTTGAAGTAATGCGAGGCGGCATTGTGCATATTACTACCACTTACCAGACCATCGCTAAAAGGCTCATCATTGATCCATACTTGAATGTGCCCATCATCACCTTGCGACCATTTGATATCGAATTTCAACCGATACCAGGTACCTTTTTCGATCTGTGAAATGGCAATGGTTTTGCCTCCATAATCCAACGTAAGAACAGACACGTTGTCCCAATTCGGATCCGCACCATAGATTTCTGAAATCTCAGACCCAGATAGGATCTTAAGATATTCGGGATCTTCTTTAGTCAGATAACTGTAGTAAATGGCTATTGGTGGTGAATTGCTGCCGAGATCATTCCAGGTTTCTCCCAGGCATATGTCCGGTTGATCATGCCATTGTCCTAAGACTTGCCAGTTCGGTTTACCATCTTCTGCTTTGAGCGAATTGACATCCTGATAATCAGAGGGAATTAGCACACTGTATTCATACGTGGTAACTTCACCTTCTTTGATTTGCTGATCAAAGGCCAACTCAGCACGGTTTCCATTATTAACATACGAATCAGGTGATACCGTGAACTTCGCAGCTTTTGAACCAGAATAGAAACTATCTGAAGTAATCTGAACATCTCCAGCATTTTTCATTTCTACCGTCCCACCTAAATCTACCCAATCTTGGAGCTCCGATTCAAAATCAAATTGAATCTGCTGTAATTCTCTTTCGGGACATTCCACTTCTTCACCTCCTTTGCAGGAAATCAAGAACATCAAAGAGAATGCTAGTTGAAATAGCGTTAGGTGTTTCAAGGGGCTATGATTCGGTGATACGTTTACAATAACGGTAAATTCTTACTAATTGTATCATATTCCCTCACCTTGAGCTGCATTTATTCAGACTTAGTAAAAATATGATGCTGAGTTCCTGTAAAGTAATCTCTAAAAACCTGATTGAGGATATGATCTTCTCTGCTGGCTTTTACTCCTAGCAATGGATGCAAACCTATTATTGCAGCTGACAATTGCTTCACAGAAATAGCCGCATCATGATGAACACCTGAAATCAGTTCATCGCTAAATTGACCAGTTGCTTCAATTAAGGAAATCACCTCCTTTGCTCGTTCATTGATCTTTTCATTTGCATGAGCTATCACATTTTTTAACTGCACATAATCTTCTGTTCGAGCAACTTTCATTGCCTCTTCCAGATAATGCTCTGCCATTCCAACATAGTTAACCCAGAGTGTCAGATCAGCAAAAACAGAGAAATGAATTTTGAAGATATCCTGGGGCAGATGAATTTTGTTGTAAACAAAACTGTAACGCTCATCAGCAATTACATCGTTCACTTCAAACGAATGTGTAGCAGAAGCTTTCAACCCCATCGTATTCCAGTCTTCAATGACCTTCACCTGGTCTGCAGGAATCACAAACGACAGAAATTTAGGTGTTCCATCCTCGTTGAATTGCTCTTCTCCATTCTCAACAATCCGAGCATTCAGCGTAAAGTGTGTTAAGTATGGTGCTCCAGTTGCATAGCGCCAGATTCCGTTTAATTTGTAGGAATCTCCTTCTTTGGTAGCTGTTCCAAAAATTCCTCCACTGCCTCCCAATATAGCTGGTGACTTAAAGATTTCCTGAGCCACGTCCGGCTGAAGATTGCCAATGAAGAAATTAGCTCCACTACACAACGTAACCGTCCAGCCAAGACTGCCATCCAATCTAGCCAATGATTGCAGCTTCTTCAATCCATCCATAAAGGACAATTCTAATCCGCCAAACTGTTTCGGAACCCAAATATTCCAAAGGTTCTCATCTGATATCTTTTTTAAGACCTCCTTGCTAAATACAGGAGCATCTTTTAAATGTTCTTTAAACTGCTGCATAAACGCCTCCTTCCTCTTTTCGCATGATGTTTCTCCATTTCAGATAACCTGATGTTCCCATAATGAATAAGAAAACGGTCATCCCCGCATAGATGTACAACTCCTTATAGACTAAAAGTGGAATCGAAATAATGTTGCTAATGTTCAGGTAAATCCAATTTTCCAATTTGCGTTTAGCCATGAGCCACATCCCTGCCCAGGCAAAAGCACTGACGACCGCATCCCAAATTGGCACATCGGAATCGGTGTGAAATGATAGCCAATAGCTCATCAAAGNGAAACANCCTAAAACTATCCCTAGTGCTTTCAGGTNCTCAGACATATCTGAAGTGGAAATAGGTGCTTCTGATTTTTGCTGACCAAACTGCCAATAAAACCACCCGTAAATACTCATAATCAGGTAGTAGAGATGCAGCAAAATATCAGCGTACAATGCACTCTGGTAGAGCACCCAAATACTAATGAGAATGGATACGATTCCAAAAAGGTAATTATGAATGTTGTTTTGTCGGGCCAGAACTACCTGCACAATCCCGAAAAGTGTACCCAGCCCTTGCAGCCAGGTCAATTGCATGAAAAATTCCTCGATCATTGGTTANNNGTTTTCAATGAAATGAGGAGATGAACCAGGCTTTGGCAGNACTGCGAAAGCCTTCAAAATCCCTACGCCGGTATTATCCGGATCAGGTGCGGAGCATAACTCCTGGGTATCATCTCAGCCTGCCAACACAGCAAGCACCCCATT